>NZ_JAMBLS010000019.1 GCF_023336905.1 Bacteroides sp. ET71
GACTTCCTTCTAAAACCGGTCGGGGTGACTGGATTCGAACCAGCGACAACACGCCCCCCAGACGTGTACTCTAACCGGGCTGAGCTACACCCCGAAGTCTCTCGTGGTTTGCGGGTGCAAAGGTACTGCTTTATTCTGAATCTCCAAATAAAAAACACTTTTTTTTGCCCGACCAGACAAAAAAAGCGGGAGAACACGTTTCCAGCCAACAAACGTGTTCTCCCGCATCAGGCTTCTTGTCCGCCAAAAGCGCGCTTCTTCCGAAACAGAGCGACGCTTCTTGTCCGGAATAGCGAAGCGTTTATTTCAGGACAGCCAAGGCTTCTTTGATACGACGAATGGCCTCGGTGATGTTTTCATCGCTCGTGGCATAGCTCATGCGGATGCAATCGGGGGCACCGAATGAGGTTCCGCCCACGCAGGCCACATGCCCCACCTCCAGCAAATACATAGCCAAGTCTTCGGCCGAATCAATGCGGCGGTCGCCAGCCGACTTGCCGAAATAGGAACTGCATTTGGGGAAAAGGTAGAAAGCGCCTTCGGGCACATTCACTTCGAAGCCGGGCACTTCCTTGGCCAGACGGACAATCAAGTCGCGGCGACGCTGGAACGCCCGACGCATCTCTTCGACGGGAACCTGGGTGCCGGTATAAGCAGCTTCGGCAGCCTTTTGCGACACCGAGCAAGGGCCGGACGTGTACTGGCCTTGCAGCTTATTGACTGCCTTGACAACCCATTCGGGCCCGGCAATGAAACCGATACGCCAACCGGTCATGGCGTATGCCTTGGACACGCCGTTCACAATCACCGTGCGCTCCTTCATGCCCGCAACCTGGGCAATGCTGTGATGGCGGCCTATGTAGTTGATATGCTCGTAAATCTCATCGGCTATGACCATGACCTGCGGATGCTTCTGAAGCACGGCGGCCAGAGCAGCCAGTTCTTCGGCACTGTAAACCGAGCCGGTAGGGTTGGACGGCGAGCACAGTATCAACGCCTTGGTCTTCGGCGTAATGGCAGCCTCCAACTGGGCAGGCGTCATCTTGAAATCTTGCTCAATGCCGGCAGACACGATAACGGGAACACCCTCGGCCAGCTTCACCATCTCCGGATAGCTCACCCAGTAAGGGGCAGGCACGATGACCTCATCGCCCGGATTGACCAAGACAAGAATGGTGTTGCAGACAGATTGCTTGGCACCGTTGGCACAAGAGATTTGGGCGGCCGTATAGTCCAGCCCGTTTTCATTCTTCAGCTTGGCCACGATGGCGTTGCGCAAAGCCGGGTAGCCGGCCACAGGCGAATAGCGGGAATAATTCTCGTCGATAGCCTTCTTGGCAGCCTCCTTGATATAGTCTGGGGTATTGAAATCAGGTTCCCCCACACTCAGGTTAATAACGTCTATGCCCTGCGCTTTCAATTCT
This sequence comes from Bacteroides sp. ET71, assembly GCF_023336905.1. Classification (GTDB taxonomy): domain Bacteria; phylum Bacteroidota; class Bacteroidia; order Bacteroidales; family Bacteroidaceae; genus Bacteroides. The sequence continues at coordinate 1,425 of NZ_JAMBLS010000019.1, forward strand.
GCGCTTTTCTGAGACATGGCCAGCGTTGCCGAAGGCGACAAGCTGTTCACGCGGTCTGATAATTGATTCATCTTGTTTTCCTCCTATGTTATAAACAATCTTTCATTTATTAAAATGCAACGTATGCCCCATGCGTTCCTGCTTCGTGCGCAGGTAACGCTCATTATACGGATTGGGAGTTGTCTCGATGGGAACATTCTCGGTGATTTCCAGCCCATAAGCTTCCAGTCCCACACGTTTCACGGGGTTATTGGTCATCAGGCGCATCTTGTGCACGCCCAGCTCACGCAATATTTGAGCCCCCACGCCATAGTCGCGCTCGTCGGCCAGATGTCCCAGGCAGATGTTAGCATCCACCGTATCCATGCCGTCTTCCTGCAACTTATAAGCCTTCATCTTCTCCATCAGGCCGATGCCACGCCCTTCTTGGTTCAGATAAACCAGCACGCCTTTGCCGGCGGCTTCAATCATCTGCATAGCCTTGTGCAACTGCTCCCCACAATCACAACGTTTGGAGGCAAAAATGTCGCCCGTAGCGCACGACGAGTGCACCCGTACCAAGATAGGCTCATCCGGCTTCCACGTCCCTTTGAACAACGCCACGTGCTCCAGCCCGTTCAACTTCTGGCGGAAAGCAATCAGGCGGAAATCGCCATAAGCCGTAGGCATATTCACCTCTACTCCTTTCTCAACAATAGATTCCTGCTTCAAGCGATAGGCAATCAGGTCGTGGATAGAAATCAGTTTCAAGCCATACTCGTCGGCAAACTTGCGCAGTTCCGGCAGACGGGCCATCGTGCCATCGTCATTCATTATCTCCATCAACGCACCCGCCGGATACAGGCCGGCCAGGCGGGCCAGGTCGATAGTGGCCTCTGTATGTCCAGCACGACGCAAGACCCCTTTTTCTTGAGCATACAGTGGATTAATGTGTCCGGGACGACCAAACGTAGCAGGCGTAGACGCCGGATCGGCCAGTGCACGGATGGTTGCTGCACGGTCGGCAGCCGACACTCCTGTGGTACAACCTTCCAGTTTATCAATGGTCACGGTAAAGGGAGTTCCTAACACCGATGTATTGTCCACCACCTGATGAGGTAAATCCAGTTCCTTGCAACGGGATATCGTGATGGGAGCACACAACACCCCACGCGCATGCTTCAACATGAAGTTCACCTTTTCAGGCGTGATTAACTCGGCGGCGATAATCAAGTCGCCCTCGTTCTCGCGGTCCTCATCGTCCACCACGATGACAAAGTTTCCAGACTTGAAATCTTCTATCGCCTCTTCTATCGAATTCAACTTAATATTTTCCATATCTCATCAACTATTAATTATTAAACTTTCAGCATCGGCGGTTTCCGATACCGCCTTTATTTCCGCAGTTCTTCATTCCAAAGAATTAATAACGTAAATAGCATCGTCATCCGCCTTTATAATACGCTCCATGTCTTTACTCAAGCGAAGCCGGAAAGCCCAAATACGGAAGAAGAAAAACAATCCGACCGGAACGCATATGCCACATGCCACGTTCAACCAATAACTCCGGAAAGGACGCACATGAGCACGGACCGGAATAATGGGATAATTGTTCAACACAGCTATTAACTTAGGAGATTTCGTATTAGACATCTCTTCTATAAGAGTCTCCATACGGGCGCTTATATCTTCCACCTCCACATCCTCGCCAGAGTTCATCCAAAGCTTGAAGTAATTAGGCATCCGCTTCAAGTCATGGCCTTCGGCATAAGCACGGCATTGCTCCGACAACATTTGCAAATCGCCCGGCAGACGTGTATAATCCGGATCATGGATAATAACTTCCTTACGATAAAGATGCCGCACACTGCGTATGCCCAAAACCTTTTTTATCCAACTGATATAAGCATCGGCATTAAGCACCACAGAATCTTTATTAGCCTTATAGGTAAAGAAAGCCCCCAGGGGTGCCAAGACGGCTGTACTGGTCCACATACCCATCCAGACAATCCACTTCCCATCGCGAGCCATCTTGAAGCCCGTATTATTGATTATATAGTAGACAATGAAAATCAGCACAGAGACGACCACGGGCATACCTAGCCCGCCTTTACGGATAATACCCCCCAAAGGAGCCCCAATAAAGAAAAATATAAGACATGCCAACGACATAGTCAGCTTCTCGTGCCACGAGGTCATGTGACGTCGCAAACTGGCTTCGGTCTGCTGGATATTGAAACTCTTAAAATTCCAGTCACTCTCGATGCTCCCAGTCCGCCCGATAGTGTTCGACAAGATTTTGGATTTCTCAGACAGAGTAGCCACAGCATACAGGCTGTCCATATTGTAATACGTCGGCAAAGCCTCTTTCAGCTTTAATGAGTCTTTGCGATCCAAGCGGGAAGTAACGTTGTAGACATTCGCCATAGCTTCTTTATAATAGGCACGCCCGATGCTGTCAGTACGCATCTGCATCGAATCAATTCCTACTTGTAATGTGCGCATATTCTTACTGGAAGCCTGGTTGCTCATGATACCTTCATCGGCCATATTGAAATCAGAGTTAAACTCAATAAGGGCATGCTTCTCACGGAAAGCTTCCCGCCGGTAGGGTACGTTTTTCCGACTCACGCTCTGGTCTTTCAGATTTTCAAACTGTTCACCGCTATACAGGTGCAAATAAAGATGCTGCTTATCGGCTGTCATTTCCAAACGGCCGGAGTCGGCTTTGATAATCTGAGCGTTCTCAAATCCTTTCTCAAAATTATATATCAACACGTCATACAGCATGCCTGTATCACGGTTCTTATGCTTCACGTAAAGGTTATATCCTTTTATCTCGTCATAAAAAGCCCCTTCGGGAATATCTACCTCGGGTGACTTCTGCTTCATAGAAATAAGCAAAGTGTTTAGCTTGACTTGGGCTTTAGGTCCTATAACATTCTGGAAATAGAAAGAGACACAAGAGACACATGCAATAAAGATGATTAGCGGACGCATGATGCGCAGCAAGGGGATGCCGGCGGCCTTCATAGCCAGCAGCTCAAAACGCTCTCCAAAATTGCCAAAAGTAATAAGTGCTGCCAACAGCACGGCCAACGGCAAAGAGACAGGCACCAATACCAAGGCCGAATAGAAAAAGAACTGCGCAAGAACTGTCATTTCCAACCCTTTGCCTACCATTTCATCGACATATCGCCAAAGGAATTGCATCATGAAGATGAACAGGCAGATGAAAAAAGTACCCGCAAAGAGCAGGCAGAAGCTCTTCAATATGAATATATCTAACTTTTTTATACGCAACATGGGCATTCGTCTCGTAGTCTCTATTGAAGATGCAAAAGTAGTACAAAAACGGGAGGAAGGGAAATTTTTGATAGAAAGTTAACTAAAAACCACATGTTCTGCGCAATGTATCGACTTCATACTCCCACAAATCGCACACATCATCTACTTCGTCGGCAGCAGCAAAGTCTGTGATTTCCAGCACATAGTCGTTGGTCAACTCGTTATTTGTCATCTTCAATTCGAAATACTCTCGTTCTTTAGGGGCATCCAACCAGCGAAAACGGATAAACGAATAAGTGCGTATAGCGACAATCTCGGCTTCACGTTTCTCTGTCTTCCCCCAACAAAAGGTTACAAATTTGTCATCAGACAGTACTTTATCGGCAAACCAACCTTCCAGGCCCGTCGGTGTACTGATTGCATCCCATAGGATATTCTTCGAAGTAGCGTTTAATAGATATTCTAAGTGTATTTTTTTACGTTCCATGGCGTCTTCCAAAAAGGTCATTTCCTTTCGCGCCGCCAAGATATAAACTTTTTCCTTATCCAGACATATAATTCTCCTCATTTTATACATTCGACAGTATTTTTCACGTTTGAAGCAGGAGAAGTATGCCATCGGAGCGTTCGTCACCGCCTCAAGCATGTCGCTCCGTCCGGACAAGAGCCACGCTTCATGCGGACAAGAACCGTGTTCCGTGCGGACAAGCAGGAAACGCTTTCCCCGGCGTTTACCAGGCGGGGCAAGTAGCTATGAAACAGCATACTAACGTCCAGACATCGTCCAACCGGCCAAGGGTGAACAGAAAAAAACGAAAAAAAACGCGGTAATCTGTTTGCCAATTCAAACAAATGCTCTATCTTTGCACCCGCAAACGAGAAATGATGGCGGGATAGCTCAGCTGGTTAGAGCGCATGATTCATAATCATGAGGTCCCCGGTTCAATCCCGGGTCCCGCTACAAAAGAGTCGAAAACATTAAGAAAAGGCATTTGCAAGCTTACGCTTTACAAATGCCTTTTCTTCTTTTTATGCCACAACTATGAAGAATGGTTCTTTATACATATAAAGACTCAAGACATAAGAGAACGCTGTTTTTAGTCTACTTCCAGGATTCTGACACAAAGATTTATTGGAAATGTAAACACAAATGCATAACTTTGCAGCCGTTTTTTCAAAATAGAGAGAGTTCCCATGTTAGATCTTCAACCCAAAGCTCTGCTTAAAAAAGGTGGTACTATATTTATTTACCTACTGAGCGTGCATGTAATGGCACTATCCTTATTCTTCTTATTCCGCCTGATATTCTTCTTCGCAAACGATTACGAGTTTCCGCTGACCATCCAGCATGAATACTTGCTGCAATCCCGTTCTTTCCTTTATGGCTTATGGTTTGACAATGTGATAGCCTGCTACGTGCTGTTGCCTCCTTTAGCTGTGCTTTGGATTAGCGCGTTACTGAACTGGCTTCCACGAGCATTGTTCCGTGCTACAGCTATTTTCTTTTCCATCTTCTACGGACTGGCTTCTTTTGTTGCGGCTGCCAATATTCCTTATTTCGCCTACTTCTTTAAGGTAATCAATTCATCCATATTCAATTGGTTCGAGTACGGAACAACCACAGCCGGCATGGTGCTGGAAGAAAGCTCTTATTACCCATATCTCTTGTTAGCCGTGGTCGCGACTGTTCTCTGGAGTTGGAGTATGTGGAAACTGGCAAATTGGGCTTACCAACGATGCAAAAACATGAGCTCTGCAACTACAATGGACTGGACAAGCCGGGGTATCATATTTTTCAGTGGCGCAGCCTGCATAGGACTATGTATCTTTGGTATTCGCGGACGTTGCGGATACAATCCTATCAAAGTAAGCCAAGCCTTTTATTGCGAAGACCCCTTCTTAAATCAAGTAGGCATAAACCCGGTATTCAATCTGTTGAATAGCACAATAGATGAACATCGTGACGGACATCAGTGGTTGCAGTTGGCAGTCGAAACCAAGGCTGTAAAGAATGTACAGCACTTGCTACAACGGCCTGGCATAACGGACATTTCCCCCATAGCTCAGCAAGTGGACAATCCGCAAAAGGGAGAGAAAAAGAACGTCATCATCGTCCTGATGGAATCGATGTCTGCCCACCTGATGGACAGCTTCGGAGCCGATAAGGGCCTGACGCCTCATTTAGACTCCATTTACAACCAATCATTACATTTCTCCAATTGCTATTCGTCTGGCATACATACCAACCACGGCATGTACTCTACACTCTATTCATTCCCGGCCATCATGAAGCGTAATGCTATGAAAGATTCGTCTATCCGCCGCTATGCAGGACTGCCTACCGTATTAAAAGAACATGGATACCGGAACCTATTCTTCATGACCCACGAATCGCAATACGACAACATGAACGGTTTCTTCCGTACGAATGGCTTCGACGAGATATACTCGCAAGAAGATTATCCGGCAGACAAAATAGCCAATCATTTCGGGGTGCAGGATGATTACCTTTTCCAATATGCATTGCCCGTATTGCGACAAAAGGCCGACAGCGACCAACCATTTTTCGCCGTACTACTGACCATCAGTAATCATCCGCCTTATGTCATTCCACCCTACTTCCGACCACGCAGTTGCAAGAAAGAGGAGCAGATTGTGGAATATGCAGACTGGTCTATCGGCAACTTCATGCAACAAGCCTCCCGCGAACCTTGGTTCGAGAATACGATTTTCGTATTCTTGGGCGACCATGGCAAACTGGTAACAACTCCTGAGTGTGAATTACCGGAATCCTATAACCACATTCCTCTGATGTTCTTCGGCAAAGGCATTGCACCGGAACTGCGAACGGACTTCTGTGGGCAAGTGGATGTAGCCCCGACTCTGTTACATCTGTTGGGCATCGACTATGTGCAAAACAACCTGGGAGTTGACCTGTTGCGTGAGAAACGGCCATGCATATTCTATACGGCAGATGATTGGGTTGCTGCAAGAGATTCCCTTCATCTGTATATTTACAACCCGGAGACGAACGTTGAACGCTGTTTCCATACCGACAGCCTTTGCAGACCCGGACAACCTAACGACTCAGCTTTTGTCAGGTTGAAGAATTATGCCTTCAGCATGCTGCAAACGGCCGAATATCTGGTCAAACACGAATTGATATTAGACCGCCCAAAAACAAAAAGGTCTGCCCAACATCCGTGAGCAGACCCAAAAGCGATACACCCTGACGGGAGCTCAGTCCTTGGCTTGATGCACCGTGAGTTGCGGGAAGGGGAAGCCGATGCCGGCCTTGTTGAACTCGTCGTAAATGGCGCGCTGCACGTCGTAGTACACGCCCCAATAGTCGGCGTTCTTCACCCACACGCGGATGCGGATATTGACGCTGCTGGCATCCAGCGCATCCAGGGCGATGAAGGGCGCGGGCGTGTCGAGGATGCGCTTGTCGGCCGCGACGATGCGGCGTGCCGCCTCCTCCACCCGGGCATAGTCCTCGCCATATTCCACGCCGACCACCCAGTCTACGCGACGGGTTTCCTCGTTGCTGTAATTCACCAGCACGCCGCTCGACGCCGAGCCGTTGGGGATGTAGACCGTCTTGTTGTCGGCCGTGGTCAGGATGGTGTGGAAGATTTGTATCTCCTTCACCGAGCCGCTCTCGCCCTGGCACTCTATCCAGTCGCCCACCTTGTAGGGGCGGAACAGCAGGATGATGAGCCCGCCGGCGAAGTTCTGCAGGTTGCCGCTCAGGGCCATGCCCACGGCCACACCGGCCGAGGCCAGCAGGGCGGCGAAGGAGGTGGTCTCGATGCCCAGCTTGTCCACGATGGCCACGATGAGCAGAACCATCAGCAGGATGTTCACCAGGCTCTCCACGAAGCTGCGGATGCCGGCATCGACCTTGCGCCGCTCCAGGATGCGCCGCACCAGTTTGTTGAGGAAGGAGATGAGGAAACGCCCGATGAGGAAGATGACCAGCGCCCCCAGGATGCGCCCGCCGATGTCGACGCCGCCGTCTATGAGGTGCTGTATGACTTGTTGCACTTTGTCGGCCCCGTCTTGCGCGGCCTGGGCGGGTGCAGCCGCCGTCAGTAAAAAGGATATCAGATACATGTCTTATAAGAATTAATCGGTTATCATTCGACCCCGCTTCCCGGGTGGGGGTCCTTACCCTTAGGCGGGTAGGGGTACGCACCCTTAGGCGGGTGGGGGTACGCACCCTTAGGGGGATGGGGGCAAGTATCCCCGCAGGGGCATAACCCTGCACCCCCGCAGGGGCGTAACCCTGCACCCCCGCTGGGGCATAACCCTGCACCCCCGCAGGAGCATAACCCTGCGCCCCTGCTGGGTAATAACCCCATCGTCACTGCCCCATCAGATAGGCCTTGAAGGCGGGGAAGTCCTTCGGCATCGGCACGCTCTGTTTGGTGCCCTGCATGAAGGCCTGGAGCTTGGCGGGGATGTCGACGGGCTGGCCGATGATGCGCTCCACCGTGTCCTTGAACTTGGCCGGATGGGCGGTCTCCAGAAAGACGCCCGTCTCGCCGGGACGTAGCCCCTCCTGCAAAGCGCGGTAGCCGCAGGCGCCGTGGGGGTCGAGCAGGTAGCGGTGCTGCTGCCACGTGGTGCGCACGGTGTCGGCAATCTGCTCGTCGGTGTACGTGGCGCCGCTGATGTCGGCCGAGATGGCTTCGTGGCTGCCGTCGTAGAGGGCCAGGATGCGGGCGAAGTTGCTGGGCGCACCCACGTCCATGGCGTTGGCGATGGTGGCGATGCTGGGACGGGGCGAATAGACACCCGTGCGCAGGTACTGATAGAAGATGTCGTTGCGGTTGTTGGCGGCAATGAAGCGGCTGACGGGCAGGCCCATGCGGGCGGCAAACAGCCCTGCGGTGATGTTGCCGAAGTTGCCGCTGGGCACGCACACCACCACCCCGCCGTCGGCACGACCGGCGCGCTTCAACTGGGCGTAGGCATGGAAGTAGTAGAACGACTGCGGCAGGAAGCGCGCCACGTTGATGCTGTTGGCACTGGTCAGGCGCATGTGGGCGTTGAGGTCGGCATCCATGAAGGCGTCCTTCACTAAGGCCTGGCAGTCGTCGAAGGTGCCGTCCACCTCGATGGCCGTGATGTTGCGGCCCAGGGTGGTGAACTGCTTCTCCTGTATCTCACTGACCTTGCCCTTGGGGTAGAGCACGTAGACGCGGATGCCCTCCACGCCCAGGAAGCCGTTGGCCACGGCACTGCCCGTGTCGCCCGACGTGGCCACGAGTACATTGACCTCGCCCGCACCCTCGCGGCGGATGAAGTAGCCCAGCAGGCGGGCCATGAAGCGCGCCCCCACGTCCTTGAAGGCCAGCGTGGGGCCGTGGAAGAGCTCGAGCGAATGGATACGGTCGGTGACGGGCACGAGCGGTATGTCGAAGCTCATCGTGTCGCGCACCAGTTCGTGCAGCGTGTCCTGCGGGATGTCGTCGCCAAAGAAGGCGTCGGCCACGCGGCAGGCGATGTCGGGCAGGGTCATGCGGTCAATCTGTTCATAGAACTCAGGCGGGAGCGGATGGATATGCTCCGGCATATAGAGGCCCTTGTCGGGGGCGAGTCCGCGCACCACAGCTTCCTGAAGGGTGGCGGCGGGCGACTGGTGGTTGGTGCTGTAATAGTTCATAAGTCTAAGCGTTCATGAATGTGTTAATGAATTGGTCTTCTTTCAGCAGGCCATACGAACCCTCGCAGGCGGCCACCTCGTCGAAGGTCTGCACAGCGTCGGGCTCGATGCCGGGATGCCAGACAAGGAAGGGCACGGGCTCGGCCGTGTGGGTGCGCACCTCGCAGGGCGTGGGATGGTCGGGCAGGACGGCGATGGCCACGGGTTCGGGCCAGTCCTTCACCGCCTCGTAGATGGGGCCGACGACGCGGCTGTCCAGGTCTTCGATGGTCTGGCGTTTCAGGGCGATGTCACCCTCGTGGCCGGCCTCATCGCTGGCCTCGATGTGCAGATAGACGAAGTCGTCGGTGCGCAGGGCGTCGAGGGCAGCGCGGACCTTGCCCTCGTAGTTGGTATCGTAGAGTCCGGTGGCGCCGGGCACGTCGATGCGCCGCAGTCCGGCATAGCGCCCGATGCCGCGGATAAGGTCGACGGCAGTGATGACCGCCCCGCTCCTCACCTGGGGGAAGCGGGCGGAGAACGGCTCCATCTGCGGACGATAACCGGGGCTCCAGGGCCAGATGCTGTTGGCGGGGTCTTTGCCTTGGGCAATGCGTTGCTTGTTCAGCGGATGGTCGCGCAGCAGGTCTTGCGAGCGTAGGATGAGCGTGTCGAGCAGGTCGGCCGTCTGCTGCGCCTCGGGGCACTCGGCCTTAGGCAACAGCGGCCGCCAGGGCTGCAGGGGCACGTCGTGCGGCGGCGTGCAGTCCAGGCGCTTGTCGCCCCCGCGGATGACCAGCAGGTGGCGGTATTGCACGCCGGTGTAGAAGTGGACGCGCTCGTCGCCCAGCCGTTCTTGCAGGAAGCGAATGAGCGTGTCGGCCTCTTCGGTGGTGATGTGCCCGGCGGAGTGATTCTTCAGCAGGTCGCCCTCGAGGCAGACCAGGTTGCAGCGCATGGCCATGTCGCCCGGAGCGAGGTCGACGCCGATGCTGGCTGCCTCGAGCGGGCCGCGGCCTTCGTAGACGGTGGGCAGGTCATAGCCCAGCACAGACATGTTGGCCACTTCGCTGCCGGGGTGGAAGCCGGGGGCAACGGTGACGAGCCGCCCGTTGCGCCCCTGTCGCGCCAGCAGGTCCATCCAAGGGGTATGGGCGGCCTGGAGCAGCGTCCGTCCGCCCAGTTGCGGCAACGGATGGTCGGCCATGCCGTCGCCCAATATAATAATGTGTTTCATATCGCTTCTTGTTTTTAGGGTTATACTTGAGGGTTCTAAAATGCGACCCGTTGGCGTCAAAAATGCGTCGGGTCGCGTTTACAACCGCGTCGGGTCGGAGTTAAAAATGCGTCGGGTCGCATTTTTAACGGCGTCGGGTCGCGTTTTTAACGCCAACGGGTTGCATTTCCGGCGCCGCTGCATCAGACGTTCGCAATGCTCATGATGTCGGCAAAGACACCCGCGGCGGTCACGTCGGCTCCCGCGCCGTAGCCCTGAATCATCATCGGATACTCGCGGTAACGCTCGGTGGTCAGCAAGATGATATTGTTACTGCCCTCCAGCCCGTAGAACGGATGCCCGGGGGCCACCTCCATCAGTCCCACCGACGCCCGGCCGCCGTCCAGCCGCGCCACGAAGCGCCAGTGCTTGTGCTCGGCCTCCAGCTTCTGGCGGCGCGCCTCGAAGTCGGCGTCCAGCGTGGGCACCTTGCGCCAGAAGTCATCCAGCGAACCTTCGAAGAAGTCGTCGGGCACGAAGAGGTGTCGCTCCACATCACCCTGTTCGATGCGGTAACCCGCCTCGCGTGCCAGGATGACGAGCTTGCGGATGACGTCCTTGCCGCTGAGGTCGATGCGTGGGTCGGGCTCGGAGTAGCGCTCCTGCTGCGCCATGCGTATGGTCTGGCTGAAAGGCACGTCGGCGCTGAGCTGGTTGAAGATGTAGTTCAACGTGCCGCTCAGCACGGCCTCAATCTTCAGAATCTTGTCGCCGCTGTGGATAAGGTCGTTAATGGTGTTGATGATGGGCAGGCCCGCACCCACGTTGGTCTCGAACAGGTACTTCACGCCCCGCTGACGCGCCGTCTGCTTCAGGCGGAGGTAATTCTCGTACTCGCTGGACGCGGCTATCTTGTTGGCCGCCACGACGGAGATGTTGTGCCGCAACAACTCCTCGTAGATGCCCGCCACGTCGGGGCTGGCCGTGCAGTCGACGAAGACGCTGTTGAATATGTTCATGCCGATGACGCCGTCGCGCAGCCGCTGCGTGTCGCTCTCCTGCCCCTTCTCCTTCAGCTCCTCGCGGAAGCGGGACAGGTCGAAGCCCTCGCGGCTGAACATTGAGCGCGAAGCGTCGGCAATGCCCACCACGTTCAGTTGCAGGCCGTTTTCCTGCATCAGCCGCTGCCGCTGGCTGTGAATCTGCTCGATAAGCTTGCCGCCCACCGTGCCTATGCCGCAGATGAAGAGGTTCAGCACCTGATATTCGGACAGGAAGAACGAGTCGTGAATGACGTTGAGCGACTTGCGCAGCGACTTGCCGTCCACCACAAACGAGATATTGGTCTCACTGGCACCCTGCGCGCAGGCAATGACGTTGATGCCGTTCCGTCCCAACGTACCGAACAGCTTGCCCGCGATGCCCGGCGTATGCTTCATGTTCTCGCCCACGATGGCCACCGTGGCCAAGTCGCGCTCCACCTGCATAGGCGATATCTCACCCATCTCAATCTCCTTGGCAAACTCCTCCGTCAGCACGCTGCACGCCAGGTCGGCATCGGCATTGCGCACACCGATAGACGTAGAGTTCTCTGACGACGCCTGCGACACCAGGAAGACACTGATGCCGTTCTTTGCCAGGGCCTTGAAGATGCGGTAGTTCACGCCAATCACCCCCACCATGCCCAGGCCCTGCACCGTGATGAGGCTCGTGTCGTTGATGGACGAGATACCCTTGATGGCCTTGCCCTGCGGACTGCTCACGGTCTGCTTGATGACCGTTCCCGCTCCCGCCGGGTTAAAGGTGTTTTTGATGAGGATAGGTATGTTCTTGTGGCACACGGGATAGATTGTCGGCGGATAGACCACCTTCGCGCCGAAGTTGCACAACTCCGTCGCCTCCACATAGCTCAGTTCGTTAATGGTATAGGCCGTAGAGATGACCCTGGGATCGGCCGTCATGAATCCGTCCACGTCCGTCCAAATCTCCAGGCTGTCCGCATCCAGTGCCGCCGCGATGATGGCCGCCGTGTAGTCCGACCCGCCCCGGCCCAGGTTGGTCACCTCGCCCGTATCCTTGTCCGTGGCAATGAAGCCCGGTACCAATGCCAACGGAGGCAGTTCGCCGAAGGTCTCGCGCACCAGCCGGTTCGTCAGTTCCGTGTCCAGCACATGCTTCGAAAACTTCTTCTCCGTCTTGATGAAACTGCGCGAGTCATACCACCGCGCCCCCGTCAGTTGGGCGGCAATGATGGACGAAAGGCGTTCGCCGTAGCTCACAATCGTGTCCGACGTCTTCTGCGACAAGTCTTTGATGAGATAAATACCCTGGAAGATGTCCTTCAGTTCATTGAGCAACTCCCCCACCCGGCGCTGCATGGTCATCTGCGCGTCAAACTCCGGAATCACCCGCTTCACCATCTCCACGTGCCGGCTCACGATTTCGCGGAACTCGTCCTCATACGCCGCATCGCCAGCCGCCGCCATGCGCGAAGTCTTTATCAACTTGTCCGTAATGCCGCCCAATGCCGACACCACCACGATGACCGGTTCACGACCAGCCTCCGCCTCGACAATGCGTTTCACACTCAATATGCTCTCCACGGAACCTACCGACGTTCCGCCGAATTTCATTACTTTCATCGTATGCTGTATTAATGAAGTTACTGTATGTAAATAATATGTAGGAAAAAAGCCCGTTCTTGCCGGGCGGCCTCCGCAGGCGGAGGAAAAGAAAAACCGAAAATAATGTGTAACACGTAGAAACACGAAATACTATCCCTAACCCCGAAGGGTCATGGTGCGCATCGATGTGACGGTATGCGGATAATACTTGTCCATAGCCTGGTTTCTATCGTTTCTGATGAATAAGATGTTGCAAATGTAGCAATAAAAGCATACAATCTATCACTTCATCCCACTTTTTTGCGATAAAAGTGCAGAATATGGCGGAAACTACCCATATTAATCGTACCTTTGACCACAAATAAGCAACGAAATGGCAAAAGAGAAGACCGTATATGTATGCAGCAACTGCGGGCAAGAATCGCCCAAGTGGCAAGGCAAATGTCCTTCGTGCGGACAATGGAATACCTTCGTCGAAGAAATCGTACGCAAGGAGCCTGCGGCACGCCCCTCACTGACCGGACTGGCCAAAGCAAAGTCGAAGCCGGTGACACTAAACGAAATCAATGCCGATGACGAACCACGCATCGACATGCACGACGATGAACTGAACCGCGTGCTGGGCGGCGGACTGGTACGCGGCTCGCTGGTATTGCTGGGCGGAGAACCAGGCATCGGCAAATCCACACTTATCCTGCAAACCGTGTTGCGGATGCCCGAAAAGCGCATCCTCTACATATCGGGCGAAGAAAGCGCCCGCCAGTTGAAGTTGCGTGCCGACCGGCTAACCCACACATCGAGCGATTGCCTCATTGCCTGCGAGACTTCGTTGGAACAAATCTTCGTACATATTAAGAACACGCAACCCGACCTGGTCATCATCGACTCCATACAGACCATTTCAACCGAAAGCCTGGAATCATCGCCGGGCAGCATCGCCCAGGTGAGGGAATGTGCCGCCTCCATTCTGCGCTTCGCCAAAGAGAGCCACACGCCTGTCATCCTCATCGGGCACATCAACAAAGAAGGGAGCATCGCCGGCCCCAAAGTGCTGGAGCACATCGTAGACACGGTGCTGCAATTCGAGGGTGACCAACATTACATGTACCGCATCCTGCGCAGCATCAAGAATCGCTTCGGCAGCACAGCGGAACTGGGCATCTACGAGATGCGGCAGGATGGATTACGCCAGGTAAGCAACCCGTCGGAGCTATTGCTCAGCCAAGACCATGAAGGCATGAGTGGCGTGGCCATTGCTTCGGCCATCGAGGGCATACGCCCCTTCCTTATCGAAACGCAGGCACTGGTAAGCAGTGCGGTCTACGGCAACCCGCAACGTTCGGCCACCGGTTTCGACACACGACGAATGAACATGCTGCTGGCCGTACTGGAGAAGCGCGTAGGTTTCAAATTGGCACAAAAGGATGTTTTCCTGAACATTGCCGGCGGGCTGAAAGTAAACGACCCGGCCATCGACCTGGCAGTCATCAGCGCCATACTGAGCAGCAACATGGATGCCGCCATCGAGGCTGAGGTATGCATGGCTGGCGAAGTGGGCCTATCGGGCGAAATCCGCCCCGTAAACCGCATCGAACAGCGCATCGGCGAGGCGGAGAAACTAGGTTTCCGCCAATTCATCCTGCCCCGGCAGAACCTGCAAGGACTGAATACGGCAAAGATAAAAATAGAACTGATACCCGTGCGCAAGGTAGAAGAAGCCTTCCGCTGCCTCTTCGGATAAGGACAAAAAAAATAGCCCCACAAATCACTTGCAAGACTACCTTCTATATTATGGCATATTAAATTAAGTAGTGGACGTTGACGGATTCGAACCGCCGACCCTCTGCTTGTAAGGCAGACGCTCTGAACCAGCTGAGCTAAACGTCCGTCTTTTGTTCTTGGGGAAGTGTATTCATTGCTGGTGGACGTTGACGGATTCGAACCGCCGACCCTCTGCTTGTAAGGCAGACGCTCTGAACCAGCTGAGCTAAACGTCCGTTACACTTCCGTTTCAAAAGCGATGCAAAGGTACGGCTTATTTTGAGACTACCAAAACTTTTTCCTATTATTTTTCTCTCTTTTTTCCGTCCTATTCCCCTAAAGATTGTTTTTCAACACATTAAGTATTTTGTTTTTATACGCACAAAGAAAGAAGAGAGCTCTTCGCACCAGCATTTTTTGCTTACTTCTCCTATAAGTATCATCATCACAAGATTAATAAATCTCTGCCTTTATAGCTTTTTTTAGCCTTCAGCAGTAAGAAAAACTTTTCCTTTGCCTTACCTTTGGAGCATCAAAATAAGATAATAAGAAACATCTATGCGAAAAAAAAGAATCATGGCCGCCCTATGCGGATGCTGCCTTGCACTGGCCAGTCAAGCCCAGCAGGCAACGTATGAATTGGTTTGGGAAGATCATTTTGACGGAAGCACTTTCAATGAAGCATATTGGAGCAAGATTCCCCGGGGAAAGGCAAACTGGAACCGCCACATGTCCAACGCTAATACGCTATATGCCCTGAAAGATGGGAACCTGATATTGCGTGGCATCTGCAACAACGGGGCGTTGCCTCAAGACACGGCACGCTACCTCACCGGAGGGCTGTACACCAAGGGAAAGCTTAACGTAAGGCATGGCAAAGTGGAAGTACGTGCCAGGCTGGGCCGGGCACAAGGGGCTTGGCCTGCCATCTGGATGCTGCCTGAAAACGCCAAGTGGCCCGACGGGGGAGAAATAGACATCATGGAACATTTAAACCATGACGACTTCGTTTACCAGACCGTGCACTCCCATTATACCTATATATTGAAGAATGACAGTATCCCTCCCCACGAAGGAACCGGAACTATCAACCGAGACGATTACAACACTTATGCGGTAGAAATCCTGCCGGACAGCCTGGTATTCTCTATCAATGGGGAAAAGACGTTCACTTATCCGCGTATTGAGACGGAGCAACCGGGGCAGTATCCTTTCGGCACGCCCTATTACCTGCTGGTGGACATGCAGATAGAAGGCCCGTGGGTGGGGAAAGCCCGTCCTGAGGAGCTGCCTGTGGAGATGTCGGTAGACTGGGTAAAAGTGTACCGGTTGCGTGAATGAACACCCAAAAGGCGCGGACTACGCAGAGGCCCGCACAAGAATGATGCCCATACAGGCACATCCGGGACACATCTGCGCAATCCGCGCCTTCCTTCACTGCACAAGAATCACTTATACTCCTGCCAGCTCTTGATGGCTATGTCTTCCGGCTTGAGGTTGCAGAAGGCCTCGATGAAGGCACCGGCCAGGCGGGCGTTGGTGATGAGGGGTATGTTGTGGTCGATGGCTGCACGGCGTATCTTGTAGCCATTGGTCAGCTCACGCTTCGTGTGATTCTTGGGGATATTCACGATGAGGTCGAAGGCGTGGTTGGCAATCATGCGCATCACGTTGTTCTCGGCATCGGGCTTCTCGTCGGGCCAGTAGACGGGTGTCGTCTCCACGCCGTGGGCGTTGAGGAAGGCCGAGGTGCCGGCGGTGGCATAAATCTTATAGCCTTTGGCGTGCAGCATGCGGCTGGCGTCGAGCAAGTCGACCTTGGACTTCATGGCACCGCTGGAGAACATCACGCCCTTCTCCGGCTGGGGAATCTTGAAGCCAACGGCTATCATGGCATTCAACAGTGCTTCGTCGAAGCTGTCGCCCAGGCATCCTACCTCGCCCGTGCTGGACATGTCTACGCCGAGGACGGGGTCTGCTTTGTGCAGGCGAGAGAAGGAGAACTGGCTGGCCTTGACGCCTATCCAGTCGATGTCGTAAGCCGACTTGTCGGGACGGGTATAGGGAGCGTCGAGCATGATGCGGGTGGCCGTCTCAATGAAGTTGCGTTTCAGCACCTTGCTGACGAAGGGGAAGGAGCGCGAGGCACGGAGGTTGCACTCAATGACCTTGACTTCGTTGTTGCGGGCCAGGTACTGTATGTTGAACGGGCCGGAGATGTTCAGCTCTTTGGCGATGCGGCGGCTGATTTGCTTGATGCGGCGTGCCGTGGCGAAGTATATCTTCTGCGCGGGAAAGACCAGGGTGGCGTCGCCGCTGTGTACGCCCGCAAACTCGATGTGCTCGGAGATGGCATATTCTACAATCTCGCCGTTCTGGGCCACGGCGTCGAACTCAATCTCCTTGGTGTTCTGGAGGAACTGCGACACGACTACGGGGTATTCCTTCGAGACCTTGGCGGCCATGCGGAGAAACTCCTCGAGTTCTTCCTCGTCGTAGCAGACGTTCATGGCGGCGCCTGACAGGACGTAGCTGGGACGCACCAGGACGGGGTAGCCCACCTTCTGGATGAAAGCCTTGACGTCGTCCAGGCTGGTCAGTTCTTGCCAGGCGGGTTGGTCGATGCCGAGCATGTCCAGCATGTGGCTGAACTTGTTGCGGTTCTCGGCACGGTCTATGCTGACGGGCGAGGTACCCAGCACGGGAACTGACTGGCGGTAGAGCTTCATGGCCAGATTGTTGGGTATCTGCCCGCCCACGGAGACGATGACACCGCGCGGCTGTTCGAGGTCGATGACGTCCAAGACGCGCTCGAAGGACAGTTCGTCGAAGTAGAGACGGTCGCACATGTCGTAGTCGGTGGAGACTGTCTCCGGGTTGTAGTTAATCATGATGGACTTGTATCCCAGCTTGCGTGCCGTCTGTACGGCATTGACACTGCACCAGTCAAACTCGACGGAGGAGCCGATGCGGTAGGCTCCGGAGCCGAGTACGACCACCGACTTCTCGTTCTTATAGTAGTTGACGTCGTAGCCGTCTGCCTCATAGGTCATGTAGAGGTAGTTGGTCAGCTCGGGATGCTCGGAGGCAACGGTGTTGATGCGCTTGACGGCGGGCAGGATGCCAAGCTCTTTGCGGCGTGCGCGGACTTGGAGATTCTCGCGCTCCATGTTTCCCTCGGGGTGGAGGACGAAGCGTGCAATCTGGAAGTCTGAGAAGCCTAAGCGCTTGGCTTGGCGCAGGACGTCGGCGGGGAGGTCTTCGATGCGGTCGTACTGGGAGAGGACTGCCTTGTAGTCTACGATGTTCTTCAGTCGCTGGATGAACCAGGGGTCTATGCGGGTGAGCTGGTATATGCGGTCGATGGTGTAGCCCTCTTCCAGCGCCTGTGCGATGGCGAAGATGCGGAGGTCGGTGGGATGGGCCAGCTCGTGGTCGAGGTCGTCGAAGGTGAGTCCCTCGTTGCCCACGAATCCGTGCATGCCTTGGCCTATCATGCGGAGGCCTTTCTGTATGATTTCTTCGAAGGAGCGGCCGATGGACATGATTTCTCCGACCGACTTCATGCTGGAGCCAATCTCGCGGCTAACGCCGACGAACTTGGTGAGGTCCCAGCGTGGGATTTTGCAGATGAGGTAGTCGAGCGAGGGGGCTACGTAGGCGGAGTTGGGGGTGCCCATCTCTCCTATCTGGTCCAGGGTGTAGCCCAGGGCTATCTTGGCGGCGACGAAGGCCAGGGGGTAGCCTGTTGCCTTGCTGGCCAAGGCGGAGGAACGTGACAGGCGTGCGTTGACCTCTATGACGCGGTAGTCGTTTGTGTCGGCGTTGAAGGCGTACTGTATGTTGCACTCGCCCACGATGCCCAGGTGGCGGACGCAGCGGCGCGACAGCTCTTGCAGGGTTTCGACCTGGTCGGGAGTGAGCGAGCAGGTGGGTGCGACGACGATGGACTCGCCGGTGTGGATGCCCAGGGGGTCGAAGTTTTCCATGGATGCGACGGTGAAGCAGTGGTCATTGGCGTCGCGTATGACCTCGAACTCTATCTCCTTCCATCCCTTCAGGCTCTCTTCGACCAGTATCTGGCGTGAGAAGGTAAAGGCGCTCTCGGCCAGGCGGAGGAAGGTTTCCTCGTCGGGGCAGATGCCACTGCCCTGGCCGCCGAGGGCGTAGGCGGAGCGCACCATGACGGGGTAGCCAATCTCCTGGGCTGCCTTCAGGGCGTCGGCCATGGTCTCTACGGCGTGGCTCTTGGGGGTCTTCATGGGGATTTCGTCGAGCTTGCGGACGAAGAGGTCGCGGTCTTCGGTGTTCATGATGGCTTCGACGGAGGTGCCCAGAACGCGCACGCCGTACTGCTGGAGGACGCCCGACTGGTAGAGTTCGGTGCCGCAGTTCAGGGCCGTTTGCCCGCCGAAGGCCAGGAGGATGCCGTCCGGGCGCTCACGTTGGATGATGCGCGTGACGAAGTATGGGGTGACGGGGAGGAAGTAGACCTGGTCGGCGATGCCTTCCGAGGTTTGGATGGTGGCGATGTTGGGGTTGACCAGCACGGACTGGATGCCTTCTTCGCGCAGGGCTTTCAGTGCCTGCGAGCCGGAGTAGTCGAACTCGCCGGCCTGCCCGATTTTGAGTGCGCCCGACCCGAGGACGAGCACTTTGCGTAGTTTTTCTTCCATAATTCTCTGGGTGTTTTTGGTTTATATCAATAGGTTCATGTATGTGCGGGTGACAAAAAATGCGCCACCCCCTCACGGGGACAGCGCATCAAAAAGGTTTGTATAATTAGAAAAGTGCAAAAAAAGAAAAAATCATATCCCACTCGTCCCAACGGGACGGTACAGTCAAGCTGTGGACAAATGTGGTTTCTATCAAACATGAATGTAGAATTGTTCGCTGCAAAGTAACGGTTTTTCTGCGGATTATGCAAGGGGTTGCCGAAAAAAATGTGGGAAAAAGTACGTCCGAAAGCTTGTTTTATCGCCAGAAAAGCCTATCTTTGTGCCAGGTCCCTGCGGGGACTGGACAATCAAATATCATTACATAACCTATCTGAACCGGCGACGGCCCTACAAGGGGTTGTGGAGGGGGCGAAGGAAAGACGCCACCTTTCCCTACCTCACCCGCCACCTTTCCCTACCTCAGACGCCACCTTTCCTTAGGAGAGACGGCGGCTCATGTAAGGACAGTTTTCGGGAATGATAATAAATTTTGACACCATGAGCTACTACATCAAGCAACAACTCAAGAGTAACGGAAAGTGGTACCCGAAGGCAAAGACCATCGGAAAACCTGTCACCACCGCCGAAGTGGCCAAGAAACTGGCCGACCTGTCGTCACTCAGCACGGGCGACGTGAAATCTGTGCTCGACCTGCTGGGCGGCGTGCTGGCGGACTTTATGAACTCCGGCCGTACCGTCAAGCTGGAAGGAGTAGGCACATTCTACTACACTGTCAACGCCGAAGGCAATGGTGTGGACACGGCCGACAAGGTCAACGCCAAGCAGATTAAAGGCACCCGCGTGCGTTTCATCCCCGAAGTGTCGCGCGGCACGAAGAGCGAAATCACCACCCGAAGCCTCGTAGGACCTGGCACGTTCTGGGAACTGCTGGACGAGAACATCCCCGCACAAGCCGTGGATGGCACCACCCCCGGCACCGGCGGCGAAGATGACGACGACTCCGGACAAGGCACGTTCGGCTGACCATCGCCCGGCCAGTGGGGGGCCGGGACACACACCCGCGGGGGGCGCCTCAATAGCGCCCCCCGCTTTTTACCCCTCCGCCTCGCGGCGCAAGCGCGTCCACAACGGCATCAGCTTCAACCCCCGCCGCACCGGCGCGTCATACAGCAGCAACAACAGCAGCAACGCCACCGACGCATACAACGCCCAGCCGTACATCTGCTTCAACCCCGCCTCGGACATCTGCCGCATGAACCCGTCCGCCACGGCACCGTCACCGACGCCCGGCACCACGCCGGCCCGGTCCACCCAGCCCGACACACGCGCCACGCCACCGGCCACCGCCCGGCGCATCCCCTCGCCCAGCAACGCCGAACCCACCACGCCGCCCGCCAGCACCGCACCATCCAGCCGCACACTCACCATCTCGGCATAACCCATCACCTCGCCCAGATACGCCTCCTCCAGCACACGCTCCGTGCTGAACAACACCTCCACCACGAAGATAAGCAACAACACAGGCACCAAGTGGCGGTACGACCACATCTCCCGCTCCACCTTCACGAAGTTACCCGTAGCATTGTCCTGGGGGATGAGCGACACAGCCGCCCCCGTAGCATCGGCAATGGCCTCCACCACCGGATGGACAAAGCGCGCACAAACATAGGCCAGGCCCGCCAACAGCAGGCATACGATAACGGTGTTATAAACAAGTTTCTTAGTCTTACGTGTCATGTCAGTCATTGTTTTTAAAGTGTATGGGTCAAGTATTTCATCTTATAATAATGGTAGATAACGTCGATACGGGCGTTCACCAGCCCCAAATCGGCGCTGAGCTTCATGTTGCTGGCGTCGAGCATATCGGTCAACAAGGCCATCTCGTTCGCATAACGGTTGCTCACCACGCTGTAATTCTCGTTGGCCAAAGCCATGCTCTTCTCCTGCGTGTGCCAGTCAGTAAAGGAGGTCAGAAAGTCCACATACCCGGCCTGCACGGCGTTCTCCACCTGCTCCTGTGCCAATTCGTGCAGCTCCTCGGCCCTCCGCACGTTCAGGCGTGCCTGCTTCAGCTTCCGGTTGTTCTTGAACAGAGCCGAGAAGTTGTAGCTCACCCCCACGCCCACATACCAGTAATGGAAGTTATTGTCCAGCACAGGCACCTCGATGGTAATGGGCCCGTCCACGTGCTCGGCCGCCACCAGGGCCACCTGCGGCAAGCGGTTGGCCCGCTCCTGTTTCACCTTCTGCCTGCCCGCCTGCACCTCTGCCGCCGACTGCCGCAGGCCCAGATGCGTCTGCGTGGCCAGCTTCTGCCAGTCCTCTTCCGCCAACGTCTGCACCTCTTTGTCCAGCAACGTGGTGTCCGGACAGATGTCGGTACCGGCAGGCAGGTGCAGCGTGGTCACCAGTTGATGGTTCACAATCTGGCGTGCATCCGTAATCCGTGCCAACTGCAACTTCAGCGTCTCCCGTTGCAACTCGTAGCGGGTGATGTCGTTTTTCAAGGCAGTACCCTGCTCATGCCTCGCCCTGACGTTGTCTATGACGCGTTCGGTCAGTTGCAGATTATGCTGCACCACCTTCTTCTGGTTATCCAGCTTGTAGAGTTCCAGATAATAACCGGCCAGCAAAAAACGCACCTCCTGGCGGTTCTTCTGCCAGTCCAGTTCGGCCAGTTCACGACCCAGCTCGGCCAGTTCAATGCCACTGCTGATGGCACCGCCCGCATAAACCACCTGCCGAGCCTCTATGACCAGGTTATTGCCGAAATGAGGCATGTCGATACGGACTCCCTGACCGAAGTCCCTGTCCCACAATCGCCCGTCGCCCAGATAAGAAGCCGACACCGAAGCCGTAATGTCGGGCAGACGCTGTGCCTTGGCCGCTTTCAGGGCTTCGTCGGCAGCCTCCTTGCCTGTCTTGTAAAGCCTGTATGCTCTTACTGTTCGTGTCAGCCAAGCGAAACATTTCTTCCATGCCCATCGTACGTTGCTGGGCATACATGTAGTAGCTGCATAGTGCCGCACTGCACAGCACTATGAGCCTGTTCTTTTTGCTCATACTAAAATAAGGATTAAGGATTAGATACTGTTGTACACAAGCTTTCCACCGAAAGCCATGCGACAATCAATCGGATATAGCAGGAATGGAAGAGGGATGTTTAAATCTGAGCGCACGCACCCCAGGCATGGAAGAAGTGAATCTTGTTCTTGTAGATAGCAGACTTGCTGTAAGATAATTCTTTCATACGGCTCATATAACTGTTGATTTCGGGCGCAAAGGTAGGAAATGAAAGCATAAGTTGTAACCCGGCAAGGCTCATCTTTTCTGTTTCTTTAACACAGAAAGGCCGCCTGCAAGCACCTTTTCCGGGTGTATGTGCAGGCAGCCTCTTTCCGTTTATATGCCTAAAGGGATGCTCAGAAGAGCTTGTCGGGATATTCGCCGGACTCTACCAGCGCCTTAATCTTGGCCACCACAGCCGGACGGTCTTCGGGATAAGTGACGCCGAACCACTTGCTGGTGGTGTCGAGCACTTCGACCGTAGCCGTCCCCTCTTTGATAAGTTTGTCCACCATGAGCGGGATGAAGAACTCGCTCTTCAGGTTCTCCATGTTCTTCGGGTCGGCCAGGAAGCCCCGGAAGTAATCGGCACTGTAAGCGAAATAGTCGGGCGTGAAACCCCAGAAGTTCATGCTGACAGGCGTGGTTTCCGGAGTGGCCACCCATTGGTCGTCATCATCCATGTACTTCACCTCGCCGTCCATGCGCTGAATCTTTGTACGCTCCACAACCGAAGTCAGCATACGCTTCTCGTCCGTTCCACAGATACCGCGCGACACCGTTCCGCTCTCACTCAGCGTATTGCCCACACGGAATCCCACCATGGCATACGTATTCTTCGAGCCTTCGGGCAAGGCAGAGAGGAAACGTCCCATCACCTGGAACGAATCGCGGCCATAGAAATCGTCGCAGTTGATAACGGCAAACGGTTCATGGATGACCGGCTCGCCCATCAACACGGCATGGTTCGTGCCCCAAGGTTTCGTCCGGCCTTCGGGACAGGTGAAGCCTTCGGGCAGGGCATCGAGCGACTGAAACACCAGCTCGCAAGGGATATGCCCCTCGTATTTGGAGATGATTTTATCCCGGAAGTCTTTCTCAAAGTCCTTGCGGATAACAAAGACCAGCTTGCCGAATCCGGCGTGAATAGCGTCGTAAATAGAGTAATCCATGATAGTCTCGCCGTTGGGGCCCAGGCCGTCCAACTGCTTCAGACCGCCGTAGCGGCTGCCCATGCCGGCAGCCAGCAGGAATAGAGTAGGTTTCATTGCAGTAAAATTAATAGTTTATAATGATATTCATAGCTGTATTGCTTGTCATGCAGGGACGGTTTGCCCGATAGCCCCGTGCAAATGTACAAAATAATTATATACGCGATACTCAATCCCGGGAAAAAGACTCAGAAAGGATATCCGATGGCGAAGTGCAGCGCGGTGCCGTCCATGAAGTTGCGCACATTGTAATATCCCGACTTGCCCGTGTCGTAAGGTTCGTGCAAAGCAATGCCCCAATCGAGGCGGAACACCAGGAAACCCAGGTCGTAACGCACACCGACACCCGTGCCCAAAGCAATCTGCCGGGGAAAGTCCTTCCAGCGAAATTCGCCTCCGGGGCGGGCGGGGTCGTTACGCATCAGCCACACGTTGCCTGCATCGAGGAACACCGCTCCGTGCAGGTCGCTGATGATGCGGAAGCGATACTCCAGATTGGCCTCGAAACGGATATCTCCCACGTGGTTGATGAAGGAATAAGTATCGTTCTCGTCGGCCGGATAGCCTCCCGGACCGATGTTGCGCGCGGCAAAGGCGCGCACGCTGTTGGCACCGCCGATATAGAATTGTTCGGTATAGGGTGCCGTCGTGGCATTGCCATACGACCAGATGGCTCCTAAAGCCAGGCGTGAAGCCAAAGATTGGTTACGGTCTATACGCATGTTGTAACGCAACTCCGTGTTCAGTTTCAAGAACTGCGCGAAGGGGACTCCCAGCAACGTCTTTCCCTGTTCTTTAAAGTCCTGCCCCAACATGCGGTAAATCACGGAAGTGAAATTGCCTGCCGAAGTCACCGTGGTCTGCCACCACAGGGGATTGCGCTTGCGGGGCAACGAGCTGTTGTCGAAAGTGTACGTGTACTCCATAGCCGGAATGAACTGGTTACGCAAGCTGACATAGAGCGCAGGGTTCTCTTCCTGCAATTGCTGGAACTCGGCAGTAGGGTCACGAAGGACGTTGAACGTCAAGCGGAAAGGCGTAAAGCTATGTTTAGAGGTGGGCCGGGGCTGAAAGTCATAAGTGGCATTGCCGCCAAAGGCCAGAAGCTTATAGTAGCGTGCCCGGCTCATCTGGTCGACGTAAAGGCGGAAAGTCGTCGTGGCCGGAAAGTCGTACTCATTCCGCCCCATCGTAGGGAAGACTACGCGCGGAAACACCAACGAAGTGGCAAGGCCCAGTTCGTAGCTGTTCATGGCCGAAGAGCGGTCTTTTCCCGTCTGCCATTCATAAGAGCCTTTTAGCTCGACGTTCCACTTCTCGCCTCCGCCGAAGATGTTGTTTTTCGTCAGAGTAAATACAGCACCCGGCCCGGTCTGATTGTTGCTTTTCATCTTGATGTTGAAGTCCAGCTCGGCATCATAGGGTTTGTCCAACGAAGCGATGACACGAACGTCCAGCGTGTCCGACACGAAAGCCGAGTCTCGCGGAAGATACTGCATCTCCGTATAACTGAAGATACCCACGTTGGCCAGTCGCTCTTGCACACGCGTCTGCCGGTAAAGGCTGTAAAGCGAAGCTGCCGAACGGCGGCGGTCGATTCCCGCACTGTCTTCCACCTGACGTTTGTAGCGGAAGTTCTGGTAGTCCATCCAGCGGTACAGCATGTTGGGGCGCACACGAAGCTTATCGTGGTAGTAGATGGTCAGGTCTTTGTATTTCAGGCTGTCGTCGGGCGCCTCACCATTCTTGCCCAACAGGTAGAACGATTTCCGCCCCAACCGGAAGGGCTTCTCGGCCACGGCGGGCATACCGGCCACAGGCACCAGGCGCAACGAAACATGTCCCGGCACTTGCGTCGTATCGGCCTGGTAGGTCAGGTAATCGGGACGGAAGTAATAGCAGCCTACGTTGCGCAACAGGTTGCTCAGGCGGGTACGCTCGCCATCCAAATCGGGCACGTTGAACTGTTCGCCGGAACTGATAAGTGAACGCCGGCGGCTTAACCGCATGATGCCCAAGGTGCGAGGCGAGAAACCCCGATAGTCCACCGTATCGATGAAGAACGGTTCGCCCATGTGGACTGCATACTGCACGCGGGCCTTGAGCGAGTCTTTCTTCGAAGGAAAGATTTCGTAGTCCACCGTGCCACGCAGATAACCGTAATCGTGCAGCAGGTTGGTGGCTGCCTGGGTGCGTATGTCGGGATTGACAGTCGAAAGCAATACGGGGTCGGCTGCAAAGCGGTTGAAAATCCACCGCCCCAAGCCTTTCTCATATTTCTGGAAGCCATTGTAGACCCACAGTCCTACGGGGAACGGTATGCGCACTGATGTGCTGCCCAGCAACGAATTATTGGGAGCCTTGGCCAAGGCAGCCTCGACTTCTTCCAGAGCAGTTTCGCCCACGGATGTCGGTTGCGGATTGTCCACCAGCGTCGGCCGCTGGCCGATGTAGAGTACCTCGCCTTCCGGCAAGTTTCTGGTGGTGGAACAAGACACCCACAGAAGGCTGCATATTATTATGAAGAAGTGCCGCAACCGTCGGCCCCCAATACTGTGTTTCATACGCAATGAGTGATTATATGTAATTGTTTCATTCGTGAGGCTCTGCCCTTCATCGCCGCTTTCCTTCTTCCGAACGACGGGGAGGGCTTTCTCCCAGACCGGCCGAGGGCGTTGCGGACAAGAAGGAAAAGCGTCTGCCACGTCGGTCGAAGCTCGTGTGCGGCTATTGGGACGACGCCTTCTCTTCCCCAGGCGGAACCGGACGTTTCCGCCGGAAGATGAAAAGTTCACCCAACCGGTCCATCTTGCGCCTCAACACCAGGCCGAGCCCCGTCTCTGTGATTTCACCGTCCAACACGCTTTCGTAATTCTTATTGTGGAACACCCGGATATAGCGGGTGCCCGAATTGTCCAACCGATACTCCAGAGATATGTTGTCGATGAACGATTCTGCCGAATTTGTGGCATTGGCCCCGGTCGACACCTTGCCGCCTATGACCACTTGGAAACGGTCGTTGAAGAAACGCTGCGAGTAGCGGAAACTATAATCCGTCTGCGTAGCCCCTGTCTCGGCCGACGTCCGGTCTTCTACTCCCACACTGATGCTGGCCCCCTTCACCGAACCGGCCAACGCATTGATTTGACTCTGGAGCACGCTGTTCAGAGCAGCCCCCATCGAAAGGCCTCCTCCCTTTGCCCCGCTGTTCAGGTAGATACCCGTGGCCAGCATAGCGATGGCCTGCTTGCTGCGCTCCTCGGCTCCCATGGCTTGGAGCTCGTTCTGTACCGTGGCATCTTCCGGGGCGGCAATATCGAAAATCAGGTCGGGCGACTCCAGTTGTCCTTTGATGCCGATACTGACATCAAAGTTGACCATGCGCGTGGCATCATCTTCCCCACCTACCGAGGCACGCACACGCTCCGTCGCCGTCAGGTCCAGCGCCGGGTTCATCAGGTCTCCCCGCCAATCGACATAGCTGCCCGTATTGAAGTTGAAGGCCTTCAGCGGAATGATGGGCAGCGAATATTTCATCACGCCCCCGGTCAACGTATAGCGCCCCGTCAAGTTCATGTCGCCCTGTGCCGTATACTGCAAATTCAGGTCTCCGCCTCCCTCCAGCTCGATATACTTATCGCCCGCAGGGCTCAGGTCGGCCCGCAGACGCACGGCATTGTCAATATGCACCCCCATATAAATTTCCATACCGCCCAAGGGAACAGCCGCCACCTGCAACGTATCCGTCGCTACACTGTCAGCAAAAGAAGTGAATGTCACCAACCCGCTCAAACGGTCTTCTACCGTCAAGGGAGAATCTGTCAGCACATAGGTCACGTTCGTATTCCCCAACAAGCTCATGTTTCCCCGCATGGTCAAGGCGTCCAACGGGCCACGAATCGAAGCATCCATGTCTACAAAGACCTTACCATACACCAGACTCTCCCGCGTATGCGGTGCATCCAGCAAATTGTAGTTGACAGCCCGCAACGTCAGGTTGGCCGTCGGCCGATCCAAATGAGCGAAGCTGACCGAACCGTCAATGACAAACGGATTGCGGCTGGTAGTAAAGAGAGAGAATTTGTCGAAAGACAACGTATTGCCCGCAATCGTCACAGGACGACCGTCGAAATAATAACGCGCACCCAACTGACGGACAAAGACCGAGGCCGTGTCCAACTGGATACTGCCTTGCAAATCGGGCTTCTCCGTCGAACCCCGCAAAGCAATCTCTCCATTCAGATGTCCTTTCAGAGTGACCATGCCGTCCGGGACGAAAGCATTAGCCACCTCCAATGGCAAACGTTCAAACGAAGCATCCAATGCAAAAGCGTCGGTGCCTTGCGCATCTCCCAAGCGTCCTTCCACCGTAGCCACCTGGCGGTCGTCGCAAGCCAGGTATGCGCTAAGGAAGTGGCTTTCTCCCGAATCGGGCAACCAAGTGACACCCGCACCCAAGTCACCCACAGGCCTTCCTTCATAAGTCAGCGAATCAATGTCCGCCTCTGCCGCCACCTGAAAAGCATCGGCAGTCTGTATATAGTTCCCTTCCACCGTGAAAAGGCCTGTCAACTGTGGCAGATAAGGAAGCACTTCACTCAACTCACTCAGCCGGAAGCGGCTCAGCTCCACGTTTACGTTTTGCAAGGAAACGGTGTCACTCACATCAGACTGCATGCGAAAGCCCATCCCATCTCCTCCTTGCATATCGATATTGGCGTAAACACGCATGTTCTTATGCAAATACAAGCTGTTCCGTCCTTCCGTAAAATAGAACTTACGATAGGCAATAACCGGTTCTTCAGGCGTCAACCGGAGCAAGACACCATTACCTTTCCCGTTTCCCTCTGTCAAAGGCCGGGCATTGACTCCAAGCAAGACGCCGGTGCGTCCCTCAGCATCGGTAAAGTTCAGGGTCAGTTCTGCGTCTTCGTTACGGATTTCACCGGTCACTGTACTGCGAAACGTAAAATGAGGATTGCGCGGGCCGTTAATAACGCCTCCTTGCAACCTCATTCGCGTAGTATCCTGGTGGGCAGCAAAAAAGATTGTATCCAGTTGCAAAGAATCCGTTCTCAAACCTTCAAGCGCCGCCCGCCCGTTAATACCCCATTCGGGAGTAAGGCCAAATTGCAACCTGAGGTGGTTAAAAGTAGTACCCTGAGAAGCCAGATAATAACCGATAGGATTGTTGCGGCCGGCCGTCAACTGCATGCCTGCCGACGGCAATACCCGACGCAAAGCAGCATGATCCAGGCGACGGAGTTCCCACTGTTGCATCAGTAAGGTCATAAATTCGTCAGATTTCTCCAACAAATGCTTCAAGGTGCTTTGAGCCTTAAAGTCAAAGTCCAAATCTCCAGCCCCGATGTGCAGTTTGATGGAATCACGCCGCGCCTCAGCCCTCAAGCCCAGTTCCAACGGATGCCCCAACGGCGCAGGAAGAATCCCAAGACTGTGCAAGTCCGCATCTTTCAAATCCAAAGCCAACTGCCCGTCCATATATGGTCGATTCAGGTGCAAGCCGCCATCTAAATGCATGCGGAGAAGAGAATTGTCACTATTCAATTTGACCGTAGCCCACGAACGCTTCAAAGCAGCTTGCAAAGCAATGCCAGACAAATTCCAACTACCATATTGTAATTGTTTAAGGGACATGTCCACATGAGCCGACGTATGCGGAGAAGAGAAGTCTAAGCCTTGCCCCCGTGCCAAAAGCGTAGCCGAGAACTCATAAAGAGAATCTTTAGGCAAAAAATGATGCAATTGCAAAGAATCTGCCTGCAAATCTATCCGATAGCGTTCCTCAGCCAAATCATAGTCGGCATTCAGGTTTAGTCGCCCTTTCCGTTCCCGCAAATCAAGGAAGGCAGTACAGTCATTACCCTTCATAGAAAGCCGCGCATCCAGACGCATACTGTCCGGAATGACCAGCGAGCCATCCGGTGTGACACCTCCCAAGGCGGTCAGGAAATTCAAATCGCGCGTCTGCATATCCAAATCCACGTTGATGCTACGAGCCAGACTATCCGTCAGGTTCCAAAGTTCCCCTCCTGCACTCATCGAGAAAGCGCCCGGCAAGTCGATGGTAAAGCGGCTAATCTGCATCTGTCGGAGATTTCCCACTGTCCCTGCATGAACAACCAATGGATGAGCAGGATAAGCTTCCTTGAAACTATCTGGCAAGCCCCCGGCCAACAACAAGACATCTTGTTTGCCTATACGAGCATCAAGGCGAGCAGTAAGCCGCCCCGTAGTAGGAATATCAATAAGTTCCCAGTAGGTTTGTGCCGAGAGGTCTATTTCACTGTGAGGTGTTGACAAACGTAGTGAAGGAATACGTATCTGAGTAGAATCGGCCACAAGTCGACCGGATAAAGAAGTAATATTCAACCCTGAATGTTCGTTCAAAGAAAACTCACGAATAACAGCACTCATCTTACGCCCTGCGTAACGCATAGAATCAATGCCAATATTCAAGTCACGCAGAGCAATGTGTTGAGGGTCGAAACCAGCGGCAATGGAAGACAAGGTATCAGTGGGCCCACTGTCATAAGTCAACGAAGTTCCAGACAAGCGGAACAATTCACAGGCATATGCTTGCCGCCCAAGGTCGGCACGAGCTTCTTCAATACGAGCTTCCCGCAAACGAGCGGAAAGGGAAAGTGTGTCCAACGGCATATTTAAATCCACGGAGACGTCTTTCAACCGGAGCGTATGAAGTAACAGTTTCCAACGGACAGCGGTCGAAGTGGTGTCTGGCACAGTAGCTGTAGTATCTGATAGGGACAAAGAGAGGCGGGTATCTTCCAGTTCCACATTATTCAATATCACACACTCATCACCCAAGTCTATGCCATGACTGCGCAGGAAAAAACGTCCTAACGTACCGTCCAATCTCATTCCTTCTAAAAGATTGGAAGAATGGACTGTGGCATTCCGCAGTAATATACCGTCGACCTCTACTTGTCCACGCAGCAATGGCCAAGCCTGCACGCGCACACTCAGACTCCCTAAAGTAAGCAATGTATCAGAATGTTGTTCATCAACAGGCTGTGATACTTGCACGCCACGCACTAACAGATTCAATGGGAAACGTAAATCTATACGCTGGACAGAAATATCCATACCGCTAGCTTCTCCGGCTAAGGTGGTTGCCTTCTGGCGAATAAAATCCTGTACAGATGGCACATAAAGCAATGCCATCAGCAGAAGAAACAGCGCAGGTGGCGTCAACAACACCCACAGAGTAATCCGTAACCAGAGTCTTTTCTTCACAACAATTTCTTCGGCCATACGTCGTACGCGTTAACAGTACACAAAGTAAGCAATTATTTTCCGGAAATAGCATGTCCAGAAGGCAGAAAAACTATCTGTTCCAACTGCTGCAGTGCTGTTTCTATTTCGCTTAAAGCTTGCGTGGCTGTTATTTGCAGGCTTTCTTCCCACAAGAGATTGGCAGAAGCCTCCAATTGCCTCAACAACGCAACCAAAGTCGTAGCACCTATCAAAGTGAAAAGGGGAAGCATTTTATGAGCCACAGCAGCCAATGCTCCAACATCTTCTTCTTCCAACGCACGACGGATACGTTCGGCATTGAGACGGGTCTCGTCAGCAAAGGTACGAAGTATAGACTGAGCTTCTTTCGGGTCATCTGTCGAAAAAGCCGTAAGAGCCGAGAAGTCTAACTGTCCCAAACGTTCCAGCTCTTCCATAAGTTCTTGCACACTGAAGGGTTTATGCAAGCATCCCGTAAATCCATACGAGCTAAACTCACTTCGTTGCATATCACTGCGTGCCGTAATAGCAATGACAGGAATGGTTCGCGCCTGGGGGATGTTCGAAGCACGCAAAAGTTGCAGAAGTTCGAAACCGTTGAGAGCAGGCATTTGCACATCAGTCAACAAAGCATCGAAATGAGTGGTACGCAAAGCATCCAGTAAGTCATCTATCTGCAAACAAGCAACAGTTTCAATTCCTTTCTGTTCCAACATCGCTGTCGTTAATGACAATTGGATTCGGTCATCATCTATCAGCAGCAGACGACGGGAGTGGACAGATGCATTGGACGAAACATCGCACAAAGCAGGGGAAGTATCGGGAGCTACGTCAGAAGAAACAGGTATCGCTTCCGCAGTATATGACATAGGTATGCGTACGGTAAAGGAACTTCCCTTTCCTAACGTACTTTCTACTTCGATAGTTCCTCCCAATAGCTGTACCAGCATCTTAACGATAGATAATCCCAGGCCGAAACCTTCTTCCCCTTGAGCACCAGGCAGACGGGTGAATTCATGAAAGATGCGTTCACGGTCGGCTGGTTCCATGCCACGTCCCGTATCAGAAACGACCAGTACGAGTCGGCTTTCTTCGTAGCCTGCCGTCAAAGTAATACTGCCTCTGTCGGTAAACTTGACGGCATTAGACAGGAGGTTGGTTACAATCTGCCGCAAACGTAAAGGATCGCAAACATATGTACCAGACAATTCGGGTGCCAGACGACAATTCAGTTGCAAGCCTTTTTCGACAGTAAGAGGGCGAAAACTGACACAGATATCATCGAGAAGTTCGGCCGGACAAAAGGGCACACGGTTGATGTCAGCCTTATGTTGTTCCAAGCGATGGAAGTCAAGCAAGTCTGTCACCAGTTTTAATAAATGTTGTGATGATGCGCGCATATTCTCCAAGTATGAGCGCTGTTGCCCATCCACCGTCGCTTGCCGTTCCAACAAATCGGTATAGCCAATAATGGAGCCCAAAGGCGCTTTAAAGTCATGAGTAATGGCCAGCATCATCTTCTCGCGAGTGGCCAACAAGTTTTCTGCCCGTCGGCGCGCTTCTTCCAGTTCGTTCCGGTATCGGTTACTGCGGGTGATGTCCCTCCCTATCAATAACAAGAACAAAGCCGCTAACAAGACAGCACCAACGGCAATGCCTCCCACTATCTGTGCCGACTGTAAGCGAACTTCGCGACGATAGGTAGCATCGGTCTTAGCCCGTTCCAAAGTTTTCTCTTCGTAATGCCGCAGAAGAGTATCAATACGAGCTGATAACTGAGTATTGACTTGTTGCAGACGATGCTTCCGTTTATGAATAAGGGTATTGGCTTCTCGTTCGCGTTCAACGACAGCCTTAAGGCGCGCCTGTAAAGTATCCAAAGGATTGTAGACCTCTAACAAAGTATCAGTAGCATACTCAACAGAAGTCTTCACCTGCACTGCCGAATCTTGCTTGGAGGGAACAAAGGCATCACGCAACCGCCGAAAGAATCCCCGAGAAACAACAGGCTGCGTAACGACTGTGTCTGTATAAACCACACGTCGATGCTGTACGCGCGGACGTACCACTACCGTATCGCGGCTGGTGATGATTCGCTCAGCCCATGAGGCAGAAATAAGGCTATCGTTCACTTCGGCCAACGTACGTAAGATACGGACTGTATTGGCATCTTTTTCTTTCAACAACGTCGAAAGACTATCTATCCACAAAGTACTCTGTCCTTCAGACTGCGTCAGATTGGCCATTTCACGATGGACAAAATAAAGAGAGAAGAACAACACGGCCAGCATCACCGTATAACCGACTACGACCTTGAGTTTTGATACATTATTCATAGGCGTACGTAGAAATGTATTCCGGGGCAAATATACGGAAAAAAACGAGATTGCTCTCTTGTCCGATGCAGACTTTGCCAAGAAGGCAGAAAGAAATTGCATTACAATCTCTCAAACCCAAGCATTGCACGTCCACCAATATGAGTGGCTTTCAGCACCGCGCCCCTACATGTACACAACGACGGAAACGTAACCAAAACAGAATACCCGCCGTAGTCAGTCCGAAGGGGAAAGCCATCCAAATACCAACCAAGCCCCAATCCAACCCAAAAGCAAACAAGTAGCCCACAGGCAAGGAAACGACAAAGTAAGCAATGAAAGCAATCAGCATCATTGGCCGCACATCCGACGTACCACGCAAAGCATTGGCAAACGTTATCTGCAATCCGTCTCCAAACTGATAGATGAAAAAGGGCACAAACAAAGCCGGCACCAGCACGGCCACTTCAGCATTGTCTGTAAACCAGCCTGCGATCCAGGGACGACAGGCAAAAACAATCAGCGACAACACCACAGCCATTACCATTATCAAGTGAAAGCCCGCGTAAGCCGAGCGACGCACGTTCACTACATCACCTCGGCCATGATAATTGCTGACCCTCACGGCCACCGCCGCGCCCATGCCATAATACATCATAAAGGTGAACTGAGAAATGGTCAGCATAATCTGGTGCGAAGCCAAAGCGATTGTACCCAGCCAGCCTACCATTATCACACTCAGGCTGAAAGACGCTGTTTCCATCCCCATCTGTAATCCGACTGGCCACCCTAACGCATTGAGACGACGGAACAGCACCGAAGACCAAGAGTGCCGCAACAGACCTACCCGATAGCGGCGAAAACGGCGCGCACGAAGCACTATCCACGCAAAGACGACCACCATCATGACGCGTGACAACAACGTGCTCAGCCCCGCACCCAGCAACCCTAACTCGGGCAAGCCAAACTTACCATTAATAAGAATATAATTCCCCACGATATTCATTGCATTGCCTCCCAACAGAATCCACATCGCCGTACGCGTGTCTGTAATACCATCGGTAAACTGCTTGAAAGCATTGAACAACATGACAAAAAGCAACGAAACGAGCAATACAAGATAATAAGGTTTAATAAGAGGAAGTAACTCATCAGGCTGCCCCAGACGCTCGAGATTGAAATAAAGAATACCCATCACAGCCATCTCAAGCAATGCCACCAATACATTGGCCACCAAGCTACAACGCAGTGCACTTCCTGCCTCAGCCCACTGTCCACGCCCATAAAAGCTGCCGACAACAGGTGTCAAGCCATAACTAAACCCCGTACTGAAAATGATGCAAAGGTTAAACATATTATTCACGAACGAAGCCGCCCCCAATTCCGGCGTACTGTGATGCCCAATCATCAACGTATCGGCAAAGCCAAGAACTATAACTCCCAACTGGCCCACCACGATAGGCATCCCCAAAGAAAACAAAGTCCGGTAATGTACACCGTACGTCTGCAACAATCGGTTCATTTATTTAACGTGAGTTCTATAATATAAAACATTAGCATTCGTTCGCCGGAACGCCCGCCGGGCAACAGCCTGCAATTGCCCGACATTCACAGCACGATAACGCTCTACCTCGCGGTCGATGTCTTCCGCTTTCCCGGTCAGTTCAAACCAAGCTAAATTGGTAGCCACATTCAGGTAATTAATATTACCGAAAATCTGCGTGGATTCGAACTTGTTTTTTACCTTCTCCAATTCCCGCTCGTCCACAGGTTCCTGAACCAAACGCTCCAGTTCTTCCCACACAGCGGCCTCCGCTTCTTCCAACGTCGCACCCGACGAAGGTTTCCCGTTGATATACAAGAGTCCCGCATCGCGCGAACCGGAGACATAAGCATCAATGTTCGAGAATAGTTTCCGTTCCTGCACCAGACACCTCGTCAAACGGCTGGAACGCCCGTTGCTCAAAATATCCGATAAAGCATCGAAGGCATAATAATCTGCTTCGCCACGCCCGCACATACGAAAGGCCATGTACAAAGCGTCAAGCGGTACATCACGTTCCACTGTCAGACGACGTTCTTCCGTCTGTTCCGGTTCTTGTGGCAAAGTCCGCCGCGCAATGTCGCGGCGCGGGATAGGCCCGAACCATTTATCGGCCAGGCGGCGCGTCTCGTCCCACGACAGATGGCCCGTCACGGCCAGCACAGCATTGTTAGGCGCATAATGACGAAAGAAAAAATCCTTCACTTCGTCCAGCGTAGCATTAGCGATATGAGACAAATCCTTGCCAATGGTAGGCCAGCGATACGGATGCACCCGGTAGGCCAATGGACGAAGCAAGTGCCCAGCATCACCGTAGGGTTGATTCAGACAACGTTGCCTGAACTCTTCCATCACTACCCCACGCTGCACCTCCAGACTACGCGGGCTGAAGGCCAATTCCAACATCCTGTCAGACTCCAACCAAAAGCCAATCTCGACGTTCGCGGCAGGAACGGTCAAGTAATAGTTGGTGATGTCGTTGTTGGTCCAAGCGTTGTTCTCACCACCGGCCAATTGCAAAGGCACGTCATAGTCGGGAATGTGTTTCGACCCGCCGAACATCAGATGCTCGAACAAATGAGCAAAGCCCGTGTGGTCAGGGTGTTCATCGCGTGCCCCAACATCGTAGACAATGTTCAGTGCTACCATCTGCGTACCGGTGTCTTCATGATGCACCAGCCTCAGCCCGTTATCCAGAGTATAATGATTAATCTTCAAGGACGGTCACTTTATTGATGACAACATTTTCTTCAGGACGGTCGTTACGGTCGGTCTTGACGCGTTGTATTTTGTCCACCACATCCATGCCTTCCAGCACTTCGCCGAAAACGGTGTACTCGCCGTCCAGGTGGGGCGTTCCTCCGACAGTGGTGTAGGCCTGCCGTTGCTCGGGCGTAAACTCAAAGCGAGGTTTCCCGGCCATCTGTGCCTCAGCCTGCTCAATCAGTTCATCCTGCAACCTCATCAGCCCCTCCTGGTCGTTCTCGCGACGCATCTTGTAGATTTCCTTCATGTGCTTGCGGGCCAGTTCGTTGAACACGTTTTGCAGGCGCATCTGGTTAATCTGTTCCTGCATGTTTGCCAGCGACGAGTCGTTATACACCTTGCCTGTCACGATGTAGAACTGGCAGCCGGATGATGCTTTCTCGGGGTTGACGTTATCGCCTTGACGGGCAGCAGACAAAGCGCCTCGCTTGTGGAAGTATTTCGGATAAACGAACTCGGCAGGGATGGTATAGCCCACATCGCCTGTGCCAAGCGATTTGCCTTTCGGCGCGTTCTTGCTCTGAGGGTCGCCCGCCTGAATCATGAAGTCCTTGATGACGCGGTGAAACAACGTTCCATCGTACGTGCCAGCCTTAGCCAGCTTGATAAAGTTGTCACGGTGTTTCGGTGTTTCGTTGTAGAGCTTCACCACGATGTCGCCCGCCGTGGTTTCGATTTTCAGTTTGGTTTCTTTTTCCATTTTACTTTGATTTGTTCCCGGTTTGCAGGCTGTCAAGCCGCAAACGAGTATGGTTAATATGACAATGATGTTTCGCTTCATTTACCTTTTTGTTTAATTTAAGCCTGCAAATATACGACTTTCAGTCAAAACCTCTTACCTTTGTTGGCAAAAGAAAACCTAAAGTGAAGGCAATGAAATCCATTTTAATCGTAGAAGACGACATCACCTATGGCATGATGCTGAAGACGTGGCTGGGAAAGAAGGGGTTCCAAGTAGCCTCGGCCAGCAATGTGGCCCGTGCCCGGAAACACCTCGAAACGGAGAACGTGGATTTAATCCTGTCCGACCTGCGCCTGCCCGACCACGACGGGACCGACCTGCTCCGCTGGCTGGCAGACGAGCAAATGTCCATACCGCTTATCATCATGACGGGATATGCCGATATCCAGTCGGCAGTGCAAGCCATGAAAATGGGGGCAAGGGACTACGTGGCCAAGCCTGTCAACCCAGACGAGCTGCTGAAAAAAATAGGCGAAGCCTTGGACACCGGAACGTCTCCGGCGGCGGCCAAAGTCAAAGAGACATCGACGGAGGAAACGACGGACTTCATTGAAGGGGAAAGCGAGGCAGCCCGCCAACTGTACAACTATGTCCGACTGGTGGCACCCACCAACATGTCTGTCCTTATCAACGGTGCCAGCGGAACAGGCAAAGAATACGTAGCCCACCGCATCCACCGGCTGAGCAAACGTGCCGGCCATCCGTTCATAGCCATCGACTGCGGGTCTATCCCCAAGGAGCTGGCGGCATCGGAGTTTTTCGGGCACGTAAAGGGAGCGTTTACAGGTGCCACAAGCGACAAGACGGGTGCTTTTGTCGAGGCCAACGGCGGTACGATTTTCCTGGACGAGATAGGAAACCTAAGCTATGAAGTACAGGTACAACTGCTGCGCGCCCTGCAAGAGCGGAAGGTACGCCCTGTGGGGTCGGGAAAAGAAATCCAGGTGGACGTGCGCCTGGTGTCTGCCACCAACGAAAACCTGGAACTGGCCATCGAGAAAGGCTTGTTCCGCGAAGACTTGTATCACCGCATCAATGAGTTCACCCTGCGCATCCCGACGCTGAAAGACCGGAAAGAAGACATCATGCTGTTCGCACGCTCTTTCCTGAACCAAGCCAACCGAGAGATGGGCAAGGAAGTGGCGGGATTTGACGAACGCGCCGCCCAACTGCTGATGGGCTATCCCTGGCCCGGCAACCTGCGGCAAATGAAAAATGCCATCCGACGCGCCACACTGCTGGCCACCGGGACTTACATCACGTCGGCCGACTTGAGCGACTTGCCCGAGGCTGCACCCGCATCGCCCTACTTGCCGCTGCGCAACGAGGAGGCCGAAAAGCAACACATCATTGAGGCCCTGCGGCAAACGGGCAACAACAAAAGCCGCGCCGCCCAACTGCTGGGCATCGACCGGAAAACGCTTTACAACAAGCTGAAAGCATACAGCATTGAGGCATAAAAAGGAAGAAGTGTGGAATAATTCCACAACACGTTCCACACTTTCCACAACTTTCCACACTGCGTCCTTCTTTTCCACAAACCAATTTCCCGCCGACACCCCACTGTCGGCGGATTTCTTTTCCGCAATTCGCTATCGTTCTCTATCTAAAGCAGATAGCTATCGTTCGAGAGAAGCAGGGCCCTTGTCCGAAAGAAAGAAATCTGTTGTTCGGAAGAAAGGAACCTCTTCCGAAAGCTGACTTCTTTTAGACAGAAAGCAGAAAAAAGCGGCCAAAAACAAGAGACTGCCGGACGTGGCACAGTATTTGAAAGAAAATATATACAGATACCTTATTAAATCCAACTTTAAGCATAGTTTTTTAGACCTACAAAAAAGAGTTGACCTAAAGAGTTAGTAAAAAAGTAAGCAGTCCTGTTTATGTTTGTTTGTGGTGGTCCTTCTTCCCGTTGCGGGTTGGCAATACGGCCAACAGCGCGGGAGGGAGGCCGAAACAACCCCGGAAAGGGGATTCATAGGTAAAGATTGCAGAGAGAGGCCGAAGAAGAGTAAGCATACTAACACAAAAAAACCGTTCCCAGCTTGTCTATTCGAGGGAACGGTTTTTTGTATGCCTGCCTGCCAACCGGCTACCAACGACGCTCCGGATAGAGGTCGTCCCACCACTGGGGACTGTCTTGCAGCCAGCGGGCAAACCAAGCCATGATAGAATTGTGCCAGAGAACACGCTTCTCGTAATCGCTGATGAAATGGTTCTCCCCCTCCACGGTAATAAATTCCACGGGTTTGCCCAGAATCTTCAACGCATTATACAACTGGATGCTCTCCCCGATGGGCACGTTGGTATCCACCGTTCCGTGCAGCAACAAGAGAGGCGTATTAATCTTGTCCGCATTGAACAAGGCGCCGTGCTTGGTAAACAAGTCAGGACGGCTCCACGGATAACTATCGGCTGCCGCAACACCGTTGTACGAATAGCCCCAATAGCCCTCGCCCCAATAGCTGGTCACGTTGCTGATGCCTGCGTGCGAAACAGCGGCGGCAAAAAGGTCGGTCTTCGTCTGGAGGTACATCGTCATGAAGCCGCCATACGATGCGCCCAAGCAACCGATGCGCTTGGCATCGACAAACGGATGGGCGTCGCAAAACTTCTTTGTCCCCTCGATAATCTCGTCGGCGGTCCAGTCGCCCCACGCATTAACGTGACGGGCCGAGAACTCCTGCCCGTAACCGATGGCACCGCTGGGATTGATGACATAGACCACATAGTCGCGCGAAGCGAAAAGCTGCGGACTGTAAGGACTGGTCAGGCCACGCGTAGTGGGCGTCGTGCCGCCATAATAATAAACAATGAGGGGATATTTCTTCTGCGGGTCGAAGTCGGGCGGCAGACACATCATGCCTTCAATCAGAGTGCCGTCCGCAGCCGTAAAGTTCCACGGCTGCATCTCTCCCAGCTCTATCTTGTCCAACGTTTCCTTCATCGGGTCGGCCAGCAAAGCAGACTTCCCTTTTTTGCGGTCATACAGATAAGCCACGCCGGCGCTGGTGTTTCCACCGCCCACATAGGCCATGAGCGAAGCATCGTCGTCGGGCAGAGAAAAGCCATAAATCACATCTTCCTCCAACGGCAACATCTCGAACACGTCCTTGTCCGGCACATAACGGTACACATGCTGGCAATCCCGATCCGTCGTATTGAAATAAATACAACCGTCTGCCCGGTTCCATACAGAAGAAATAATCGCCGGGGCAAAATCGCGGGTGATAGGCTTGACCTCACGAGTCTGCAAATCCATCAGGAAAGCCTGCGTGTCAAAATCATTGGCAATGGGCAGCTCGCCGCAGTTCTTGCCGATACCACCAAAAGCCGAAGGACTGCCCGTCAGGAGCAAGCGGGTGCCATCAGGCGAATAAGACGCGCCACTGACGTAGGCATCCCACTTCACCAACGTGTCGGCCTGCAAAGTAGCCAGGTCAAGCTGGAAAACAGAAGTGAGCGAGAAGGGGCACTTCGTGATATTGGGTTTCTGGGTGCTGCAAAGCAACTTCGTGCCGTCGGGCGAAATGTCATTCAAATAAACACTGGCGCTGCCATAAGTCAAACGTTCGGAAAGCCCAGTCGACAAATCATATTTCACCAGATAAAAACGGTTGCGCGAACCGGGGATACGGTCGTCCGGATGCAACAGACGCTTCAAAGGGCCTTCGACCTTTTCGCCCTCCTCGGTCTCAGTATATATAAGGAAATCTTCACAGGGCGACCAAGTGAAATACCCTTCCGGAATGTTGCGGTACAAGACTGTCTCCTGCCCCCTGACCGGGTCGTAGACCACAAGGTCATTCCCTTGCTTGCCCGTCACGGTGTAATACAAACGATTTCCCTGAGGCATCCAGCTCATGTTCTCACCCACACTGGGCAGCAAAACCCGCCCGGACTTCACCTCCGTCAGTTCCGTATGCGAGCGCGAACGCTTCAAGTCATAGTTATCACTGTATCGAGTCAACAGATACTTGCCGTCGGGCGACAAAGACACCGAAGCCACGCGGCTGCCGAAATTGGTATCGAACAAAGAAAGACGACGTTTCAAATCGGGAGCCATGCGGCAGGGCACATCGGAAAACGCCTCGTCTTTCTCCAACTCGCATTTCAGCACAGGTTGCGCCTTATCTCCGGCCGCGGCAAGCAGTTTGACCACGATTTCATAATCAGCCTCCGGCTCCAGACGCAGGTCAATCTCGACAGGATGCACCTGCGGCAAACTGTCTTCAGCCGTAGTCTTCGAACGCCGGGAACGCCCGTTGACAAACACCTCAAAACGAGCCGGAGAAGAGACTCTCAACTTGCCTTTCATAAAACGTTCGGCCCGAAAACGAGTGGAAAACAAGTAAAGCAAATTATCAGCCTGCGGTTTCTCCACCGTCACATAACCAGCCGTATCGGCCGACACACGTCCCGCTTGGGAAAAGTCGAAAGGGACATGCGTTTCCAGCAACTCGGCCGCACCAAACTTTTCGCCTTTCTGATTGATGCTGTCACCCTGCAAAGGCATCCGCACCACAACGGCCGGACGCATCGCATATTCCGTCACTTTTTCTTGCGAGCAAACCATCAGGGCCACAAACGACATGACCCACACAATAAGGAATCTTTTCATTGAATTAATTGATTGTTAAAAGTTCGAAGCCGTTCCACAAGTTTCCCGACGGAAGCGGAGCCTCCACATCTACCAACTGTTTGGAAACCGGATGGATAAAACGGACACGGCGAGCATGCAGACAAATGCTGCCGTCAGGATTGGAACGGGGAAAACCATATTTCAAATCCCCCTTGATGGGACAACCCATCTTGGCCAACTGACAACGGATTTGATGATGACGGCCGGTCTTCAAGTCCACCTCCAGCAAAAAATAATTTTGCGAACGGCCGATAAGACGATAATGCAATACAGCTTTCTTGCTGCCGGGACGTTCCGCATCGTAAGCATAACTTTTGTTCTGCTTCTCATTACGCACCAGATAGTGCACCAATTCGCCTTCAACCTGAGACGGACGGTTTTTCACCACGGCCCAGTAAGTCTTCTGCACCTCACTGCCTCTGAACATTTCATTCAGCCGCGTCAATGCCTTGCTGGTCTTGGCAAAAACAACCAGACCGCTCACGGGACGATCCAGCCGGTGAGTGACACCGATAAAGACATTGCCGGGCTTGGCATACTTCTCTTTCAAATACTGTTTCACAGTTTCCGACAAAGGTGTATCGCCCGTTTTGTCTCCCTGAACAATCTCGGAAGCGGTCTTGTTGACAATGATAATGTGGTTGTCTTCGTAAACAACTGTCATTTTAAAGAAAAATAAAAAATGAAGAATGGAGAATCAAAAGCAGGCCGGTGGCTATACCCCAACCTTTACCCTTCATTCTCCACTCTTCATTAACTAAATTACATGTTCATGCCGCCATCTACCTGTATGACTTGACCGGAAACGTAAGATGACATATCCGAAGCCAGGAAAGTAGCGATATTGGCCACATCTTCGGGCGTACCGCCACGACGCAAAGGAATACGCTTAGCCCATTCGGCTTTTACCTCATCAGACAAGGCATCTGTCATAGCAGTGATAATAAATCCAGGGGCAATGGCATTGGCACGGATACCACGCGAACCCAATTCTTGAGCGATGGATTTTGCCAAGGCAATCAGGCCGGCTTTGGAAGCAGCGTAGTTAGACTGGCCGGCATTGCCATGAACGCCCACTACCGATGCCATATTGATGATGCTGCCACTACGCTGACGCATCATAATAGGCGTGCAGGCATGAATGAAGTTGAAGGCCGATTTCAGGTTGACGTTCAATACCATGTCCCACTGAGATTCACTCATGCGCATCATCAGGCCGTCACGCGTGATTCCAGCGTTGTTTACCAAGATGTCAATGTGACCGAAGTCTTTATGGATTTGCTCTACAACTTTGGCCGTATCTTCAAAATTGGCTGCATTAGAAGCATATCCTTTGGCCTGAACACCAAGTGCGGCGATTTCTTTCTCCGTCTGCTGGGCATTTTCGTCAATCACCAAGTCCGTAAATGCCACGTTAGCTCCTTCTGAAGCGAACTTCAAGGCAATAGCTTTGCCTATACCGCGGGCTGCGCCCGTCACGATAGCAACTTTTCCGTCTAATAATCCCATAGTTTTCTGTATTAATTAAAAATTCTGATTATAAGTCCATACCTAAAGCCCGAAGCACCAAACGACGCACGTAAACGTCCAGCGTTCCGTCATCTAAATCCGAGCCTACATGGCCACGGATGTAGGGAGCCTCGATGCCTTTAATACAATAGTATAGCAATTCAGCCGTCATATCCACGTCGTCTATGCGAAAGAAACCAGCCTGCATCCCTTCACGCAATACTTCTTTAAACAACAGCACCTGATTGGCATCAAAACGTTTGCGCACCGTTTCCACACGCCACGTATCGCGGAAGAAATCTGCGCGAAGAGTTCCATTCCGATAAACCACCTCCTTCACCGTATCCAGATGAGTATAAATCATCTCCATCAACTTCTCGTCGGCACGGATGTCCTTCTCCGTCACACGCTTCATCGTATCCGTCAGAATGTCCAACTCCGACTCTACCACAGCCAAGTAAATGTCCTCTTTACTTTTAAAATAAGTATAGAGCGTACGACGTCCCCGCTGCGAAGCCACAGCAATGTCATTCATGGTGGTATTCTCCACCCCCATCTTTGCAAACAGCCGACGGGCGACATCTACCAATTGGGCACGGGTTTTGGAAACGGTCATAATACTTCTGGCTTACATTTTGCTAATAAATTGAGCAAAAGTACAGTTTTTCACCGAAACGAGCAAATTGCCACCTATATAATTTCCGTGAAAGCATATTGACAAGCAACGGCCTTGACTAACGGACATAAAAACTTCAAGAAGCCGGTTGAAAAGAATCGCTTTTATATTGCGTAGGAGTAACCCCCATGTATTTCTTGAATGTTGTGCTAAAATAACGAGACGAAGAAAAGCCCGTACGTTCAGCTATCTCAGTCATGCTCAATTCCGTTTTCCGCAACATCTCGGCCGCACATTCCATGCGCAGCTTATTGATGTAGTTGCTGGGGCCCATGCCAGTCAGTGCTTTCACACGGTTAAAAAGCGAAGCGCGGCTGGTTCCCATCTGTTCGCACAAGAACGTCACATCCAACAATTCTTCACTCAAATGATTACGAATTAAATTGTTTATTTTATATAGGAAAGCTTCGTCTGCCGAAGAAACTGGGCCTTCGGACGTAGGTGAAACGGGCACATACCTTGATTTAAGTTGTTCACGCAAGAAAAGTCGATTACGAATCACCTCCAGCAAATCATCTGGTTCAAAAGGCTTTTCCACGTAAGCATCTGCTCCGGTTTTATATCCATCCATGTGACTTTGCTCGTCGGTACGTGCGGTTAACAGAATGACCTGGATATAAGCCAAATCTGGATTGCCCTTAATGCAACTGCACAACTCATAGCCGTCCATACGAGGCATCATCAAATCACTGACTACAACGTCAGGCATCTCATGCCGTATCCACTCCAACGCCTCTTGTCCGTCTGAAACGACATGCAATTTCTTAAAACGTCCCATAAAAGTAGTAGCTATCATCTGTCGCAAATCCGGATTATCATCGACAAATAGACAAATATAATTGTGCATGTCTACCTCTCCAGTCAACGGTGTACCTGGCTTGATATAATCCTCCGACTGCACTAAGTGATTCAAATACTCCTCTGGTTGGAAAACGGCATTTTCAGAAGGCTGACGCATAGGTAACTCATACCAAAAACAAGCTCCCCCATCAGAATTGTCATAAGCGCCAATCTGTCCATGATGTTTCTCTACCAAAATTTTTGAATAGGACAAACCTATGCCAGCTCCATCTTTAGCCCCTTCTCCTTGATAAAAACGAGTAAACAATTGCGTGGCATCTACCCCTTTCAAGCCATCTCCACGGTCGATGACCGATATACGAACAGCATTTCCTTTTTGCACCAATTCCGTACGCAAGATAATGCAACTGCCATC
This sequence comes from Bacteroides sp. ET71, assembly GCF_023336905.1. Classification (GTDB taxonomy): domain Bacteria; phylum Bacteroidota; class Bacteroidia; order Bacteroidales; family Bacteroidaceae; genus Bacteroides. The sequence goes on from NZ_JAMBLS010000019.1 coordinate 46,083, forward strand.
AGGACTATGCTTAAAGGCATTGACAATAAGATTGGTCAGTATGATTACATTTTGCTCTTGGTCGAAACATACCTCTCCGATAGCATCATCCAGTTCATAAGTCAGGCTTATATGCCGCTCTTTTCCTTCATATAAAAAATCATCAGCCGTTTCTTTTAACCATTCATTCAGCAAATGAGGCTTCATCTGCAATTTAGTCTCTTTCATCTCCATTTTGCGCAAACTCAGCACCATATTCAACAAGCTTTTCATTCGTTTCGCTTGTTTCAATACGTTCTTCAAAGGTGGGTAGAGAGCATCATCAGGAGAGAGTTTCTGCAAAATCTGGCTCAGTGGAGCACTTATTAACGTCAACGGCGTACGTAATTCATGGTTGATGTTGATCAAGAAACGTACTTTTTCTTCATAAACCTGCTGTTTATGTTCCTTTAATGCCAGAACCATTTTCTCTTCTTTGCGACGTATAGCCTGCAAGACAAAATAGGCCAATGCACTGGCAATAAACAAAGCACAAAGCAAAACAAACCACCACGTCTGATACCAAGCAGGTGGCACCGTAAAAGTCACAATATGGTTCCACGGCATCCACTCGCTATATTTTGTACTGCATGAGGCCCAAATGCGATAAGTACCTGGCGAAAGAGCACGCAAAGTGATTTCAGGCTCTCCGCCTTCCGCCACCTGCTCATCAGCGCCATTAATCTGCCAACGATACAAACGTTTACGGAAACGATTATCGGTATGAGTCATCAATTTAATGGAAACCGTTCCATCTTTAACAGCCTGCATCAATTCACGGCTGTCCTTATCGACTTTCCCCAACAGGCTACGGTCTCCACTGATAATATCTCCCAACGAAAGCAATGGCATATCGTTCGTTTCCAAATCAGCCACATTGCCATCTACATACACGAAGCCATTGATTCCTCCAATATAAATGCCTCCTTGTGAAGCGTTCAATACTGCGCGTTCCGTATATCCATTAACTTGCACACCATCTGATTCGTCCAACGAGATAAGTTTTTTCCGTTCGGGCAACCAAACGAACAAGCCATTTTCCGCTCCAATCCACAAACGACGACCATTGTCATACAGAAGTGAAAGAACGCCTTTCAATGTGGTATCTTGCAAAGGAGTCGCGCTACGAGTCATTGGGTCATAAAGGCTCAATCCCTCTGACGTTCCCACCCAAAACTTACCCTCTGTATCGCGGCACACACACTGCAATATGGTATGAGAAGCTACCGAATAGACAACTTGCAGACTACCATTACGCCCGTCCAAGCTATAAATACTGCGCATGTCATGTAAATAAGTATAGGGTCCCTGTTGGCCAACTATTGTGAAGACACCTTCTGCCTTGTTTTTTTCGCCAGTCAAACATTCCACCCGTCTCGTATCTGGGAAATAATGATAGATATGAGAAGATAATATTAGAATAGATGAAGGAGTATCACGATATACATAAACCGATTTACGACCATATAGTGCTTGTTGCTCGATAGCGTCAATGTCATTAATCTTGCGCAAAATCCCCGTGCGTTTATCAAAAGCAAAGATACCTTTGGAAAACAAAGTAACCAATAACTCACGTTCATTAAGAGAACAAATCGAAGTCACCTTCTCGCCCCAAGTTCGCGGATAATGGACAAAATTACGCGCATTGGGCTCAAAACGGTTAATGCCGCCGCCATCAGTGCCAATCCAAATATCACCCGACCTTTCTTCTTGGCAAAAAGCCAACACCGCTTTCTCGCTCAAACCACTGTTTGCATTCAGTGGGACATCAGAATAAGACCGGATGAAAGAACGGCGAATATTAATCAGGCCCCCTTTGACACTTCCCACCCAAAGATTATCTGCATCAGCATACAGGCTCTGAATGGAATTGTCCGGCAAAGCATTTTTATCACCTGGAATATAAGTGAGGACTCTTATCTTTCCCGTTTCCGGATCAAGAATATTGATACCGCCGCCATCTGTTCCCATCCAAATATCACCTTCATACTCACTCATACAAAGAATAATATTGTGACTCAAGTCAGAATTTTCCGTAGTATATGATGCCAGCAAATGTCCTTCTCGATCAAAGCAAGATACTCCTTTATTATAAGAGGTAGTCCACAAACGTTGTTGGCTATCCAACAGTATACGTGTAACGCCTTCTGAATGTTCCATCGGAGCTGGCCTCATTTTTCCGGTTCGAATATCCAACAAAAAAAGCCCTTCCCATAATCGAAGGCAAAGCAAGGTATGGTCATCCCATGGCACAATTGCTTTAACAAAAGAGCCCCAGCCACCATAATCAGCCACTTTCTTCAATTGGCGAGTTGAATAATCATAAAAAAAAAGAGCTGCCCTCGAAGAAAAGAGCATTCCTCCAGGCCATCGGCAAGACGTTGTTGCTTTCACTCCGTCATTGCCCGAAAGTTTCAAGAAACGAGCGGAACTTTTATCGTAAAAGACCAAATCACTGTCGGTCAGCACCCAAAGATTTCGCAAGCTATCCTCTACGATCTGATAAACCTCGTTGCCTGGCAGAGAATAAGGGTTATCTGCATCGTGTGTATACATCTTCAGTTCGTAGCCGTCAAAACGTCCCAATCCCTTCTTGGTTCCTACCCATACAAAACCTCCTTTTTCAGCATATACACTTTGAATGGAAGCCGGCATGCCTTTGGATATAGATACTTGTTTGAACAGATAGTCTTCGGCCGACAACGTCATGACTGGCAGTCCAAGGCTGATTAATATATATAGGAATAAAAGCCTGTGTTTTCCCATCGTTTTCAAGATTTCGTAACGCCACAAAGATAGCCATTTTAGTCAAAAAAAGAAGCATGAAACCCGAAGAAATATACAGTCCAACTATACAATAAGAAAGAGCGGCTTCCAATTTTAGATATTTTATTGTTCGTTTTTACTTAGAAAGATACTCTCATAGACGTCTCAAACAATGAATTATTGAATATTGGAAAAACTTTAGCGATTTTCAAACATCAGTCTGGCTTATTTAAGCAAACTTTGCTGTCGCATTACCGCGGTTATAAACAAATGTTTCAACTAAAAATCATGAGAGTAAGGCCATGAAATTAGCAAAGATTAGTAAAGCGCGTTACCTATGCGCATGTTTGTTGACCTCTTTGTTGTTACTTCCCACTGGGCTGTTTGCACAACAAGGTATGATTACCGGAAAGGTAGTCGACGAATCGGGTGAAAGCATCATCGGTGCCTCCATCCAAGTGAAAGGAACTACTATCGGTAGTATCACTGACATTGACGGGAACTTCAGTGTCAAAGGAGAAGTAGGGAATACCATTATTGCCTCCTACATCGGTTATGCCAGCCAAGAACTGAAAGTGAGCCAACTGACGGGCAATCGCATTGTTTTATCAGAAGACACAGAGCTGCTGGATGAAGTAATTGTCGTGGGATACGGCACCTCACGTAAAGGAGACTTAACAGGCGCACTGACCACGATGCGTCCGGACGCTAACGACGCTTCCAAAGCAGTGTCACTGGACAACCTGTTAAGCGGTAAAGTAGCAGGTCTGGTCGTAAGCACAGCTTCATCCATGACAGGTGCCGCCTCATCCATTCAAATCCGTGGCGCCAGTTCATTGCGAGGTGACAACCAGCCGTTATATGTCATCGATAACGTGCCTATGGCCTCTGCCGGAGAGTTCGCTTCGTCATCTGTGGGAGGCGGTGACTTCCAAATCAACCAAGACCCGCTGGCATCGCTTAACCCCGCCGACATCGAAGACATTACTATCCTGAAAGACGCCTCGTCTACCGCCATCTATGGTTCGCGCGGTGCTAACGGCGTCATCCTCATCACGACCAAGAAAGGCCGCCAAGGCAAAGCGAAAGTCAACGTAGCAGCCAACTTCACCATTGCAGAGCCGTCCAAATTAATGGAGATGACCAACCTGCAAGAGTACGCAGCTTACCGCAACTCACGCATCGAGAACGGCCAATATCCTTTCTACCAGGTAGGAGATGAAATGCGCTATGTATTCAGCGATGCTTTAGCCGATTATGATCCGAACGACCCGGAAACTTATCGTCTTATCAACTACCGCAACTGGCAGAAAGAGATTTACCAATCGGCTTTCTCGCAGAACTACTCTGTGTCTCTGAGCGGCGGTACGGATAAAATCACCTACTACATTTCGGCCAATTTCAAAGACATCAACGGCACCGTGAAGCAAACAGGCTTGCAACAAGGTGACCTGCGCGCTAACTTGGGCATCGACATCTCCAAGAAAGTTCATCTGAACATGACGATGAGCGGCTCTATCCGCCAGAACAACATGATGGCCGGCGGTAGCACGCTGGGCGGTTCGACCACTGCTATCTCTCGTACAGCCTTGGACTATGCTCCGTTCCAGTTACCCGACGATGACCCGTCACTGAATGGCGAAAACACCACAACCGTGCTCAGTTGGCTGAACGACTACGTAGACGTTGCCAACGACAAGACCTTCAATGCCAGCGTAGACCTGCGGTGGCAAATCATCGACGGATTGAGCTACAACTTCCGCGCCGGCGGCAACCTGAACACCAACGACCGCAAACGCTGGTATGGCATGTCACTCTACCAAGGCATGAACAACAATGGATTACTGGCCATTTCCGACCTCGACAAGAGCAACATCAACGTAGAAAACCTGGTGAACTATACCAAAGACTTCGGCGAACTGCTCCACCTGGACGCCACGGCCGGTGTCACTTACGACCAATACAAATTCTTGAACGCCAACACACGCGGCACACAGTTCTCCACTTTCGACCTGCGCGAGAATGGTCTTCACATGGCCGGTAACGTCACACACGACATGCCTATCCAGAAGGACTACCAACTGTTGTCTTACCTGGGACGTGTCAACCTCTCGTTCCTTGACAAATACCTGATAACAGCCTCTATCCGTGCCGATGGCTCCAGCAAATTTGCCAAAGGAAACCGTTGGGGCTACTTCCCCTCAGCTTCTATCGCTTGGCGCGTAGAACAAGAAGAGTTCATGAAAGACCTCACCTGGCTGCACCAACTGAAGATACGCGCCAGCTACGGTATGACAGGTAACCAGAGTATAGATCCTTATTTCACTTTCTCGACCTACTCGGGTAGTACCACCACCATCGGCAACGGTCAAGGTTCAGGCATGAGCACATTGCTCGTCAGCAACCTGCCCAATGACGGATTGACATGGGAAAAGACATCTTCGTGGAACCTCGGTATAGACTTCGGTATTTTCGACTCCCGTCTTAGCGGTACGTTAGACATCTACATGAAGAAGACTGACGACTTGCTCATTCTGCGCGACCTTCCCGGTTCTGCCGGTTTCAGTTCGACCTACTACAACCAAGGTTCGCTGGACAACAAAGGCGTCGAGTTCTCGCTGAATGCACAAATCATCGACAAAGGCGACTGGAAATGGAGCGTAAGCGCCAACATCGGCAAGAACAAGAGCAAAATCACTAACTTAGGTTTAGACCCGACTTCTTTCGGCTGCCTGGGAGAACGCATAGGTTACTATGGCAACTCGATAGGCGACCACTTCGGCGTGGGTAACATTTTCTTGGAAGGAGAAGCTCCGGGACTGCTGTTCGGCCTACAGACACAAGGCATCGTGCAAGAAGAAGACATCACCAGCGAAGGCGTGAAGTTTACCAAAGCTGACGGCTCTACCGGCTATTACACAACCGTGGATGGCACAAGCCCGAAAGCCGGCGATGTCAAGTTCATCGACCAAGACGGCGACGGCAACATCTCAGCAGAAGACCGCACCATCATCGGCAACCCGAATCCCGGGTTTACCTACGGTTTCCAGACTTCTGTATCGTGGAAGAGCCTGACTCTGTCTGCTGCCTTCAACGGCGTGCACGACCGCGATGTCATCAATACAAACAACCGTTACATCAACATGCCCTCACAAACCAACAACAATGTAAGCAAAGACGCCTTCTACGGCATGTGGACCCCGGAGAACCATTCTAATCTCTATCCGTCGTCTACAAGCGACATATTGCGCGGATACGTGTACGACCGTTACGTGGAAGATGCCAGCTACCTGCGCTGCTCGGACATCACCCTGAACTGGGCATTGCCCAAGGCCTGGATGAACAAAATCGGCTTCCAGAACATATCGGTATTTGCATCTGTTAAAAACGCGTTCGTCATCACCGATTACAGCGGCTACGACCCCGAAGTAAACAGCTTTGCTTTCGACGGTCTGCGCCCGGGCATCGACATGAGTTCGTATCCCACACCTCGCCAATACATATTTGGATTGAACGTCACCTTCTAACATCATGAACCTTTAATATTGAAAACCATTATGAAATTCAAAGGATATAAATACTTGATTTTGTCGATGGCAGCAGCCTTCAGCCTGACGTCTTGTCTGGATGAAGATCCGCTGTACAGCCAAAACAACGAGATCGTATTCTCGAACCCAGAGAATGCCAATCTGGCCTTGCGCGGTTGCTACTCTTACTTTGCAACCGGCAACGTATATGGCCAAAACATGCAAGAAGTACTTATCGCCGTAGGCGGACATGCGTGGGCACAGCGCAATGCCAGCGACCAAGACTTGTTTGTCAGCCTCAGCCCTACGCCAAGCATTGGACAAGTAGGAACGATGTGGGACGGCTTGTACAAAGTTATTTCCGAATCGAATGCTTTCATTGAAAACATGCAAGGCAGCGGACTGAGCGAAGAGCTTATCACGCAGTACGTAGGTGAAGCCAAATTCCTGCGTGCCGTGGCTTACCTCAATCTGGTAACACTCTTCGGCGACGTGCCACTGAAAACGGTAGCTTCTACCTCCGAAGGTATCGCCATGCCCCGCACGCCCCGCGAGGATGTATTCAAGCAAATCATACAAGACCTGACAGATGCATTGGCCATCAGCGAAGAGGCGGAAGAAAATGAACGCGCCTGCCGTTGGACGGTTAAGGCTTACTTAGGCAAGGTTTACCACAAAATGGCAGTTTTGGGCATCGACACGCAGCAAAACCTGGAAAATGCCAAAACATACTTTGACGACGTGTATGAACATGGCCCGTACGAACTGGAAAGCAACTATGCAGACTTGTTTGGCGAATGGGTAACCGGTTCCAAAGAAGCTATCTTCCAGATAAACTTTATAGGAGATGCCTCAGCAGCCTACAACCGAGGCAGCAACCGTTTGTGTCCTAACGGTTCGACAACGGGTATCAACTGGACCACGTTTGCTTTCTCATACAGTGCGTATGACCTGCAAAGAGGTTTCTATCCGGGCGACCCACGTATGAAAACCACTTTCATGACACAATGGAGAAGCTATAATGGCAACAATCAATCCAGCCCGAAGCCGCAAGTCGGCGCAGAGTTGTCGCCCAACGATTCTACCTATGCCTATCCGTACCTGACCTACACGGTACCCGGTGTTTATATCTTGGATGCAGAAGGAGAGCCTGTCTTGAACAACAGCGGGAATCCTGTCCTGAAACAATTTGTCACCACTGTACCCTATGGAATGACCTTGGATGAGTTGGAAAATCTGGAGATTCCTGCTGATGCCACAGCGCAAGAAGAAGCCCGCATCACGGCTCTGCGCAAAGCGGAAAATACTTTCGCACGCAAAGGAAATGCCATCAACTATCCGTCGTACGGCAAGGCATTCGACCAACAGCAAGCTGCCCAGGCCGCCCATAAGAACCTGATGGTATACCGTTACGCTGAAATGTTGCTGCTGATGGCAGATGTGTACAACGAATTGGGCAACCCATCCCGGGCAGTTGCATTGGCCAACGAAGTATTGGAGCGCGCCCGCAATTCGGCCGGCGAAAAGGCAGCCACCGAACCTGCCGACTGGAGCAGCACACTGGACCAAACAACAGTTCGCGAGAAATTGTACTACGAACGTATCTTCGAATTGTGGGGCGAGCCGGATATTTGGGACATGACCCGCCTGCGCGGAACGGAGTTCTTGCAAGATTTCCTGGACTACCACAACCAGCACGAAATGGTTCAGGCAGGAAACACTTATTACAGCGAATCTAACAACGCCTTCACGGAGCGTCTGTACAACAACGGTAACCTGACGGCCGACTTCTTGGAAAAGATGATGCTCTTCCCCATCCCACAAACGGAAATAGATGCCAACCCGTCTATCACCGGAAACAATCCGGGATATTAACGCTCTTGTTCTCTGACGGGAGAGAAGTCTTGCTTCGGCAGGCTTCCTCCCGGCCACATAGTCCGCACGGTTGCAAGGTGTTGCAATGTTGCAACCGTGCGGACTTTCTCATACTTTGGCCGGAACGGAACAATGCTCCGCCTCGCACCCCCAAATCCCGACCCAGACAAATCTTCCATACGACTATGAACCTAAAAAAACGCTTCCAATGAAGAACCTGAATATCACCAACCGAATGTTGATTTGCGTGCTGTCTGCCGTCCTGGCCCTGTCCGCCTGTATCGGAACATCTGAGAATACGGACGCATTCCTCGTTCCCCAACCTCTTTCGAGTGAGCAAAGCGACGGCTCATTCCGCATCACGGCAAACACCGTCTTAAGCATCCCCGGCGAAGATGAGCGAACCGTAGCCGAAGGCTTTGCCAACCTTTTCACCCATGCAGGCGGCTTTACTCCTGCCGTACAGATAGGTGAAAAGGGTGATATACGCCTTCTCAAAGACACCACGCTGAAAGCCGAAGCTTACGAACTGCAAGTAACTCCTAAACAAATCGACATCAAGGCCTCCGATTCCCGCGGTTTCTTTTATGCTCTGCAAAGCCTGCGCTTGCTACTTCCTCCGTCCATCGAAGGAGAATATTCTGCCGACAACCGTTGGATAATCCCCGCCGTAAGCATCAAAGACGAGCCTCGCTTCGGATACCGTGGCTACATGCTGGACGTATCGCGCTACTTCTTGCCCAAAGAAGACGTGATGCGCATGATAGATTGCATCGCCATGCTGAAAATCAATCGCCTGCACTTACATCTGAGCGACGACAACGGCTGGAGACTGGAGATTAAGAAATATCCGCGCCTGACCGAAGTGGGTGCATGGCGCGTAGACCGGGGCAACCAACCTTTCCCCGACCGCCGCAACCCGAAACGCGACGAACCGACACCCGTAGGTGGCTTCTACACGCAGGAGGACATGAAAGAAATCATCCGCTATGCCGCCGACCGACAAATTGAAATCATCCCGGAGATTGACATCCCCGCCCATTCCAACGCCGCATTGGCCGCTTATCCGGAATATGCCTGCCCGGTGGTAAAAGAATTTATCGGTGTATTACCAGGGCTGGGAGGCCGGAACGCAGAAGTCATATTCTGTGCCGGCAACGACCGCGCCTATACCTTCCTGCAAGACGTGCTGGATGAAGTCATGACCCTATTCCCTTCGCGCTACATACACTTGGGAGGAGACGAAGCCAACAAAAGCAACTGGCAAAAGTGTCCGCTGTGCCAAGCCCGCATCCGCCACGAACGGCTGAAAGACGAAGAAGCCTTGCAAGGCTACTTCATGGGACGCATGGCCGACTACGTGCGCAGCCACGGCAAAGAAGTCATCGGCTGGGACGAACTGACCAACAGCCAACTGCCCGAAGAGTCCATCATCCTGGGCTGGCAAGGCTTTGGCAAAGCCGCCCTGAAAGCCGCCGCCCAGGGGCATCGCTTCATCATGGCTCCGGCCCGGGTGCTCTACCTCATACGCTACCAAGGCCCGCAATGGTTCGAACCGACCACTTACTTTGGCAACAACACGCTGAAGAACGTCTATGACTACGAACCTGTGCAAGCCGACTGGAAACCGGAATACGAGCCTCTGCTGATGGGCGTACAAGCCTGCATGTGGACAGAGTTCTGCAGCAAGCCCGACGACGTGTTCTACCTCACCTTCCCCCGTCTGGCCGCACTGGCCGAAACGGCATGGGTGCCCAAGGGGCGCAAAGACTGGACAACCTTCCTGAAAGGCCTGGACAACTACCTGGGCCACCTGGCTCAAAAAGGAATCGTAACGGCACACTCGATGTATAACATACAACACAGCATACACCCCACTGCGGAAGGGAAGCTGGCAGTCAGCCTGGAGTGCGAACGTCCGGACGTAGAAGTGCGCTACACCACAGACGGCAGCCAGCCCAATGCCTCGTCAACATTGTACAAAGAAATAATACTCGCAGACAAGGATATAACCATAAAAGCAGCTACCTTTGCCAATGGTGAACAAATGGGCGAACTACTGGTTCTCCCCTTGGCATGGAACCGCGCGACAGCCAAACCGCTGAGCGGCACGCCACAAGCGGCAGACATCGTGGTGAACGGTCTGAGAGGCAGCCTGAAACAGACGGATTTCGAATGGTATACGGGCGACTTGGGCAAGGACTACTCGCTCACGATAGACTTGCAGCAGACAGAAAGCTTTGACCAATGCACCGTGGGCTGCGTCACCAATTACGGCATGGCAGTCCACAAGCCAAGGAGAGTCATTGTAGAAGTATCCGATGACAACCAGACCTTCAAAGAAATCGGACGGCTGGAATATGCCGACAGCGACATCTTCCAAGAAGGCAATTTCATCGAAGACCTGACCGTGGCCACTCCCGGGCAAAAAGGACGTTACGTGCGTTTCACGCTAGACACCCCCGGCAATTGCCCTGACAACCATGTGCGTCCGGGGCAACCCTCGCGCGTGTATATAGACGAAATCATTATCAACTGACAAACGAAAGATAACCATGAAGAGAATCAACCTGTTAGCTATTGTGCTGTGCTTGCTCGCCTGTTCCGCACTGGAAGGATGCTCACAGCGAAGCGAAAAGAACTTCGTCAAGCACATCAGCTTTCCGCCAGGAGCTACCCTGGAAGAAAAAGTAGACATGGCAGCCCGCCTCGTACCCTCGCCCCAACAATTGGAGTGGCAACAACTGGAGCTGACCGCTTTCCTGCACTTCGGCATCAACACCTTTACCAACCGCGAATGGGGCGACGGCAAAGAAGACCCGGCCTTGTTCAACCCGACCGAGCTGGACGCCGAACAATGGGTGCGTACGCTGAAAGAAGCTGGTTTCCGAATGGTTATCCTTACAGCCAAACACCACGACGGCTTCTGCCTGTGGCCCACTAAAACCACCAGACACAGCGTAGCTTCCTCGCCCTGGAAAGACGGGAAAGGCGACGTGGTGAAAGAACTGCGCGACGCATGCACCAAATACGACATGAAATTTGGCGTCTACCTCTCGCCTTGGGACCGCAACGCCGAAAGCTATGGCGACTCGCCCCGCTACAACCAGTTCTTCATCGACCAACTGACCGAGTTGCTGACCAACTACGGCGAAGTGCACGAAGTATGGTTTGACGGCGCATGCGCCGAAGGCCCCAACGGAAAAAAACAAGTGTACGACTGGGAAGCCTTCTACAAAACCATCCAGACCTTACAGCCTAAAGCCGTCATGGCCATCATGGGCGACGACGTGCGCTGGGTAGGCAACGAAAAAGGCTTGGGCCGCGAAACCGAATGGAGCGCCACCGTGCTGGCACCCGGCATCTACACCCGCTCGGACAGCGTCAACAGCGCCCTGGGCATCCGCCCCAAATCGCCCGACCTGGGTGGCCGCGACATACTGGCCAAAGCCAACGAACTGTTCTGGTATCCGTCGGAAGTAGACGTGTCTATCCGGCCCGGATGGTTCTACCACGCCGACCAAGACAGCCAAGTGAAAAGTCTGAAACACCTGACGGACATCTATTTCCAATCAGTAGGCTACAACTCCGTACTCTTGCTCAACATTCCACCCGACTGCCGCGGACTCATCCACGAGAACGACGTGCAACGGCTCAAAGAATTTGCCGATTATCGTAGCCGTACCTTTGCCGACAACCGCGTGACAGACGGACAAGTGCTTTGGTCAGCCGCCGGAGGCGAAAGCCACGAATACACGCTGAAAGAAGGGTCGCGCATCAACGTCGTTCTCCTACAAGAAGACATCTCCAAAGGCCAACGCGTAGAGAGCTTCGAAGTAGAAGCCTTGGTGGACGGACAATGGCAAACACTGGGCCAAGGCACTACCATCGGCTACAAACGCCTGCTGCGCTTCCCCGAAACAGAAGCCACCCAGGTACGCCTCAAACTGCTGTCCACCCGTCTGAAAGCCAACATCAGCAACGTAGCCGCCTACTACGCCCCTCCCCTGACCGAGAGCCAAGACGAAACACAATGGAACGACCTGCCACGAGACTCATGGAAAGTGCTATCTACCCATCCGCTGACCATAGACCTGGGTAAAGCCGTCTCCCTGAAAGCCTTCACCTATGCCCCGCTGAACGGCGAAGCCCGGCCTACAATGGCTTTCCGCTATCAATTCAGCACCAGCATAGATGGACAGCGATGGAGCACAATATCCACACCCGGCGAATTTAGCAACATCATGCACAACCCCGTGCCGCAAACCGTGACACTGAAGGAAGTCACCCAAGCACGCTTCATCCGCCTGGAGGCCACTAACCCTGAGGGGCAAGCGGCCACCGTAGACATAAAAGAACTCGGGATAACGCTCGACCGGTAAGCAAGAATCAATGCACACTGGTCACCTCAATGGAGAATGGAGAGTGAGCAGACCAGCCTCATTCTTCGTTCTCCATTCAAGCAAACGAACATTAATCCATAAAGAATCATGAGAAAAACAGTTGCCACCTTTCTTCTTTGCCTGTTAGTTGCCCTGACAGGCTCGATGCAAGCCCAAAAGTTTGCCAAAGACAAACTATACAACCTTGAACCAGCCGGACATACCGGCAAAGTCATAGGCTACCAAACGGGAAGCACCCGCGCCGTATTGGTGACACAAGACGATGAAGACCTGCAACAGCAATGGAGCATTACCGACTTGTCCGGCAGTTTCCGCTTTATCACACCTTTCGAGAACAAAGCCATTCATGCCACGTCAGACAACACGGCGGGCATCACCGAGAACAACGGTTCGGACGAATCACAACTGTGGACCATCCGTCCGAAAGGCAAGTTTTTCCAAATCATCCCATCGAACAGCATGGACTTGCTGCTGGCCTGCGACAAAGAGGGCAGCCTGCGCCTGCTTCCTAAAGACAAAGCCGGTGACCAACGGGAAACCTTCTTCCGAATCATAGCCAGTCCTGTGCCCATGCCGGGACAATCGGAACAGATGATGAGCGACCGCTCTAAGAATTATTGGGAGAATGAAACCATCTTTGCCGAGAACAAAGAACCGGGACACGCCACCTACATCCCCTATGCCTCGGAAAACGAAATGCTGGCCGACAAGGACTTTTACGCCACTCCCTGGACAGACATACACAGCTCACGTTATTGCCTGCTAAACGGAGAATGGGCTTTTCAGTTGGTTTCCGAACCGTCACAACGTCCGCAAGATTTCTACAAAGAAGACTACGACGTGAGCGGCTGGGACAAAATCCCCGTACCTTCCAATTGGGAAATGCTTGGCTACGACCACCCCATCTATGCCAACGTGGAATATCCGCACGACAATACCCCTCCATTCATTAACGCCCGCCCCAAATTCAATGACGAAGGAAAAAACTACGGTATCAATCCCGTAGGTTCATACGTCCGCTTCTTCAACTTACCCCAAGGCTGGGAAACACGCCGGACATTCATACACTTCGGAGGCATTTACAGCGCAGCCTTCGTCTACCTGAACGGACAATACGTAGGTTACACCCAAGGCTCGAACAACGTGGCTGAATTTGACCTGACCCCCTATCTGCGTTCCGGCCGCAACCGATTGGCTGTGCAAGTATTCCGTTGGAGCGACGGGTCTTACTTGGAATGTCAGGACATGTTCCGCATGAGTGGCATTTTCCGCGACGTCTACCTGTATAGCACTCCCAAAGCCGCTGTGCGCGACCACTACATCACCTCGCAATTGGATGCCGCATCTGATTACACAACAGGAGTCCTGAACGTTGCTTTGACCTTGGACAACCGCGATGGCTTGGCTGGCAGCAAAGACATCGACATCAAACTTTTTGACCCGACAGGCAAACCGCTGGCCGAAAAAACAATAAAAGCAGATTACACACCTGAGCAAAAAGAGCTGAAAACCGACGTAAAATTCAACCTGAAAGGCCTCTTGCCCTGGACTGCAGAAACACCCAACTTATACACCGTACGCATCATCCAACGCGAAGAAGGAAAAGAAGAAATGGCATTTTCCACTAAATATGGCTTCCGAGACATTAAAATAAAAGGCCCGGTGCTCTATGTCAACGGACAGCGCGTCTTCTTTAAAGGTGTCAACCGGCACGACACGCACCCCATGTACGGACGTGCCGTCACCACAGAATCTATGCTGCGCGACGTCTTGCTCATGAAGCAAAACAACATCAATACCATCCGCACAGCCCACTATCCCAATGCTGCCAAGATGTACGCCATGTTCGACTACTACGGTCTCTACACCATGGACGAAGCCGACCTGGAAGACCATGCCAACCAAAGCATCAGCGACATGCCTTCGTGGATTCCAGCTTTCGTAGACCGCATCGACCGCATGGTGCTGCGCGACCGCAACCATCCGAGCGTCATTTTCTGGAGCCTGGGCAACGAAGCGGGCGGGGGCAGCAACTTCCAGGCCTGCTACGACGCAGCCAAACGGCTGGACAACCGCCCGGTACACTACGAAGGTACACGCGACGGCAAGGAATATGGCGGTAACCGTTTCAGCGATATGTACAGCAAAATGTATCCCAACATGAAATGGATGGATACTTATGTCAATAGTTTCGACAAGCCCATGTTTCTCTGCGAATATGCCCATGCCATGGGCAACGCCATCGGCAACCTGAAAGAATATTGGGAAAGCATAGAAAGCAGCACGTCGACCATAGGCGGAGCCATCTGGGACTGGGTAGACCAAGCTATCTACGACCCGCAAGAAATGAAACAAGGCATCTATCGTCTACACACAGGCTACGATTATCCCGGTCCGCACCAAGGTAACTTCTGCTCCAACGGCATCTTACTGCCAACACGGGAAGAATCGCCCAAGCTAAAAGAAGTAAAAGCCGTCTACCAGTACGTAAAACTGGAAAACTACGATACAAACATCGAAAAGAACGAAGTGTCAGTCACAGTGAAAAACACGTATGACTTTATTCCGCTGGACGGATTCTACCTGCGCTGGCAAGCCGTAAAAAACGGTTATCTGATGCCTGCCGACAGTTTGCCGCTAAACGGTATACTACCCGATGATTCGTTGATAATCAAATTGAAATTGAAAGGAGTAAATCTGGTTCAGGCTCAAAAGCGAGGTGAAGAAATCCTGCTGAACCTATGCGTCCGTCAAAAGAATGAGACCCGTTGGAGTCAACCCGGACATAGCGTGGCACAACAACAATTCGAAATCATTGCCAGAGGCTCGTTGCCTGTACTCGTCTCTAAACGTAAGCCAAAACTGAACGTAGTCGAAACAGACCTGCAAGTAACGATACGCAATGCAAACATTGAGGCCACCTTCGACAAAAAAACTGGCCGTATGGTTTCATTGGTAATGAACGGGAAAAACGTCATTGCACAAGGACTGGGATTCCTCTACGATAACCACCGGTACATAGAAAACGACAAATTCACCAATGTAAACAACGGACTGAATACCGAAGGTACATGTTTGGTAAAAAAAGACGGCAACAAGATTATTGTGACTACCACCCGAGACGGCAGTTTATGCGGAACACAAGTCACATATACTTTCTCGCCCGAAGGAATCATCGACTTGAAAGCAACCTTCTCGCCACAGACACCCGACTTACGTCGTGCCGGACTAGTTTGTGGCATTGATTCTACAATGAGCCACATAGACTATTATGCACACGGTCCGTGGGAAAACCTGGCAGACCGGAAAAACGGCTGTCCAGTGGGTCGCTACACGACAACTGTAGACAAACTGCTTTGGCCCTACATCAAACCTCAGTCTACCGGTAGCCACGAAGGGTTGCGCGAACTGATACTGACCGACAACCAAGGACGTGGTATCCGTATCGAAACAGAAGGTCATGTCTCTTTCTCTGCATTGCGCTACACCGATGAAGACTTGATGAACACCCAACACACTTGGGAACTGAAACCTCGTCCTTATATCGTACTACACCTGGATGCCGCCCTGAGAGGCACCGGTAACGGCAGTTGCGGACGAGATACGGGTACAATTTCCGCTTATTGGGTACCACAACAGGAACTGAGTTATACCTTGCGCATACAACCGGTGAAATGAGACCATATCATTAAATGGATTACAAAACGAACCAACCATGAGACCTTTATTCCTTACATTAAGCATCCTCTCTCCCGTGTTTACCACGACAGCATCGGGAGCAGAGGGTTCCCAGAAAGACAAACGGATGAACGAACATGAAAAACCGAATGTCATCCTGATTTACGCAGACGACTTAGGCTACGGAGACTTGTCATGCTATGGTGCACAAGGAGTCCGTACGCCTAATGTTGACCGTTTGGCAGCCAAAGGCATCCGTTTTACCGACATGCATGCCGTAGCAGCGACCAGTACACCTTCACGCTATTCTTTGTTGACAGGTGAATATGCCTGGCGTCGTCCTGACACGGACATCGCCAACGGAGACGCGGCCATGATAATACAACCGTGGCAATATACCTTGGCTGACATGTTCAAACACTCTGGATATACTACGGCCGTGTTTGGCAAATGGCATCTCGGATTGGGTAATAAGAGCGGTGAACAAGATTGGAATGCACCATTGGCAGCCACACCTGCCGACTTGGGCTTTGATCATCATTATATCATGGCAGCCACGGCCGACCGCGTTCCTTGCGTATTCATCGAAGACGGATGTGTAGCCAATTACGATACTTCCGCCCCTCCAATCGAAGTCAGCTATAAACAAAATTTCGCAGGTGAACCCACGGGTAAAGAACATCCCGAACTGTTATATAATCTAAAGCCTGCTCCCAAACATGGACATGACCAATCCATAGTCAATGGCATCAGCCGTATCGGATATATGAAAGGTGGTGGGGACGCCTTGTGGAAAGACGAAAACATTGCCGATTCTATCACTTTCCATGCCACTCAATTCATACGAAAACACCACAGTAAGCCCTTCTTTATTTACTTCGCCACAAACGATGTACATGTTCCCCGTTTCCCTCACCCACGTTTCAGAGGAAAATCTACGATGGGACTGCGCGGAGACGCCATTGTACAATTCGATTGGTGTGTAGGACAAATCATGCAGACACTTGATGAACTGGGCATAAGCGACAATACGCTCATCATCCTCTCCAGCGATAACGGCCCGGTAGTGAATGATGGATATCAGGACCAGGCAGAAGAATTGTTGGGCAATCATAAACCCAGCGGGCCTTTGCGCGGCTATAAATACAGTGCTTACGAGGGAGGCACACGGGTACCTGCCATTGTCTGCTGGCCCAAATGCATTAAGCCTCAAAGTAAATCAGATGCTTTAATGTCGCAAATAGACTGGATGGCTTCGCTGGCTGCACTTATCGATGCACGCCTGCCCAAAGGAAGTGCGCCAGACAGTCATAATTATTTAGAGAACCTATTGGGGAAAAAGTATACGGGACGTCCATGGGTCATCGAACAAGCAGCCAACCATACACTGTCCGTACGTACGTCTGAATGGAAATACATAGAAGCCAATGATGGCCCTACCATGACTTGGGGCTCGAAAGTAGAAACCGGAAACTGCCCTACACCGCAACTATATAACATGAAAAGCGACGTGTATGAACAAGAAAACGTAGCAATTCAACATCCAGAAACTGTTTTTGAACTGGAAAGTATTCTCCGTAAAGTGCGCGCCCGAAAAATACCCCTTTAATCAACATATAGAAGACAAATGATAAAAAAAACACTCACTTTTTCAAGTTTAATATTAGCCGCTCTGACATCGAACGCCCAAGAGGTATCACATCCTAACATTATCCTCTTTCTTGTTGACGACATGGGTTGGCAAGACACTTCTGTCCCTTTCTATAACAATCAACAGACAGCCCTGAACCAACGCTTCCACACCCCCAACATGGAACGCTTGGCACAAATGGGAGTCCGGTTTACGGAAGCTTATGCCTGCGCCATATCCTCCCCTACACGATGCAGTTTGATGTCTGGCATGAACGCTTCACGCCATCGTGTCACGAACTGGACATTGGAAAAGGACCAAAAAACGGATGCCACCAGTTCAACAATCGCATTGCCTGATTGGAACTACAACGGTATTCAACCGAGTAACACAGCCGGACTAATCAACAACTCCACTCCTATCACTTCTTTACCCAAAATTCTGAAAGACAATGGTTATTTCACTATTCACTGCGGTAAAGCACATTTCGGCGCACGCAACACGCCAGGCGGAGATCCCGCGACTATGGGATTTGACATAAACATCGGCGGAGGCCCCAATGGAGCTCCGGGAAGCTACCTTGGAACTAAGAACTTCGGAGAAGGGACACGCTTTGCCGTACACGGTTTGGAAAAATATCATGGACAAGACATCTTTCTGACAGAAGCCTTGACACGTGAAGCCATTGCCAACATCAAGCGTGCTACTGAAATGGGTAAACCCTTCTATCTATATATGTCCCATTATGCAGTCCATTCTCCTTACGATGACGATAAACGATTCAGCAACAATTATCGAGGCCGTTATGACATACAACTGAACGATACCCTCAATGAAAAAGAAGCACGCTACGCCGCATTAGTAGAAGGCATGGATAAAAGCTTGGGCGATTTACTGGACTATCTAGAAGAAAATCCCGAAACAGGAGAGAACACCATCATTCTATTCATGTCGGACAACGGCGGCCAAGGCCTCAATAATGTTCGACAGGGACGAGCCAATCGAGACCAGAACTACCCTGCACGTGCAGGAAAAGGTTCAGCTTTCATGGGAGGTGTACATGAACCTATGATTGTCTATTGGCCAGGCATCACGAAAGGCGGCACGCAAAACAACCAGCGCATAATGATAGAAGATTTCTTTCCCACAATCCTTGACATGGCCGGTATCAATAAATATACAACTATACAAACTATCGACGGCATTAGTTTCATAGATATGATAAAATCTCCAGAATTACGTAGAGAACGTCCCATTGTCTGGCATTTTCCTAACCTTTGGGGAGAAACACAAAACATTGAAGAAGGATATGGAGCTTACTCAGCCATCTTAAAAGACGATTATCACCTAATATATTCATGGGAAACTGGACGCAATCGACTATACAATATACAAAAAGATATAGCAGAACAAACAGACCTCTCGGCACAAATGCCTGAAAAGGTACAAGAACTGTCCCAACTATTAACTCAATATTTGAAAGAACGCAAGGCACAGCGCCCAACTCTGCTTTCATCTGGCAAACTACTTCCATATCCTGACGGTAGTGAAAATTAGAAAAGCATAATATAAATACTGTTTCATTTCCTCCTTATACAATCTATAAAATAAGAAAAGTCCTTTCTACAGCATATCTACTACATTTTTATGCACAGAGAAAGAAAAAAATGGAAGGAATATTTGCTTTTCCCAAATAAAGGGTGTACCTTTGCACCCGAATTAAGAAACATCGCGGAGTGGAGCAGTTGGTAGCTCGTTGGGCTCATAACCCAAAGGTCGTAAGTTCGAGTCTTGCCTCCGCAACAAAATCTAAGGTAAGTTGCATACATTCAGCAACTTACCTTAATTTATTTAAGAAAGTTCAGACACTTCTTTTTCTAAAAGACTGTTTTTTAACATATGCTGAATGAGAAGAAAGTGCAACTTCGTGAAGATAAGTTTAATGCCTGCATCATTACCTATGTTTGGCGACTACCATTCCATCTGTGATTTCCCATCTATGACTGCTCCAGTTACTTGTATAATTCACAAGTGTAAATGACTTGACAAAGACTGCGGTGAAATATTCAGTTACAACTGGGATCTGTCCGAATATTACAACACACAGCTCAACACAGAGTTCGTTTATTTTTTTAAAAAGAAAGTTGATACAACTCCGGCGAACATCACCAAGCTCACTGTTTGTAACGGCATTATGGTACGACCTTACAAAAACAGAACAAGAAAGTCATCAACGACTACCGTTAGCAAAAGTCACTTTGCCATGTTAAGAAATACCTGCTTTTTCCGAAAATCAGGGTCGCAACCTAAGACTTGGCAAAACTAACCTGAACAAAACTACACTGTACTACAAACAAGAACGCTCATGACCACAAATAAGGAAACTTTAATATCATCATTCGTGAGTAGCTACGAATCGAAAAGTACAGTTCTGCTCCAGTTACCTTCCAATGCACACAGACGCGTGCGAAGTGCCACCAATGACCTACCTTCAGCCTTGATGCTGACCATACGCAGGACATTCCAGGAAAGCAAGCTGTTCAACAATCAATTGCCGTTACAGCAATAAAGAGAAGAACAGGAATATGCCGTCCAACGTGAAAAGCGCAAGACTACCCATTAGGAACTAGAATGTGGCGCCATTGAAGCATGCAACACGAACATATACAAACAAAAACAGTCATAGCCACAAAAGCAAACACACTATACCGAAACACGAATTCTAATGAAACAAACGTATGAAGAAGAATCGTGTGAGCATATTTTTCCGTAAGTTTCTTACTCTAGAGCAAGCATACAGACAGAGCATGAACCTACGAAACTCATCAATCACAAATCACTTCCAGAATAGGATCGGCTGAACCAGCCATATAATATAACGAAGTGGAGAAATTCGGAAAGGATGAATTCTACAACTACTGGAAACTTTAAAAAGACATCATGAAATGATCATCAAATAGCGTCCGGTCTCCATGCAACAG
>NZ_JAMBLS010000020.1 GCF_023336905.1 Bacteroides sp. ET71
GGAGTAAGGTTAATAGGTTCAAAATTAGTTCAGTGCAAGGTGCAAGCCTATTTATATATATAGGCTCGCACCTTGCACTTGAAAAAAAGGCTGAAAAAATATTGTCAAGAACTTGCATGTTTCAAAAATGTGTAGTACTTTTGCACTCGCAATCGAAAGGTGACACGATGGTGTCATAAGCTACGAAAATTGACAAAATGAAATCGTAACCAAGTCGTAACCATTAAATTTTAGGTTACGCATAAGTTACTGATTAAAAAGATATTATAAGCGGCAGGTACGATTACCGTCCGCACCGCTTCTGAAGAAGTAAGCACTAAGAAAAGCTCTGATTCCCAAGGGAATCGGAGCTTTTTATTTGCTGTCCCCGGCAGCAGGTGGACGATGGCCCGATGTCTTTTCCCTTCAAAATAGCCTTCCTTTCTTGCTCAGATATTTAGGATTGTGTATTTTTGTCATTGCTTATTGAACAGTCGTGATGAAACAGAATTTCTATAAATGCGTAAGGTTGGCGGCGGGGCTGCTGTTGTGTGTGTCGTTGACGTTTTGCTCCGGCAAGGCTGGCGGCAAGCCGGTCTCTTCTTCGTCCCGTTCCGTTGGAGATGCGGAATCGACCCCGCAAAACGTTGCCGGACAAGATGCTTTCCCTTTCCCTGCCATTCCCGAAACGATGACCGAACCGCAGGAGCGCAGAAGTTATCTGCTGCTGCATTATTGGGACAACTACGATTTTGCCGATACGGTGTTGCTGCATCGTGCCGACGTGACGGAGCAAGGGCTGGTGAATTATGTGGCTTTGGCCGGGACTCATCCTGACAAGGCGGAGGCCGACGAAGCATTGGGCGTCTTTTGCGAGAAAATAGTCCTTTCGGCCGAAGCTTGCAAGGAGATGCCTGCCTTGGTGGAGAAATATTTGTATGACCCCATGTCACCCATGCGCGACGAGGAACTTTATGCACGTTTCCTCGATGCCTTGCTGGCTCATGCCCCAGCCGAAGACGTGCGGCGTGAGCGTTGGACATTTTTGCGGAAACTGACTGGACGCAACAATCCCGGGCAGGCGGCGGAAGATTTCACCTATTATTTGCCCGATGGGCAACGGCGGACTCTGTCGTCGACCCAGGTGGAAGCCCCGGTGCTGATACTCTTCTTCTACGACCCCGAGTGTGAGAACTGTCATGCCACGTTGCAGGAGATGAAAGGCAACACGCTCTTTGCCGAAGCTGTCAGCAGCGGGCAGGCCCAGGTGCTGTCCATTTATACGGAAGGGAATCTCCGAGTGTGGCGCGACCGCCTGGATGAAATACCTGCTGACTGGACGGTAGGGACCGACCGCGAACTTATCAAGACGCAAGCTTTGTATGACCTGAAAGCCATGCCGGCGCTCTATCTGCTGGATGCCGACAAACGGGTGCTGCTGAAAGACGCTTCTTTCGCTCAAATCTGCGAAACAATGGGTTGGTGAAACCACGTCTCCATAGGAAAACGCCTTTGTTCTTAGCGTATTTTAATGACATTCTTTAGTCGTTTGTCGGGAAAAAAGCGTAATTTTGCGCCCTGATAATTATCATCATAAATACGACGTATGAAACTGGATGTTTTAACCGCCATCTCTCCGATTGACGGACGATATAGGGGGAAGACGGATGTCTTGGCCGCCTATTTTTCTGAGTATGCATTGATCAGATACCGCGTACGGGTAGAAGTGGAATACTTCATCGCTTTGTGCGAATTGCCCCTTCCTCAACTGAAAAACGTAGATAAAGGCGTATTCGAACGCCTTCGTGCCATCTATCAGAACTTCTCGGAGGAAGATGCTGCCTGCATAAAGGAAATTGAAAGCGTGACGAACCACGACGTGAAGGCTGTCGAATATTTCCTGAAAGAACAGTTCGACAAACTGGATGGCATGGAGCCATATAAGGAATTTATCCATTTCGGACTCACCTCGCAAGACATTAACAACACCTCCGTGCCCCTCTCGGTGAAAGAAGCATTGGAACAAGCCTACTATCCGCAGTTGGAGGAACTCATTGCGCAGTTGGAAGCCTATGCGGCCGAGTGGGCCAATATCCCGATGCTGGCCAAAACACATGGACAGCCCGCATCGCCCACACGCTTGGGAAAGGAAATTAACGTCTTCGCCTACCGCTTGAAACAGCAGTTGACCTTGCTGAAAGCTTGTCCCCTGACTGCCAAGTTCGGTGGAGCCACAGGCAATTACAATGCCCATCATGTAGCCTATCCCGCATATGATTGGAAGGCTTTCGGCAATCGTTTCGTCTCCGAGAAGTTAGGCCTGGAGCGTGAAGAATATACCACGCAGATTTCCAACTATGACAACCTGGCTGCCGTTTTTGACGCCCTGAAGCGCATCAACACTATCATGATAGACATGAACCGTGACTTCTGGCAGTATATTTCGATGGAATATTTCAAACAGCGCATCAAAGCCGGCGAAGTAGGCTCGAGTGCTATGCCCCACAAGGTAAATCCCATTGACTTCGAAAACGCTGAAGGAAACCTCGGAGTGGCTAATGCCTTGTTGAACCACCTCGCCGTGAAACTGCCTGTATCGCGTTTGCAGCGTGATTTGACAGACTCTACCGTGTTGCGCAATGTCGGAGTGCCTTTCGGCCATATACTGATAGCCATACAGAGCTCCTTGAAAGGGCTTCGCAAACTGTTGCTGAACGAGCCGGCCATTTCTCGTGACTTGGATAATTGCTGGAGTGTGGTAGCAGAAGCCATCCAGACCATTTTGCGTCGCGAAGGCTATCCGCATCCTTATGAAGCTTTGAAAGAGCTGACGCGCACGAACCACGTAGTCACCGAGTCTTCCATTAAGGAGTTCATTGAAGGCCTGAATGTCGGAGAAGACATTAAGCAGGAATTGCGGGCTATCACGCCGCATAATTATACTGGAATGTAAACGCTTGAAAGATTCTGATTCTAAAAAACTCAATCTACAATTCATAAGGCCGTGAGGCCAAAGGTTTAATTTTATCTGAATAAAACAATGACAACAGAAAACGAAAACTGGCAGGATGCTTCTCCATCAGCAGAGAACTCTGGTGCCGACCGTGAGGGAACCCAGTCTAATAAAGAGAATAACTATTCGCGTGTGCCTTATAACCGTGAGGGAGGAACCCGCCCTTACCGTCCGCGTTTTAACAGCGAGAATGGTGGCAGTCGCCCACAGCGTGCGTATAGCAGCGACCGGCCCTATCGCCCTCGTTTTAACCCGAACAATGAAAACGGCGATCGGCCGCAGCGCCCTTATGGTGGCGACCGTGTTTATAGCAGTGACCGCCCTTATCGTCCGCGGTATAACAGTCCGGAGAATGGGGGAAATGACCGTCCTCAGCGTCCGTTCCGCCCGCAGCAACGTCCCTACAATGCTGAACAGCGTCCGAACCACCCGAGGTTTAACGGCGAGAATGGCGAGCAGCGTCCGCGCCCGTACAATAACGACCGTGCCGCTTACGGCAACGTAGACCGTACGCTTCGTCCGCGCTATAATTCTGCTTCTGGCGACCGTCCTCAGCGTCCGTTCGGCAACAATGCGGGACGTCCCCGTTTCAATAACTTCAATAACGCCGGCAACCGTCCGTATGGCAACGCTCCCCGTCGTCGTACAAACGATTACGACCCTAACGCAAAGTACAGCAAAAAGAAGCAGATAGAGTATAAGGAACAGTTCGTCGACCCGAACGAGCCGATTCGCTTGAACAAGTTCTTGGCCAATGCAGGTGTTTGCTCTCGTCGCGAAGCCGATGAATTTATCACGGCAGGTGTTGTTTCGGTCAACGGGGAAGTGATTACGGAGTTGGGAACCAAAATCAAGCGCGGAGACGAAGTGAAGTTCCACGACCAGCCTGTCAGCATCGAGCGCAAAATCTACATCCTGCTGAACAAGCCGAAGGACACGGTGACGACTTCCGATGACCCGCAGGCCCGCCGTACGGTGATGGATCTGGTGAAAGGGGCTTGTCCTGAGCGCATTTATCCTGTGGGACGTTTGGACCGTAACACTACCGGTGTGCTGCTGTTGACAAACGACGGTGATTTGGCTTCGAAATTGACACATCCGAAGTATCTGAAGAAGAAAATCTATCACGTACATTTGGACAAAAACTTGACCAAGGCGGACATGGACCAGATTGCTTCCGGTATCCAACTGGACGATGGGGAAATCCATGCCGATGCCATCAGCTACACCGATGAGAACAAGAAGAGCGACGTCGGCATCGAAATCCATTCGGGCAAGAACCGCATTGTCCGCCGTATCTTCGAGTCTTTGGGCTATAAGGTGCAGAAGCTGGACCGTGTTTACTTTGCCGGTCTGACCAAGAAGGGTCTGCGCCGTGGCGAATGGCGTTTCCTCACGGAGCAGGAGGTGAACTTCCTACGCATGGGGTCTTTTGAATGATAAATATAATAATGTATAGAGAAGATGGAAAAGATAAGTAGAACAAAGGTGGTTGACCTCTTGAAGCGCGACGATTTCGGGACTTCGGTCAACGTGAAAGGCTGGGTGCGTACCCGCCGGGGAAGCAAGCAAGTCAGCTTCATTGCGCTGAATGACGGTTCTACCATCAATAACGTACAGATTGTGGTCGATGTGGCCAACTTCGACGAGACGCTGCTGAAGGAGATAACCACGGGTGCCTGTCTGAGCGTGAACGGTGTGCTGACCGAGTCGGTCGGTTCCGGACAGAAAGTTGAGCTGCAAGCCCGCGAGATAGAGCTGCTGGGGGCATGTGACAATACCTACCCGCTGCAAAAGAAGGGGCACTCTATGGAGTTCCTGCGCGAAGTGGCCCATTTGCGCCCCCGTACCAATACGTTTGGTGCGGTGTTCCGTATCCGTCATAACATGGCCATTGCGATTCATAAGTTTTTCCACGAGAAGGGATTCTTCTATTTCCACACGCCTATCATCACGGCTTCCGACTGCGAGGGTGCCGGCCAGATGTTTCAGGTGACAACGATGAATCTCTACGATTTGAAGAAGGATGAGAATGGTTCCATCATCTATGACGATGATTTCTTTGGCAAGCAGGCCAGTCTGACGGTGTCCGGGCAGTTGGAAGGCGAATTGGCGGCCACGGCTCTGGGTGCCATCTATACCTTCGGCCCCACGTTCCGTGCTGAAAATTCGAACACACCGCGCCATTTGGCCGAGTTCTGGATGGTCGAGCCGGAAGTGGCTTTTGCCGACCTGAAGGAGCTGATGGATTTGGAGGAAGAGTTCATTAAGTATTGCGTGCAATGGGCGCTGGACAACTGCAAGGATGACTTGGAGTTCTTGAACAAGATGGTGGACAAGGGCTTGATAGAGCGTCTGCAGAGCGTGGTGAATACCGAATTCGTGCGTCTGCCTTATACGGAAGGTATCAAGATTCTGGAAAAGGCGGTGGCTGCAGGGCGCAAGTTTGAGTTCCCCGTCTACTGGGGCTGCGACCTGGCCAGCGAGCACGAGCGTTACTTGGTGGAGGAGCACTTCCGCAAACCGGTCATCATGACCGATTATCCGAAGGAAATCAAGGCTTTCTACATGAAGCAGAACGAAGATGGGAAGACGGTGCAGGGCACCGACGTGTTGTTCCCGCAGATTGGCGAAATCATCGGCGGCAGTGTCCGTGAAGAGGATTACGGCAAGCTGATGGCGCGCATCGAGGAGTTGCACATCCCGATGAAAGACATGTGGTGGTATCTGGACACCCGCAAGTATGGCACTTGCCCGCACGCCGGTTTCGGTCTGGGTTTTGAACGCCTGCTGCTGTTCGTCACCGGCATGGCCAACATCCGCGACGTCATCCCCTTCCCGCGTACGCCGCGCAATGCTGATTTCTAAGCCTTTTGGCAGATAAAATAAAAGCCCGCTCAGAGCGGGCTTTTATTTTAAGTATCGGCGGTTAGCTGAAGAGCGTGATGCCCATAGGCATGTTCATCATTATGTCCAGTACGATGATGAGGTCTTCGGCCTGTTCGCGGGTGACTGGGCCTGCGATGATGGCTTTTACGGTCACCTGGTTGCCGTTGCGCGAGACTTCGGGGGCTTCACCAAAGATCTCGATGTAGTCTTCGGCCTGCTCGTTGAAGCTCTCCTCCAGAGCCCAGGCCCAGGTGGCGTTGGGCAGGGTCAGCGTGGTGGTGAAGTCGGTCAGGGCATCGCCGTCATACTGCGTGGAGATTTCGTAGCGGCTGTTGGCCAGGCCCATGATGTTGTTGTTGGTGTACCGCCCGGTAGAGGCGTCGTAGGTCCCGAATATGGGTGCGTCGGGCAGGTTGTCTTGGCTGAGTCCGGTGTCCCAGGTTTGCATGACGTATTGCGTCGTTTCGCCGTCTTTTCCCTTGAAGCAATCCAGCTTGAACACGATAACCTTGCCGCTCTGCGTGCAACTGATGCCCAGCAAGTCGGCGCGCGTGGCGGGCACGGTCTTCGCCATTACTTTGCGGAGCGTCTGAAGGTAGCGCAGCGATTGGCCCAGCAATGATTTCTGGTCGGTCGTTGCGGATGCCAGGCTGTATTCCTCGTCGCCCATCAGGTCTTCGAACGTGCCGTTGTTCAGCACATTGCTGATGTATTGGGCTTCCATTTCCGATTCACACACCAGGTCGTACACAGCTTCCTGACACACACCGTCTTTGAAGTCGAAGGCGTAGTAACCGGGGTAGTCTTGATAGTCAACACCTTGCGGCGTGTAGGTGCAGACGCCGTTGTCGGTCGAGCCGGACCATCCGGGCGTGTCGGGCACTTGGTCACTTACCAACGCTCCGTTGTCCACGCCGCCATTGCCGCCTTCGTCGTCGTCGCTGCAGGCACACAAACCAGTCATGACGCCGAACAGGGCGCCAAACATCCATAAAATAGCATTTTTCTTCATTTTGATATAGTTTTTCGTTCCCGGCTGCTTCCTCTGCCGGTGTGATGGATGAGGAGGCACAGAAGCTGGCCCGTAGGTAGTAAGGGCGTGTCTCACATGAAATTGTCTTGTGGTCTTATGAGCGGCAAAGTTAACTATAAATTCTTATTATAAGAAATGAAATGTTTGAAAAAATGAGCTCTGTTTTTCTTACAAGTGCATCCGCCTCTTTTTCGGTTTTCACCCCTTTCGTTGCTCTTTTTCGTTGCCCTTTTGCTTGGTGTGCGTCAGAAGCCCGGCCGGTGCTCGAACGAGCCGCGCCTCTTGTTCGGACAAGGCATGGCCGTTTCGTACTCCGGCGTCGCTTTCCTTTTTAAGACTTTGTTTCTGATGCGAAAATCGGCTGTCTTTGTCCGCGGGTCTATCATGTTGTTATTATGGAAATACACTTCCTAAATCGGATGGACGTGGCTTCTTCCTGTTCGTCCCCGCCGCTTTCGCGACCGACTGTTCGTGTCCGCTCGCTGCATACAGACTGTCACTCAAAAAAATACGCAAAACATTTGCTGTTTGCCGGAAAATCCGTACCTTTGCAAGCCGATTATTATCAAAAAAGGTTAAGCGATTAATTCATAGTAAGTTAATGGAGTGTGTCCAACCCATTGCCTGCTGTGAAAAGCGAATTAGTAGTAACAATTTTAAAAACATTTCAAGAGTGGATACTTTAAGTTACAAGACCATTTCTGCCAACAAAACTACGGTGACCAAAGAATGGGTCGTCGTTGACGCTACGGACCAAGTGCTGGGCCGTCTGGGCGCGAAAGTTGCGAAACTGCTGAGAGGGAAGTACAAACCCAATTTTACCCCTCACGTAGATTGCGGCGATAATGTCATCATTATCAATGCCGATAAGGTGAAAATGACTGGAAACAAGTGGACGGACAAAGTCTACCTGTCTTACACGGGCTACCCCGGCGGTCAGCGTGAAATGACTCCCGCCCGCCTGATGGCAAAACCCAACGGCGAAGACAAGCTGCTGAGAAAAGTAGTAAAAGGCATGCTGCCCAAGAACAAGCTGGGCGCCAAGCTGCTGGGCAATCTGTATGTATATGCAGGCAGTGAGCACAAACATGAAGCTCAAAGCCCCAAAATGATTGATATTAACGCACTTAAATAAGAGATAATGGAAGTAGTAAATGCATTAGGCAGACGTAAAAGTGCTATTGCACGCGTTTTCGTAAGCGAAGGAACAGGCAAGATTACGATAAACAAACGGGATCTCGCAGAATACTTTCCCTCAAGCATCCTCCAGTATGTGGTAAAACAACCGTTGAACAAGCTGGGCGTTGCCGAGAAATATGATATTAAAGTCAACCTTTGTGGCGGTGGCTTCACCGGACAGTCTCAGGCTCTTCGCCTTGCCATTGCCCGTGCCTTGGTAAAAATCAATCCCGAGGACAAGGCTGCCCTGCGTGCCGAAGGCTTCATGACGCGCGACCCCCGTGCCGTTGAACGTAAGAAACCGGGTCGTCCCAAAGCACGTCGCAGATTCCAGTTCAGTAAGCGTTAATCAGTTACTCAAGTTAACAAGTGGACAGGTTAACAAGTTAACGAGGTTTTCCTTGTTGGCAAGTCAACTGATAACTCCGACAACTGAACAGCGTTTAGTATCTAAACTACCGGGACTCTTTCTCAGAAGGCTACCCGGCGGTTGGTTTAGAAGAAAAACAAAAAAGAAAGTAAACGAATTAAAGAAACAAAGACTATGTCAAGAACAAATTTTGATACACTGTTGGAAGCAGGTTGCCACTTCGGCCATCTGAAGCGTAAATGGAACCCTGCAATGGCTCCCTATATTTTCATGGAGCGCAATGGTATCCACATTATCGACCTCAACAAAACCGTTGCCAAAATAGACGAAGCTGCTGAAGCTTTGAAACAAATCGCTAAATCAGGAAAGAAAATCCTGTTTGTTGCTACTAAAAAACAAGCCAAGCAAGTGGTGGCCGACAAAGCTGCCTCTGTGAATATGCCTTATGTAATCGAGCGTTGGCCGGGCGGTATGTTGACAAACTTCCCTACTATCCGTAAGGCAGTGAAAAAGATGGCTACTATCGACAAACTGTCGAACGACGGTACGTATGCCAACCTCTCCAAACGTGAAATCCTGCAGATCTCCCGTCAGCGTGCCAAGTTGGAAAAGAACCTCGGTTCCATCGCCGACCTGACTCGTCTGCCCTCTGCTTTGTTCGTAGTGGACGTAATGAAAGAAAACATTGCCGTGCGCGAGGCCAATCGTCTGGGCATCCCCGTATTCGGCATTGTTGATACGAACTCTGACCCGACTAACGTGGATTTTGTAATCCCCGCCAATGATGATGCAACCAAGTCGGTAGAGGTTATCCTTGATGCTTGCTGCGCTGCCATGCAAGAAGGCCTGGAAGAACGCAAGGCTGAAAAAGTGGACATGGAAGCTGCCGGCGAAGGAGCAGTTGTCAACAAAGGCAAGAAACGTGTTGCCAAAGCCCGCCTCGACAAGTCGGACGAAGAAGCTATCAACGCTTCCAAGGCTGCTGCTTTCATTAAGGAGGAAGAAGAAGCTTAAAACATACGGAAGTAGTTAGCAGTCAGAGGTCAGTAGCCGGTGGAAAAATCGTGCACCATGCGCGTGAAAATTCTCCTTACTGCTTCTTCTTGCTGCTGACTACTTCTTATTTTTATTAACCCATATAAAAAGAAAAAAGATTATGGCTGTAACAATGGCTGATATAACCAAGCTCCGCAAAATGACGGGCGCTGGTATGATGGATTGTAAAAACGCCTTGACACAGGCTGAAGGCGATTTCGACCAAGCTATAAAGATTATCCGTGAGAAAGGACAGGCTGTTGCCGCAAAACGTTCGGACCGTGACGCTGCCGAAGGTTGCGTGCTGGTGAAAGCCGTAGATGGCTTTGGCGCTATGATTGCCTTGAAGTGTGAAACAGACTTCGTGGCTCAGAATGCCGATTTCGTGAAACTGGCTCAGGATATCTTGGATGCTGCTGTTGCCAACAAGTGCAAGACTTTGGATGAAGTAAAGGCTCTGAAACTGGGCGATATGACTGTGGCTGAGGCTGTAACTGACCGTAGCGGCATCACGGGTGAAAAGATGGAACTGGATGGATACCAGACGGTAGAAGGTCCTTCTATCTCTACTTATAACCACCAGAACAAGAACTTCCTTTGCACGATGGTAGTTCTGAACAAAGTGGTTGACGAGAAAGTAGGCCATGAAGTAGCCATGCAGATTGCTGCCATGAACCCGATTGCAGTGAACGAAGCTGGTGTTCCCGAAGATGTGAAGAATAACGAGATGCAAGTGGCTGTTGAAAAGACAAAGGCTGAACAGATTCAGAAAGCTGTAGAGGCTGCTTTGAAGAAGGCTGGTTTCAACCTCTACATTGCTGAAAACGAAGAGCACCTGAACGAAGGCATCATGAAGGGCAATATCACGGAAGCTCAAGCTCAGGAAATCCGTGACTTGAAAGAGAAAGTTGCTGCAGAAAAAGCTGCAAACTTGCCTGCTCAGATGATTGAGAACATTGCCAAGGGGCGTATGGCTAAGTTCTATAAAGAGAACTGTCTGTTGAACCAAGAGTATATTCAGGACGCCAAGATGACCATTGCCGACTATCTGAAGTCGCAAGACAAGGAGCTGACGGTATTGGATTTCAAACGCTTTACGTTGCGTGCTGAATAATAGTTCTTTCAGGACTATATGAGATAAGAGGAGGGTGTGTCCGTTGGATATATCCTCCTCTCTTTTTGATATGGATTGGCCTGATTGCGGAGTTTGGGGTGTCGATTGGCCTGATTTTTTCTTATCCGGCAGTTTTCGTCTGAGTGTATCCGGCTTTCAAAAGCAGTTCGGCTACTTTTTGTTTGAAGTCGCCTTGCACGATAATTTCTCCGTCTTTGGCTGATCCCCCTACGCCACATTTGCTTTTCAACATTTTGCCTAATTCTTTCAGGTCATCGTCAGTACCTACAAAGCCGGTGACAAGGGTCACCACTTTCCCGCCGCGGTTCTTGCGGTCCAGGCTGACGCGTAGACGTTGCTGGGAAGGGGGGAGGGTGCTTTCTTCCTGTTCTGTTTCTGTTTCATAGTGGAAGTTCGGGTTGGTAGAGTATACGATGTTAAGCCGTTCTTTCCAATCGTTATTCTTGTTGTCTTTTCTCATATCGGTAAGGGAGTAGTTGGTTATTCTTCATAGCATTTATGCTCCCCCGGCAGTTCATTGGGGGAGAGCTTACGCTATCACGCTCCAAAAATAGCATATTTTTGCCAGAGTAGGAAAAAAAGTGTACCTTTGCTCTACCATATACTATATATTAAAGGAAAAAGACCATGAACTGCCTCTCGCTTAAAAAAGCTACTCTTCATGTTCCCGAACCGACGTTACGTCGATTACCGTGGTATCTTTCCAATGCCAAGCTGTTGAGAAAGAAAGGGGAGCGCTTTGTCTCGTCTACACGGATAGCGGCAGAAATAAACATTGATGCTTCTCAGGTGGCAAAAGATTTGTCGTATGTGCACATTGTAGGCCGTACACGGGTGGGGTATGAAGTGGATTCATTGATTGCTGTGCTGGAGGACTTCCTGGGGTTTAGCCAGATGCACAAAGCTTTCTTGTTCGGGGCCGGTAGCTTGGGCGGAGCGTTGTTGTGCGATTCCGGATTGCAACATTTCGGGTTGGAGATAGTGGCGGCTTTCGACGTCAATCCTCAACGGATAGGGACAGCGCCAGGAGGCATCCCGGTTTTTCATACCTCTGAGTTTGAGCGGAAGATGAAGGAGTATGACGTGCGCATTGGTGTGCTGACTGTACCTATCGAGATTGCTCAGGAGGTGACAGACATGATGGTGCAAGGAGGCATACGGGCGGTATGGAATTTTACTCCTTTCCGTATCCGTGTGCCCGAGCATATTGTGGTACAGAATACTTCTCTTTATGCCCATTTGGCATTGATGTTTAATCGGTTGAATCTTATTGGTGATAAGGAATGAAAATAATAGCGGTAGGCATGAATTATGCCCGGCATAATGTGGAGCTGGGACATGCCGGGAATGATACGGAGCCGGTCATCTTCTTGAAACCGGATTCTGCGTTGCTGAAAGACGGGAAACCGTTTTTTTTACCTGATTTTTCTTCTGATGTGCAATATGAAGCGGAGGTGGTGGTGCATGTTTGCCGTCTGGGCAAGTGTATAGCTCCGCGTTTTGCCCGTCGGTATTATGATGCTGTGACGGTGGGTATTGATTTCACTGCGCGTGATTGGCAGAACCGTTTTCGTGCCGGGGGATTGCCTTGGGAGTTGTCGAAGGGGTTTGACAATTCGGCCGTTATCGGCCGTTTCCTGCCGTTGGAGCAGTTGGGAGGAGATGTGCAGCGGTTGGACTTCCATCTGGACATAGACGGCCAGACGGTGCAGCAGGGATGGACGGGCGACATGTTGTTCCGTGTGGATGACATCATCGCTTACGTCAGCCGATTTATGACACTGAAGATGGGCGACTTGATTTTCACCGGGACGCCTGCGGGTGTAGGCCCTGTGGCTGTGGGGCAACGTTTGCAAGGCTATTTGGGCGTGGAGAATGTTTTGGACTTTTATGTAAGATAATAATGTTATAAGGGCTTTATGGCAAAGATTCGCGTGGGATTCGGGTATGATGTCCATCGTTTGGTGGAGGGGCGTGAACTGTGGTTGGGTGGCATCCGTCTGGAGCATGACAGGGGCTTGTTGGGACATTCGGATGCGGATGTCCTGATTCATGCTGTTTGCGATGCCCTGTTGGGGGCGGCGAACATGCGTGACATCGGTTATCACTTTCCGGATACGGCCGGGGAGTATGAGAACATTGATAGCAAGGTGTTGCTGCGGAAGACGGTGGCTCTGCTGGCTTCGAAGGGGTATGCCGTGGGCAATGTGGATGTGACGGTCTGTGCCGAACGTCCGAAGTTGAATCCGCATATTCCGCGTATGAAGCAGGTGCTGGCTGCCGTGATGGGGGTGGATGAGGAGGATGTTTCTATCAAGGCTACTACGACGGAGCGGCTGGGCTTTACGGGGCGCGAGGAGGGCATCGCGGCTTATGCCGTGGTGTTGGTAGAGCGGGCGGCCTTGGCTTGTGAGGGCGGGAAGCCTTTGTAGCGGCGGAAGGTGCGGCAGAAGTAGGCCACGTCGTTGAAGCCGCAGGCGTAGCATGTCTGAAGCTCTACGACCTGTCCGTGCGCGAGTAGCTCAAGCGGCACTGGCTGATGAAGACGAAAAGCGCTGCGCCTGCCCGGGCGTGACGTGTGTGTTTATGAACGATGGGAGGGAGGCCGCAGGGTCTCCCTCTTTCCGTTTCGGCCCCTTGCCTCCGGGCGGTGCGATTTTTCCGGAAATATGTGGCTCGGAGATTTGGATTTCTCCGGTCGATTGCCTATATTTGCCTCGTGACCTTCGGACAATCGTCCCATGGTCATGCCAAGCCGGAATGGCGGTGAACCCGGTAACTTCTTGTTCTTTTTTTCTGACAAATTCGGAAGATTCGGGGAGAAAATCCTTCTATTGACCGGAATACTACGTAATCCTTCTGGGAATGGTACGGAACGATTCCCGGAATGGTACGGAACGATTCCCCACCCCCTTCTGTAAGGTGTCAGGAGACGGCTAAACTTATAACTATGCCCTACTATAAGAAAAAGAAGAAAAAAATTAACGGAAAGTGGTATCCACAATCCGTTACCGTGGGCGATCCTGTGACGACTGACGAGATTGCCCAGTTGCTCGCCGATTTCTCGTCGGCCAGCGTAGGCGATACGTACAACGTCCTGAAGAACCTGGCTCGGGCCATGAGCATCTACATGAGCAATGGCCGCTCGGTCAAGTTGGATGGCGTTGGCACGTTCTACTATACGCTGACAGCCGCCGGCCAGGGTGTCGATACCCCCGAGGAGGTGAATGCCAACCAGATCGTAGGCGTGCGCGTGCGTTTCTTGCCGGAATATTCGCGTGCGTCCGACCATACGGCCACGCGAGCCTTAGTGCCCGACAAACTGAAATGGGAAGAGTGGGGCGGCGAGGCGACCGGTTCCACCACCCCCGGCACCGGCGGCGAGGACGGCGACGACAGCGGCCAAGGCACCTTCGGCTGACCATAGCCGCATGAACAAGGAGAGGAGGATATGCTAATCCCCACCGCGGGGGGCATATCCTCCTCTCTTTTCGTTCCAGCCTCCGGCTGCGTGTCACTTGCCGTACGACGCCGGTACGAACGGAGCTTCCAGCAAGTAGTCCAAACTCTGCTCGACGCTCTCGATGACAGGCATCGAATAGCGTTCCACTTCCACCACGATGCCCTCCACGCCGGCCGTCTGCGCGTTGCGGAAGATGGCGTCGAAGCCCACCATGCCGCTCTGCCCGATTTCCATCTCATCCTTGATGTGCAGCAGGCGGAAGCGGCCGGGATACTTCTTGAAATATTCCACCGGGGCAGCCTGTCCGCGCACCACCCAATAGACGTCCATCTCGAAGAATACCAGCGACGGGTCGGTGTGTTGCAACATGTAGTCGTACATCACTTCCTTGTCCTCTATCTTCTGGAATTCGTGCGCATGGTTGTGATAGCCGAACTTCATCCCCGCAGCCTGGCAGCGGCGGCCTATCTCGTTGAAATAATCGCAATACGTCTGCATGTCTTTCAGCGTCTTGGGCACGTCCATCCACGGCATGACAATGTATTTCATGCCTGCGGCTTTGTGGGCGGCAATGGTCTGGTCCCACCATTTCAGCGACTCTTCGCAGTTGCCGCTGGCCAGCTCCTCGTCGCTCAGCGTGCGTCCCACGTGCGACGACAGCACCTCCATGCCATATTTCTCTATCAACGCCTTGAACTCTTCCGGCGTCCGTCCGTACAACTTCCCGTCGCCATAGTTGGCAGCCTCCACGCTCGTGTAGCCCATGGCAGCCAGTTGTTTCACTACCGGCTCCAAACTGTCGGGTTGCGACAACAAGTCGCGTACTGAGTAAAGCTGTACGCATATCTCCTTCTTCTCCTTCGGCGCATCGGTGGCAGCCGCCTGCGTCGTACATGCCGTCTGCACCATGCCCATGCATGCTGCGGCGGCCATTATCATCATTTGTTTTATCTTCATAGTCTTCTGTCTGTTTATTAAGTTGTTTGTCAATAAATGATAACCTATCGGACTGAAAGAACGTGGGGACAAGCTAACTGCCTATCTTGTCCGCTTGCCCCCACACTTTGTCTTTCTGTTAACTCGTTTCCTCGTCAACTCGTCTCCTTGTCAACTCGTCCACTCGTTAACTTGTCTCTTTCTATTAGTCCAGAATCTTCACACGGATATTACGATACCATACATCGTCGCCATGGTCTTGCAGGCCGATGTAACCCTCGTGGTTCTCGCCGCCGCAGTTGTTCAGCAGTTCGAAAGCCAGCGGCCATGCCGTCTCGCTGAACTTGCTGGCCTGCAGCATCTCTGTCCATTTCGGAGTCCACAAGTGATATTCCAATACGTTTTGGTCATTTTGTCCGTGTACCACAGTGCCTTTGTACACCATGATTTTAGCCTTGTTCCATTCGCCGAAAGGTTTTGCGTTCTGCGGAACAGCGGGAATCATGTCATACAGCGAAGCCGACTGGCGGTTGTTGTCCTTGCCCAGCTTGGCATCCGGGTGATTCGCATTGTCCAACACCTGGTATTCGGGAGCCGAGATGTAGATAGGTTCTACTACTGTGTTGCCGTCTTTGTCCTTCGTCGTTACTTCTTGTGCCAGGTAGAGGATACCCGAGTTACCGCCTTTGGAAATCTTCCATTCCAGTTCCAGTTCGAAGTTCTTAAACTTGTGTGAGAAAATCAGGTCGCCACCGTCGCCGGCCTGAGCCTCGCCACCGCCGCTGCCGTTGAACTTGATGCAGCCGTCTTCTACTACCCAGCGTCCGGGCACGGTGTCGCGTCCATAACCACGCCATCCCTTCATGGTCTTGCCGTCGAAGATGGTGATGTAGCCGTCAGCGTCTTTCTGGAACTCGTCCAGATTGGCCTGAGGTTTGTCCATTAAGGCATATTCCGGTGCTGCGGGAGCTTTCGTTTGCGCTTCTGCTTCCGTGTTTTGTGCTTTTTTACCGCCGCATGCTGCCAATGAGAAGGCCAGTGCAGCGCATCCTAATGAATAAAGAACTTGTTTCATACGATTGATTTTTGTTATGTATAAATTTGGTTGTCTGCTGTATGTTTTGTCTCGGCGAAACATTGTCTGTATTTCGCCGAGACGTATTTGTGCTTTTTTATCAGCCTTTTATTTGGGCATGGCCGGCAGTGCCCAGCCTTCGCGGTAAGTGTGCTTGATAAGTTCTTGTGCGAAAGCTTGTGCGTTGACGGGGTCTGTCCACGTCTTGTCGAACGTCGGGTGTCCGTCGTGAATCTTGAAACCGTCTTTGATAACTGTGCGGATGGTTTCGTCCGGGCCGATGTTGGTGAAGCGCATGTTCTCGCCATCCCATTCCAGCGTGCGGTTCAGGGCTTGCAAGCGGATGGCCAATACGCCCATGACAACCATTTCATTCATCGGGCCGGCTTCCGAGAAGTCCGACTTACACGGAACGCGGTTTTCTTTGCTTTCTTTGCAGGCGCGTACCCAGTCCATTTCGTGTGATGTTTTCACGCGGCGGCATACTTTCGGTGCGTTGGGCACACGGCCGGAGAGTAACCATGGATTTTCGCCGTAGCATCCGCAAATCAGCGTGTCTTTGGTACCGTGGAAGATGGTCAGGCCACCGCCGCTCTGCATCAGTTGTTTGCCTTCGGGGAAGCCTTTCGGGCGTTCGGGCATCATGCCGCCGTCGTACCAGTGTACTTCGACTTCGGGCATGGCTACCTTCGGCATGTTCTCGCGGGCGGGGAATATCATCTTGACGTGCTGTGCTTGCGGCGCGCAGGCGTTCAGCAGCAGCGTAGAAGAGCCTTCTACTTTCGTGGGATATTTCAATTTCAGTGCACGGAAGGGCTGGTGCAGGATGTGGCAAGCCATGTCGCCCAATGCGCCTGTTCCGTAGTCCCACCAGCCGCGCCAGTTCCAGGGGTGGTAGATGGGGTTGTAGGGGTTCAGCTTGGCCGGACCAGTGAAGAGATCCCAGTTCAGTGTCTTGGGGATGCGTTCTTCTTTCTCGGGCACGTTCAGACCTTGGGGCCAGATGGGGCGGTCTGTGGCACATTCTACCTTGTAGACGTCGCCTATTTCGCCGTTCCAAATCCATTCGCAGACGAGGTCGGTGCCTTCGCCGGACGAACCTTGGTTACCCATCTGCGTGACAACGCCTGTACTTTCTGCCAGTTTGGTCAGCAGACGTGATTCATATACAGAGTGGGTGAGGGGTTTCTGGCAGTAAACGTGTTTGCCCAATGTCATGGCATCGGCCGTGATGATGGCATGTGTGTGGTCGGCGGTGGCAATGATGACGCCGTCGATGCTCTTGCCCATTTCGTCAAACATCTTGCGGTAGTCCCAGTAGCGTTTTGCGTTGGGGAACTCGTCAAATACGCCTTTGGCATATTTCCAGTCTACGTCGCACAAGGCAACGATGTTCTCAGTGCCTTTCACTGCGTTGATGTTGGCGTGTCCCATGCCTCCGATACCGACGGCGGCAATGTTCATTTTGTCGCTGGGAGGAATGTGTCCGTGACTGCGCCCCAGGATGCTGCTCGGGGCAATGGTCAGACCGGCCAAGGCTAAGCCTCCGGTCTTCAGAAATTCTCTGCGTGTGAATTTCGACATGTTCGTTAGTTTTTAAAAGTTAGTTTGATTATTGATTTAGTACAATTTGGTTTCTTATTCTTTGTTGTGTCTCAGCAGTCCGTAGCCGTTGGTCATGTGGCGGCGGCGTTCCCTGATTTCTTCCAGCGTTTCCAGGTTGCCTATGGCGGGCAGGTCATGGGCGCGGGCATCGTCCAGGAAGTCCCACGCGTGTTGTGAGGCGATGGCCGAGTCACGCATCCGCGGCATCCGAGGGTCGCGTTGGCCGCTCAGGATGGACTCCGCCATCAGGGCGCACAGCTTGTCCAGGTTCTTCCCTCCGAAGGGCTTTTCAATGCGCAGCGTACGGTTGACCCCGTGCAGGTCGACAACGGCTGTCTTGAAGTCGTGCGTCATGCGCACGATGCCTTTGGTGCCGATGATGTCTGTATAGGAGTTGTGGGTTTGCTGTTGG
The DNA here is from genome assembly GCF_023336905.1 of Bacteroides sp. ET71. GTDB lineage: Bacteria > Bacteroidota > Bacteroidia > Bacteroidales > Bacteroidaceae > Bacteroides. Next base: position 18,125 of record NZ_JAMBLS010000020.1, read on the forward strand.
GAGAGTTGCCCGTAGACGAAGCCTTGTGTGATGTCGTAGACGATGCCGTTTTCGAACGTGCCATGGCATTGCAGCCACCAGGGGTCTTTGTAGGACCACATGCGCAGCCCTTGGGCGTGCCAGGTTTTGTATTCGCTGCCGGCATACCAGCGTGCGATGTCGACGTAGTGCATGCCGCAATCGTGGAAGGCGGGGCCTTCGTATTCGTGCCCTTCGCCGGGGGCCAGTCCAGGAGTCATGTGGCAGATGCGTATGATGGCCAATTCACCTATTTCGCCTTCTTCGATGAACTGCTTCATGGTTTGATGGTACCACGAGTTGCGCAGATAGAGGTTGACGGTGGCAAACACGCCGCTGTCTTTCACCAAGTCTACTACTTCCCATTCGTGTTCGATGGTGTCGGCCACGGGCTTTTCAGCGATGATGTGTTTATGGGTTCTGACAGCTTTTTCGATTTGTTCTTTTCGGGAATCAGCCAGTGCGCAAAGGGCGACTGCCCGGATGCTGTCGTCGTTGAAGATTATGTTTTCGTCGGTAATTGTCCGGGTGTTGGGAAACATCTTCTGGGCTTCGGCGCGCGAAGACGGCGAAGGGTCGCAGACGTAGGCTATCTCCCAACGGTTGCTTTGCGCCATAGCCTCCCCGTACATTTTCCCCATTCGGCCAAACCCAATAAGGGCTGCCTTGATCTTAGTCGTGTCTTTCAACATAAGTTCTCTTGTTTATGATTGTGTGGGGACAAATATAGGACAAAACTTTCGATAAGTTGACAATAAGAGTGCTAAAGAAAATAAAAAGAAAGAAGATTCCTGCGCTCTTTCAGACCAATGCTGCGACAAACTGCCAGATGAAGTAGCCGCAGACAACGCATTTCAGCACAGTTCCCAGCAGGAATCCCAGCACGGAGCCCAGTCCCGACTTGAGGGCTTGGGCTGTTTCACGGCCTCCCAGCAGCTCGCCCACCACGGCACCGATGAACGGGCCGAGGATGATGCCCCACGGCATGAAGAACAGTCCGATGATGGTACCTACCAGGCAGCCGCGCGTCCCCCACTTGGTGCCGCCCGTATATTTGGTGCCCAGCAGCGGGATGAAGTAGTCCAGCACTTGGATGATGACGACGATGCCCAGCCATACCAGCAGTTGGGTGGTGGTGAACTGGACGCGGTCGGTGATGTGCAGCAACAGCATGCCGCCGTATGCCAGAGGTACGCCGGGCAATACGGGCAGTACGCAGCCCGCCAGTCCGGTGAGCAGGCAGAGGATGCCTACGATGATGAGAAAGATGTCCATAATCGGCAAGATTTAAGTTTACCGTCGGCAAAGATAAGCATTTGTGGCAGGAAGATGGTGCGGAAGGAGGGAAAAAAGTGAGGCGGTGCGTCGCTTTTTCGGTTTGGATGCGGAAGAGGCTCCGCCTTTGTCCGGACAGAGCGGCTGGTTCCGGAGCTGCTCTCCAGCCTGCACGGCTGGTTCCGGAGCTGCTCTCCAGCCTGCACGGCTGGTATCCTTCTCCAAGCATATCTCTGTTCGGCGCAAGAAGAATTTATACCAAGCAAACGAAAGTCTGAAAAGCACTCTTTGCGCTTGATGTTGCCTCTTTCCGCTACGATTCCTGCGAAAGAAGTCTTCTTACGTTTCCGTTTTTCACCTCAAACTTCTATCTTTGCGGCATAGTAACAGATATATCAAAAAAAGAGAACAATGGAAAATCAAAGACCTTTGATACTCGTCTCTAACGACGATGGCATCACTGCCAAAGGAATCAGCGAACTGATTAAGTTTCTGCGCCCGCTGGGCGAAATCGTAGTAATGGCTCCCGACACGCCCCGTTCGGGCACGGCTTGCTCGCTGACGGTGAAAGAGCCCATTCATTACCAACTCTTGCGCAAAGAAGTGGGCCTGACTGTCTACAAATGTTCGGGAACACCGACCGATTGCGTCAAGCTGGCTTTCCACACCGTGCTCGAACGCAAACCCGACCTCGTCATTGGCGGCATCAACCACGGAGACAATTCTGCCGTCAATGTGCACTATTCCGGCACGATGGGTGTCGTGATGGAAGGCTGCCTGAAAGGAGTGCCTTCGGTTGCATTCTCCCTGTGCAGCCACGAGGCGGATGCTGATTTCGAACCCGCCGGTGAATACATTCGCGACATTGTGCGCAAACTGTTGGAAAAAGGACTTCCGCCTTTGACCTGCCTCAATGTCAACATTCCCAACACCAAGGAACTGAAAGGAGTGAGAATATGCCAGCAGAGCCAGGGACAGTGGGTGAATGAATGGGAACACTTTGCCCATCGCGAAGATACGCAGTATTATTGGCTGACAGGCGAGTTCCAGCAGACCGACACTGAAAACGAAAAGAGCGACCGCTGGGCCTTGGCCAATGACTACATCGCCATCACACCTACCACCGCAGATATGACGGCTTATGAACTGATGGACGAACTGCAAACCTGGTTCTAACCCCATGAAGTATTACCTCATAGTCGGCGAAGCCTCCGGCGATTTGCACGCCTCGCATCTCATGGCAGCCTTGCAGGCAGAAGACCCGCAGGCGGAATTCCGCTTCTTCGGGGGAGACCTGATGACGGCCGTGGGCGGCACCCGGGTGAAGCATTATAAGGAACTGGCCTATATGGGCTTCGTCCCCGTGCTGTTGCACCTGCGTACCATTTTTGCTGCCATGAAACAGTGCAAGGCCGATATTACGGCTTGGCGTCCCGACGTGGTGATACTGGTAGACTATCCGGGATTCAACCTGAAGATTGCCCGTTATGTGCATGCACACACCCATATTCCAGTCTATTATTACATCTCACCTAAAATATGGGCGTGGAAAGAATACCGCATCAAGAATATCAAGCGCGATGTGGATGAGCTCTTCTCTATTTTACCTTTCGAGGTAGATTTCTTTGAGAACAAGCACGACTATCCCATTCATTACGTTGGCAACCCGACGGTAGATGAAATAGCGGCTTTCAAAAAGACTTACGTCGAGACATTTGAGGAATTTTCCGCTTCCAATGGCCTGAGCCGGCAGCCTGTCATTGCCTTATTGGCCGGCAGCCGCAAACAGGAAATCAAAGACAATCTTCCCGATATGATTCGGGCTGCTTCTTCCATCCCCGGCATGCAGATGGTCGTGGCCGGAGCGCCAGGCATTACCTCCGAGTTCTATCAGCCGTACTTAAACCATGCTCATGTGAAAGTGCTGTTTGGCCGCACTTATCCGTTGTTGGCTCATGCTACGGTTGCTTTGGTCACTTCGGGGACTGCAACCTTGGAGACAGCTCTCTTCGGAGTGCCGCAAGCCGTTTGTTACCATACCCCCGTGCCTAAATTGATAGCTTTCTTGAAACGCCACATCCTGAAGGTTCCTTATATCTCGTTGGTGAACCTGATAGCAGGCAAAGAAGTCGTGAAAGAATTGGTGGCAGACAAGATGACGGTAGAGCAGATGACGGATGAACTGCAACGTTTGCTGTACGACACACAACGGAAAGAATCTGTCCGTATGGGTTACGATGAAATGGCCCGCTGTCTGGGGGCACCAGGTGCGCCAGTCCGGGCTGCCCGTATGATGGTGGAGCTTCTGACCAGGAGACGGCACGAATCCTGAGTGTGTAATTATATGTTAAACCTTCACGAGCCGGTGCAGTAAATGCCCGGCTCGTGTGTTTTTTCAGTAAACGGTTGTTATATAGGATTGTTTATGAAAAAGATTGTTTATCTGTGGGGCATTGTTTGCCTGGTCGCGATGTTGAGCTTGCAGTCTTGCAGCGATGATGAAGGATATTCGTTGGGCGATTTTACTGCTCCTCAATTGGCTACTGTGCGTACCATATCGGGCACGGGTTTTTATTTGGATTGCGATGTCTGGGGAACTTGTTGGCCGGTCAATACCAATATGGGATGGTATGTTCCTATCGACGGACAGCGGGTGGTAGTAACCTTTAACCCTTTGTGGGATGACTATGGCGGGTTTGACCATGCAGTGATGATTCTGGATATGACGGATGTGCTGACCAGTTGTGTAGAATCCATGTCGCCTGCTGACGAAGAGGAAATGGGCCATGAAGCTATTCCTACCACTGCCGGTGACATAACCATCAGTAACGGGTATCTGAATGTATGGTTCCTTCGCCGCCTGCCGTTTTCTACCGCCGTCAGATTAGTATATCCACAACCAGATGCTGCCCAGACAACTTCTATGGGTGCATCGGACGACGGCTACATCCATTTGGAGCTGCGTTGCAATACACAGACCGATACGGATACACCCGGCACTTACAGCCTTATCTCTTACAGCCTGAACGAATTGCAGGTGACGGCCGAAACCAAAGGGATAAAACTGAAATTGAATATGGAAGGTGCCGGTGAAGAAGAACTGACCTTCGATCTGGTGACCGTATCAGAGAGTCAGAATAATCTGACTGCGCATAGGTAAATCACCGCAGCCGGGATGGCCATTAACGCGCTGTCAAAGCGGTCCAGCATGCCGCCATGTCCCGGCAATATGTTGCCTGAATCCTTTATTCCCAGTTGGCGTTTCATGAGCGATTCTGTCAGGTCGCCCCATGTGCCGAAAACAACGACGGTAAAGGCCAGTCCCATCCACTCGGCTAAGTGGAGGAAGGGAAAGTAATGGGCGAATACGAGTGAGGAAGCAATGGAAAAGGCTCCCCCGCCAATGCTGCCTTCCCACGACTTCTTGGGCGAGATGCGTTCAAACAAGCGGTGTTTCCCGATAAGTGAACCTACGCAATAAGCCCCCGTGTCGCTGAGCCAGATGAAAACGAATACCGAGAGCGGTAAAACAGGATTATAGCTTACACTGCTGGATGCCACATCGTTGTGGAAGGCCAAAATGTTGAGCAAGGCAAAAGGCAAAGCTATATACAACTGGCTCAACATTGTAAAGGCCCAGTTTCCCAGTGGATTTTCTTTCTTCAGGTATAATTCTGTAATCATCAGGTAGAGCAGCAACAGCAAGTAAGGCAGAAATACTTGTGCATCTGTCGCCCCGGTGCAAAAAGCCATCACAGCCAGAAACAAGTAGGCTCCGGCCAGGCTGGTGATTTTTTTGTTGATTGCCACTTGCTTGCTTTTGTCCATCAGTTGCCCGAACTCATATACAGACAATGCGCTGATGAGGGCGAACAAGATGCCAAACGAAATGGGGGTCAGTAAGATGCACCCCACCAATATAACAACGAACAAGATGCCTGTGATGGTGCGTTGCACGAAATTGCTCTTCATGATTACGGTCTAAATATTATTGAGGTTCATTCGACAAAGTTTCTCCTTCCCCTTCGGGTTGTGTCTTGCTTTTATCCGGCAAGGCTTTCCCCTTTTGAGCTTCTACGTCTTTCTCCGTCTGAGTGGCATTTTGGGCTTCTTGTTCTGCCAGTTCTTTCATTTCTTTAGAAGTCTTGTTGGCAGCCATGATTTCTTCTGAACGTGAAGTCCAAGGACGGGGACCGAAAATCTGTTCCACGTCGTCGGCAAAGATGACTTCCTTGTCTATCAGTATTTGAGCCAGTCTTTGGTGTCCTTCCTTGTGCTCAGACAAAATCTGTTTGGCACGGTCATATTGTTCGTTGACCATCCTCTTCACTTCTTCGTCAATCAGTTCTGCCGTCTTTTCACTATACGGGCGGTTGAAGGAATATTCATCGTTGCTGTAATAGCATAAGTTGGGCAACCTTTCGCTCATGCCGAAATAGGCTATCATGCTGTAAGCCTGTTTCGTCACACGCTCCAGGTCGTTCATGGCTCCGGTCGATATCCGTCCTAAGAACAATTCTTCGGCAGCCCGTCCGCCTAAGGTGGCGCACATTTCGTCCAGCATTTGTTCTTTGGTGGTCAACTGGCGTTCTTCCGGCAGATACCAGGCGGCGCCCAATGCCCGGCCACGCGGAACAATGGTTACTTTGATAAGCGGGTTGGCATATTCCAACAGCCAGGAGATGGACGCATGTCCGGCCTCGTGTGTGGCGATGGAGCGGCGTTCTTCTTCGGTGGTAATTTTGGTTTTCTTTTCCAGGCCGCCCACAATGCGGTCAATGGCTTCCAGGAAATCTTGCTTGCCCACGAACTTTCTGCTGTGCCGTGCAGCTATGAGGGCAGCCTCGTTGCATACGTTAGCAATGTCTGCACCCGAGAAGCCCGGCGTTTGCCGTGCCAAGAGGTCGATGTCCACACTGTTGTCTATCTTGATGGGACGCAGGTGTACGCCGAATATTTCTTTCCGTTCATTCAGGTCGGGCAAGTCTACGTGAATTTGTCTGTCGAAACGTCCGGCACGCAGCAGGGCTTTGTCCAGCACGTCCACGCGGTTGGTGGCAGCCAGGATGATGACTCCACTGTTTGAACCGAAACCGTCCATCTCTGTCAACAGTTGGTTCAGCGTGTTTTCACGTTCGTCGTTTCCACCCATGGCAGCGGCTTTTGAGCGGGCGCGGCCTACGGCATCTATCTCGTCAATGAAGACGATGCACGGGGCTTTTTCTTTGGCTTGCCGGAAGAGGTCGCGTACACGCGAGGCTCCTACGCCCACGAACATTTCTACGAAGTCGGAACCTGCCAGCGAGAAAAACGGTACGTCAGCCTCACCAGCCACAGCTTTGGCCAGCAGGGTCTTACCTGTGCCCGGAGGGCCTACCAGCAAGGCACCCTTGGGTATCTTGCCGCCCAAGTCTGTGTATTTTTGCGGTTCTTTCAGAAATTCTACAATCTCTTCCACCTCTTGTTTGGCGCCGGCCAGGCCTGCCACGTCTTTGAACGTGACTTTGGTCGAGTTGCCTCCTTTTTCAAACAGTTGTGCCTTCGACTTGCCCACGTTGAAGATGCCTCCACCGCCCATGCCGCCTCCGCCGCTCCAACGGCGTGAGATGAATATCCAGAAACCTATGATAAAGGCAATGGGGAGCACTTGCCAGAGGATGATGCCGATGTAGTTCTGTTTCTTCTTATAGCTGATGGTGCCGTCGAAGTGCGACTCGTTCTTTTCTTTTTCCAGAAACTCGTTCAGGCTGTCGTTCGAGGGTGCTTCGGTGACGACCATGGGGCTTTTGCCCACGCGGGTGGAGTCTTGCCCGAAGATGTTTCCCACGTGCTGAGGCTTGACGTACGCTTCCACGGAGTTGTCGTCGTAGCCGATAACTTCGCTGATGTAGCCCTTCTGCACGTATTGTTGGAACTCACTGTAAGAGATTTCCTTCGTGTTCAGCCCTTTGTCGCCTGTAAACACCAGAAACAGCAGCATCAGGGCTATGATGGAGAACATCCAGTTCAGGTTGAACTTAGGCATGTTCGGCTTGTTGGCAGGCTTTTGGTTTATATTTTTCTTGTCCATACGTCTGTTAATCGAGGTCGGGGATTGAGGTTAGTTTGGCATCAGCCCAGAGAGTCTCCAGGTTATAAAAATCTCTTGCTTCCGGCAGGAACACGTGCACCAGCACATCGCTATAATCCATGGCCACCCATTCGGCATTGCGTAAGCCGTCAATGGAATAAGGCTTGACATGTGCTCCTTTACGGGCGAAATCCTTTACCGATTCCACAATGGCTGTGACTTGGCTGGGAGAGTTTCCTTGGCAGATGACGAAATAACTGCAAATGGTATCGTCTATTTTAGTCAGATCGGCAATGACGATCTTTTTTCCTTTTTTATCTTGAATTCCTTCTGTGATTTGTTGAATAAGTTTTTCTGCTTCGTTCATTCTATATTGAATCTGGTTAAAATTAAGGGCAAAGATACGCTGATTTCCTGTATCGAGCACGTAAAACAGCGAAAGACTTCGTTTTTTTACTTTTTTTAGGTAATGCAACCGGTTTGCATCGGTTTCTCTATTTGATTCATTATCGGCAGGGTATAAACAAAAACTAAACAAACCCTAATGCTGCCACCGGTATGTGCCTGTTTTTTTTATTGAATCCTCCTTTGGGGTGTTTATGGTTCTCTGTTTCCAAACAGAGGATTTCCATGGACTTTATTCGTACCTCCTCCCTACCTGGTCCTTGTCATATAACAGGGACGAGGTAGGGAGCAGGTAGGGAGGAGAAACGAGTTTGGTAGGTGGAAAAGCGGTGGGGATACTTTTGTAGAATTTAAGACAGTATTTTTCTTTTAAGGAAAACGAGACTATATCATGAGTTGTCTGACATTTCAGGAAATCAATGAGCTTTGGCAGGAAAGTGGCTTGGGTTATGGCGGTGAATTACCGTTGAAGTGCAGTTAAACTACGGATTGGTGGTCGGCTGTTTAAATATGTTTACATTGTACAGGTGTCCGTCTCTTTGTGTCTTTATTGCACACTGCTGCATCATTGCTATTCCTCTGATGTCGAATCGGACAAATAGCAGTGTTGTAGCGAAGGTGTAGCGAAGGTGAAGCGAAGGTGTAGCGAAGGTGAAGTGGAGAATTGTTTGGAGAATGTAAGAAATGTTTTTTTGGTGGGGAGTTGTATAAATCCTTGATAAATAATGCAATATTTGTTTTCGATGGAAAGTCTGATAGTTTGTATGGACTTCGGTTTTTATTTGTTTCATGGCTCGTTGGGGGCGTTTGACGTTTGCACACCGGTTCGGAGAATGGTTGCTCATATCATTTTTTGTATTGGTAAAATAATTGTACTTATTGCAGACGGTACCCCTTAGTCAGCCTCTATCGTTCTATACGGAGAATCCTAAAAGGAGCTTTTTTTCTATACTTTTTCGAGAAAAAGTCTTCAAAAGTTTGCTATATCCAAAAACGTTCGTACCTTTGCAACCGCAAAACCGAAAGGGATAGCAAGTTTGGGCTATGGTGTAATGGTAACACTACAGATTCTGGTCCTGTCATTCCTGGTTCGAATCCAGGTAGCCCAACCAAACAAAAAGGAAGCCATACGCAGTGATGGCTTCCTTTTTTGTATATGGACAAAGCTCTCCCGGTTCCGTGGAAAGGGTCCGGCTGACAACCGGTGTCCGCTTTGATAGGAGGCGCGGATCCCGCAGGTCGCACAAAGCTGATGGCGCTGTGCAAACCGCGGAATCCGCGCCTTTTGTTTGCTTATTTATATGTCTGCGTACGTTCGTCGTTGATGACGCCCGACCAGTTCAGGCCATAGGCGAAGTCGTACGTATGCCCGTCGGCATCCGTGTGGCAACGCATGTCGCGCGGCGTGTCTTCGGCTTGTGCCTCGACGGTCTCCATGTCGGCCGGCATCTGGAAGGGCAACAGGCCGGAAGGCTCATGCTTGCCGCAGACAAGCTCCAGGACGACTTGGTTCTGCACGTCGAACGTGAGGAACAGGGCGTCGGCGTAGGGTTCGATTTCCTTCAGCACGGGCGGGTTGCTTATGTTGATGGCTACCACCACCGGACGGTTGCCCATGGCCTTCTTGGTGTTTCTCACCAGGTCCATGTCGCCTTTGTTGATGGTGCGTACGGTCTTGCCGCGGTAGCTGCGGTTGTCGAACTTCTCGAAGGGGTCGCCTCCGGCCAGGCTTTTGGCGCGTGCCGTGGTGGCGGTGTAGTCGCTGTACTGCAGGCTGATGGGCACATATCCGTTGCCGCCGCGCTTCAGGTCGGCCATGTCATAGCCCCAGCCGCTGTTGGGCGAGTCGATGAAGACGATGGCCAGGTCGGCCTCGGCGGGCGTATCCACCACGTCGAAGTAGCGGGAGGCCAGTTCGCGGCTGACAGGCGTGATGTCACGAGCCTCTATCGGGTTGTGCCAGAAGCCCGTGTAGGCCGGGTAGTGGCGTTGCGGGATGTAGACTTTTTTCTTGCCTTTCACGGGCAGTACGTTGTCGTGGTTCTTCAGCATGATGGTGCTTTTCACCTGGGCGTCGTAGCCCTCGGTCATGTAGTCGGGGCAACCTACCACTTGTGCGGTGTGTGCCGGGTCGAGGTACGGGTTTTCGAAGAGGCCCGTGTGGAAGATATTCGTCAGCAGGCGACGTGCCGAGGTGCGCATGCGTTCCGTCATCCATTCTTCACCGTGTTCCTTGATTCCCATCTCATAAGCTTCCAGGATGGGCTGCTTGTCGTTGTTGCCGCCGAACTGGTCCACGCCGGCCATCAGGGCCTTGTAGTGCCGCTGTGCCACGGTCAGGCCTTCCACACCCCAAGGTTTGCCGGCGTGGATGCCCGGGTGCGTCACGTCGGCCGTCACTCCCCAGTCTGTGCAGACAATGCCGTCGAAGCCGGCTTCTTCACGCAGCTGGCGTGTGATGATGTCTGGGTCGTAGCAGTTGGCTACTTTCTCGCTGCCCTGTCCTACGGAGATGGTGTAGTAGGGCATCACGGCCGATGCTTTCCGCGTCTTTCCCTCCAGTTTGAATGCACCTTCCACGAAAGCCTTCTTGTGGAGCGGTAGGTTGTTGTTGGGGAAGACGGCGTATTTGCCGAAGCCGTAGTGGGCGTCGCGTCCGGCCTCACCGGAACCGCCTCCGGGCCAGTGCTTCACCATCGTGTTCACGCTTTGGTAGCCCCAGCCGTCGGCAATCTCCGCGTCGCCCTCCGAGGTCTGGAAACCGTCGCAGTAGGCACGGGCCAGGTCGGTGACCAGTTTGGGGTCTTCTCCCATCGTGCCGTTGAAGCGATTCCAGCGCGGGTCGGTGGCAATGTCTACCTGGGGCGACAGGCTGGTGGCGAATCCTAAGGCTCTGTACTCTTCGGAAGCAATCTGTCCGAAACGCTTCATCAGTTGGGGCGAGAACGTGGCCGCCATGCCTAGCGAGCTGGGCCAGGTGGAAATCTGGCCGCCACCGCCGGCGTTGTACTCTGCGTCGGCACGTGCCGAGTGGCGCGGGTCGGACGAGTTGTTGGCGGGAATGCCGTGCTCCAGTCCTTCCACATAGGCTTGCAGGGCATTGTTCCAGCGGGCAGCGATTTCGGGCGATTCTACGGAAGTTACCAGTACATGGCGCAGGTGGTCTTCTTTTAAGAACTTTTTCTGCTGGTCGGTCAGTTCCCAAGGCTGGGCGCCGCTTTCGGCATACGGCTTCCCGCTGTAGGTGAACTGGTCGGAATTGTTGGCGGGGATGGCCTGGTGATTGCTGTAAAGCATCAGTCCGGCAATCTCTTCGATGGAGAGTTGGTCGGCCAGATTCTTTACGCGTTGTTCCAGAGGCTGGCGCCAGTCTTCGTAGATGTCCAGCTTCCCGTTGCGGTTAAGGTCTTTGAAGGCATAGCCATCCTCATGCAGGATGGTAATGCCCGATTCGGGCGAATAGCCTAGCGTGGCACCGCCTTTTTGGGTGATAAGACGGTAACCGTCACACTCTTGTTCGTTCCACTTCTGCGTGTTGCAGGAGCTTAAAGCTAGGGCAGCCGCGCAGGCTGCTAAGAAAATAGGTTTCATGGTCGTATTTGGTTGTTAATGGTAATATGTTTGTTATTTTTGGTCGTTCTCTCGGATTTCCACGCGACGGATTTTTCCGCTGATGGTCTTGGGCAGTTCGTCCACAAACTCTATGACGCGCGGATACTTGTAGGGGGCGGTCACCTTTTTCACGTGGTTCTGCAGCTCCTTCACCAGTGCGTCGCCAGCCTTGTCCTTGTAGTCTTTGGAGAGGACGATGGTGGCCTTGACAACCTGGCCTCGTATCTCGTCGGGCACGCCGGTGATGGCACATTCCACCACGGCGGGGTGGGTCATCAGGGCGCTTTCCACTTCGAACGGGCCGATGCGGTAGCCCGAACTCTTGATGACATCGTCGGCACGGCCCACGAACCACAGGTAGCCGTCTTCGTCCTTCCAGGCCACGTCGCCCGTGTAGTAGATGCCGTCGTGCCAGGCCTCGCGGGTGCGCTCCGGGTCGCGGTAGTATTCCTTGAAGAGGCCGAGGGGTTTGCCCTTGTCTGTGCGGATGACAATCTGGCCTTGCTCACCGGCTTCGACGGAGCGGCCGTCGTTGTCGATGAGGTCTACGTCATATTGCGGGTTGGGCAGGCCCATGCTGCCGGGTTTGGGTTCCATCCAGGGCATGGTGGCCACGGTCAGGGTGGTCTCCGTCTGTCCGAAGCCTTCCATCAGCTTGATGCCTGTCAGTTTCTTGAAGGTCTCGAATACGGCGGGGTTCAGTGCCTCGCCGGCGATGGTGCAGTATTGCAGGTGGCTGAGGTCGAACTTCGTCAGGTCTTCGTGGATGAGGAAGCGGAAGATGGTGGGCGGAGCGCAGAGCGAGGTGACGTGATAGTCTTGTATCTTCTGCAGGATGTCGTGGGGCGTGAACTTCTCGTGGTCATAGACGAAGACCGTGGCGCCGGCTATCCATTGTCCGTACAACTTGCCCCAGACGGCTTTGCCCCAGCCGGTATCGGCGATGGTGAGGTGGAGGCTGTCTTTGTGGAGGTTGTGCCAGAAGACGCCTGTGACGATGTGTCCGAGGGGATAGGTGAAGTCATGCGCCACCATCTTGGGTTCGCCCGTGGTGCCGCTGGTGAAGTACATCAGCGAGATGTCGTCGTTGGTGTTGGGGTGTTCGGGACGGACGAAGGGGGCGGCGTGGTCGATGCCTTGGTGGAAGTCCTCGTAGCCTTCGGGCACTTCGGGACCTACGCTGACCAGGGTCTTCACGCTGGGCGACTGGGGCATGGCGGCGGTGATGTGGTCGGTGATGACCGTCTCGCCGGCGCAGACTATCATCTTGATGTCCGCGGCATTGCAGCGGTAGACGATGTCCTTCTTCGTCAGCAGGTGGGTGGCGGGGATGACCACGGCACCCAGCTTGTGGAGGGCGATGATGCTGAACCAGAACTCGTAGCGGCGTTTCAGGATGAGCATCACCATGTCGCCGTGGCCGATGCCGAGGCTTTGGAAGTAGGCGGCGGTGCGGTCGGTCTCGCGTTTCATGTCGGCGAAGGTGAAGCGGCGGCACTCGCCCTTGTCGTTGGTCCAGAGCAGGGCCAGTTTGTCGGGCTCTTCGGCAGCCCAGGCGTCTACGACGTCATAGCCGAAGTTGAAGTTTTCCGGCACACGGATGTGCAGGTTCTTGATGAAATCTTCTTGCGATGTAAATGTGGTTTGAGTCAGAAATCTTTCTACCATTGTTCAATTGAAAATTGAGAGTTGAGAATTAAAAAAATGAGAGTTGAGAATTGAAAAATAGAAGTATATGAGATATTGCCTGTCGCTTCTATTTCTTAATTCTCAATTCTCCATTTTTAATTTATAGGATGATTGCCAGGAAGCGCACGGTCTGTCCGTCGAGCGCCTTCATGCCGTGGGGCAGGCGGGAGTCGAAGTAGATGCTGTCGCCTGGGTTGAGTGTCAGCTCTTTGCCGCCGATGCTCAGGAGCAGGCGGCCTTCGATGACGAGGTTGAACTCTTGTCCGTCGTGCGTGTTGTAGTGCATGGGGCGGTCGCCGGGTTCGACGGTGACGATGAAGGGGTCGGCCTTGCGGTTGCGGAAGCCGGCGGCCAGGGCTTGGTACTTGTAGACCTTGGTGCGCTCTACGCTGACGCCATGTCCGGCGCGGGTGAGGAAGTAGGTGCTCATCTTGGGCTCTTCGCCAAACATGAGGGCGTCGAGTGCGATGCCGTAGTGGCGGGCTATCTGCTGGAGCATGCTGACGGAGATGTCGTGCTCGCCGGATTCGGCGCGTTCATACTCGGCTTGGTTGATGCCGCAGTCGGCGGCCACTTCGGCGGTGGATAGCTCCATGGCGTCGCGCAGGCCACGGAGTCGTTCGGCTATTTGTCTGATTTGTTCGTCCACTTTGTTAATGGTTAATTGTTAATGATAAATGGTTAATATGTGTGGAGGGTTACTCCGTTCTTATTTTTCGTTTGGCGGTTTTTATACTTGCCGTTAGGATTTTGATAAGATCCGTCGCATCGTCTAATATGCTCTTATAGGCTTTTGCTTCCAAGTAGTTGGTTGCATGAAGAAGTTTTAGCCAGTAGATGGTTTCATTGGCTTCTTTCTGAGCGATGGCCAGCTTATGTATAAAATCCATTTTGCTTTCACTGTGTTCACTTTCACTAATCATGGCACCGATTGATGTACCGGAGCGTAGGATTTGCTCGGATAGGACTTGTTCATTTTGTTCTTTGGTCAGGAACTTATAAAGGTTGACAATCCTGATTGCAAATTCAAAGCTCTTTTCCCCTAAGATGTTGGCGGTGCTCATGTAATTAATGGTTAGTGACAAATGGTTAATGGTTAATGTTAAATGGTTAATGGTAAGTGGTTAATGGTTAATGATATTCAGGAACGGCTCCTCGTGCGCAACCTGATTAACCATTAACCGTTAACCATTAATCTTTAACTATTCGTGCGCAGCCTAATCAACCATTAATCATTAACCATTAACCATTGCATATTACACGCTTGCCTTGATGGCCCGGATGATGGCGCTGGCGAACCCGGCGTGCTCCAGTTCGTTGATGCCGCGGATGGTGTAGCCGCCCGGTGTGCAGACTTTCTCTATCTCTGTGGCGGGATGGGTGTCGGGGTTGTCTTGCAGGAGGGCGGCGGCGCCCATCACGCATTGGGTCACCATCTGGAGGGCGTCTTGAGGGGTGAGGCCCAGCTCGATGCCTGCCTGGGTGGCGGCCTGGATGTATCGCATGGCGTAGGCTGTGCCGCACGAGGCCAGGGCGGTGGCGGCGGGCAGCTTGTCTTCGGGTACGAGCATGGTGGGGCCGAGGGGGTTGAGGAGGTCGAGCATGAGTTGTTGTTGCTTGGGGTTGGCGGCCATGGAGGAGATGAGGGTCATGCTTTGTCCGATGGCGGCGGCGGTGTTGGGCACGATGCGGAAGTAGGTGAGGTCGGGCATCTGTGTGCGCTCGTATTTGACGGACAGGATGCTGACGATGGAGTGGATGCTTCGCCCGGCTACGACGGAGGCCAGCATTTGTCCGTCGCGCCAGGGGAGTTCCATGAGTACGTCGTCCAGCACCCAGGGTTTGACGGCCAGGATGATGATGTCGGCGTCGCCGGCGGCTTTGATGTTGGAGGGGGTGGTGGTGAGGTCGGGGATGTCGGCCTGCAGGGCGTCGAGTTTGCCCTGTGAGGGGTTGGAGACGGTGATGTCTTCTGGCTGTACCTGCTTGCTTCGGGCCAGCCCGCGGGTGATGGCGCTGCCCATGTTGCCCGCTCCGATGATGGCTATTTTCATATCTTTGTACTGTTTGGTATTATGCTTGCAAAGGTAGGAAATCTGGATGATAATGCAAGGAAGATGGGGTAATTTGCGTATATTTGTCCACAAAAAGCGAGAATTTATGGATGAAACTTTCGACTATGGCCAGGTTCCGGGCTATTTCGTGCATTGCTTCAACGGCGGGTGCCGGCGGGCGGGGGAGTGTCTGAGGCAGTTGGCGGCGCGGCATGTGGAGGCCACGAGGCCGACGATTGAGGTGGTCAGTCCCGCCGTGTGGCCTGCCGACGGCGCGGCGTGCGCGTGGTTCAAGCCCATCCGCCGTGTCCGCATGGCCTGGGGCGTGCGCGATGCCATCGGGCGGCTGCCTTACAATGAGGGGCGGTTGGTGGTGAGGGCGTTGAACCAGATGTATCCGAAGGTGACGCTGAACCGTATTTCGACCCACGAGCGGCCCCTGCCGCCTGCCGAGCAGAGGCGGATTGAGGCCTTGTTTGCCCGCTACGGGGTGACGGGTGGACAGGTGTTCGACCGTGTGGAGATGGGGTATGAGTGGTAGGGTGAGGCGGTGTGGGTGCCGGGGTGTGAGGAGTTCCGTGCCGGATGGAACTTGGTTTCGTGCGGGATGGAACTTAGTTCCATGCCGGATGGAACTGTTGTCGACCTGCGTGTGATGTGCGGACACTTGCCGTCTGACGCGGGAAGCCCCGCCGGGAGTGCATGGCTCGCACGGCGGGGCTTTGTCGTAGGGTGCTGATTATTAATCGTCTTACAACACCTTCCTGAACCGTTCGAGGAACGTGTCAGCCTCCTCCATCGACAGGCACAGCGGCGGAAGCAGCCGGATGACGTTCGTCCCGCTGACGCCCGTAAACACCTTCTGCTCGTGCAAGAGGCGCGAACGCAGCTCCTTGATGGGCCGCTCGAACTCCAGGCCAATCATCAACCCCCGGCCCCGCACCTCGCGAATCTGCGGCAGCTTCCTCAGCTCCTCCAGCAGATGCGTGCCCACGCGGCCGGCGTTTTCTATCAATCCCTCGCCCTCGATGACATCCAGCACCGCCAGCGCCGCCGCGCACGCCAGGTGGTTGCCGCCGAACGTCGTGCCCAGTTGCCCGTAGACAGGCCGGAACATCGGGCTGATGAGCACGCCGCCCATCGGGAACCCGTTGCCAATGCCCTTGGCCACGGTGATGATGTCCGGCCGCACCCCCGTCCACTGGTGGGCAAAGAAGCGCCCCGTCCGCCCGTAGCCACTCTGAATCTCATCCAAGATGAGCACCGTCCCCGTCTGCGTACACTCCTCGCGCAAGGCCTGCATGAACGCCGTGTCGGGCACGCAGATGCCACCTACGCCCTGGATTCCCTCCACGACGACGGCGCAGACATCGCCCTTGCGAAGCTCCGTCCGCATGGCCTCCACATCATTCAGCGGCAAGAACGTCGTATGCCCGTTGGCATTGATAGGCGCGATGATTTTCGGATTGTCCGTCACCTCCACCGCCAGCGACGTGCGCCCGTGGAACGCCTTTCCGAACGACACCACCCGGGTGCGCCCGTTATGGAACGAGGCCAACTTCAGCGCATTCTCGTTCGCTTCCGCCCCCGAGTTGATGAGGAACAACTGATAGTCGTCATATCCGCAGGCCCGACCCAGCCGCTCGGCCAGCTCCACCTGCAGTTTGTTGATGACCGAGTTGGAGTAGAAGCCCAACTGCGCCACCTGCTTACTAATCATCTCCACATAATGCGGATGGGCATGGCCGATGGAAATGACGGCATGCCCGCCGTAAAGGTCGAGGTACTCCGTGCCCCCTTCGTCCCATACGTGGCAACCTTTGCCCCGCACGATGCAGATGTCGAATAATGGATATACGTCAAAGAGTTTCATTGTCTTAGTATTTTAGTTTTAATTGATTCTTGTTCGTCCTGTCATCCCGAGCGCAGCCGAGGGATCTCACCATCAGTTTCAGTCGTGTTAGTAAGATGTCTCGGCTTCGCTCGACATGACAGGGCTGATTGTTTTCCTCCCGTTCGTCCTGTCATCCCGAGCGTAGTCGAGGGATCTCACCATCAGTTTCAGTCGTGTTAGTAAGCTGTCTCGGCTTCGCTCGACATGACAGGGCTGATTGGTTTCCTCCCGTTCGTCCTGTCATCCCGAGCGTAGTCGAGGGATCTCACCATCAGTTTCAGTCGTGTTAGTAAGCTGTCTCGGCTTCGTTCGACATGACAGGGCTGATTGTTTTCCTCCCGTTCGTCCTGTCATCCCGAGCGCAGTCGAGGGATCTCAAGAAGGACTTTGTATCAAAAGAAAAAAGCACCTAAGTCTTCCATCTTCGGGTTCAGACGCCTTATCAGAACATATTTCTTTGCCCTTGACCAGTTTTTCAACTGCTTCTCTCGCGCTATGGCATCTTCTATCCGTTGGTATTCTTCGTAATAAACCAAGCAATGGCAGTTGTATTTCTTGGTAAAGCCTTCCAGCATGCCATTCCGATGCTCTTGATAACGGCGGGGCAGGTTGTTGGTCACGCCGATGTAGAGAACATACCTGTAAGCATTGGTCATGATGTAAACCCAGTATGACATGCAGACGTCTTTACGTTAGTGAGATCCCTCGACTTCGCTCGGGATGACAGCGCAAACGGGAATTATTGTTTACTTCATTCTTCATTAAAAAGCGCTTGGCTTCAGCCTCAGCCCCACCGTCTCCTCCAGGTTGAACATCAGGTTCATGTTGTGAACGGCCTGGCCGCTGGCACCCTTCAGCAGATTGTCGATGCAGGAGATGATGAGCAACTTGTCCCCGTGCTTCTCCAGGTGGAGGAGGCACTTGTTCGTGTTCACCACCTGCTTCAGGTCGATGTTCTTGTCAACGAGGAAGGTAAAGGAATCCTCCGCATAATACTCCTCGTAGATGCGCGTCAGCTCCTCGATGCTGCACTTGTTCTTCACCACGATGGTCGCGAAGATGCCCCGGGGGAAGTCGCCGCGGTAGGGGATGAAGTCGATGCTGGAGTCGAAGCTGTTCTGCAACTGCTTCAGGCTCTGCCGTATCTCCGGCACGTGCTGGTGCTCGAACGCCTTGTAGACGCTCAGGTTATTGTTGCGCCAACTGAAGTGGCTCGTCGCGCCCGGCTTGACACCCGCTCCGGTGCTGCCCGTGATGGCGTTCACCATGATGTCGTCGTTCAGCATCAGGTGCTTGGCCAGGGGGAGCAGTCCCAGTTGGATGCAGGTGGCGAAGCAGCCAGGGTTGGCCACGTGCAGGGCGGTGCAGGTGGCGCGGCGGTTCAGTTCCGGCAGGCCGTAGACGAAGTCGTTGCCCTCGGCCTTCAGCCGGTAGTCCATGGAGAGGTCGATGACCCGCAGCCCTTCCGGCAGGTTGTGGCTTTCGATGAACTTGCGCGTGTCGCCGTGGGCGGTGCAGAAGAAGAGACAGTCTATCTCGTCCAGCGGCAGGCGGTCGGTGAAGCGCAGGTCCGTTTCGCCATAGAGACCCTCGTGCACGTCGGTCACGCGGTTGCCCGCATGGCTGGAGCTGTTGATGAAGACAATCTCTGCCTCCGGGTGGTTGATGAGCAGGCGGATAAGCTCGCCAGCCGTGTAGCCGGCCCCGCCGATGATTCCTATCTTTATCATGGGTTTAATGAAGAATTAAGAATGATGAATGAAGAATTATGCTGCCGTGCGGCCTTACAGCGTGTCCTGGTAGCTCTCCGACGGGATGACCATCCACAATACCAGGTAGAGGATGATGCCCGTGAAGAGGGTGAATACGGTGAACACAGCGAAGCCTACCCGCATGACAGTCGAGTCGATGCTGAAGAACTTGGCCAGGCCGGCGCATACGCCTCCCACCTTGCGGTCGTTCATGGAGCGGCGGAGTTTCCTTGGTTCGTTCATGTGATGATGTTTTTATGGTTGTTGATAAATGTTTACACTTGGTTCGTCCGGCCATCGGACGGCGTCCGTGGCAGTCACAAACGGCGTCCGTGTCCGGCAACCTCGCCACCCGTTCCACAGATGCTCCCGGGGCGGGTGGGGAGGTTTGCCGGTCCGTTTGGAATCTTTTACAGGTGTAGGCTTACTCCATCTCGTCGCGGTGGCAGGCGTAGTAGGCGCGCAGCGGGGTTGAGAGCACCTTGATGAAGCCCTTGGCATCCTCGGCCGTCCAGCCCTTCTGCATCTCGCCGTATTCGCCGAACTTGTTCTTCACCAGGTCGTCCGCGCTCTCCACGCCCACGGTGTGGAAGCCGTAGGGGCGCAGTTCGAGGATGGCCGTGCCGTTGACGTTGCGCTGGCTGGAGGTGAGCATGGCCTCGATGTCGCGCATCACCGGCTCCAGGTATTCGCTCTCGTGCAGGAACATGCCGTACCAGTTGGCCACCTGGTCCTTCCAGTACTGCTGCCATTTGCTCAGCGTGTACTTCTCCAAGAACCTGTGCGCGCCAATAATCAACATCGGTGCGGCGGCCTCGAAGCCCACGCGTCCCTTGATGCCGATGATGGTGTCGCCCACGTGCATGTCGCGGCCGATGGCATAGGCGGCTCCAATCTCCTCCACCTTCTGGATGGCCCGGATGGGGTCGTCGATGCGTTCGCCGTTCACGGCCTTCAGTTCGCCCTGCTCGAAGGTCAGCTTCAACTGTTCCGTGCCTTCCTTGGTGCAGTGCTTCAGGTAGGCACTCTCCGGCAGTCCTTGTGCCGAGTCGAGGATTTCTCCTCCGCAGATGCTCGTGCCCCAGATGCCTACGTTATAGGAATACTTCAGCTTGGCAAAGTCGGCGGCAAAGCCGTGCTTGTTCAGGTAGTCAATCTCCTCCTGGCGGCTCAGGGCCATGTCGCGGGTCAGGGTGATAATCTCCACGCCCGGTGCCATCACGAGGAACGTCATGTCGAAGCGCACCTGGTCGTTGCCCGCGCCTGTCGAGCCGTGGGCAATGGCGTCCGCGCCTATCTCGTTGGCATAGCGGGCGATGGCCAGTGCCTGGAAGATGCGCTCCGAGCTGACCGAGATGGGGTAGGTGCCGTTGCGCAGCACGTTGCCGAAGACCATGTACTTCAGGCTCTTCTCGTAATACTCGTGCGTCACGTCCAGGGTGACATATTTCGTGGCGCCCAGCTTGTAGGCGTTCTCCTCGTTGGTCTTGAGCTGTTCGGCACTGAATCCGCCCGTGTTGGCGCAGGCCGCATGTACTTCATATCCTTTCTCCTTGGCCAGATACATCACGGTGAACGAGGTGTCCAGCCCGCCGCTGAAGGCGACTACTACTTTCTTTTTCTTCTGTTCCATACTTATTGAATTGAGAATTGAGAATTGAGAATTGAGAAATAATGCCTGTTTGGGGTGGGGGGTGTCCCGCTCTCCTTACGTATTTTTCAATTTTTAATTCTCAATTTATAATTAAATCTTGTCTTCCTCGTGCAGCTTGGGGTCGTAGAGCATGGCCGTGCAGATGCAGAACTTGCGGTTTTTGGCCACCAGAATGTCGTGGTTGATGCAGCCCTCGCACCCTTTCCAGAATGCCTCGTCGTCGGTCAGCTCGTTGAAGGTGACGGGCACGTATCCCAGCTCGGTGTTCATCTTCATCACGGCCGCGCCGCTGGTCAGGCTGAATATCTTGGCCCAAGGCCAGCGCAGCCGTGCCAGCCGGAACGACGCCTGCTTGATGCGCTTGGCCAGGCCGATGCCCTGGTACTTGGGGTGTACGATGAGGCCCGACGTGGCCACATACTGCTTGTTTCCCCAGCTCTCTATGTAGGTGAAGCCGGCAAACTCGTCGCCGTTCAGGGCGATGATGGCCTTGCCTTCTTTCATCTTGGTTGCTAAATACTCGTGTGTGCGTTCGGCGATGCCGGTGCCGCGTTTTTTGGCCGCCTCTCTGATGGTGTCCAGAATTGTATCTACATAAACTTCGTGTGAGGCATCTGCCACCATCACGTCAATCTGCATTACGTCCATTTCTTTATTTTGCTAAATCTTATGTTTGTCCTATTCTTGTTGTCAGTCCGGTCAGTCCCTCAGGTTGGGGATGACGCCGGCCAGGAATTGCCTTATCTCGCCGTGTGTCACCTGCTCGGCCAGCACCAGCATGATGGTGTCGTCGCCCGCGATGGTCCCGAGGATGGCGGGGCAGTCGCGGTTGTCGATGTCGTAGGCGATGCTGCTGGCATAGCCCGGCCGTGTGCGTACGACGGCGATGTTGTGCGAGAATTGCAAGGAGATGAAGCCGTTGCTCTGCATCATCTCTGCGGCCGTCTGGTGGCTCGGGCGCTTGTACAGGATGTCGTTGGGCAGCACGTAGACGTAGCGGCCGTACACGTTGGCCGCTTTGGCCACTTTCAGTTGCTTCAAGTCGCGCGACAGGGTGGCCTGCGTCAGCTCGAAGCCTTCCTGTGCCAGTGCTTGCAGCAGCTCTTCCTGCGAGCCGATTTCCTGGCTCGAGATAAGCATCTTGATAGCATCCTGCCTGTCGGCTTTTTTCTTGTTGTTCTGCATAAATATTCCTTATTTGCGCTGCAAAAGTAGTTATTATTGGAAGAATATGCAAACATTGCCCGCGTTTTTGTCGGCTGTATGCAATTTTAACGTTCTTTCTGCCGGGACAGGCCGGAGGAAGGGGTGCACGGCGGCTTTGCTCCTTCCGGACAAGAAGCACGCTTCTTCCGCACAAGAGCCGGGCTTTTGTTTCGGCGTTTGCAAACAATCTGTGCCGAAAGCTTGCATGCTTCAAGAAATCTATCTATATTTGCTTCGTTGTTAGATTATGAAACACAAACCCACAGACAGAACCATGAAAGGCAAACTGCTTTGGATGACTTTCGCAGTCATCATCTTTGGCATGCTTCCGGCATGTGCCCGGGGAGTGCATGTCGTTTCCTTGAAAACGGAAATGCGCGTCAATCCGGTGGGGATAGACAATCCTGCCCCTATGTTGAGTTGGCAACTGGCCTCCGACCGCAATGATGTTTCCCAACAATCTTACCGCATCCTGGTAGCTTCGTCACTCCGCAATTTGTCCGACGACGTGGGCGACTTGTGGGATTCGGGCGAAGTCCGTTCCTCGCAGACACTCTACATCCCCTACGGCGGACGCCCGCTGGAAGGCGGCATGAAGTGCTATTGGAAGGTTCAGGTGCGTACCAATCGCGGACGCTCGGCCTGGAGCGTGCCCGCCACGTGGGTCACCGGCATGATGGCTCCCCTGTCGTGGAAAGCACATTGGCTGGGCGGAAGCTTCCCCGGCGATGACCGCATGAGCCACGTGCCCGCCCGTCATTTCCGCAAGACTTTCACCCTCGACGGACCGGTCCGCCAGGCCACTCTCTTCGTCTGCGGGCAAGGACTGTACGAAGCTTGGGTGAACGGCCGGAAGACAGGGAACTACGAGTTGGCTCCCGCCTCCACTGAATACGAGAAGAAACTATATTATAATGTGTATGACGTGACCCGCCACCTCTGCAAAGGTTGGAACACCTTGGGCGTGTTGGTGGGCAACGGCCCTTTCGTGAAAGAGCGCATCCAGAACCGGGGCGATGGTTACGGCCTGCCTACGATGCTGGCACAACTGGAGCTGGTGTACGAAGACGGAAGGCGCGAGACCATCGTGTCGGACACCAGTTGGAAGTGCACCGTCGACGGCCCCATCCGCGCCAACAGCGAGTTTGACGGCGAGGTCTATGACGCCCGCCGCGAGATGTCTGGCTGGACGCGGTCAGGGTTCGACGATTCCTCCTGGGAGGCAGCCCGGCCGGTCAATGCCCCTTCGGGCGGGCAACTGGCCTACCAGTTCAGTCCGCTCATGAAGGTGCAAGCCACCCTCCGACCCCTCAGCATCCGCCCGTTGCGTCCCGGCGTCTACGTCATGGACATGGGGCAGAACATGACCGGCTGGGTACGTGCCCGCCTGAAAGGCACGCAGGCAGGTGACACCCTGCGTATGCGCTTTGCCGAGACGCTCCGTCCCGACGGTTCGCTCTACACGGACAACCTGCGCTCGGCCCGTCCTTGCGATGTCTACATAGCCAAAGGAGCCGAAGAAGAAACCTGGCGGCCCACGTTCACCTACCACGGCTTCCGCTACGTCGAGCTGCAAGGCTTCCGTACCCCGCCCGAACCCGCAGACTTCGAAGGAGAGATGGTCTACGACGAAATGCCCACTACCGGACACATCGAAACCTCGGATACACTGTTCAACCAAATCTGCCGCAACGCCTGGTGGAGCATAGCAGGCAACTACAAGGGCTTGCCCCTCGACTGTCCGCAGCGCGACGAGCGGATGGGTTGGTTGGGCGACCGCGTTACCGGCTCCTTGGGCGAAGCCTATTTCTTCGACAACCACCTGCTCTACGCCAAGTGGCTGGACGACATCCGCGATGCCCAGCGCGACAACGGCAGCATCAGCGATGTTTCCCCCAGCTATTGGGATGTCTACAACGATGACGTCAGTTGGCCCGCCGCCTACTTCACCGTGGCGCAGATGCTCTACCACCAATACGGCGACCTCCGCCCCCTGCACCGCCACTACTCCTCCATGAAGAAGTGGATGGACTACATGCGCGATGGCTACCTGAAAGACGGCCTGATGCCCCGCGATACCTACGGCGACTGGTGTCTGCCGCCCGAACGTCAGGAACTGATACATTCGCAAGACTCGACCCGCATCACCGACGGCACCCTTATCGGTACCGCTTTCTACTATCATTTGTCGTGCTTGATGGCGCGCAATGCCGGCTTGTTGGGACAATCGGCCGATTCTGTTGCCTTTGCGGCTCAGGCCGGGCAGGTTAAGGCCGCTTTCAACCGCACCTTCTTCCACCCCGAACAAGGTTGTTACGACAACAACACCGTTACGGCCAACATCCTTCCCCTGCGCTTCGGCATGGTGCCCGAAGGATATGAGCGTCAAGTCTTCGGCCACATTGTCCAAAAGACTGAAAACGATTGGCAAAGCCATATCAGTACAGGCGTCGTAGGCGGCCAGCATTTGATGCGCGGCCTTTCGGACTACGGGCGTACTGACCTGGCGTGGCGTATCGCCACCAACGATACTTACCCCAGTTGGGGCTACATGGCTCGCAACGGGGCCACCACCATCTGGGAATTGTGGAACGGAAACACGGCCGATCCCTCCATGAACTCCGGTAACCATGTGATGTTGTTGGGCGATCTCATGCTCTGGGCCTACCATTACTTGGGCGGCATAGGCAATGCGCCGGGGTACGTCGGTTTCGAACGCTTGCAACTGAAGCCCTACCTTACGCCGGGGCTGGACTACGTAAACGCTTCTTATGAATCGGTACACGGACGTATCGTCAGTTCTTGGCGGGTGGAGAACGGATACTTCCATTGGGAGATACAGATTCCGTGCAATACCTCCGCCTTCGTCTACATTCCTCTGGAAGACGGAAATCTGGCCGATGCCGACCGTCGTCAGGTGGAAAAAGCAGGCGGGGTTTTCCTTCGGACGGAGCACGGATATGCTGTTTTCACCTTCCCTTCGGGACACTATCGGCTGAAAATTTCCTATAAAAAACGCTAAGGAATACCACAAATTGTGCGTGAAAAAGGTAGTAAAATGAAAGAAAACTATTAAAAAAAAGAAAAAATGCTTCTGAGAAACAGGCAATTAACTTTCTAAGAACAAAAACTGTTATTTTTTGACCAATTTTTTGCATAGACGCAGAGGCGGTTATGTTACTTTTGCCGAGTCAAATTAATGTAGGTTCTTAAATTTTTTATCATGAATCTAAAGAAAGTTTTAATTGTTTGTTTTCTATGCTACGGAGCTGGCGCACTCGCTTTGCCGCCGGCTTATGCAGAAGCTCCCGCCACGGTGAATGTACCGGATCAGGCGCGGGGTAGTATCCAAATCAGTGGTACAGTCATGGACAAGGAGAAGTTTCCGCTTCCCGGAGTAAACATCGTTGTCGAAGGACAAAACGCAGCGACTGGCGTTGTGACCGATATCGATGGACACTTCTACATGAAAGTGCCGAGTGAAGAATCTGCTATTATTATCAGTTATGTGGGCTTCAAGTCACAACGCATTGTGGTGGGCAACAACATCAACTTCAATGTCGTGCTTGAAGAAGATGTGGAAACCCTCGATGAAGTAGTAGTAACGGGTTACGGCAGCCAGAAGCGTATGTCGGTTATCGGTTCGGTGGAAACCCTCGAACCTGCCCGCTTGCAGACGGGGTCGACGCGCTCGTTGTCTAACAATCTGGCAGGACAGTTGGCGGGCGTCATCGCTGTGCAGCGTTCGGGTGAACCGGGTTATGATTCGTCCAATTTCTGGATTCGAGGCATCGCCTCCTTCTCGGGCAATCAGAATCCTTTGGTGTTGGTCGACGGTATCGAACGCGACCTGAACAACATCGACCCGGCGGAAATCGAGTCTTTCTCGGTGCTGAAAGACGCATCTGCCAGCGCCATGTACGGTGTGCGCGGTGCCAACGGTGTCATCGTCATTAACACGAAGCGTGGTAAAATCGGTGCCCCGCAGGTGAATTTCCGCGTGGAGCACTCCATTACCGAGCCAACCAAATTGCCTGAGTTCATCGGAGCCGCCGACTACATGCAGTTGCTTAACGACTTGGCCGACCCCTCGCGTCGTCCTTTCACCGATGAACAAATCTATCGTACGCGCATCGGCTATGACCGCGACCTCTATCCGGATGTCGATTGGATGGATGCCATAACGAAAGATTATGCGTACTCTACCCGTGCCAATATCGATGTGTCCGGCGGTTCGGATTTCCTGCGCTATTCGTTGGTGGGTTCGTACTTCGGTGAAAAAGGTATCATGGAGACTGACCAGGATTTACCTTACGATACTGGTACAAAGTTGACGCGTTACAATCTTCGCGCCAATGTTGACCTTGATGTGACCAAAACTACTACCTTGCGCGTTAATGTCGGTGGCTATTTGCAGACCTTACGCAAACAAAACTATTCTACGGAGCAGGCCTTTGAACAAGCCTTTATGACGCCGCCTCATGTTCACCCCATCCGTTACAGTGATGGTGCTATTCCTGTGGTAACCAACCGTGAGAATCCTTGGGCGAATGTTACGCAGCGTGGTTATGAGACAGAGACCCAGTCGCAAATCCAGTCTTTGTTCGCAGTCGAGCAGAACTTGAAAATGCTGACGCCGGGCTTGAAGGCCAAGATTACCTTCTCGTTCGACCGTTGGAACAAGAGCACGATGGAACGTGGTATGCAACCTACTTTTTATAACGTAGCCACGGGGCGCGATGTGGAGGGCAACTTGTTGCATACCATCCTGTCTTACGGTGATGAAGCTTTAGGCCACAGCAGTGGAGGTGAGTATGGTAACACACGCGTGTATTTCGAAGGAACATTGACCTATAATCGTACTTTCGGTGGCAAGCATGATGTGGACGCTCTCTTCCTTTACAATCAGCAGAGTTACGACGACGGTGGCATCCAGCCCTACCGCAAACAGGGTATTGCCGGACGTCTGTCTTACACTTTCGACCGCCGTTATATCAGTGAGTTCAACTTCGGTTACAATGGTTCCGAGAACTTCGCCAAAGGTCAGCGTTTTGGCTTCTTCCCCTCCATCGCTTTGGGATGGTTGATTTCAGAAGAGCCTTTCATGGAACGCTTCAGAGGTACGTTGAGCAAACTGAAAATCAGAGGCTCTATCGGTAAGGTTGGTAATGACAACATTGGTGGGAACCGTCGCTTTGCTTATATCACGACGCTGAATACAAATGCAGACAGCTACAACTGGGGTGAAACAGGTCAGATTGGCCGTACAGGTATTGCGGAAGGTGAGGTTGGCGTAGAAAACCTGACGTGGGAAACTGCTCTCAAGATGAATTTAGGCTTTGAAGTGGGGCTGTGGGATGCACTGAATTTGCAAGTGGATATCTTCAAGGAAAGACGTACTGACATCTTCATGCAACGTGCTACCATTCCTACACAGACCGGTTTCCTGACCAATCCGTGGGCAAACTACGGAGAAGTGACCAATCGTGGCACCGAGTTCTCGTTAAACTTCAATAAACAGCTCAACAAAGACTGGTATGTGGGTTTCTATGCAAACTTTACCTATGCTATCAACCGTGTGGAAGAACGTGACGAACCGGCTAGTGTGAAAGGTACTTACCGTGCTATGACGGGGCGTTCGCTTAATACCCTTTGGGGCTTGCAGGCTGAAAGATTGTTTACAGAAGACGACTTCGATGCCAATGGTAACCTGAAGTTTGGTATCCCGACACAAGATGTCGGATCTGCTACGGTTCGTCCGGGTGATATCAAGTACAAGGATATGAACGGTGACGGTGTCATCACCGATGCCGACGAAGGTTACATTGGTGGTACAGTCGATCCCCGTATTGTCTATGGTTTCGGTGGTAACGTTAGTTATAAGAATTGGGACTTAAACTTCTTCTTCCAAGGAGTAGGCGATACGTGGCGCGTCATCGGTAATACACAATATTTCATTCCGGGTAGCGGACAAGGTGTTCAAGGCAATGTTTACAGTAATTACTTGGATCGCTGGACGGAAGACAATCCTTCGCAAGACGTATTCTGGCCCCGTCTCTCCGAGACATCCAATCAGAACAACTATCGTGCTTCTACGTGGTGGAAGAAGAACATGAGCTTCTTGCGCTTGAAGACCTTGGAAATCGGTTATACCTTGCCCAAGGAAATCACCGACAAGATTTGCTCGAAGGGCATCCGTATCTACTTGAGCGGAAACAACTTGTTCTGCTTCTCGCCGTTTGACATGTGGGATCCGGAATTGGATTCTAATACAGGTCTGAAGTATCCGACCATGCGCTCGTTCATGGTAGGCGTTAACTTGAATTTCTAATCAACATTAAAAACGGACAACAAATGAAACTGAATAAATACATCGCCATGGGACTGTTGGCGTGTCTGCCGTTTTCGTCTTGTTCTTACTTGGACAAAGAACCGGACACGGAAATCACTATCGACATGGTGTTTGAGAATAAGAGAAATGTAGAATCTTGGTTGGCTAATATCTACGATGGTATTCCCAATCCGAGTAGAGGTTGGTTGGTTGGCGAAAGTTGGGAAATCTTTGCCGACGACTTGACACCTTCTTATCGTTGGTATCAGTGGGAGTTCAGCGATTTGACTAAGATGGTTAATGGCGGTACGTGGACGCCCAACACGAAGTGGGGTGGAAATCTGTGGCAACGCATGCCGCAAAAGATTCGTGAGGCTTATATTTTTATAGAACGTGTACACGCTCTGCCTTCAGACGACCTGTCGGAAGAAGAGGTGAACTACATGAAGGCCGAAGCCCGCTTCCTGGCTGCTTATTACTGGTGGCAGTTGGCCGAAACCTACGGTCCCATTCCCTTCAAGCCTGACTACATCGCTCCGACTGATTTCGACCTGACCGAGTTGATGGTGGGACAACGTCCATTCGATGAAGTGGTCGACTATTGCGATAAAGAAATGCTGGCTGCCGCCCAGCAGTTACCTCCCGTATGGCAGACCAATGAGAAATATGGACGAATTACTTCTGTTATGGCACTGACCATCCGTGCCAAGATGCTGCTTTTTGCTGCCAGCCCCTTGGTCAACGGCAATGAGTGGTATGCCAGCCATAAGAACCGGGAAGGCGAAAACTTGTTCAGCACGACTTATGACCCCAACAAGTGGGTGCGTGCAGCCGAAGCTTGCAAGATGTTGATAGATGAGGCTGAAGGTGCCGGCTACGAATTATTTAAGGTGTACAATGATGATGGAACCATCGACCCCTTCTTGTCGGCTACGGAAGTCTGGTTTACTTCTTTCCAGGACGGTAACCGAGAAATATTGTTCCCTTATACCAAGAACAATAATGACGGAAATTTCGAGTTCTATTCTACTAAAGTCATTACGAAAGAATTCGGTGGTGGCGGTGGCCTGGGTGTATACCAAGGCTTGGTAGATGCTTTCTTTATGAAGAACGGCTTGCCCATTGACGATCCTAATTCGGGCTATGTAGAAGAAGGATTCTCTACGGAAAAGGAAACTCGTAACACGGCTTGGAAATATGGTACAGGCGTAGAAGGTGAGATCACCGACACACATACTTATAATATGTATTGTAACCGTGAGCCTCGCTTCTATACTACCGTCAGCTACAATGGTTCTTGGTATGACCTGGCCGGTCGTAAGTATGACTTCTTGAATGGAGGTAAGGACAATGACTACACGCATGATGCTCCGCAAAACGGCTATTTGGTGCGTAAGAAAGTACATCCGGAAGATAACAAACGCGATGGAAACTTCCCTTGGCGTCAAGCCTTCCTCTACCGCTTGGCTTCTGTCTATTTGGACTATGCCGAGGCTTTGAACGAAGCGTATGATGACAATACACATCGCCGCGAGGCACTGGAATACGTGAATCGTATTCGCGAACGTGCCGGTGTGCGCCAATACACAACCGACGGGGTGTCTGTGAGTGATGAGAAATACATCCACGTGGATGACACGAAAGAGGCTGTGCGCAAAGTCATCCGTATGGAGCGTCGTGTGGAACTTTGTTGCGAAGGTTCACGCTGGATGGACATCCGCCGCTGGAGAACTGTTGCCCAGGGTGATAATCCGTATGACCCGAATGATTATCTGCCTGAAATGTGCGGTGAAGATTATGGTATGGATTATAGCGCCAGAACCGAAGAAGACTTTTACAAGCGTACCGTTTACCAGACCCGTACGTGGAGGCAATGTTACTATTGGATGCCTGTTTACATCGACGAGATTAACAAGAACCCGAACTTGGTTCAGGCTCCTTTCTGGAATTAACCTTTAAGAACGAATCGAGATTATGAAGACAATATTGAAATATACAGGGTTGCTATGCCTGTTGCTGGGGATGGCAAGCTGCAACGAAGAACAAGAATACTATACACTGGAGGTTCCTGCCGACCAGATGTTTCTGACTGCCTCGTCTACCGACATTGTGTTGACGAAGCCTCAGGAGGCAGAGACGGCTGTCACCTTCACGTGGAACGAAGCCACCAACCGTGGCGAGGGTACGTCCATCACCTACCTGTTTCGCATGTGGATGGTGGAACAGACTACCAATGTGAGTGAAACATTTGAAATTCCTGCCGGCGAACGTAGCATTAGTTTCACGCACCTGCAATTGAACGACATTTTGGCCGAATGGAACATAACGCCCGGTGACGTGACAACCATCGAAGCCGAAGTTATTGCACAAGTGAACTGCGATACGCAATATATGAAACCGGAACTTTCTACTACGCGTCTGGACGTGACGGGTTATGCGAAGAATCTCGAAGCTCTTTACTTGACTATGACGGACGAGGCCGGTGCTGTCAGCACAATGCGCATGGCAGAGGTACGGACGGGTACGGGTATTTACCGTACGACGGTGGAGAACTTGGTTCCCTGCTCTTATTTCTTCGCCACCAGTTCGGAGGAATCTTACCCGGCTTACGTGAGGGGTGAAGACGATAATACGCTGGCATATGCCGTGGACGAGAGTGCAGCTTCTCCGTTTGAGAACACGCTGACCGGTGCTTACGACATCATCGTCGACCTGAACGCTCTGACCGTGCGCGTCATTCCGAAGATTTATGACTTGCCGGCCGATGGCATGTGGCTGGTGGGTGACGCCGTACCATCCATCGGTTACGATATGCCGACGGCTTATGCCAACGGCGCCTTTACGAATGATGATTTGGCTTATCCGGAAATCTGGAAGTTTACGGGCGAGTTCTCTTCTTCCAACGGCGAACATTCCTTCAAGATTTTTGCCACGGCCAGCGGCGGATGGAACGATGTCTGCTTCTTCGCTCCGTTCAACGGTGCCGACCCGATGGAGGAACACACATTCCTGCCCGCACGTAGCCAAGGCGACGGCGGTGACCTGAAATGGTTCTCCAACGTCGATGGCATGTACACCGTCGTCATCGACCTGAGCCAGATGACCATTGACATGGTGTCTGCCGAATAAACAAGAGTAGTAATCCTTGAAAATACCAATGAAATGAAGAAGATACAAACAACTTTATTTAAACTGATGGCGTTCGCTGCCTTGCTCCTGACTTGGACGGCGTGTGGCGACGTGGAACACGAGGGGACCCCTCAGCCGCGCAATCCGGAAATTACGGTAGAAGCGGAAGAGTATTATGTGCAAATTGCGACGGAGAACGTGGACGGTTATGCCTTCATCTACCGCTGGCTCGATTTGGACGGCGTGACGTGGCACATCACCGTCAGCAACGTCAGCCCTGATGAGGCCGACCCGGACAACACGGGCGCAGTGCCAGAAGGCATCGAGATAACCGACCAAAGCATCCTGACTTATAACGGTGTGCGCGAATTGCAAATAAACAACCGCGACATCCTGAACTATTTGCAAGAACTTGGTTTGTTCCAGGCCGACTCGAAGAGCACGCTTTACCTCTATCTGGCCGGAACCAATGCCGACGGTACGTCTGTCCTTACTGCCGACGGGCTGCCTTCATACTGTTCAACCATCCATGTCACGGTAGGTCCGGGCGTTGAGTAAAAACAACAGGTGCAGGCGTTCGGCCGCCCCTAACCTGGTAGCTTCTCCACCCCTAACCGGGTGGTTCGGCCATCCCTAACCGGGTGGTTCGGCCGGACCGGATGCCTGTGCCGTCCATTTGATAACAACCATTTTTTACAGATAAACAGAAAAACAATGAAACCCATGTTACTATCCATAGGACAATTGGCAGCCGCCAGCCTCTTCACTTTCATGGCCGCCGGATGCAGCGACAACGACAACAAAGGCGGGGCAGTGCAAGAACCCCTGGCCGACACCAAGACTTATTACACCAACCCCGTCATTGGCCCTGACACGCCCGACCCCACGGTCATCAAGGCTGACGACGGCTACTTCTACCTTTACAACACGGGCGGAAACTGCTATTTCGACCGCTCTAAAGACTTGGTGAACTGGGAGTTCCTGGGCACCGCTTTTACGGAAGAAGACAAACCCGCTTGGGAACCCGATGCCGGCATATGGGCCCCGGATATTAATTACATCAACGGCAAATACGTGCTTTACTACGCCATGTCGAAGTGGGGCGGAGGTGCAACGTGCGGTATTGGCGTAGCTGTGGCCGACACGCCGACGGGGCCTTTCACCGACTTGGGCAAAATGTTCCGCAGCAATGAAATAGACGTGCACAACAGCATCGACCCCTTCTACATCGAAGACAACGGCAAGAAGTACCTCTTCTGGGGTAGCTGGTGGGGCATCTGGGGGGTAGAACTCACCGAAGACGGCCTCGCTCTGGCCGGCGGCATCGAACAGGCCAAAGCCAACAAGTTCCAGGTGGCCTGGGGCTCGGAAGGTACCGATTCTTACGAGGCACCCTACATCTTGAAGCGTGGTGATTACTACTACCTGTTCTGCTCGACAGGCACTTGCTGCGATGGCCTGAACAGTACTTATACTACGGTCGTAGCCCGCTCCACCAGCCTTTTCGGCCCCTACGTCAATGCCGAAGGCAAAAGCATGCTCGAAGGCCGCAATCACGAAGTGGTCATCTTGAAGAATGAAGACTTTGTGGGCACGGGTCACAATGCTGAAATCGTGCAGGACGATGCCGGCAATGATTGGATAATCTACCATGCTTATGTAGCTGGTGTCGACCAAGGCCGCGTCATCTGCCTCGACCGCCTCTATTGGGATGAAGACGGCTGGCCTTATGTATTGGGCAATGGTCCGGCTGTGAAAGCAGAAGCACCGGTGTTTAATAATAAATAAATGGGAATTTAGTTGACGAGGAGACAAGTTAACGAGGCTACAAGGACAGGACTTATCCCTTTTCAACTACACAAGACCTGGTTGACTCGTTAACTTGTCCTTTTTTCAACTACAACAAGACCTCGTTGACTCGTTAACTTGTCCCCTTGTCAACTTATAAATTAACAACATGAAAAAGATACTTATCTCTCTGCTGTGCTTCTTGGCATTTTGTGGTTGCCTGGATGCGCAAAACTTGCAGAAGAACATTGCTTACGAAGACGCGAATGTGCGCTTCACTGTTATCTCCGACGGCGTTATTCGCATGGAATATGCTCCCGACGGCCAATTTGTCGACGATAAATCATTTATTGTCGTCAACCGCCAATATCCGGCTGTGGACTACAAACTGAAGACGCGTGGCCGTTGGGTGGAAATAGCCACGGCGAAAATGGTGATGCGTTACAAGAAAGGCAGCGGCGCTTTTTCGGCCGAGAATCTCAGTATCGTGTCCGCCAAAGGTACACGGCCTTTCAGTTGGAAGCCTGGCATGAAGCAGACGGAGAATTTGAAGGGAACCTTCCGCACGTTGGACGGGTTTGACGGCGACGTGCAGACGCAGGGATATGTGAGAGACTCTAAACCCGGTGAGAAACTACAATTGGAAGACGGCCTGTTGGCTAAAGATGGCTGGACGCTTATCGACGATTCGAAGGGATTGCTTTTCGATGGAGATGCCGACTGGGAATGGGTGAAGCAACGTCCCGATAACGGTGGGCAAGACTGGTATTTCATGGCTTATGGGCACGATTATAAGGCTGCGCTGAAGGACTATACGCTTTTTGCCGGACAAGTGCCCCTGCCGCCGCGCTTTGTTTTCGGATACTGGTGGTCACGCTATTGGATGTATTCCGACCGCGAGTTCCGTGAGTTGGTAAAGAATTTCCAGTCTTACCGTATCCCGTTGGATGTATTGGTGGTGGATATGGACTGGCATTATACGGAGCCGGGCAAAGGCGGCTGGACGGGCTGGACATGGAATCGCGACCTCTTCCCCAATCCCGCAGGTTTCTTGGGCTATTTGAAAGACAATGGCCTGAAGATTACACTGAACCTGCATCCTGCTGACGGCGTGGCCTCGTATGATGAGCAATACCCCCTGTTGGCCAAGGATATGGGCATCGACCCGGCCAGCAAACAGACTGTGCCTTGGGTCAACTCCAGTAAGCGTTTCATGACCAATATCTTCAAAGATGTGCTGACGCCGATGGAGAAAGACGGGGTGGACTTCTGGTGGCTCGACTGGCAGCAAGACCTCTTCGACTCGAAGATGAAGAATCTGAACAATACGTGGTGGATTAACTACGCGTTCTTCAGCCAGATGGAACGGACACGCGACACACGCCCCCTTATCTACCACCGTTGGGGCGGCCTGGGCAACCACCGCTATCAGATTGGCTTTTCGGGCGATGCCACGGCCACGTGGAAATCGCTGGACTATCAGCCGTATTTCAACTCAACGGCCTCGAACGTGCTCTACGGCTATTGGGGGCATGACATCGGCGGACACATCGGCAACCACATCGACCCGGAACTGTATGTGCGTTGGATGCAGTTCGGCGCATTGACGCCCATCATGCGCACCCATTCGCAGAAAAATGCGGGGATGAACAAAGAGCCGTGGGTGTTCGACACGGAGCATAGCCGCATCATCACCCGGACCATTCGTCAGCGTTACGAGATGGCACCTTACATCTATACGATGGCACGCAAGGCGTATGACGAAGGCCTGTCGTTGTGCCGTCCCATGTATTACGATTATCCCGAAGACAACGAGGCGTACGATTTCCGTAACCAATACATGTTCGGTGATGACATGCTGGTGGCTCCCATCACTGCTCCCGGACAGGATGGATATGCCACGTTGAAGATTTGGTTGCCCCAGGGTGAGTGGTATGAGATGTCTACCGGAACGCTGTTGCAGGGCGGACAAGTGGTAGAACGCTCGTTTGCTCTTGACGAATATCCTGTCTATGTGAAGGCCGGTGCCGTGCTGCCCATGTACACCGACGAGGTGATGAACCTGAGCGGCAACGACGAGACGGTAGTCGTGACGGTATTTCCCGGTGCGGCGGCAGATACTTTCCAACTGTATGAAGACAATGGCAACGACAAAGACTATGCTTCGGCTTATGCCACGACGACTCTCTCTGCTTCTTGCTCGGGAAGGGAACAGACCATCGTCGTTGGCCGGCGCGAAGGCCGCTTCGACGGCATGAAGGCGGCCCGCAAGTTGCAGGTGAAGGTCCTGCCTGCTCAGGCTCCGCAGAGCGTGACGATGGATGGTCGGGCTGTGGACTATGATTATGCGGGCGAAGAGTTCGCCATCGTTGTCGACCTGGGCGAAGTGCCCAACGACCGGGAAACCGTGGTCAAGATAACTTATCCTGCCGAGACGGCAGACATGAACGGCCTGCTGGGTGCCACCCGCCGCATGGCCCGTGCCATGGAAGGCTTGAAGTACCGCGATGCCGGCATCATCTTCAAGGAAGAGTTCGGGCGGATGGGCAGTCTGAGTGAGGCCGTCATGTATGCTCCCGGGCAGATGCCTGAACGGGTCGGTGAGTTCTGGACGGGCTTCCGCAACCTGCCGCAAGTGCTCCAACGCCAGGGATTGAACGAGGAACATACGAAATGGTTCCTGAAATCTGTCCACTGGCAGAACTGATAACGATACACGTACACGAATAGCACGAGAAAACTGACGGAACAGGGGAGGAGGCATTGGACTGAATCCCCTGTTTTTGTATCTTTGCCCGAGGTTGGGAGGAACAATAGACCGGAATGACGATGCGGAACGTTTCCTCCTCCCAATGCGGAACGTTTCCTCCTTCCGATGCGGAATGTTTCCTCCTTCCGATGCGGAATGTTTCCTCCTCTCAATGCGGAACGTTTCCTCCTCCTAATGGAGAACATTTCTTCCGGAAGAGGAAGGGAAATAAAAAAGAAACTTTGAGCTTGAGAAGAATATAAACGATAACTAAAAACATAGATTTATGACCATCCTCCGCCGCTTTCTCCTACTCCTGTTGCCGGGACTGCTGTGTGCCGGCTTTGTGCGCTCCGCCTCGACCGACGACGCCCAATATGTTTTCCGTTCCATCGACAGCAGCCGGGGCCTGTCCAACAATTCGGTCAACGCCATCCTGCAAGACCGCTTCGGTTTCATGTGGTTCGGCACCAAAGACGGGCTGGACCGCTATGACGGCCTGTCCTTCCTGTCGTTCACCAAAGAAAAAGGCACGCTGGGCAACAACTTCGTCACCTCGCTGTATGAGGACGAGCAAGGCTTCATCTGGATAGGAACCGACCTGGGGGTATATATCTATTCGCCGCAAACGGAAAGCATCCGCCGCTTCACACACCGGAGCAACCGGAACACACTGGTCGACAATGCCGTGAACTACATCACCGGCGATAAAAGCGGGCGCGTCTGGATGGCTGTCCAGTCGCAAGGCATCTTCTGTTACGACTCCTCGGCCGACAGCCTGGTGCATCGGCAGACAGACGGGAGCGGGAACATCGTGTTCCACGGGTTGGAACGCATCTGTTTTGACAACGATAACGTGTGCTGGCTGGACCTGCATGACGGGAACCTGTATTATTCAGACAACAATCTGGAGACACTGACTCCGGTCGCCTGGCAGGGAGAAAAGCCTCGTTGGAGCTATTCGACCAAAATCATAGCCGGCCCTTACAATTGCCTTTACCTGGGCACGGTGGCCGGACTGCAAGAAATCAACCTGACCACCAAAAGCGTCCGGACTTTGTTGGGGAAAGCACGCTCTGGCAGAGACGATATCTTTGTGCGCGACATGTATTTCTATTCCGACGACAAGCTGTGGGCAGGCACCGAATCGGGTGTTTATATCTACAACCTGCGCACGAACAAAACCACCCACCTGCCTTGTGTCGAGGGCGACCCCTATTCCATTTCGGACAATGCCGTTTATGCACTTTGCAAAGATAAGGAAGGAGGCATGTGGATAGGTACCTATTTCGGAGGCGTGAACTATTTCCCAAAGACGTATACTTGTTTCCATAAGTTCTATCCCAATGCTCTTACAGACAGTTTCGGGAAACGGGTGCGTGAGTTTTGCGCCGATTCCGATGGCCAATTGTGGATTGGCACCGAAGACAAGGGGCTTTTCCATTACAATCCCCGCACAGACGAGGCGACACCTTTCCGCCATCCGGCCATCACGCACAACGTGCACGGGCTTTGCCTGGACGGGAAATACCTTTGGGTCAGCAACTTCGCCGGCATCCTGCACCGCATAGACCTGAATACTTCCAGCGTGAAGAACTACGACAACTGCAAGGACGTTTTCTCCATCTGCCGCACTCATACCGGGCAGATATATCTGGGCACCACCAATGGAGTGATGTGTTATGATGCCTCTTCCGATTCATTCTCTTACATCTCCAAGCTGTCGGGAGTGTTCATCTATTATATAAAAGAAGACAAGCAAGGCAATCTCTGGGTAGCCACTTACGTGGACGGGCTTTACAAATGGAATGTGCGCACCGACGAATGGAAACACTTTGTCTATGACGCCGGCAATCCGAAAAGCCTTTCGTCCAACAAAGTGTTGAATGTCTTCGAGGACAGCCGGCACCGCATCTGGATTACCACGCAGGGAGGAGGCTTTTGCCTGTTCAACCCGGAGACAGAAGACTTCACCCGTTATGATTCCGATTTAGGATTGCCCAGCAACGTGGCCTACCGGATAGAGGAAGACGATGAAGGCTGCCTTTGGGTGACGACCAACAAAGGTCTGTTGCATTTTACCCCAGATACCCGGGAGTTCAAAGTCTATACCATGAGCAACGGATTGTTGAGTGACCAGTTCAATTACCAGTCCAGCTACAAGGACAAAGACGGGCGCATCTATTTCGGTTGCATCAATGGTTTCATTTCCTTTGAGCCCCGTTCTTTCTCCAGTAACAATTATTTGCCACCGGTGGTGATAACCAGTTTCTCCCTGTTCAACAAAGAAGTGCCGGTAGGCAAAGACGATTCGCCTCTGAAAACCAGCATTACCCTGACCGACTATCTGGAATTGAAATCCAACCAGAATACCTTTTCTTTCCGGGTGGCGGCACTGAGCTATCAATCGCCCGACATGAACAAACTGCTTTATAAACTGGATGGTTATGATACAGAGTGGTATGCAGCAGGCAAGATTCCTATCACCTATTCCAACCTGCCATACCGCACCTATACACTGATGGTGAAAGGAGCCAACAGTGACGGTGTCTGGAATCCGGAAATGCGCATGCTGAAAATCCGGATACTGCCGCCCTTTTATCTTTCCGTTTGGGCTTATGTCTTCTATGTCTTGCTGGCTGTCGGGCTATTGTTTGGCCTCATTACCTACTTCCGGCGGCGTACCTTGACCAAGCACCGGTATGAGATGGAGAAATTCGAGCAAAAGAAAGAACGAGAGCTTTATATGGCCAAGATAGACTTCTTTACCAACGTGGCACACGAAATCCGAACGCCACTTACCTTGATAAAGAGTCCGTTGGAAAGCATCCTGAAAGACAATGTACTGTCCGACGAAGTGAAGGTGGAATTGGAAATCATGGACCAGAACGCCCAGCGCTTGCTGAACTTGGTGAACCAGTTGCTCGACTTCCGCAAGACCGAGAACAAAGGCTTTAAGTTGAATCCCGAGGAATGTAACTTGTGCGGGCTGATGCAATTTACCTGCAAACGCTTCACTGCCTTGGCCAAGCAGAGAGGGGTGAACTTGACTTGCCAAGTGCCGGAAAAGGAGGTCTGGGCCTCGGTAGATAAGGAGGCCTTGACCAAGATTATCAGTAATCTGCTGACCAATGCCTTGAAATACGGGAAGACTTTTGCCCGTTTCCAATTGACGGTGGACGAAAAGGAAGAGCATTTCCGGGTAACGGCAAGCAACGATGGAAAGATTATACCTTTGGACATGCGTGAAGAAATATTCCGGCCTTTCGTGCGGTATAGGGATGGGAAGAACATTGTGCAGGGAACAGGCATCGGACTGGCTTTGGCACGCTCTCTGGCAGAGTTGCACCACGGCAAACTGGCTATGGATGACAATATGGAGATGAATTGTTTCGTATTGGACATTCCCATCGTCCACCAGGTGGCCCCACATAGAGAATCGGAACCGGTCGAGACAAGCGGCCGTGCCGATGTACCGGACAACATAGAAGTGATGCCGGACGTGGATAAAGAAGAAAAGGAAGAACGTCCTTGCATCTTGATTGTGGAAGACAATAAAGATATGCAGGATTTCATTGCACGCCAATTATCATCCCTATACAATGTATTGACAGCCGGAAATGGTCATGAAGCCTGGGACTTGTTAGAGCAGTATGACGTGGATTTGGTGGTGAGTGACATCATGATGCCGGAGATGGATGGCTTGGAGTTGTGCGGCAAGTTGAAGTCTGATTTGAATTACAACCATATTCCCATTATCCTTCTGACAGCCAAGACTGCCCTCGAGTCGAAAATCGAAGGCCTGGAGCAAGGGGCGGATGCCTATATCGAGAAACCTTTCTCGGTGGAGTACCTGCGTGTGAACATTGCCAACCTGTTAAGCAACCGTGAGCGTTTGCGCCGCCGGTTTATTGAGTCACCGTTTGTAAAGGCCGAGACCGTTGCGCAGAGCAAGACCGACAAAGCGTTTATGCAAAAGCTGAATGAATATGTCAACAGCCATTTGCAGGAGTCCGAACTGACCATCGACGACCTGGCCGATGTCATGCACATGGGCCGCTCCAATTTCTATCGGAAGCTGAAAGGCATGTTGGGCATAAGCCCCAATGAATACTTGCGGCTGGAACGTCTGAAAAAAGCTGCCCAGTTGCTGAAGGAGGGAAAATGTGGCATTGTCGAGATTGCTTACATGGTGGGCTTCAGTTCACCATCCTATTTCTCCAGTTGTTTCAAGAAACAGTTTGGCGTATTACCCAAGGACTTTGTGCAGCAATAGACGACCTATTAGCCTCGTAATAGACTGCCTATTTGCCTCGTAATAGACCTCCTATTAGCCTCGTAATAGACTGCCTATTAGCCTCGGGATAACAACAGCAGGGGTACCGAAGTATGAAATGGCACGCAGATAACGCTGATTCGATGGATTCCCACAGATTTCTTCAGTGATATAAGTAGGTACTGAAATTTAGTTTATACATTGTGTTGTATCTGTCATGTTGAGCATTGTTCTCCCCCGACAAACGGGGGAGGTAAGAGGGGGTGCGCAGCGAAGTCGAAACACCTCCTTCTTGCGCTGCCAGACGGACAGAGCCCTTAGGAGGTTTAATTTGAGCACTGATTTACACACATACCAATACCCCCAAATATAATAAATGCTATAACTATTTTTATGATCATTTCAAGACATCCATTTCCCATCGCTTTGGCACTATCACCGACTTTTTGTTCAGGAGTTCGCAAATCATAGTTATATTTTATAGCCAAATCATGCAATACAGATTCACATTCAGATAGTCCAAAATCATAGACATTACCATAGATGCGGTGTATTTCGTTCTTTATTCCCTTAACCAACATATATGTTTTTCCAACATTATAAGATGTATGGAGCTGCAAATAGGCATCAGAATTTCTACCATACATTTTTATATTATTGTTTAAGCCGGTAAATAGAGGAGTCAAGAATAAGAAAATAAAGTATATATCTTTTTTCAGAAGTTCATCATTGAATAGACCATACATACGGTTGAATACATCTACATCATTTGGATTTCTAATCAAGAAACCTCCTAAGCATAGTTCGCTTTTTCTGCACTGATTGAAGAAGTCAAAATTCATGCTAAGCCCTTTCAATCTAAGTTCTGATGAGGACTTTTGTAAATATTTTTCCATCTTGTCAATATACAAAAAGTCTCCTTTATCTTTTGAAATTTTTTGTAATAGGGGTAAGATGTTCTTTTTAAAATCCTGTATGAAATTATCTATTTTCTCTATATCTATCAATTTTATTTCCATAAAGACTGAACTTATAGCTTCATTTTTAATCAATATTCCAATAAGCATCAGGGTCGCCATCCAATATTGTATCAATATCTTCATCACTATACCCCATCTCATCTTGAGCGTAAGACCCGGCATATCTTGAATAATGTGGTGATTCTTCAAGCACGTCGAAAGAATCATCGTCTTGGAAACCTGTTGTATGGTTATATTTGGCTTCCTTTTCAATACCATTTTCAGTAACTAACGCCGACCAAGGTGTTACCTGCTGAATATCGTCATAAATACAAGGAAATAGCACTTTTCTTTTGGCATTTAGCAATCCCATCTTACCTCCTTTATACGTTAAGTAATAAAAAGGTCTATGTCTAACGACTTCTACCGGTTTTATTTCGTCAAAAGTCTCTGAACTTATAACTATTCCATCTTCATTTACAAACCCTTCTATTTTGTTCTTTTTGAATCGTACATATGGATAGTCATTTTTTAATCCATATGATGAAGTTTCAGCCTCAATAAATTCCATCTCATCGCAATCTGAGATAATTAATTTTGCTTCCTGCGAGTTTTTTAAGGATGTGACACTATACAAATAATATTTATTTTCTATCAAACCAATTAAAAATGTTTCAGAAAGCGGACAGCCCAAACGTCGGCATCTACTCAGTGCTCCGGATATTGAATTCATTGTTTTTTTTGCAAAAAACATTTCATCTAATAGTGGTATAGCTATCTCATCACATCGATGATTTAATAATCTATATTTTCCTTTTGTTTTGACTATGTAATAGTTATTGAAGAATTTACCTCCTATTCGTATGCAAGAGTCATATTTGTCAACAGGAACTTTGCCGTAAAACTTATTGTTTTCTATATAAAAACCATATTTACGACCATGAAATATTTCTTGAAAATAAGCGTGTCCTCGTTCAATCCTATCTCGCTCTCCAAAATCAATTTTATATAAATCAAATTTAGCCTCAATTATAACATTCCCTTCGGGTGAAAGTAATCCAAATTTGCCATATTCCTCATAAACTAAATAATCTCGATAGAACCCTGATATGTATATATCGTCATGCCATGCCAATGAATCATATAATTGTGTTTGCATACCTGTTTCTGCATTATAAAGAAATTGACCATTTTGGCAAGTCACTACAAATAATGGCATTTCTTCTAATTGAGAAAAACAAACTAAGCTAATATTTTCATATAATACATCTAATATCGTATGAAATTCATCGTCAATCAAACCGTACTTGTTGTTTTTTATAATCAAATAGAAATTTCTTGTTGCATGAGTAACTACATCATATTTTCTACAATCAAACAAATTGTAAAAATATCCGTACATATTGATGGGTATTTGTTTCCTCTGGGCTGTATAGTATAAATAATGCACGTAAACTTCATTAGTTCTACCATGCTTAACCAACTCCCCATTTCCGCCCCATTTGTTTTTTACTATTTTATTTGCATCAATAATATAAGAACAGTGTTGCTCAGGAACAGCAATCTGCTTTAACTGTAATTTCGCATTTGTTATATATAAATCTTTTGTATATTTTTCAATGTTATATTTGTACTGTTTGCACAGTTCTTCTATAGAAACATATGTGGGTTCAACATATTCTTCTAAAGAATATATATCTATAAATCCATATCGTCCACTTTGACATACAATAAATTGTTCCAATGGTTGTATTGGAGTATAAATATAGTCATAATCTTTGTTGTTATTATATTTCTCCGTACCATGAATTAAAGAATATCTATCATTTTTCCTCAACTTTACGATATCATTGTTTACAAAAACATTACTTGGCAAAAAAGTAATTTCATCAAATACACAACTAAGTATTTCCGTTTCATTATAATATGAATTTATTATGCCATATTTTTTATTCTTTTTCACCTTATATATTGGATGTAAAGGAATCAATTCGCATACGATATCATATTCTTTATAAGAATATTTATCAAAATATAGACCTAAAGAATTGATACATGAATATTCGTTATCCTTAGTCATGAATCGAATAATCGTATCGTTTTCAGAACGATTAAATTCTTCCACGTTATGAATATCTCCAACTATTATATTTCCAAAGTTATCTATAATAGAATATTCTTCATTACTATATTGTAGTCTAACAATTGAATTCATAAAACTATTAGTTTATTGGATATCATAATTCCCGTCTATAAAAGATAATGATTTTGTCAAAGGTAGTAAATTCCTGTGAAATACAGACTACAAAAGCAGAATGAATTTATAGTTATCCACATTAT
>NZ_JAMBLS010000021.1 GCF_023336905.1 Bacteroides sp. ET71
CTTGGCCAAAAGGGTCAAAGTCGCGTGGCTTTTCCACCCCGTTTCAATCCGTTGCTTATTCTCTTGTAATGGATTCAGTGGCGGCACTCAGGATACCTTCATGCCTTTGCTTTTCTTCGGTTTTTCCTGCTGTTGTTTCTGGGCGTCGTCCTTCGGGGCGGTCTGTCCCTGCGTGAGCGGCTCCTTCAGGTGCTTGGTCGCCTCGTTGGTCTTGCCCTCGTTGTTCACGGCGAGTTGCGTGCGGCTCTCGTTCGACGGGGCAACGGTCTGTGCCAGGTCAGGGTTTTCCGAATAGGTCAGCGGTCTGCCTTTCTCACGGTCGAACTTCAGGTATTTTGTGCAGGGCTGTCCCTGGTCGTCCTTTGCGTTGGCAAGTACCACGACCTTGCCCGCCACATAGTCCGCCTTCTGCTGTTCCGTAAATTTGTCGTCCTTCCATTTGCCTATCGGACATATGCTTCCGTCCTCGTTCGTCCACGAGCGGTTACGCCTTTGTCCGTTCTCCTGATTACCGTCTTCCTTCTGCTGCTGTCCGGTAGCATCCGGGGCTTCCGGGCTCTTCTGTTTCTTCTCCTGTCCGTTTCCGCTTCGCTGCGACTGTCCCTGCCACAGATGCTCCGGCACAAACTCCACATCACGCTTCTCCGCACTCACTTGCAACACGGCTTCAAACTTGCGCCCGTTCTTCAGTGTCACCTCCTTGGGCAGTGCCAGTCCTGCACGCAGGATTTCCTGTTCCGCCTTCGACAGTTCCGTCAGTCCGATCCGGTTCGGGATGCGCACCTTGTTCGTCGGTACGTCCACTATCTCATTCGTCAGTCGGTCGATGCTGACATACGCCAGGCGCATCTCTCCGGTCTTCGTATCGGCAACGTTCACCAGCTTGCCCAGGTTACCCGTCTGTTTCAGTGCCTGCTTGTCCTCATCCGTGAATGTATAGCCGTTGTATGGCACGTCGAGTCTCGGCTCATGGCGTACGAAGTGGGGGGTAAGTTTCAGCTTTCCGTCCTCCGCTTTCTGCAACGAGAGTCGGGCTTGCAGCTCGTAGCGTTCTCCGCCCAGCACCGGTTCCACCGTCACCAGCCTTGTCTTCCCGTAGTTCATCAGGGCTTTCATGTCCTTTTCAGACAGGTTTTCCCTTTTCACACCGAACTGTTCCAGTTCCTTCCAGTCCACATCGCTGTCCGCAATCAGGTTCGGTTTCTCCGGTTTTGCCTGCGCTTGTCCCTCCTGTGCGGGCTGCTGTCCCTGTGCCGTCTGCGTTTCCGCCGCCTGCGGCTGCTGTTCCTGATTTTTCTGTTTCATTTCTTCCATTT
Organism: Bacteroides sp. ET71; assembly: GCF_023336905.1. Taxonomy (GTDB): domain Bacteria; phylum Bacteroidota; class Bacteroidia; order Bacteroidales; family Bacteroidaceae; genus Bacteroides. Next base: position 1,317 of record NZ_JAMBLS010000021.1, read on the forward strand.
TCTCGTCTGTTTTCTGTTCCACATTGTTTTCTTCCGTATTTTCTCTTTTCGCCTCCTCCGCAGCCTGCTGTTCCTCAGCCTCCGTTTCGGCATTTTCTCTTTTCACCTCCTCCGCAGCCTGCTGTTCCTCAGTCTCCGTTTCGGCATTTTCTCTTTTCACCTCTTCCGCGACCTGCTGTTCCTCAGTCTCCGTTTCGGCATTTTCTCTTTTCACCTCTTCCGTAGTCTGCTGTTCCTCAGTCTCCGTTTCGGCATTTTCTTTTTTCGCCTCCTCCGTAGTCTGCTGTTCCTCAGTCTCCGTTTCAGTATTTTCTTTTTTCACCTCTTCCGTAGTCTGCTGTTCCTCAGTCTCCGTTTCGGCATTTTCTTTTTTCACCTCTTCCGTAGTCTGCTGTTCCTCAGTCTGCTGGTACGCCGATGTATCCACTTTGTGCGGTGCGAGCAGGTCAGCGTTCGCCACAGGGTCTTTCAGCAGGTCCTTGATAACCGGAAGCAGAGCTTCCACCGTGTCCGCTGCCACCCTGTAGAAACCGAATCGTGTCGGCTCCTTACACTGGCGGTAGAAATTTCTCATGAAATTGTCTATCGCATCCCCGTGGCGGTCAAAGCGCAAAAACTCCTGCGAGTGTTCCGCCTTTGCCTGTGCCCTCTTGGGATAGCCCCTGGCATCCAGTCCGGCAACCACACTGATTTCGCCCGTCTTCTCGTCGCGGACGACCAGTACATCCTCTTGCTTTTTCTTTTTCTGTTCCATTGATTGATTTTTTTATTGTTTGATGATAGTCCCGCCGGTATTCCCGTGCAGGTCTGTTTATCTTTTCGTTCCGGTTTCCCGTTCACCTTTCAGTCCCGGTTTGCATCAGGCTCGCCCTCAGCTTTCCGTTTACATCCGGTCACCATTCATTACTGATTTTTCTTTTCGCCTACGTTTCACGTGCGTTTGTCAGTCCCGGTATTCCTTCTGCCTCCTTTTTTCCCTTTCGCCGTTTTGCCCGGAGCTTTCTTTCCCGTTCCTTCCTTCACTTTCAGCACCTTTTTGCCGTCCAGCGTCACCTCTTCCATGTTCCGGCTGATAAACTCCAGTACGTCCGATTCCTTGTAGTAGGTCTTGCGGCTGATTTTCTGGTAGCGCAGTCCGTATTCGCTGCGGAACCGCTGTAGCGACCGTTTGCTCGTTCTCAGCATCTCGCACAGGTCCTGATTGTCATACAGCCGTTCTCCGTCCATGTACTTCACGCCCGCCGCTTCCTTGTTTATCAGTACCGATATGATGCTGTCCAGCCGGTCAATCCGTTCCATGAGGCGCTGCATCCATTCCTCGAACATTTCCTTACCAATCCCTTCCATCATCCGCCTCCTTTCTTGTCATCAGGTAGTTATGCTTGAACTCCTCCAGCGTCTTGGGATTGCAGTGTACGATTTTCCGTCTCACGCATTCCTCCAGATCCGTCAGTCTGTACCGGCACTTGCTTCTCACCATCATGTAGGGAATAGTCTTGTCCTTTCGCATCCGTTGCAGTGTCCTCGTGCTGATTTTCAGCAGGTCCGCCGCCTCCTCGCTCGTCAGCAGGATTTCCGCTTCCTCCTTCGGCACGTTGTCTTTCTTGAAAACATAGTCCGCTATGCGGTCTATCTTCTCCATCATCGTCTTCACGACCTCATTGTCCATCGTTATTATTTCCATATCCTTCCGTATTGGTTACGCTGCAAAGGTGCGCAACTCCACGCAGGCACAATCCATAGTATTTCCATAGTAGGGAATGATTTTCCTTATTTTTCTTCCATAATCCCCGTTTTCCCCGCATACGGGCACAAAAAAAGCGGCTCCATCCGGCACTAAAGCACGGATGAAGCCGCCTTATCATTATGGCGTATTTTAGAATATACTCATAATGCGAAATAAATTATACACTAATTATTATAGGACTGATCTTATGAGGTTAGACAAATTATAAACTACTTTTTAAGTTCATAGACACGAGGAAACAGATTGCTTTCTTGAACAATAAATACACGTGAATAATTTGTCTGAAAATCACGAGGTAATTCTAAACCGGCAATTGAAAACAGATGTTCTTCCTCTTGAATATATATGCACAGCCAACATTCATCAAAAACAGGAGACATATTATTTATATATTTATTATATTTTTCTTCCTTCATTTCAATAGCCTCTGTCACATAATTAATCGGTACAGGAATACGCATACCTCCTAATGTAAAATAGATTATCGGTGAGTATCTCCCTGTATTTGGATCAATCATTTTTTTATCATTTTTCCAATTGGCATTCTTATAATAAGTAATATCAATTGTATTAAACAGTTCACCATTATATTCTATTGATTTTATACCAGAATATGTCAGGTCATTTGTCTTAGCTAAATAAACAGGGTCTTTAAGGACTAGATTTATCGCTTCATTAATTTCATAAATCAATTTAGGTCTAATCTTTTTAATATTTTGAGGACAAAAGTACATGTCATAATTTAATATTATTCTGAATGCCACATCATACAAATCATTCTCAACCAACAAATCATAAATCAGCTTCCTTATTTCTTTTTCAATTACAGATTTTGCTGTCCCGGATATATTCTTATAAGGACGAATACTGACAAATTCAACACCTATATTCTTCCCGTTAAAACAAAACTCACAATCCGGTTCTTCTCGTTCTACATTGAACTGTTCAAATGGTATAGACAAATATTCGCTTAACATATATGCAATATTAGTCTCTTCCTTTTTTTGAGTTTCATTGTGTCCCATTATATAATCATATTAATATAGTATATACAAATATATATTCCGTATTGCATTTGAAAATGCCACATATAGAAATATTTGCCGATAGATAGTAAATTTCATACCGTCTTCCCCAGAAACACCCCGATAACCGACAATGCCCCCAGTTGTTTCATCTTTCGTTGCAGTTGCCTGAAGCTCTCCCCAGTCGTGAGTACATCATCCAGCAGGACAACATTCTTTCCTCTGATATACCGCCGTGTGAATTGCAGGTTCCGCAGTATGTCCTTATCTTTTCCCTTTCCTTTCAGTTGCTCGCGGTCTTCCTCTATCCAGATGGCCTTGAAACCGTCCGCAATGCCTAACCATTCCGACAGGTAGTAGCATACCACCGGAAAGCGTTTCCGCTGTCTTTCCCTTGTCGATGCAGGTATAGGTATCAGTACCGTATCTTCCTTCGTTCCGTTGAATCCCGCATGTTTCAGACACAGTGCCAGTATCCGTGCGACCAGTTCGCCGCAGTGTCCTCCTTCCTTAAAACGGAATATCAGGTTGCTTACCCGTTTTTGGTGTGTATCCGTCTTTTCAATCTTCGTTGGGTAATAGTCATGCAGGTAGTGACACCTGCATCCGTCTATAAGAACTTCTCCCTTGAACATCGTTTCGTACGGGTAGAAGTCCATTTTCTTCTCCCTTTCAAACGTAAAGTTCAGCACATCCCTCATCATGGCATTCCATTCCTTCGACCTGCCCAGCGAATACCATCCCGCATGTTTCCCGGCTTCCATCAGGCACATGCCGATTTCCATCGCCTCGCTGAACCGCTGGTGCGAGACGATGTACCACCCGTGTTTCCGGCACAGGCCGGCAAACTCCTTTATGTCCGCAGTCAGGAAGTACATCATGCCTTCCTCTCTGATGACTACCGTCAGTTCCGACTTCGGTTTCTCCCTGCAGAACAGGCTCTCGCTGTATTTCACTCCGTGCCATACCGACTCCGTGCATTCCTCATCGCAGAACTGCACTTCCACCTCTTCAAGCAGGTCAAATTCTTCCACCATACCGTTTCTGTCTTTAATTACAGGATTAAGAGGGACTTAAGTTACACATTATTATCGGTTTACGGATAATTACGTTTGCGGTTTTGTATTTTTTAACGTATGTAAAACACGTGTCGGGACAGCCTCCCGAACAGGGGAGACTATCCCGACACGTATATCCGCCATATCCTGCGGCTTTCAGTTCCAGTTGTTTCTCTTTTCGCCGCTCATGCAGAGAATCACCGTACTTTTCTTCTTTTCAAATGATTCTGCCAGCCGTCTTGCAGCCCACTTCCTGAATGCCTCGCATTTCAGTCCCTTCATGCGGAATCCCAGTGCGACGATAGTCTTCAACCCGTAAAGGTCGGTGCTGCAATTCTTTCCGTTATAGACAAAATGTTCCACCCGTACATCCGTGTATTCGTCAAAATCCCCGGTTTTTGCAAGGGATTTCAGTCCTGCGTTTACCGACTGTACAAACACGCCATACGCCCGTGCGATGTCGCATTTCGGCAACCATACCTCGCCCTTGTCGTCCGTTTCTATCCTTACGCTCACCTTATCAGGTGCATTGCGGTTATATTCCACTTCAAAATTGCCAAATTTCACCATAATAGTTGCTTTTATACATTATTATATATGGAATTTCAGTATGGAGGTCATAACATGGCATCCAGTTTTCCCGCAAGGACCTCCATATCCTTTCTTATCTTCTCATTGGTTATGCGGGCATAGATTTGCGTCGTTTCAATGTTCGTATGCCCCAGCATTTTCGACACCGTTTCAATCGGCACGCCTTTAGCCAGAGTGGTGGTCGTAGCAAACGTGTGACGTGCCAGGTGGAAGGTAATATTTTTATTTATACCGCACAAATCCGCAATCTCTTTTAAGTAAGAATTAAGTTTTTGATTGCTCAGCACAGGCAGCAACTGACCTTTGGGGAGCTGACCTTCATATTTCTGGAGTATCGCCTGCGGTATCTTCAGCAGCGGTACGTTTACCGGAGTATCTGTCTTATGACGGTGCGTCATGATCCACGGCTTCCCATCAAACGAGATTCTGATGTCGCTTGCCTTCAGTTCCTTCACGTCCACATATGACAATCCCGTGTAACAGGAGAACAGGAACACGTCCCGTACCTGTTCCAGTCTTTTAGTCGGAAACTTCTTCTTCATTATCTTTTGCAGTTCCGCATCCGTCAGATAACCTCTGTCCACACGTTTCAGTCTGATTTTATAATTTGAAAACGGGTCAGTATAAATCCAACCGTTGTTTTTGGCGATGATTACAATCATCTTGAACGTCTGCATGAATTTTGCCGTAGTATTCTCATTGCATTTGCTTTCCGTTCTCAGATAGTTCTCGAAGTCCGTAATGAACATGTGGCCGATTTCCTTCAGTGATATATCCGAAATATTGTATTTCACTTTCATAAATTCCTCCAGCCTTCGGTAGCAGCGGTCATACTTCGCGAGGGTGACAGGCGTCTTGCTGATGCCGACCAGTTTTCTTGCATCCTCATTGTGTTTCTTGAAAAGTTCCAGCAGTGTTCTTTGTTTCGCCGTTATTCCCAAAAACGCATTGCGTATTTTTTCTACCGTTACGAATGACTCATGCACTTCAATATCCCGGTAGTGGTTTTTCAGCGAAGCACGGATGTCCTCCAATGTTTCATTCAACTGGCGGGCTTTCTGTGTATTTCCTTTCGCCTTGCCCAAAACTGTATCCCAGGCATCCGGCTTCACGCTCAGTTTAGAACTGAACTGTGAGATTTCACCATTAAGTGACAGACGAATCATAATACAAACTGTTCCGTCCTTGTTTACCTGATTTTTTCTTAGATAGAACAAAATCTTAAATGTACTCTTACTCATATCCTTTTTTAATTTATCTCCGTTACAGTGGGTGTAATGACTTCCCTCTGCAAAGGAATAATTAATAATTGGGTTACAAGCAGACATTTGAACGTCAATGAGCTACAAATCAATAACTTACATCGAAAATCGTTACTATTTTTATAGGCTATTTTTTAGTAACGATTTAGTAACGGAACTTTGTCTGAAGTGGGCATTTGAATGTCTTTCGGTTGTCCACCGGATAAATAGAAAAAGTCCCGTAAAACGTTGATTTTACGGGACTTGTCTTAATTTGACTACCTAATGTCTTAGGTTTCAGCGGAGAGAGAGGCTCTCGAACTTATACTTTCACAGAATATCATAAAACCGCAAACAACTGATAATCAAGTGTAAATTACAACATAGAGTAAAACTAAATGTTTCTAAATGTCTTTTGCTATCTCAATAATTGGGTGTATATTTGGGTGTAGAATTTCAAACGCACCCAATTATGAATATCAAGCGCAACATCATTTTTGCATTGGAGAGCCGGAAAAAGAACGGTGTGCCAATCGTAGAGAACGTACCCATCCGTATGCGTGTCATCTTTGCCAGCCAACGCATCGAGTTTACAACGGGCTACCGGATTGACGTAGCCAAATGGGATGCAGGCAAGCAGCGGGTAAAGAACGGATGTACCAACAAGCTAAAGCAGAGTGCAGCCGAAATCAATACGGACTTGCTGAAATACTATGCAGAAATCCAGAATATTTTCAAGGAATTTGAGGTGCAGGAGGTCATGCCAACGACCCAACAGTTGAAGGAAGCTTTCAACATGAGAATGAAAGACACCAGCGAAGAACAGCCGGAAGAAGCCCCTGTCAGCTTTTGGGAGATATTCGATGAGTTTGTAAAAGAGTGCGGTAACCAGAATAACTGGACGGCATCCACCTATGAGAAATTTGCAGCAGTGAGGAACCACCTCAAAGAGTTCAAGGAGGATGCAACGTTCAACTATTTCGACGAGTTTGGATTGAACGAATACGTCAACTTCCTGCGTGATACCAAGGATATGAGAAACAGCACCATCGGCAAGCAAATGGGATTCCTCAAATGGTTCCTGCGCTGGAGTTTCAAGAAAGGACATCATCAGAACATTGCATACGATACATTCAAACCGAAACTGAAAACCACCTCGAAAAAAGTAATCTTCCTGACTTGGGATGAACTGAACAAGCTGAAAGACTACCAGATACCCAAGGATAAGCAATACCTGGAACGTGTGCGTGATGTTTTCCTGTTCTGCTGCTTTACGAGTTTGCGGTATTCGGATGTTCGCAATCTGAAAAGAAGCGATGTGAAGTCTGACCACATCGAAATAACCACAGTCAAGACTGCCGACAGTCTAACGATTGAACTGAACAAATACAGCAAAGCCATACTGGACAAATACAAGGACATCCATTTCGAGAATTACATGGCTCTGCCCGTCATCAGCAACCAGAAGATGAACGATTACCTGAAAGAGCTGGGCGAACTGGCAGAAATCAACGAGCCTGTACGGGAAACCTACTACAAGGGAAATGAACGTATTGATGAAGTCACACCCAAGTACGCATTATTAAGCACCCATGCCGGAAGAAGGACTTTCATCTGCAATGCGCTGGCTCTCGGAATCCCTGCACAGGTGGTTATGAAATGGACGGGACACAGCGACTACAAGGCTATGAAACCCTACATTGACATAGCGGATGATATTAAGGCAAACGCCATGAACAAATTTAATCAACTATAAAAGTATCAAACAGTTTCATAGATAGTTGCCAATGACTATATTTGTAGAAATTATCATCACAATATGAGCAACAAGGAATCCAACATAGAAAAAACGAATTTTGATGCATTCATTCAAGCGGTCGGTTCAGAAATAGAACAGGCACAAGTAAGGCTGATTGTTGCAGCCAATGCACAAATGCTGTTCCATTACTGGAAGGTAGGCAATTACATCCTTTATCACCAGCAGCTGCACGGATGGGGAAGCAAAATCATCAAGCAGTTGGCAAAGGCTATCCGACTGCATTACCCTGAAAAGAAAGGCTATTCGGAACGTAACCTTACCTATATGTGTCAGTTTGCAAAAGCATATCCTTTAAGAGCGTTGCAAAGTTTCATAGAAACGGATGCAAGACTGTCTGTCCCGACCATACAGAGTGTGACCAATGAAGTATTGAAACTGAATGACAAGCAATTTACGCAGGAACTTACTGCGCAAATACAATCTATTGATTGTCAGATATTAACAATTACACAGGAGGTTCCTGCGCAAATTGAAGATGTGGGAAAAACCGTTTCTGCCATTTACAGGATGGGAATCAGGGAAATAGAAGAAGTTTTCTTGACCTCTCCTATAGCCAAAATAAACTGGACAAGCCAAATGACTATACTTGATAGTTCGCTACCTTTAGGTCTAAGCTACTGGTACATGAAGCAGTCCATAGAAATGGGATGGAGCAGCAATGTATTGAAATTACAGATTGACAGTGATTTGTATAGCCGACAAATCAGCAACAACAAGGTTAACAATTTCACGACCACACTTCCGGCTCCACAAAGCGACCTTGCCAATTATCTACTCAAAGACCCGTACATCTTTGATTTGGCAGGAGCCAAAGAAAAAGCAGACGAAAGGGATATTGAAGAACAGCTGGTGAAACACGTTACCCGCTACCTGTTGGAAATGGGCAACGGTTTTGCCTTCGTTGCCCGGCAGAAGCACTTCCAAGTAGGAAACAGCGATTTCTTTGCCGACTTGATTCTATATTCCATTCCGTTGCACGCATATATTGTCATAGAATTGAAAGCCACTCCTTTCAAGCCGGAATATGCCGGACAACTCAACTTTTACATCAACGTGGTGGATGATAAGTTGAGAGGGGAACACGACAACAAGACCATCGGTCTTTTGTTGTGCAGAGGGAAGGACGAAGTGGTTGCCCAGTATGCTCTTTCCGGCTATGACCAGCCCATCGGCATCAGCGATTACCAATTGAGCAAGGCGATTCCCGAGAAATTGAAATCAGCGTTGCCCAGCGTGGAAGAAGTGGAAGAAGAACTGGCTTCTTTCCTTGACAAAGCCCCCCAATAATAAGAGTATGCCATGCAGAAAACGATAACAACCCTCATTCCTCAATACGGGGAGCTGAACAGAATCTGCAAAGACTGGATTGTAAGCCATACTTTCTCTTTTGAAAAGCAGAAATTCACCGTTGATTTCTACTCGGAATGGAACGACATAACAGCTTTTGAACAAGCTATCCTTGAACTGGTACTTCATACACCGCCAGAGCCATGTACCCTACTGCTGAAAAGCCTGAAAAAGGAAGTCAGAGAATACACACGGCTTTATGAAGCTTACAGCCTTCCCCATGATGAGGTGATTATGCGTGTATGCAACCAATACGCAGACAGCTACAAGGAAGCCATCAGGGAAAAGATGGAAGTGGTGAACAGGCTGCGCAAACCGATGAACGAAGCCAACAACCGCTATGATTCCATCGGCTACCGAGAGCATACACCCGAAGAGGAAAAGCTGGCGGAAAGAGAATATGAGCGTTGCAAGGCTGAATATGAAAAGGAGAAAGCCCAGCTGGACCATCTTTATGAGCAGCAAACCCTTCTCCGGAAAGAAGCCCGGCAATACATGAAAAACCATTGCGATGACATCTACCTGCTTAGCGTACACTTCATGGGCATCCTGACCAAATATGTACCGGATGAAGAAAGCAAGCCGAACGAAGCAGACGAGCAGAACCGTACAGACAGCCAGCCGGAAACTGATACGGCAACCGCATCGGCTACGGCTACGACTGCCAGATTGCCTGAATATTTCAGCATGAAATTACTTTCGCTCATTCATGAAGTATGTGTGGGAGAACAGTTCGAAGAAATTTCCGCACCGGATTTCTATGCCAACATGAACCTGCAACCCTGCAACTGCAAACTGAAAACCAAACCGAGAGAAAAGATACGTGTATGTTATCTGATATTCCTCATGAGCGAAAAGCTCCCCAAACAGGACAGGGACAAATGGAAAGCCGGAATACTGGAATTGCTGGATATTGATGACAGCTACTACAAGTCAAAGTACAAGGAGCCAGTTTCTGGTTTCCCCAGTGACAGCAACCAGAATTTCGCCAAGGAAATGGAACATATATTCAGATAATCCGTGATATATCCTGATTCTTTACGAAAGTTCCACTTTTACCACTCAAATTAATTTTTGAGTGGTATTTTTATTTTCTGATATTCAATAAGATACAACGAAATTCGGATTATATCATCCCCATCCTTACCACCCGTATCCATATCTAATTTTGCATTGTTCGAGAACAGAAATAACAGCCAGTGCGCAGGGCTGATTGTTTAACGACTAATTAGATTGGACAATGACAAATATCCAAGAATTATTATCCAAACCCGTCTGGCAGATGACAGGCGAAGAGTTCATCATGTTAAGCAAGCACGCATCCGGTCAGCCGGAAGCGCAGCCGCAGCCCGTAACGGACACAAGCAGGAAGTATGTGTACGGAATACTCGGTATCGCCAAGCTGTTCGGGTGCAGCCTGCCTACCGCCAACCGTATAAAGAAAAGCGGGAAGATAGACAAGGCCATCACCCAGATAGGGCGCAAGATTATCGTGGACGCGGAACTTGCCCTTGAACTGGCAGGGAAGAAAACAGGCGGACGCAAGTAAGGGGAGGAATCGCTATGGACTATATGAAAGACATCCGGGAAATATCGGACGAACAGGCGGTAATCCTCTGGCAAGCCTCACGGCTGAGCCTGTCGGGAAAATACGAGAAAGCCCCCGAAATCCTCAGTGTGAAAGGTTCCGTAATAGGTACATTGGGAAATTTCAGCGCATCCATCGGCAAGGCCAAAAGCAAGAAGACATTCAATGTGTCGGCTATCGTGGCGGCGGCATTGAAAAACGGTACGGTGCTCAGGTATGCGGCTGAACTTCCCGAAGCCAAACGGAAAGTACTTTATGTCGATACGGAGCAAAGTCCCCACCACTGCCTGAATGTGATGGAACGCATCATGCGCATGGCAGGGCTGCCCGATGACAGGGACAACGAAAACCTTGAATTCCTTGCCCTGCGGAAGTACACGCCGGAGCAGCGTATCAGGATTGTCGAACAGGCAATCTACCATACGCCAAACCTTGGTCTGGTGATAATAGACGGCATCCGTGACATGGTATATGACATCAACAGCCCCGGCGAATCGGCACGCATCATATCGAAGCTGATGCAGTGGACGGATGAAAGGCAGATACATATCCACACGATACTCCACCAGAACAAGGGCGATGAGAACGCGAGGGGATACATCGGCACGGAACTGAACAACAAGGCTGAGACCGTCCTTCTTGTGGAAAAGGACAAGAGCAACGGGGATATAAGCAAGGTTTCCGCCATGCATATCCGTGCGATGGACTTCGAGCCGTTTGCCTTCCGCATCAATGACAGGGCATTGCCTGAACTGATGGAGAACTACCAGACAGAAACCAAAGCACCCGGCAGACCCCAAGGTGAAAGGTTTGATGCCTGCAAGAACATTTCCGAGCAACAGCACCGGATAGCATTGGAAGCCGCATTCTCGTTACAGGACGAATACGGATATAAGGAACTGGGCAAAGCACTGAAAGAGTCGTATGCCTTGGTGGGCATTCCGTTAAGTGACAACAAGCTGGTCAAACTCATCACAGTGTTAAAGAACAAGCGGATGATAGTGCAGGAAAACGGCAGAAAGTACAGGTACGAACCGGATTTCCACTATTAGCCCAATCCTCGCAATCACTTCACTTTATTCTCCGGGTCTATATATTAGGATAAAGCGAAGTGGTTGCAGGAGTGCATCAAACCGCTTCACTTTAAGCCGTATCCTATATATACGACAATAAAGTGAAGTGGTTATACAGCCAGTAACCTATATGAAAAGGTACTGGCGAAAAGAAAAACAAGCAATAAGCGATAAAGACAATCATTTATGGATATACAGACAGCAAAACAAATCAGGCTGGAAGAGTATCTTCACAGCTTGGGATATAGCCCGGTGAAGCGGCAGGGCATCAATCTTTGGTACAAATCGCCGTTCAGGGAAGAAACCGAAGCATCGTTCAAGGTGAATACCGAGCGGAACCAATGGTATGATTTTGCACTTGGCAAGGGCGGCAACATCATCGCACTGGCTTCGCACCTCTATGCAACGGACAGTGTGCCGTACCTTTTGAAACGCATAGAGGAACAGACACCGCATGTACACCCGGTATCTTTCTCTTTTGGCAAGCAGGACTCTTTCGGTCCGAGCTTCCAACAGCTGGAGATAGTACCGCTATCGTCTCCTGCCCTGCTTTTCTACTTACAAGGTAGAGGAATAGATTTGGAGCTGGCAAAAAGAGAATGTAGTGAAGCCCGTTACACCCACAACGGCAAGCGTTACTTTGCCATTGCCTTCCCTAACGGTTCGGGTGGGTTTGAGGTTCGTAACTCCTATTTCAAGGGCTGCATCGCCCCCAAGGAAATCTCCCACATCAGACAGGCGGGAAAAGCGAGGAATACCTGCTATGTGTTCGAGGGGTTCATGGACTACCTCTCCTTTTTGACATTGAGACAAGAGAGCTGCCCGAATTATCCGGAATTGGACGGGCAGGACTACATCGTATTGAACTCCGTATCGAATGTAAACAAGGCTCTCTATCCGTTGGGCAATTACGAGCGCATTCATTGCTTTTTTGACAATGACCGTGCAGGAATGGAAGCCTTGCGGCAAATCCGCAAGGAATACGACAGCACCCGGCATATACGGGACGCTTCCCAAATCTACTGCGGATGCAAAGACCTGAACGAGTATTTGCAGAAGCGCATGGCTGATGGAAAAGAGCAAATGCAATCCGTCAGAAAGAGGAATGGGGCATTATCCAAGAAACCGAAAGGCTTCCGGTTATAGCCCACTATAACTACACGCTTCGCTTACGTAGTTGTGGGCTCTCCCGAGAGGATTAGGGCTTTGCCCTAATGACCCACTCAGGGCGTTTCATCCCTGAGACCCCCGACCAAAGAGTGACCCTCTCTTTGGAAACTCCGCTTATGGGTTGCACCCCTAAGAACCCCTTGCGGTTATGAGCGGAAAGCAGCAAACAAAATTAGTCAAAAACCGAATCAAAAATTGAAAAGATGGCAACAAAATCAAGCATACATATCAAGCCTTGCAGAATCGCATCGAGCGAGGCGCACAACCGAAGGACTGCCGAGTATATGCGTAATATCGGGGAGTCCAGAATCTATGTCGTTCCCGAACTTTCCACCGATAACGAACAGTGGATAAATCCCGACTTCGGCACTCCCGAACTGCGAACTCATTATGACAATATCAAGCAAATGGTCAAGAACAAAACCGGACGTGCCATGCAGGAAAAGGAAAGGGAACACAAGGGAAAGAATGGAAGGATTATCAAAGTGGCGGGATGTTCACCCATCCGTGAAGGAGTATTGCTTATCAGACCGGACACCACACTGGCTGATGTATGCAAATTCGGTGAAGAGTGCCAAAGACGCTGGGGTATCACTCCACTACAAATTTTCCTGCACAAAGACGAAGGACATTGGCTAAACGGTCAGCCGGAAGCAGAAGACAAAGAGAGTTTTCAAATAGGAAGCAGATGGTTCAAGCCGAACTATCATGCCCATATCGTATTCGACTGGATGAACCACGAAACCGGAAAGAGCCGAAAACTCAATGACGAAGATATGGCAATCATGCAGACCTTGGCTTCCGATATTCTCCTGATGGAACGTGGGCAGGCAAAAGCTGTCACAGGTAAAGAGCATCTGGAACGAAATGATTTCATCATTGAGAAGCAGAAAGCCGAACTGCAACGTATAGAGGAAACCAAGCGACACAAGGAACAACAAGTAAGCCTTGCCGAACAGGAACTCAAACAGGTAAAAGCAGAGATACGCACGGACAAACTAAAGAAAACAGCCACCAATGCTGCTACCGCCATAGCAAGCGGTGTAGGTTCTCTTTTCGGAAGCGGTAAGCTGAAAGAACTGGAACATCACATCGAGCAGCTACATCAGGAAATTACCAAACGGGACAAAGCTACTGATGAATTAAAAATTCAGATACAACAAATACAGGAACAGCATAGCAGACAAATTCGTAATCTTCAAAGAATACATAATCAAGAACTTGAAGCCAAAGACAAGGAAATATCACGATTGAGCACCTTGCTTGAAAAAGCCCACAAATGGTTTCCCATGTTCAAAGAGATGTTGAGAATGGAAAAATTATGCGCTGTTATCGGGTTTACCAAAGACATGATAGAAAACCTCTTGACAAAGAAAGAATCCATACAATGTAGTGGCAAAATTTATTCCGAAGAACACAGGTGGAAATTTGACATCAAGAATGATATTTTTAGGGTTGAGAAACATCCGATGGATAGTGGTAAGCTTATGCTGACCATAAACCGGACAACCCATAGTACAATGGTTTAAGGAACAATGGGAAAAGTTACAGCAGAATCTACGTAACTCGGTGCAGAGAGAGCAAAAATCCAGAGGATTTAGAATATAGAATAGCCTATTATTAATAAAATCAAGTATCTATGCATCCAAACAGATTGTTTTTATTACAGAATCAAAATCCTAAGAATTTATAAAAAATGAAGCCTAAAGAAGTTTTGGAAAAATGGATAGATTGCTTTAACAAAGCAGATGCTTATCATATAGCAGAGCTGTATGCTACTAATGCAGTAAATCATCAAGTCGCAAACGAACCAATAATAGGTAAAGAATCAATCTACAAAATGTTTGTGAATGAATTTGCCACTGCTAAAATGGTTTGTATGGTGGAAAATATTTTTGAAGATGGCGAATGGGCTATCATGGAATGGAAAGACTCTCTTGGACTTCGTGGATGCGGATTTTTTCATGTAAAAGATAACAAAATCGTCTTTCAAAGAGGGTATTGGGATAAACTTTCATTCTTGAAGCAACACAATCTTCCAATTGAATAAGTACTATCAGAATACGGACTGGGAAATTGAAATACCCAGTCCGAGTTATATAATGAATTTTACTTGTTAAACTATTTAAAGTCAGTTGGATAACAAACCATACCTTTCACATTCTCAGTAGCTCCAGGTATTAATTCAGCCACCATGCAATATTCATGAGAGACTTCGAAAGGAAATTCAATTCCTAAATCGATAGCCTTGCGATAGCCAAATCGAGGATAATACTCTTTATGCCCCAATACGACTGCTGTGCCGTAACCCAAAAGTGCTGCCCTCTGATGGGCTTACTGAATCAACATCCCCCCCAATTCCCTTACGCTGGAATTCCGGCAAGACTGCCAATGGAGCTACACTCAGGGATGTGACAGACTGGGTGTCACTGTCTATCTTTACTTCTGTAAGTAAGATATACCAGACAATTTGTTTTTCTGTCATTTTCTTGTTCTTATCTAATTGTTAGGCTCATTGTTGTTATACATTGTTTAATTATAGATAAATCGTGAATATCCTTCTCTCTTAAATCGTAGCCCGAATGGAATACTTGTTGCCCTTTTGCAGAAATGCAAGGGATGCTTCTGCCTTCAAAGACTGCTGTTCCAAAATAGTCCGGTTGAAATTCATACCAGCCTCCATCCAAGTCGGCTTGTTTGGAAGTGCCGTCCGCATTCAAGACAAAAGGATGGATATCAATATAGCCTAATTCTTTGCTATACAGTTCCATACGGGTGGGCAACCAATTTGTTTCAATTTGATATCCTCTCTCCTGCAAAAGATCAAGGAGTTGGTCTGTATAATTGGCATCAAAATCAATGTCAATATCTCTATGCAAGCGGGTTTGCTGTCCGTACAAGACATCCACTCCCCAGCCTCCATCCAACCAAAACTGCATGTCCAGGCTTTCCAACAAGTCCAAAACTTGAAATAACTCTGTAATCGTAGTGTGTTCTTTCTTTGTCATATAATAATTCTTTAATAAATAATACTATGCGTAATTATCCAACTGCTTGATTGAAGAAATAAAATTTGCACCCACTCCAATCAGAAAGATAACCCATCCGCTGATCATAAAGACGGATGTGATACCCCATGCTTCCACCCAATATCCTGAAGCTACGATACCCAGCATTGATGGAAAGGTACTCAAACTAAAGATGAGAGAAAAAGTCCGTCCAAGCATGTCCGAAGCCAAGTTCTGCTGAATAATAGCGATGAAAAGCGCATGGTAAATGGAATAGGCTATGCCTCCTGTAAATGTTAGGCAAACAAAACCTATAAATGCGCTTGATGGTAAATAACTGGCGCTAATCAGATACAATCCCAATATCACATAAGCCGTATGCATCACTAATGTTTGCTTGCTTTTCAAAGCCTTACAGGCAAGTACTAAACCGCCCAACAATGCCCCTGAGCCCCAACCCATTTCCACAACTCCCATTTGCAAAATGTTTCCGTTGAAATGCAGAAGCGTCATAAAAGGAAATAACGTAAAAACAGGCATAAGGACAAAAGTCACCAGCGTAAAGCATACGAATAAAGGCAAAATGCCCATTGTACGCCGCAAGGTATGCCAACATTCCGTCAGTTCTTTTTTGAAATCTGGAAGAACTTTCGTTTTTTGAAGAGAAGGAATCTGGACACAAAGTAAGGTCAGACAAGCAGCAACAGCTCCGATCACATCTATGAGCAGAATATACTGTATGGGAAGCCAAACAACGAGGCTTGCCCCTACAACGGGAGCTATCACCTCACTGAAGGATTGAATGGAATGGTACAAACCTGATACCCTGACAAGATGGTGCTTGGGAACCAGTAGAGGGATGCTTGCCTGTAAAGCAGGTGCATGAAACGTACTGCCTATTGAACGACAAGCAGTCAATAGATAAAAAAAAGAAAGGTCTTTATAACCCTTGGTTATCACAATAAAAAGACATAGGGTACAGAACGCGATGAACAAGTCCGAATAAAACATCGTTTTCTTTCGATTCCATCTGTCAACATAGACCCCGGCAAACAAGCCTAATACAAATTGTGGTAAAAATCCAGCTAAAATAGCCAGAGATAAAGCTGTCGGGGATTTAAATTCGTTGCTAATCCAAAAAATAATGGAGAAGCCAACAATCGTACTTGTTAAAATAGATATGAGTTGGCCTATTCCTATCACGGCCAAAGTTGATTTCCAATGATTCATTGTGCTAATATTTCATGCGTTTATAGATAAGTACTTTCGTACATTAAGCAAAACGAAATTCTATCCACACAAAAAACTTGTATTATAATCCACTCCTGACGTTGGAATACAATAACAAATACTTTCAGGACGATGTAAAGTCCTGAAAAATCAAACTGAATGGATAGATAAATATTAGTCTTTTCTCATCGGATTCTTTTAATATCGCTACTCTTTTATTATGTAGTGGTTGTATTATCTTAAATAAAACAAAAACACCCGACTTTACATTCTTGGGTGTAAAACTGGGTGTTTGTTTTGCAATTTGCTGATTTTCAGCGTTTGTTGCGGAGAGAGAGGGATTCGAACCCCCGGTGCCTCTCAGCACGGCGGTTTTCAAGACCGCTGTAATCGACCACTCTACCATCTCTCCATCGTTATTATAGAACGTGCCTTCTATTTTCTAAAAGCGCTGCAAAGGTACAACTTATTTTTAATTCTGCAAATAAAATATCTATTTTTCCTGAATTAGTCGTATTTTTGCAGCATGATATACCCACAGAATTTCGAACAAAAAATAGGCTTTGACCAAATTAAACTATTAGTGAAAGGAAAATGCCTGAGTTCACTCGGTGAAGAACGAGTGGAAAATATGGCCTTCTCTAACAATTACAAAGAAATAGAAGTATGGTTAGAACAAGTGAATGAATTTGTACACATTTTGCAAGAAAATGATAATTTCCCTTCTCAATACTTTTTCGATTTACGTTCATCACTAAAGCGGATAAAAATAGAAGGAATGTATTTAGATGAACAAGAGTTATTTGATCTACAACGTTCACTTGAAACAATACGCAATATTGTTTATTTCATATTAAAGGAAAACGAAGATGATGAAACAACAGCCTCCCACTATCCTTTTCTCAGGCGTTTAGCTTGCGACATAAATGTATTTCCCAATATTATTGCTCAAATCAATAATATCCTTTCTCCTTATGGTAAAATAAAAGACAATGCATCACCCCAATTGGCACAAATCCGTCGAGAATTAAGTAATATAGTAGGAAATATTTCAAAAACATTGAATTATATCTTGCGAAGTGCACAGTCTGATGGTATAATAGACAAAGATGTAGCTCCGACCATGCGTGATGGCCGTTTGGTCATACCCGTAGCACCAGCATTAAAACGAAAAATAAAGGGCATCGTACATGACGAATCTGCCAGCGGAAAAACCGTATTCATAGAACCTGCAGAAGTAGTAGAAGCCAATAATCGCATACGTGAACTAGAAAATGATGAACGACGCGAAATTATACGCATTCTAACGGATTTCTCAAATCAAATACGCCCTTTTATTTCAGAATTATTGTTGTCATACACTTTTTTAGCTGAAATAGATTTCATAAGGGCAAAAGCTCTGTTTGCTGAAAGTATACAAGCTATAAAACCATCCATCGAAAACAAGCAAATAATGGATTGGTCAACGGCCATACACCCATTATTACAATTATCATTAAATAAACACGGGAGAAAAGTAGTTCCGTTGGACATCGAACTGAACGAAAGACAACGTATCTTAATCATATCAGGCCCCAATGCTGGAGGGAAATCTGTTTGTTTAAAAACCGTCGGACTACTCCAATATATGCTGCAATGTGGAATGCTTATCCCTATACATGAGAGTAGTCATGCTGGAATCTTCGAAAACATATTTATTGATATTGGAGATGAACAATCCATAGAAGACGACCTAAGCACCTATTCTTCACACTTAACCAACATGAAAATAATGATAAAGCATTGCAACGGGCAAAGCCTTATCTTAATTGATGAATTTGGTGGAGGAACGGAGCCCCAAATAGGTGGAGCCATTGCAGAAGCGATTTTAAAACGTTTCAACCAGAAAAAAGCATTTGGAGTTATCACTACTCACTACCAAAACCTAAAGCATTTTGCAGAAAATAATGAAGGAGTAGTTAATGGCGCCATGCTTTACGACCGCCATCTGATGCAAGCGTTGTTTCAATTGCAAATAGGAAATCCCGGTAGTTCTTTTGCAGTAGAAATTGCCAGAAAAATTGGTTTGCCTGAAGATGTAATAGCTGATGCAGCCGAGATTGTGGGTCAAGATTATATCAATGCAGATAAATATTTGCAAGACATTGTTCGAGATAAGCGTTATTGGGAAAATAAGAGACAAGCCATCCGGCAACGGGAGAAACTAATGAACGAAACAATAGAGCATTATCAACGGACAATAGAAGACATGCAAAAATCGCGCAAAGAGATTTTGGGACAAGCTAAAGAAAAAGCAGAACAATTAATACAAGAAAGTAATGCCCGCATAGAAAACACCATACGAACCATTAAAGAATCACAAGCCGAAAAAGAGAAAACAAAGCAAGCCCGCCAAGAATTGAAAGATTTCCGGCAATCTCTTGAAGAACTTGAGCATAAAGAAGAGGAAGAAAAGATTATCCGTAAAATGGAACGCTTGCGCGAACGACAAAGCCGCAAGCAAAGAAAGGAAAGGACGGCTCTTCCGAACACTAACCAAACACCTTCTAATGAGAATACAAAAAACAACCAAGCTGCCAATATTATGCCTGGCAGTTATGTAAAACTAAAGGGACAGGACATTATAGGACAAGTATTGGAGATAAAAGGGAAAAACGCGATAACCGTTTTCGGAAACATAAAAACCACCGTTTCAATAGAACGACTCGTGTTTTCTCCTACACAGCCCAAAGCAGCAGCTCTCTCAACCCCAACGACCTTCATCAGTACACAAACGCAAGACAGTATGCATGAAAAAAGGCTACATTTTAAGCAAGACATTGACGTACGAGGCATGCGTGGTGATGAAGCTCTTCAAGCAGTAACCTATTTTATAGACGATGCCATCCTTGTAGGCATACCCCGTGTACGTATTTTGCACGGAACAGGAACAGGCATTTTACGTACCCTCATACGACAATACCTTCAAACCGTCCCAGAGGTACGAAATTTTGCAGACGAGCATGTACAATTTGGAGGAGCTGGCATTACAGTAGTCGACCTATAAGAAAATCGTACCCACTAGCCAAACATAAAACACATATTCAATGTTTAATCAAAAGAATCAATATACAACCATCACTTTAAACAAAATGTCATGAAATCAATCAAAGAACTCTATCGTATTGGTACCGGGCCCTCTAGCAGCCATACAATGGGTCCGCGCAAGGCTGCACAAATTTTTCTAGGGCGCCACCCCGAGGCAACATCGTTTCGTGTCACTCTCTATGGAAGTTTAGCTGCTACGGGTAAAGGGCACATGACTAATACAGCCATTATTGAAACGTTACAGCCTACAGCTCCCGTAGAAATCATCTGGGAACCTAAGATTTTCCTCTCTTTTCATCCTAACGGAATGAAATTCGAATCACTAAACGCAGATGGTCAATCCACTGACTCATGGACCGTATTCAGCATTGGAGGGGGGGCTTTAGCAGAAGAGAATGATGGCGATTCTTCCATCAATACACCTGAAATATATGAGATGAGCCACATGACAGAAATCTTACAGTGGTGTGAACGTACAGGAAAAAGCTATTGGGAATATGTGAAAGAGTGTGAAGACAGCGATATTTGGGACTATCTGAACGAAGTATGGAAAACAATGCAGAAATCTGTGGAAAGAGGATTGGAAGCAGAAGGAGTTTTACCGGGTCCACTCAATCTTCGACGTAAAGCTTCTATGTATTACATCAAAGCCTGCGGATACAAACAATCATTACAATCAAGAGGACTGGTATTTTCTTACGCATTGGCCGTTAGCGAAGAAAATGCTTCAGGAGGAGTCATCGTTACAGCTCCAACCTGCGGTTCATGCGGTGTAATGCCAGCCGTACTTTATCACCTGGCCAAGAGTCGTGGTTTCAGCGACATACGTATTCTGCGTGCCCTTGCGACTTCCGGTCTCATAGGAAACGTTGTCAAGACCAATGCCTCTATCTCCGGTGCCGAAGCCGGATGTCAAGCAGAAGTTGGTGTAGCCTGTTCAATGGCATCTGCTGCAGCCAACCAGTTATTTGGAGGGACACCTGCACAAATAGAATATGCTGCCGAAATGGGATTGGAACACCATTTAGGAATGACATGTGATCCGGTCTGTGGTTTAGTGCAAATTCCCTGTATTGAACGCAACGCATATGCTGCAGCACGAGCATTAGATGCTAACTTGTATGCCTCATTTACAGACGGGATGCACCGCGTTTCATTCGACCGCGTTATAGAAGTCATGAAGGAAACCGGTAATGACCTTCCTTCACTTTATAAAGAAACCAGCGAAGGAGGATTGGCCAAAGATTATCATCCCATGTAAATATAAATGTCAATTATCTACTTCTATCACTTCTCCTGCAGCGCTAAAAGTTATAGACCAATCATTGTTCAAATCAACCTCCATTTCCCGGTGCTTTCGTTCTATCTTCACAACATAAGCATCGGGAAATGTATTTTTCAAATAACGGGACACATAATCTGGTATCAATTCAACAGGGACCGGTGTATCATTGCAATCCACTTCCAACCAATAGCCTTCATGATCGAAATCTATTTCTGTTCTATCGGTCAACAATACTTCATACTTTACAGTCCGAAACAGTTCGCTTTCTATCTTGATATGCGACACGTGGGTATTGGGAAAATAAGAGCTGATGAACTTTCGTGCTGCTGCCGGCAGTTTTTTGGCATCGTGTGTAATGACATCACCCGCACAAGCCGACTGAGAAACAGCAATCACTAATATGAAAAGGTATAGAAGCTTTCTCATATGTATATATAATTAGGAACAACTATCATTCGACGGCAAAATACGGAATAGAAATTGGAAGAAAACTGGAAATCATTCCTCGGCCGCATTTATTTTATATCCTTTAACCAAACGGAATACGTGCATCCCATTTTGCCATTCATAGCTCAAATCCAATAAAACAGATTGGGCTATGGTGCGGGCAATGGCCAATCCTAGTCCGTTAGAGTCCTTCTTTCCCTTGACTGAATGATAAAACCTGCGGAATAGTTTCTCTCTGTCCAACGGAGTATCCCCTGAGTTCTTTATCAATAAAGAATCTTCCGCCGTGATGATGCACAAATCACCCCCATCCACATTATGCAAAAGAGCATTCTTTACTAAATTGGATAGCATGATTTGGGCCAAAGATGGGTTGCATTGGATGATAAATGGAGAATCGGACTGCTGTCGTAGCAAATGGACGTGTTTATGTTCATAGATGTCCATCAGGTCTGGCAGAATATGGTCGATGATTTCATCCACCGATATGTCTTCCACATCGGAGAACTGTCCATTCTCAATGCGAGAAAGCAAAAGAAGGGATTTGTTCAGCTTCACAGCACGGTTTAAGGTCGTATAAATAGCATCCAGTTCTTTCATCTGTTGCTCTGTCAAGGCTTCGCTCTCGGCCAGCAGTTCTACCTTGCCACGCACAATGGCCAGGGGGGTCTGCAATTCGTGCGAGGCATTTTCGATGAATTGTTTCTGTTCTTCATAGGCTTTATAACTGCGGTTGGCCATGTCCACGGCAGCATCACTCAGTTGGCGGAACTCACGTATATGGGTGGGATTGTCTAGAGGGGGGACCGGTTTCCCGGGTTGAAGTTGGTGTAACCAGTCGAGCAAACGTTGAAGCGGACGGAACACGCCTTTCAAGACCAGCCGGATGCCGATAGAGGTGCATACCAGCAGGAGGAAGAAGAGGATGCTGAGATACCAGAGCATGGCTTCGCGCAGGTCATCGCGTTCCATGGTAGATATCATCAAGGTAAGTTCGTAGAACTGGCCGTCGGCCATACGGAAGGCTGTCTTCATGGCTCGCACGGGTTCGTATTCTCCTTCCAGTTCGATGTAATTGAGGGAATCGTAGAAGACTTCGCGGTAGTTCAGTCCTTCGTCTTCGGTGATGGGGCGGAAGCGGTAGACGGACATGAGGTTGCCTTGTGTCTGGAGGATGGAGGGGTCGTGCAGCACTTCTTTGATGAGCAAGTAGGCGTAGTTTTCGAGCGTGTCGTCGGTTTCATCCACCACTTCGTCGATGACGGCGTAGTAGAAGAGTATGCCCCACCCTGCCATGAGCAGCACGAAGAGCAAGGATAGTTTGCGGTAGGTATAGTGCAGGAGTTTCATACTTCGGAGAGTTTGTAGCCGAAGCCATAGACGGCTTTCAGTTCGACGGTAGCTCCTGCTTGTTTCAGTTTCTTGCGCAGGTTTTTCACTTGCGAATAGATGAAGTCCAGCGAATCGGCTTGGTCGATGTTGTCTCCCCAGACGGATTCGGCCAGGCTCATCTTGTTGATGACTCGGTTGGGATTGACGACGAAATAGTACAGCAGGTCGTATTCCTTGCGGTTCAGCGTCAAGGGCTGGTGATCTACGGTGACGGTATGCTTGTCGGGGTCGAGGGTGAGGTTGCCCAATGAGACGGTCAGGTCGCCTTGTGCCACGCGGCGGCGGATGAGTGACTTGACGCGGGCGTTCAGCTCGGCCAGGTGGAAGGGTTTGGTCAGGTAGTCGTCGGCGCCGAGTTCGAGTCCGTCGACCTTGTCATCCAGGGAGTCTTTGGCCGAGATGATTATCACGCTGTCGTTGCGCCGCAGGTGTTTCAGCTCGCGCAGCAGGTCCAATCCGCTTCCTCCGGGCAGCATGATGTCCAGCAGGATGCAGTCGTAATCGTAGTCGTTGATTTTGTCCAGGGCCGAGAAGTAATCGGAGGCTGTTTCGACCACGAATTGTTCTTTCTGGAGCGATGCACGGATGGTCTCGCGCAAGTCTCGCTCATCTTCTACTATCAGTATCTTCATGGTGCAAAAGAAGGGGGTGATTCTGGAAAATGGCTGGAATCGGGGTGGTTCCGGTGTCGACTGTCAGGGTTCGGCGGGCAGGCTGCTGTCGTCTTCCAGTTGGTCGATTCGTTGCATCGAGACTTTCCCGTCGAAGGTCACGACCAGGCGGATGGGGACATAGAGGTCGGACTGTGGGTAGCTGACGCTGGCTGCGAAGACGAGTCCGCCCGTTGAGACGGTGTCATAGACCAGGCCTTCGAGGAGGCTGTGTTTGAGGAGGCGGTCTTCGACCAGCGAGGCGAAATCGTCTTTGGTAAAGGAGCGGTTCAGGATGATGCGGTTGCCGGTGGAGACGCGCAGGCGGACGCAGTTGTCGATGAACTCCTGCCCTTCTTGGTTCTTCACCACGGGCAGGGTCTCGTCGGCCGTGCGGAACACGCGGGCTTCATACTCCCGTCCGCCGAAGCGGATACGGTGGGTCACGTCCGACATGGGCATCCGTTCGGGGGCCAGCCGGGGCTCATCGGTCTTCATCACCACATGCAGTCCGCCGCCGGCCGTTTCGGTCTTGGGCTTGGAAGAACAGGCTGTGAGCATGCACACAGCCGACAGGCTTAGAAACAGGCTACTGAATATCTTCATTGTATTCTTTTTAGTTTACGAAGACAAAGGAACAAAATAGGAAGGACATATACAAGTATCCGCCCGGAAAACGACATCGAGGCCGTCGGGTAATATACCCTTCCCTGCTCGTGCGCATACCCTTCCCAGAACGGTATGTTGCCGTATAGGGAATCATTGCCGATGATTCCCAGAATCATTGCCGATGATTCCCAGAATCATTGCCGATGATTCCTAGAATCATTGCCGACGATTCCTAGAATAGTAAGTTCAAGTTCCCTATACACTATGCTACTGAACTGAGAACGGTATATTACTGAATAGAGAATGATATACTATTGAATGAGGAACGATAAGCTACCGAACCAGGAACAGAAAGCCTGAAAAGACCGCCAAGCCCGCCGCCCGACGGGATAGCAGACGCGCAGCCATCGCAGAAGCCAACAGAGAAATGACACATTGACACGATTTCAACCCATCAAGCAACTTTTTGGAAAGAATCTTTTTTGTAATTCGAAATTAATGACTACATTTGCCCGAAAACCATTAAACATCTAAAAGAATTATGAGCAACAAGCAGAAAAGATTCATGCTGCCGGAGGACGAAATCCCCCGCTATTGGTATAACATACAGGCCGACATGCGCCACAAACCCATGCCACCCCTCAACCCGGCCACCCACCAACCACTCCGTGCCGAAGACCTCTACCCCATCTTTGCCGAAGAACTCTGCCGCCAGGAACTGAACCAGACGGACGCATGGATAGAAATCCCCGAACCCGTGCGCGAGATGTACAAATACTACCGCAGCACCCCCCTGGTCCGCGCCTACGGACTGGAAAAAGCGCTGGGCACCCCGGCACACATCTATTTCAAGAACGAAAGCGTCAGCCCCATGGGCTCGCACAAACTCAACTCAGCCCTGGCACAAGCCTACTACTGCAAACAAGAAGGCGTGACCAACGTCACCACCGAAACCGGAGCCGGACAATGGGGAGCCGCACTGGCCTACGCCGCCCGCCTGTTCGGCCTCGAAGCCGCCGTCTATCAGGTGAAAATCAGCTACGAACAGAAGCCCTACCGCCGCAGCATCATGCAGACCTACGGAGCACAGGTCACCCCTTCACCCTCCATGTCCACCCGCGCCGGCAAAGACATCCTCACCGCCCACCCCAACCACCAAGGCTCGCTGGGCACCGCCATCTCCGAAGCCATCGAACTGGCCCGCACCACCCCCAACTGCAAATACACCCTCGGCTCCGTCCTGAGCCACGTCACCCTGCACCAGACCGTCATCGGCCTCGAAGCCGAAAAGCAAATGGCACTGGCCGGTGAATACCCCGACATGGTCATCGCCTGCTTCGGCGGAGGCTCCAATTTCGGCGGCATCGCCTTCCCCTTCATGCGCCACACCATCCTCGACGGCCGACAGACACGCTACATCGCCGCCGAACCCGCCTCCTGCCCCAAGCTGACACGCGGCCAGTTCCGCTACGACTATGGCGACGAAGCAGGCTACACCCCCCTGCTCCCCATGTTCACCCTCGGACACAACTTCGCACCCGCCAACATCCATGCCGGCGGACTGCGCTACCACGGGGCAGGCGTCATCGTATCGCAACTGCTGAAAGACAAGCTGATGGAAGCCGTAGACATACAACAACTGGAGTCGTTCGAAGCAGGCTGCCTCTTCGCACAAGCAGAAGGCATCATCCCCGCCCCCGAATCATGCCACGCCATCGCCGCCACCATCCGCGAAGCCAACCGCTGCAAAGAGACAGGCGAAGAGAAAGTCATCCTCTTCAACCTCTCCGGCCACGGCCTCATCGACATGGCCTCGTACGACAAATACCTGGCCGGCGACCTGGTGAACTACGAACTGAAAGACGAAGAGATACAAAAGAACCTGGACGAAATAGACGGACTGTAACGAAAACGCAAGCCACAAGCAATGGGCTGCAAGCAAAGATGGGATTGGATTCCCCTTAACCCTTTGCTTGCAGCCCATATATATATATATATATATATGATTACCCGTAGCTCGCAGCTCGTCACTCACCGTAACTCACAACCTACGGCTCACCCTTTACATCAGATTGCTGGCCAATTCACTCAGCTCGCTGCGCTCTCCCTTGACCAGATTAACGTGAGCAAAAAGATTCTGGTCCTTCATGCGGTCAATCATATAAACCAGACCATTAGACTGAGTATCCAGATACGGCTGGTCTATCTGCTGAATATCCCCCGTGAATACCATCTTAGTACCCTCTCCGGCACGCGTGATAATAGTCTTGATTTCATGCGGAGTCAGGTTCTGCGCCTCATCGATAATGCAATACGTCTCGCTCAAACTTCTTCCGCGGATAAATGCCAATGCCTCTATAACCAGTTGCCCACTCTTCTGCATCTCATCCAAGCGTTTCAACTCCGTAGACGTAGGCGAGAACTGATGCTTGATAACATTCAAATTATCAAAGAGAGGCTGCATGTAAGGTGCAACCTTCTCCTGAGCATCGCCAGGCAAGAAACCGATATCTTTGTTAGACAAAGCCACAATAGGACGCGCCAGCAAAATCTGCTTATAATCATTCATCTGCCGCAAAGCCGCTGCCAAAGCCAACAACGTCTTTCCCGTACCAGCCTTGCCAGTCAACGCCACCAATTTAACATTCGGGTCGTCCAAAATCTCAAAAGCAAAACTTTGCTCAGCATTACGTGGCTCGATACCATAGTTCTTCGTTTTAGTGACTCTGCAAACAGTGTGAGTAAAAGGATTATAACGTGCCAGCACACTATTCCTCTCGCTTTTCAAGATAAAACATTCGTTAGGATGAATCACCTCGCGACACTCCAGCTCACTGATATCAATACCATCGTGTGAAGAATAAATACGGTCAATAAGCGCAGGGTCGATGCCATCAAAAGTTTCGTTTGATTTCTCGAAAATATCCACGTTCACCACCTTATCGTTAATATAATCCTCACACAAAAGCCCAATGGAACGAGCCTTCATGCGCAGGTTCACATCCTTCGTCACCAGAATCGTTTTCATGTCCGGATGTTTATGTCCCAACCAATCAGTCACCGCCAGAATACGATGATCAGGAATAGACTCAGGAAAAGACTCATAAACATGAGGTGCCTCTACCCGACCGGTAACTACAAAAAGACGTCCCATACCCTCACCCAACGAAGCTCCTCGCGTAAACAGATTATCATCAGTAATAAGATCCAACTGACGCACAAACTCACGTGCATTATAGTTAATCTGCTCATTACCTTTTTTAAACTTATCCAGTTCCTCAAGCACTACAATAGGCAAATAAATGTCATTTTCCTGAAAATTCCGTAGACAGTTGTAATCATGCAAAATGACATTAGTGTCAATTACAAAGTTTTTCTTGGCTCCCATATACGCTAGATTTAAATGTTAATACTAATTTTGCGTCGTAAATAGTAAACAATCAAAGGGAGCAAACGGTTTGCTCTTCCTATTAAATATTTCATAAAATGAACTATCAAGACACTTTAGAATATCTCTACAACAGTGCTCCCATGTTCCAACAGATAGGTGCAGGAGCTTATAAAGAGGGGCTAGAAAATACACTAGCATTGGATGCACACTTCGGACACCCACACCGCCAATACCGAACCATCCACGTAGCAGGTACCAACGGGAAGGGTTCGTGTTCACATACCTTGGCTGCCATTTTGCAAGCAGCAGGATATCAGGTAGGACTTTACACATCACCCCATCTGGTCGACTTCCGAGAACGCATCCGCATCAACGGTCAGCCTATTCCGAAAGAGGACGTCGTCCACTTCGTTGAAGAAGAGCGCTCTTTCTTCGAGCCGCTGCATCCTTCTTTCTTCGAACTAACCACGGCTTTGGCCTTCAAATATTTCGCCGACAAACAAGTAGACGTAGCAATCATCGAAGTAGGACTGGGCGGGCGCTTGGATTGCACAAACATTATCACCCCAGACCTTTGCATCATAACCAATATTAGCTTGGATCACACTCAATTCCTGGGTAATACACTGGCACAAATTGCAGGCGAAAAAGCTGGTATCATAAAAAGTAACATTCCTGTGATTATCGGCGAAACGACACCAGAAACACGTCCCGTATTTCTACAAAAAGCACAAGAGGTTAAAACTGCCATTCATTTTGCAGAAGATGAGAACCATGAACAAGATTATCCTAAATTGGATTTCGAACTGAAGGGACTTTATCAAAAGAAAAATCAACGCACTATATTAACAGCATTGCCATTACTGAAAGAAGTCGGATACAGTTTCACGGACAAAGATGTCTATCAGGGGTTTGCACATGTGGTAGAGCTGACAGGATTAATGGGACGTTGGCAACAATTACAAGAAAACCCTACCCTTATCTGCGATACAGGACACAATACTGGAGGCATTGCTTACGTAGCACAACAATTACGCCAACAGCATTACAGACGCTTACACATCGTTTTAGGCATGGTCAGTGATAAAGATGTACGTAGTGTTTTAGCTTTATTACCTCAAGATGCAAACTATTACTTCACTCAAGCTAATGTAAAACGTGCTCTTCCCGCAGCAGAGTTGGCAAGGTTAGGGACAATTGCTGGTCTACACGGAGAAGTATACCCCAATGTCCCTTCAGCCGTAAAAGCAGCTCAAAAAAGAAGCCTCCCAGAAGACTTTATCTTTGTGGGAGGCAGTACTTTTATCGTGGCCGACCTATTATCGAACCGCGATGCACTCAATCTCTACTAAAGCGCCCTTAGGCAATGCTTTAACTGCTACTGCAGAACGGGCTGGGAAAGGAGCTTTAAAATAAACCGAATAAATTTCATTCATTTCGGCAAATAGTGACATATCCGCCAGGAATACAGTCGTTTTTACTACATCATTCATGGTAAGATCCACTTCCTCAAGGATATGTTTCACATTCTCCAACGATTGACGAGTTTGTTCCTTTGCGCCTTGAGGCATTACGCCTGTTTCAGCATCAATAGGCAATTGCCCTGAAACAAATACCATTCCCATCGTCTCAATGGCCTGACTATAAGGGCCAATTGCCCCCGGTGCCTTTTGACAATTAATTGCTTTCTTCATAATATATTTCTTCTTTGAAATTAAACAAGTTTCTTACAACTCCTCATTTGCAATTCTTTTCAATCAAATCATCCACATTTTCATTGCCCAATTCCTTTGCTTTCGCTAAAGCTTCACAAGCTTCATTTTTTTTCTTCAAGTAAATATAAGCCAAACCCATAAGACGATAAGCTTCCGAATAAGAAGGATCTATCTGTAAAGCTTCCTGCAAAACTTTCACAGCTTCTTCACTACGGCCTACGCGAATATTTACGACTGCCAATTCTGCACGATAAAGTAACTCTTTAGGATTTAGCCCTATGGCTTTTGCCAAATCATCCAAAGCTCGTTGATATTGATGCGCTTGCAACGAAGCTTGTTCACGATAATAATAAAAAGAATCATTTACTTTTCCATCTACCGCTTTAAAATACGCATCATAATCCAACATAGATCTACGTGCTTGTCCAGCATTTAATAAAGCCTGTGCCCGAGCCAATAAATATGGGGCGGTTGCATCTGTATAAGGCATTGGACAACGAGAAACGCAACTATCTAATAAAGCCACAATTTCTTCAACAGGTGCTTGCATCATTTCTTTTATCTGTGCAGTCCGAAAAAAAGAGGCTGGAGAAGCCAGCGAGGAACGGTTAACCTGCTCATAACAGCTCAAAGCTGAAGCATAATCTTGTTTACTGAAAAGGATGTCACCTTCCAATTGTATATAGACAGGAAGAGGCTGCAAAACAACGGCTTCACGAATTTCTTCCAATGCCTTATCTAGCGTCCAATTATCATAAGTTTTCTCTGAATTGTTCAACACATAATTATATATCAGTTTAGCCCGTTCAAAACGGATTCCAGCTTTATCTTGAGCAAGTTCTAAAGCTCGATCCATATCAGCCTCAACCAATTGCATTGATACTGCATCAGACATTGACGCTCTATTCACTGCACGCCGCATATATCCATCAGCGCTATTGGGATACTGCTCTACAAAGTCATTTAAAACTTCCGCATATTTATCCGAAGGCAATTGAGCAGAAGCCATGTAAAGAAAAACCAATGCCTGCTCTTCTGTATCCGGCAAAGCTTTCTTTATACCAATATCTTTTAGAGCAAAATCCGTATAAGATAACGCTGATATTTTCTGATCCATTGCATACCGGACATCAGCTGCATAACATACAGTAGTAGTATCTTGCCCAGATGATTTTTGGGCTAAACCAAACACAGTACCTTCAGCCGTAACCAAAGGACAACTAACCATCTTTTCCTTTAAACGCAATTGCAAAGTATAATAAAAATAGTTACCTACCATCTTATCTATAGATTTTACATGCCCAAATGTGCACGAACGATCTTTCTGGGTAGAATAAGGCAAAAGATAAATCTCTGATCCGGCAGCAGGAGGAGCAGTAGCTAAAGTTAAACTATTAACTTTCTTACCAGTAATGTCTACACGAAATTTAACTACATCATACATATCATCTGCTCCCATAATATTCAAGACTGGCATTTGCCGTCCTTCAGTATCTATGATAACCGCTCGTTGAGCCCCTTTAAACAATGCATAATCGGAAACTGCGATTCCATCTTCACTGACAAAAAAGCCATTACCAGTATTTAATATTTTATCATCTTTATCGTATGTCACTACCGAAAAAACGGCACGTTTGGCTTTCTCCACCCATTTAGGCGTCTGAGCCATGCCCCACTGAATCCAAAAACAGAGAGACAAAAACAAATAAAATCCTTTTCTCATCATAATTTATCACTCATTCGTTGTTTTACAGCCTCATATATCAATATTCCAGCAGCCACAGAAACATTAAGCGATTCTATTGAGCCTAACATGGGAATTTTTACCCATTCATCGCACAAAGCTAAATTCTCATAAGACACGCCCTTATCTTCTGCTCCCATAATAATACATAAAGGTCCTTTGTAATCAGCCATACCATAATCGTAATCTCCTTTCTCAGTAGCAGCAATAAGACGGAATCCACTTTCTTTCAAAAAGCGTAAAGTATCTGTCAAACTTCGCTCACGACAGACCGGAAGTTTATGTAACGCTCCTGCTGAAGTTTTCACGGCATCTGCATTGACTGAAACACTATTGGTTGCAGGAATAATAATAGAATCTACTGCGGCACATTCGCACGTACGGGCTATAGCTCCAAAATTACGCACATCGGTAATACCATCCAATGCAACAACAAATGGATTTTTTCCTTGCTCAAAAAGAAATGGTACAAGATCTTCTGCCTTTTGATAAGAAACTGCTGGAATGAAGGCAACCACTCCTTGATGATTCTTCCTTGTAATACGATTCAACCTTTCTATAGGAACCCTTTGCACAGGAATATCTCGACCTTTAAGAGCAGCAAACAGATCTCGGGCGAGTTCTCCTTGCAAATCTTTCTTCACCAGAATCTTATCTATCTCTTTCCCGGCCTGCATTGCTTCCAATACAGCACGAATACCGAATATCATTTCATTCTTATCTTCCATACTATATATCTATCCAAAAAAACTAATTCACTTTTTGTTCAAGCAACGCACGAGCATTGTCTAATGCAGCCTCTGTTAAAGTAGCTCCACTCAGCATATGAGCAATCTCTTCTATCCTTTCATTCTCTGTCAATCGGCGAATATGGCTATTTGTTTCCATCTCATTATCTTTCTTATAAACTTTATAGTGTATACGACCACGAGCTGCAATCTGTGGTAAATGGGTAATACTGATGACCTGGCGTCCATTATCGGCCATTTCTTGCATAATATCAGCCATTCTATCTGCAATCTCTCCCGAAACTCCAGTATCAATCTCATCGAAAACAATAGTAGGCAACTTTACCGCTCCAGCGATCATGGCTTTTACAGAGAGCATGACTCGGGCAATTTCGCCACCCGATGCTACTGATGAAATATTCTGTAATGCTCCATTTTTATTAGCAGAAAAAAGAAAAGAAACTGTGTCCATGCCATGCATCCCTGGTTCCTTACGCGCCCCCATCTCCACGACGAAACGGACATTAGGCATCCCCAATGGAATCAACCTTGAGGACATTTGTGTCTCTATCTCACGTGCTGCCATACTCCGAGCTTCAGTTAACTCGGCTGCCCGACGCTGAACCATTACATAAAGATCCTCACAACGCTTCTTTAAAATTTCTATATCTTCATCAAATGAAGTAATGGCAGAAAGTCGACTTGCATATTCATTACACAAAGTTATCAATTCTTCCACCGTATCTACATGGTGTTTCTGCTGCAAAGAATATATCAAATTAAGACGTTCATTTACTTCATTCAAACGAGAAGGGTTGAACTCCACTTGTTCCTCATTGCTTACCACCTCTTGAGCAATATCCTTCAATTCAATGTATGAGCTTTCCAAGCGTGCTAGCAATGCCTCCGCCGCAGGATAGACATCATGGAGTCCCGAAAGAGCGTTGCAACATTCTTTCAAGACATCTAACAGTCCTCCCTCATCATTATTCAGCATCTGGTCTACTCGATACAGACCAGCTTTGATTTCTTCAGCATGACTTAAGATTTCTGATTCTTGTTCCAGTTCTTTCTGCTCATCAACAGATAAATGAGCTTCTTCCAATTGTTCCAACTGAAAACGGATATAATCTTCATCAGACTTATCATGGGCAACACGCTCTAACAGCTTCTCTAACTCGGTTTGCGTTTCCTTCCATTGCGTATAAACAGCTTGATAACTTGCCAAAAGGGATTCATCATGAGCCAATAAATCTAACACATTCAGTTGAAAGCCTTCCTTATTCAATAACAAATTCTGATGTTGAGAATGAATATCTATCAATTGTTCACCCAATTCTTTCATCTGCACCAACTGGACAGGAATATCATTAATAAAAGCACGACTTTTACCAGAGGCATACAACTCACGACGTAAGATACATTCATTCTCATAATCCAATTCGTTTTCATCAAAGAATGCCTGCATCTGATAATTAGACACGTCAAAGCAAGCTTCTATGACACATTTTGATGCGCCTACACGAATGGCTTTTACATCAGCACGTTGCCCCAACAACAAGCCTATTGCTCCAAGGATAATAGATTTACCAGCTCCAGTCTCGCCTGTTATAACCGAGAATCCTCGTTCAAAACTTATATTAAGTTTATCTATTAAAGCGTAATTCTGTATATAAAGTGAACGTAACATTGCCTCTCGTTTTTTATCTTTACAAAAGTTCCAGCAAACGATCCACGATATCCACTGCCACTTCTGCTTTTGATTTTAACGGATAATCAACCTTTCCTTCAGAATCTATAATACTGATTTTATTCGTATCATAACGGAAGCCAGCGCCAGCATCATTCAATGAATTTAGTACTATGAAATCCAAATTTTTACGAAGCAATTTGTTTTCAGCATTCAACAGTTCATCCGTTGTTTCTAGAGCAAATCCTACCAACACTTTTCTTTCAGAAGACAATTTCTTTAACTCCCCTAAACGAGCTGCAATATCACGTGTTGGTTTCAGAGATAACATCAAATCAGCCTCTCGCTTCATTTTCTTTGATTCTACATGTTCAGAAGTATAATCTGCTACAGCCGCAGCTAAAATAGCTACATCGGCTTCTGCAAAAGCAGTTGCAGCCACATCATACATCTCAGCAGCAGATTCTACATCATAACGTTTATACATCGGAAAATGAGGATTTACTTGCATGGGTCCACTCACTAGAATAACTTTAGCACCACGAGCCGCACATTCATCAGCAAGTGCTACTCCCATTTTTCCTGTAGAATAATTGCCAATAAAACGAACAGGATCAATTTTCTCATATGTGGGCCCTGTTGTAATTAACACCGTATGCCCTCTCAAGTCTCCTTCTCGAGAAGCGAAATATTTTTCGAGGCAAAGAATTATCTTTTCCGGTTCCTCCATACGTCCTTTCCCAACAAGATGACTAGCCAACTCGCCTGTTCCTGGTTCAATAATGTAATTTCCAAATGAACGAAGTTTTGTCAAATTAGCTTGTGTAGCAGGATGAGCATACATATCCAAATCCATTGCGGGAGCAATGAATACCGGAGCTTTCATCGACAAATAAGTAGTAATAAGCATATTATCAGCCACTCCAGAAGCCATTTTCCCAATAGTCGAAGCTGTAGCCGGCGCGATCAACATAACATCTGCCCATTGACCTAAATCAACGTGACTATTCCAAGTTCCATCACGTTGAGAAAAGAAATCACTGATAACAGGCTTGCTAGTCAGCGCAGACAAAGAAATAGGAGTGATAAATTCTTTTCCTGCTGGAGTAATAACAACCTGCACTTCCGCCCCACATTTTATTAAACTACGGATAAGATAACATGCTTTATAAGCAGCAATGCTACCAGTTATACCCAATACAACTTTTTTCCCCTTCAGTACATTAGTCATAATTATGAATTATCTCTGTGTCAACTCACGCAAACGTATTTTTGTAAGCATTGCTTTAGTATTCAATGTAAAATCACTGCTCAATATCCAACTATAATAACCTGGATCTTTCTTCAACACCTCTGCCACTGACATTCCTCGATATTTACCAAAGTTAAATACCTCTACGCCAGAATCATTATAGACCATACGCCCTGCAAAATCTACATTACGATTAAAGCTGGAATATTCAGACAAAAAAGTAATATCGTTTTTCAAATCCGGATAACGGTCCAACTGAGCCATCAGCACTTCATATGTTGCGCGGGTATCAGCTTCTGCCGTATGAGCATCTTCCAATTTTTTTCCACAATAAAACTTATAAGCTGCAGAAAGTGTACGCTGTTCCATTTTATGAAAAATAACCTGAACATCTATAAACTTACGACGGCTTAAATCGACATCTACTCCTGCACGCAAAAACTCTTCAGCCAGAACGGGAATATCAAAACGATTGGAATTGAAACCTGCCAAATCGCAGCCTTCAAGTTCATGAGCAATGCTGCGAGCTACTTCTTTAAAGGTTGGACAATCACGTACATCTTCATCATGGATACCATGTACATCAGTAGCTTCTTGGGGAATATGCATCTCTGGATTAATACGCATCGTACGTGATTCTTCATTTCCATTGGGATAAACTTTCAAATAACAAATTTCAACTATACGATCCACATTAATATTAGTACCAGTTGTTTCCAAATCGAAAAAGACAAGAGGATTTTTTAGATTGAGTTTCATATTATTACAGACAGAGGACATAAAGGCAGTGTATAATCCCTTATGTCCCCCATTTTAATATATTATTAGATTAATCATTCAACATCATTGGCATAAGAAGCATTAAGAGTTCTTCATTTTCTTCTTGTACAGATGGTATAATAACGCCTGCACGTGAAGGATCTGCCAACTCTACCACAACCTCATCTGCTGAAATATTATTCAATATATCAATAAGAAAAGTAGATTTAAAACCGATACTCATAGGATTACCAGCATACTGACAAATTAATGTTTCTTCTGCAGACGTAGAAAAATCTATATCTTGCGCAGAAATAATCATCGAATTATTTTCCATACGCAATTTTATAAGGCTGCTAGCTTGAGAAGAAAAGATAGCAACACGACGCAAAGCTCCAATAAGTTGTAAACGGTCTGCAGTTATTTTATTCGGGTTATTTTTAGGAATAACCGAGTTATAATTAGGATAGCGACCTTCTATCAACCGACATACCATGCGATAATTAGCTAAAGTAAAAGCTGCATTACGTTCATCAAACTCAATAGCAATATTACCCTGCTCACGCGAAAGAAGATTTTTTAGCAAATTAGCTGGTTTTTTAGGTAATATGAAAGCTGCTCGTTCATTCCCATGAGCAGTATAAGTCTTACAACGCACCAACTTATGTCCATCTGAAGCTACCATAGTGATATCTTCAGTAGTTATATCAAAATAAACGCCGTTCATGACAGGACGAAGTTCATCATCCGCCGTAGCAAAAAGGGCACGATTAATGCCAGCTAATAAAACTTGTGTATCCATATCAACACGAACAGCGCTTTCACTTAAATGAGCAGGTGTAGGAAATTCATCGGCACTTTGACCAACAAGACAATATTTTCCATTTTGATATTGTACGATCAACTCCAATGTCACAAGATTGATTTCAAACGTTAGTGGCTGTTCTGGTATTTCCTTCAGGGCATCTAACAAGGTACGAGCCATAATAGCAAAACGTCCGTCTACATCGCTTTCCACTACTTCAAGACTCGTAACCATAGTTGTTTCACTGTCGGACACGGTGACCGACAAGGTCCCATCTTTTAATTCAAATAAGAAGCAGTCCAAAATGGGCAACGCGTTCTTCGAATTAATCACGCGGCTAATAGCCTGCAAATGACTAGAAAGTGCCGTACTCGAAACAATAAATTTCATATCTTCTACCTAATTATTTTGTTGTTTTTTGATCGTTTTTATGCCGGACAAAGTTAGGAAAAGAATTGCCTATAGCAAAAAAAACTCTAGAAAAAAAGAAGAATCATTCGCGAAATATACCTAAAAAATTGTACCTTCGCCGCATCAATAAATTTGAAAACGATGGAGTTTATAGGAAAAATCATCGCTGTACTACCCGCTAAAAGCGGGACCAGCAAAACCACAGGCAATGAGTGGAAAGTGCAAGAGTATGTCATCGAAGACAGTGCTAGTGGACAGTATCCACGACGGATGTGTTTTGAAGTATTTGGAACAGACCGTATTGCACAGTTTAACATTCAACAAGGGCAGGAATTGAAAGTCTACTTTGACATCGATGCCAACCAATGGCAAGATAGGTGGTTCAATCGCATACGCGCTTGGAAAGTAGAACCTGCAGGCATAGCACCCACCGTTCAGCAACCTGCTATGCCAACATCAGCACCTGCGCCAGCACCTGATTTCTTAGCAGGAGATATAAAAGACGACTTGCCTTTTTAAGTACCTTTGGGGGTTACACACACACTACACAGTACGTATCTAAATCATGCCAGATACGTACTGTTTTTTAAAGAGCTTTCTTCTCAAGATAACGGCAGATCTGATGTAGGCCGGTAGAGCAATGTAATATGAGGTATGAGAAGTCCATCTTGATGCATAAACTGCATGGCTAACCAGAAATGCTGAAAAAAGTCTGTATGGTTCAGGAAAAAAGTAGGTAATTTACGCACATATGACAAAGGTAGTTGAGACAAAGCATTCATATCAGCTATTAACAGATACTGCCCCGAAGGAGCAAGAGTATTGATTAAAGCATTATAATAAACAGAATTTTCTAACGTATCCCCACATTCCATTGCTTCAATATAAGCAGAAAGACTTTGAGCATCAGCGGCCAAAAGTAACGCACCACGATAGAAACATGCGTAGGTATAGAACGATATTCCATCACAACCTGTTAATTGGAAAAACAAAGTAGAAGGTGGAAGCAGATATTTACGAAACGGAAGAGAATGAGGATAGCGCTCATACATCGGTTCAAACCGGGGGACGGGCATCACTTTTTCATAATGCGAGACAGACTGTAACCATTTGAAAAACAAAGTTTTCGCTCGCCTTTCATCCGACAGAAAGATAATAGAGATTGCGCAAGCTGATTGTGCTGCCCGTTCATCGGGACTGAAGATGCACGACACAATATTATTTACTCCACACTCGTTCAACAAGTTCGTCAATGTACTGTCGCGGCATGTTGCATAATCAGGCATTGCCACAAAAAAGGATGATGAAAACATTGGGATTGATGTTGTCCCATGCCCCGATGCAGCCCTGACTGTATAAAACGATGTCGACGCAGGCAATACATCAGCCGCCCAGCCGGAAAAAGGTTTTTGCAAATACAACGGGGGGCTGCCAACTAACGTATCGGCCTCATGACAAACGCCCGTGGCATAGATGGCTTCATTGTCCATTTTCAGCTCTAACTCCATCCAATCTCCCCATTTCGTAACGCCCCGTAACGAGTCTGCTCGTTGTCCTAACGGGACAGCCTGAGCACGCAGATAAAGCATGGCGAATGCGTTACGTAGCTTCCCCTTATGTAATGCTTCAAATGAAGGATTATGCAATAGCCCCCTCCGTCCATCATAAGCATCTATAACCTCTTGAAGTAGTTTTTTCTGAAAACTAACAACTAAAAAATCATCTGTCAACCATAAAGCCAGGAAACGCCCATCTTTTAAAGGACATATTTTGACTTCTTCACCTGAGCAATTTATATGTTTTATCGGGAAAGGGATATCGCTGTATCGATCTAAATAGTTTTCTATTACTTCACGACCTCCAGACTCTAACGCGGCATACATTACTTGATTTAAAGATATATCAGGCTCATGAAAACTAACGAGCACTTTATTCATCTGTTTACTTAATACATGTGGTACTTCAACCAATAATGTATCAAAAAAATCGTTTGAGCGATTAAACAATTCAGAAACAGATAAGTAATGCCCATCTCTACTAGAATGCATGCGCTCGACCGAGTCATAGAAATCTAAAATCCGGTCTGTCTCAAACACAGCTACCGCATTTTGAGGAACGAGAGTATACAAATCAAAATCATAACGTTTTCCCACAGAATGAAGACGCCCGAAAGAATATAAGGCTGCCCCTGCACAAAGCAACACAACCGTCAAAGTAATGACTATTTTTATAGAAAGTGAAGACTGCATATAATGTCCCTTTTGGTTGAGGACAAAAATAACATTTATTCCTAACAAAATCAAATAAATGCGCTACTAAGTAACAGTCTCTAATTCCAAACCATCGTAAGCAAAATGAATATTGGATGGCAACATATGTCCTATTTCAGCATGCAAACCCACATGATGGCTCATGTGTATCAAATAAGTCTCTCGCGCTCCGATGCGTTCTGCAGTTCTGATAGCTTCGGATATGCATTGATGTGTAGGATGTGGTTGAATCCGCAAAGCATTCATAATCAACACATCTATTCCTTGTAAACAATTATATGATTCATCCGGCATTGTCAACATATCTGTTATATAACCTAGCTTTCCACCAATACGATAGCCCAAAATAGGCAGCCGACCATGCATGACACGAAAAGGAAACACCTCGACCTTTCCGATAAAAAAAGGACATCCTGGTTTTATCTCTTTTAAATAAATGCGTGGCACTCCCGGATAAACATGCTCCACCAAACAATAAGGCAAACGTTTACGCAAATCTTCAGCCGTATATGCTTCTGCATAAAGCGGTATTTCCCCAAAACGACAAAAAGGACGGAGATCATCCAAGCCACCCACATGGTCATAATGCTCATGCGTAATCAGCACTCCATTAATACGATGAAAATCATGCAGGCGCAACATTTGCTGCCTAAAATCAGGGCCACAGTCAAGCAATATCCTGGTGTCATCCTCACAGATCCAAGCAGATGTACGTAAACGACTATCCCTCACATCCTTCGATGTACAAACAGGACAAGTACACCCTACCTCAGGAACACCGGTTGAAGTACCGCTACCCAGTATTTTTATCTTCATATATACATTACCTCCGGTTGTATGTCTATGCCGAATTTCTCTTTCACACTTTTCTGAACCGCCTGCCCCAACCTTACAATATCAGCCCCCACAGCTCCTCCTTGATTGACCAGCACAAGAGGCTGGTTCTCATACACAGCAGCATGCCCCAGGCTTTTCCCTTTCCATCCGCATTGTTCGATGAGCCATGCTGCCGGTATTTTCACATGACCAGCATCTATGTCATAATAAGGGATAGCAGGATAAACACGTTGCAAATCCTCAAAATACGAACGAGAAACAATCGGATTCATAAAGAAACTACCGGCATTTCCCAACACCTTGGGATCTGGTAATTTACTTTGCCGAATACGAATTACAGCCTCGCGAATATCACACAATGTAATATTACAATGAGAAGCCAATGCTTTAGCCAATGCTGCATAATCTAAAACATAATGCGAACTCTTCTTTAAACGGAAATTTACATATGTCACGAAAACAGAGTTCATTCCTGCTGTTTTAAACAAACTATGCCGATAAGAATAATCACACTCTTCCACAGCATATGTTTTCCGCCTGCCACTTATATCAACAGTCTCTACCGAAATGATAGAATCTTTTACTTCCATTCCATAAGCACCTATGTTTTGCACAGCAGCAGCCCCCACTTCACCCGGTATTAACGACAAGTTCTCTACCCCTTGCCATCCATGCTCTACACAATAGCAGACAAATTCATCCCAAACGTTCCCTGCTCCTACTCGCAAACACACCGAATCTCCATCCTCCGATAGTAAAGTAATGTCTTTAATACGAGAGTGTAATATCGTCCCTTCATAATCTTTGGTAAAAAGTAAATTGCTTCCTCTTCCAATATGCAGATAAGGAGAGATTATTTCCCCCTCTTCTATTAATCTCAGCAACTCTGCTTCCGAATCATATTCAATAAAACGATCCGCAAAGACATTCAATCCAAATGTATTGTGATTTCGCAAGGAGTATTTCTTCATATACTCGTATCCTCATATTTATATAATTCCCATTTTCCGTATGTTTTCCGGAAATAGAGCACATTTGAATAGCCATTCCCTATGCCATTCACTTTGATAATTTTTGTGGTAGAACCTGCATCATTCTTCTGACCATAACAGATATTCGACAACCTGTCAGCAGGCATCTGTGGACGAAAAGCAAACCATTGCTCTACATCTAACGTCGTTTCAAGGATAGAAAAATCATCATCCGGATCAATGGTGATAAAACTTAACGGGGAACAAACATGTTTCCGTTGATAAATGCTATCGGAAACGAAACGCGCATAGAAAGGCAGGAAATCGCTTTCCGCATTATGCATCTTATGCAAAGTAATGGAATCAAGCATCCAGATACCTTTTGTCCGGCTAAAATAATAACGTTTCAATTCTTGTGTTTTCAAGAATATCCACTCCACCTGCACCGAACTCAAAGCCGTATCACCCACAATATCCATGTCTTTCTCTCTGTCAAAAAGCAATGTATAAAGGTTTCCACCTGCAAACAAGCTATCATGCTTCCAAGTGTTTTCTGCTATTTGCGTCACATGGCCGTCTTTATTATACGGCAATGGAAAAGCGGTACGTTGCTTCTGCAATGTCTTATCGAAGGCGTAATTGAAAACAAAGTCATCAAACAGTTCATCAGCCTCCATACGTTCGAGTGGAAGAACGATATCGTGTTGCTTCGGTTCTTTTCTGTCATGCTTGGCAGAATCTACCAATTGAGTAAGCGCTGCAAACGAATCTTGCTTTTTGTATGTATGACTACAAGCAACACAAAAGGCAAGCAACAGACATCCCATCACCAGACTTTTCATGCCTACATTGTCTCGTCTCACTTGCCCAATTTTATACGAAGTTTTTCAAGCATGTCTTCGGTCATCGTTTTCAAATCATATTGAGGATTCCAGTCCCATTCTTCGCGAGCACATGTATCGTCCAGACAGTCTGGCCAACTATCGGCAATGGCTTGTTTCAAGGGGTCTACGTCATATACCATCTCAAAATCGGGCACATACGTCTTTATCATCCGATAAATTTCTTCCGGATCAAAGCTCATGGAAGCGATGTTGAAGGCATTACGGTGTTTCAAACGGGCAGGCGCAGCCTCCATCAGAGAAATAGCGGCATTCAATGCGTCAGGCATATACATCATGTCCATATAAGTACCTGGCTTTAGGGGACAAACGAACTTCTCTCCTTTCACCGCAGCATAATAGATGTCGACAGCATAATCGGTAGTGCCGCCACCGGGAAGAGTAACATTGGAAATGATACCGGGGAAACGGACAGCACGTGTATCTACCCCATACTTAATAAAGTAATAATCGCTCAAGAGCTCTGTCGTCACTTTGGTGATGCCATACATGGTACGAGGACGTTGTATGGTATCCTGGGGAGTCTTAACATGCGGAGTGTCAGGACCGAACGAACCGATAGAACTTGGTGTAAAGACCGAGCAGTTGTGTTCGCGGGCCACTTCCAAAACATTCCACAGACCGTCAATACCGATTTTCCATGCCATCGCGGGACGACGTTCAGCCACCACAGATAGGAGAGCAGCCAAGTTATAAATAGTATCTATTTTATACTTGCGTATTACGATTTCCATTGACTGACGGTCTGTCACATCGGCAATGGCCGTCGGGCCCGCTTCTTTAAGCTGCCCTTTAGGCTCTGCACCAGGTATATAACCGGCTACAACGTGAGAATCGCCGTAGCGTTTACGCAGTTCGACAGTCAATTCGGATCCTATTTGTCCTGTGGACCCTATCACCAAGATGTTCTTCATAAAATTCAATAGTTGTTTATATAGAGTGCGAAGGTACACACTTTTTCCAATCCTACATAGCTTTCTTCGCATAAAAACTTGTTTATTCCAAGAAAAATGATGTTCTTTGTCCGAGACAAGTATATCAATACCTTTATAAAACGAAAAGCTATGTACGGTAAAATGAAAGATTATCTGGCCAACACTTTGGCCGAGATAAAGGAAGCCGGCCTCTATAAAGAGGAGAGGTTGATAGAGAGCCCTCAACAGGCTTCTATTTTAGTAAAAGGAAAAGAAGTGTTGAACTTCTGTGCTAACAACTACCTGGGTTTGTCCAACAACCAGCGCCTCATTAAAGCAGCGCAGGAAATGATGGACCGCCGCGGCTACGGCATGTCATCCGTCCGCTTCATCTGCGGCACGCAAGACATCCACAAAGAACTGGAAGCGGCCATTTCCGATTACTTCAAGACGGAAGACACTATTCTGTACGCCGCCTGCTTCGATGCTAACGGTGGGGTGTTCGAACCGCTCTTCACGGATGAAGACGCCATCATCTCCGATTCTCTGAACCATGCTTCCATCATCGACGGCGTACGCCTGTGCAAAGCTAAACGCTACCGTTATGCCAATGCCGATATGGCCGACCTGGAAAGATGCCTGCAAGAAGCTCAGGCACAGCGTTTCCGTATCGTAGTAACCGACGGTGTATTTTCAATGGATGGCAATGTTGCCCCGATGGACAAAATCTGCGACCTGGCCGAAAAGTATGACGCCCTGGTAATGGTAGACGAATCGCACTCGGCCGGTGTGGTAGGTGCTACGGGACACGGTGTGAGTGAACTGTATAACACGTATGGCCGTGTAGACATCTACACCGGCACACTGGGCAAAGCCTTCGGAGGAGCCATGGGAGGGTTCACCACCGGCCGCAAAGAAATTATCGACCTGTTGCGCCAGCGCAGCCGTCCCTACCTGTTCTCCAACTCGGTAGCGCCTGCCGTTATCGGTGCCAGCTTGGAAGTATTCAAGATGCTAAAAGAAAGCAACGCTCTGCATGACAAACTGGTAGAAAACGTCAACTACTTCCGCGACAAGATGACTGCCGCCGGTTTCGACATCAAACCCACACAAAGCGCCATCTGTGCCGTTATGCTCTACGATGCCAAACTGTCTCAGATTTATGCCGCACGCTTGCAGGAAGAAGGCATCTATGTAACAGGATTCTATTATCCGGTTGTTCCAAAGGGTCAGGCCCGCATCCGCGTACAGATTTCGGCCGGACATGAGAAAGCCCACCTTGACAAATGTATCGAAGCTTTCATAAAAGTAGGCAAAGAGCTGGGCGTATTGAAATAACTCTAACGTTTTTTCTGCCCGACAATATAATCGTTTAAGACGCGGATTATACCAAAGTACGGATGATTTCAATCTGCACAACCGGGTGTAATCCGCGTTTGTTTTCTCCTTTCCTGTCCTCCTGACGGAAGATGGCTGTCTGCCTTAGGAAGTGGCGTTCTCATACTAAAGAAGCATCGCAGTCAAGTTATATACAAAACAATAGAATCTTACCCCCATCAAGATATGCCCATTATCGAAATCACTTCATTGAACCACCCCGGAGTGGAAATATTCAGTTCACTGACCGAAGCTCAGTTACGCAACCGGCTCGAACCGGAAAGAGGGATTTTCATTGCCGAAAGTCCCAAAGTAATCCGTGTAGCTCTGAGTGCCGGATACGAACCCCTGGCCCTGCTCTGCGAGCCCAAACACATGGAGGGTGATGCGGCAGACATCGTCGCGGGCCGCCCCAACCTGCCCATCTATACGGGTGAACGGGAACTTCTTTCTCTGCTGACAGGATACGCCTTGACACGGGGGGT
This sequence comes from Bacteroides sp. ET71, assembly GCF_023336905.1. GTDB lineage: Bacteria > Bacteroidota > Bacteroidia > Bacteroidales > Bacteroidaceae > Bacteroides. The sequence continues at coordinate 45,935 of NZ_JAMBLS010000021.1, forward strand.
GCTCTGTGCCTTCCGGCGCCCGATGCCGAAAAGCATAGAGGATGTGTGCCGCAACGCCCGGCGCATCGTAGTCATACAAGGTGTAACAGACACGACCAACATCGGGGCCATCTTCCGTTCGGCCGCAGCCCTAGGCATGGACGCCGTAGTGCTTACCACCGACTCGTGCGACCCGCTGAACCGGCGGGCTGTGCGCGTGTCCATGGGGTCGGTGTTCCTCATTCCGTGGACATGGACGGATGCTTCGCTGAAAGAAATACGCCGGCTGGGGTTCCGTACCGCGGCCATGGCTCTGGCTGAAGATTCCATCTCCCTCGATGCCCCTTCACTGAAAAACGAGCCTAAGCTGGCCATCATCATGGGCACCGAAGGAGACGGGCTGCCGCACGACGCCATTGCCGGTGCCGACTATGTGGTGCGGATACCCATGGCACACGGGGTAGACTCGCTCAACGTGGCTGCCGCTTCGGCCGTTGCGTTCTGGGAATTGGGCAATAAAGTTCAGTGAACTTTTCGTACCAGACGACGTATCCATAAATAGTAGCCGGTGAGCGGCAAAGTGGCACCCAATAAAGCAGCCAGAAAATAAAATATGCGCATCAACATTCCACCCCACGTACCGACATGCAGAGAATATATCCAGCCACGTATCTTACCGGAAGCAGGCTGGTCATGGTAAATCGTAAAGCCAGTAATCTTCCCGGTAGTATCAAAATCGTAACGGTTCGTGCCTCGCGTATTGCCAAAGGCTGAAGCAGGCATGGTAGCCGTTTGGTTGGCATTGACTGTAATTTGTCGATAACCTGGATTTTCGGCTGCCAATTGTTCGTACACGTATTGCCAATGGGTGAAATCGGCCGAAGTCTTTCGTGCTTTTCCGGTTTCCTTTGCCTGCTTCTCTTCTTGTGCCTTAGCTCCAGCATATCCGCTTCTCGCCTGCATTTCTACACCAAAAAGGGCATAAAATCCAGTGCGATACCAACCGAAAGACCAGGTAAGTCCGGTAAGCGCCATCACCAATAAAAGCAAAAGAGCATACATACCGCCCGCCACGTGCAACCCATGCCAGAAACGGGGCCAGCCATGACGGAAGACTATCTTCAGACTGTTTCGCAACGTCTTTTTCGTACGAGGCCACCAGAGAACGATACCCGTCAACAGCACAACGACAAAGAGCAAGGTGCTGACACCTACTATGATTTTCCCCCAGAAGATGCCCCCGTCTGACGGACGGCTGCCTAACAGCCAACGGTGCAGACTGAACATCGTGCGGAAGAATGGAAGGCGTTCAGCCGGTCCTTTTATCTCGCCGGTATAAGGGTCGACATAGACAGAAGCCCGACGTGGTTTGGAGAGGCTGACTTGCCAAGTACGATTTGCTTCTTGGAAAACAGTAACCCCCGTTACCTCTACACCGACAGGCAATGTGGCAGCCACCCGAGCAGCCACTTCCCCCACGGGAAGCGGTTGTCCGGACGGGTGTTCCACACGGTAGAGGCCGGGATTGACACACTCAGTGATTTCCTTCTCGAACACCAGCATGGCACCCGAAAAACAAATCAGCGTCATGACAATACCAAAAGGTACAGAGAGCCAGAGGTGTATCTTACGGAATACTCTTTTCATAGACAATGCTTATTCGGCTGTATAAGAAAGGATGCCCAGAGCTGACACAGCATCTACCGAAGTGATGCGAAGCCCTGATGTGGCCACTCCCGTTGCGGGGTCGATGCGATAAATGGTACAAGGGGAGCCATCTGTCGTCACTACCGGAATGTAGACGTATCCGTTGTCGCTGCATGGAGTGCCGAAACTGGAAAGCACATCCACTTCGGGCAATCCGGTCACCACAGTGAGTGTACGGTCTTCACCACAGAACACGGCCAGTTCGTTTCGAGGAGCGTTGGTACCAGACATATTCTCTGCACCTTCGCTATACATTTGCAGCAGGAAATAGTCGTCAGCAATGTGCCAGCAACGGAACATGGGATTACCGTTACCCAACTGCTCGATGTTCACGTAATAATCAGGGTCGAAATCGGTCTCACCTGCCTTGATGCGCACCACTCCCGACTCTAACTGCCCCTGCACACGGTTGAAGCTGGTGCCATCGCTATTCACTACCGGAGTGGTAGTGGTGCGTCCGTAACCCGGAGAAAACACATAGAGGTCGCCGTTGTCGGCCGCCCAGATGGTCTGGTAGTACTGAGAGCGCATACGGCCGCTGGCAAAACCTATCTTCCCAGTACGTGCGATGAGCGGTGTCTCGTCGAAATCGTCGCCACTATAAATGGCTATGAAAGCGCTGTCCGGATATTGTGTAGAGGGAATCATGCCAGCCGTATATTGTCCGGAACCGCTCCCGCCGCTGGCATTGGCCACGTAACTGGGATCGACGATATATTCGGGATAAGTATTTACACCGTAGTGGCTCATGCCCATCGGCACCACAGAAGTGTAGAGTTTGCCGTTGGCTTCCTCGAAACCTGCAAAGCTGACGCGCTCGCCATTGTCCAGGAAATTCTCGGCGATATGAGAGCCCGAATGTGATGAGCCGTCCAGCACACTGAGGTAGTTGAATTGCAGGTAGTAGGCATAATTGCCTTCGGCGTCCTGCTCGGCGGTACCGGCATTGGTGGAGGCAGTGATGACGTTGTCGCCCCAAGTGCCGTAGGTAGTGGTGCGGTTGTATGTGTACTGACGATCTTCCACCACCGTACCGTCAGCCCCCAGACGATAGGAGAAACCGGTGCCTTGCGAGCCGTCGTTATACTGGAAGTTGAACAGGTAGTTTTCGCGATAGAATATCCAGTTAGAGCCGCTCTCTGTCTCCAGGCCGTTGCCGCGTCCGGTCACTTCTCCTTCGTCCAATGACTCGGAAGCAATCAGATAAGTGGCGTTGTCTGCTTCGGCAGCAATGACATAACGCCGCAGGTCTGTGCCTGCATTGCCTCCTCCGCCCGAATTATCGGTGCCCGGTTCGTCATCGCTGCAAGCGGTAAACAGGCTGCTTGATAAAAGGGCCGCAGCCAGTGCCCATGTGATTCGGTTCTTTTTCATCTGTCTTGAGTTTTTATATGTTAATGGAATCGTATTGTCTCCTGGTTTCAGTTGCCGAAGTAGACGCGGAACTTGCCATAGAAGGCACGCCCGGCTTTCTGCAAGCTGAAGTTGTCGTAAAGCTTCTCGTCGGTGAGGTTGCGACATTCCAGCGAAATGTTGTAACGTCCGTTTTGCAGGGAATAGCCGATGGTGAGGTTGTGCGACAACTGCTCGGGCACACGGCTTTTGGTCGTGGGGTCTCCCAGTGCTTCCCAATAGAGGGGAAATTCGTGTTGGTAGAAACCATCGTAGGCCACGGTCAGGACATTGCCCTCGCCGAAGAGGTCGTGCCAGGTGAAGGCGGCATCGAAGTTGGCAAAGGTATAGGGTTGGTTGGGGATGCGCTGCCCGTAGCTGACGCTTTCCTGCAAGGTGTTTTCGGCGCGGTAGCGCTCGCGGTCGCGGGCATTGATGTTGGTGAAGGTACCTCCTGCGTTGAACCAACGTCCGAAGCTGTAGCGGGCGGAGAGATTGAAGCCTTTGGTGCGCACGTGGCCGTGGTTCTCGTAGATGCCGTAGGCCATGGAGCCGATGGTGCTAAGCCCGCGCTTGATGTAGTCTTTGGTGTCGCGGTAAATCAGGCCGCCCTCCAGGTAGAGGCCATGCTTGCCGAACTGGCGGGTATAGCTGAGGTTCAGGTTGATATTGTCGCTTTTCTCGGGTTTCAGATTGGTCTGCCCGGCTTCCATGTCCTCGTCGCCGAACAGCTCGTCGGTAGTGGGCAGGCGGTAGGCTTTCTCGTAGGAGAGTTTGGCTTGCAGTCCCTCGAGGATGAAGTAGGTGCCCGCCGCGCCGTAGCCCAGGGAGGCGGTGTGGCGCGAGAAGTTGACGTAGTTGCCCACGCCGTCGTCGCTGGTGGAGACGGGACCGCGGTTGTACTGGTTGTAGTATTTGGCAAAGGCGGACAGGTTCCACTTCTCGGAAGGCATGAGGCGGTAGGACAGGCCGGTGATGTTCTTGCGGGTGAGCTTGGGGATGTCGAAGTCGGAGATTTTCGAACTGCCGCCCACGTGGGAACGGGTGGTGCGCCGGAAGGTGCTGAGCACGTGGTTCAGCGTGAAGTGATGTGCCTGGCCGATGCGGTAGGTCAGTGTGGCGGCGGCGTTCCAGTTGGTGTTCTTCGACTCGTTGTCCTGGTAGGACTGTTCGCCGGGGGTGCCGGTATATTTGCGTTCGCCGCGCCAGTTGTATTTCCAGGCGGCGGTATCGACATTCTGTGTCAGGTTGTGGTTGTAGTTGGCGGTGAGCAGGAGGTCGAGTCCGCGGGTGAAGAGGTCGCGCTTGGTGTATTCCATCGAGGGTACGAAGGAGTGGCCTTTGCGGTGTTTCTGCCCGAAGACGATGTATTGGTAGACGCCGGTCTGTATTTCTTTGTAGAAGTTGCTGTATGTGAAGTTCAGCATCAGGCGGTCGGCCCAGGGTTTGTCCACCAGGCCTATTTTGGCGATGATGGCTTCGTTGTGGAAGCGGTCGTTGAAGCGGCGCAGGCGGTAGATGCGGCTGCGGTCGGTGGTCTCGAAGCCGTCGGAGGTAAATTCGGTGACGTAGTTGTCGATGTGGTAGTCGTTGTCCGACAGGTTCTGGAAGGCGTTGAGTTCGTAGGTGAAGCCGTTGCGGAGGGTCTGCCCGAAGTGTAGGTATGACTTGTGGGTGTTGAACGAGCCGTAGGAGTAGGAGGCGTCGAGGGACCAGCGCCGGCGGTGGTGTTTGTTGGTGACGATGTTGATGACTCCGCCCAGGGCATCGGTGCCGAAGCCTACGGGGACGACTCCTTTGTAGACTTCGATGCGTTCGGCGTAGTTGACGGGCAGGTTGTTGAGGTCCAGGGCTTGTCCGGTTCCTTCTTGGGGTAGTCCGTCGATGAAGACTTTAACGTGGCTGCCGCTGAATCCGTCGAGCATGAGTTGCATGTCCGAGCCTACGCCGCCGCTTTCGCGGAGTTTCACGCCGGGTGCCTTGGACAGTGCGTCGCCCAGGGTGCGGGTGGTGTTTTGCAGGGTGGTGGCGTCGATGGCGACGGCGTTGTAGGCGGAGCGGCGGACGCGGCTGATGCCGGTGGCGGTGACGACGAGTTCGTCCAGTTGCTGGTTGTCGGGGTGGAGCTCGAAGTCGAAGGTGCGGTGCTCGCCGCGTGCGAGGGTGACGGTCTGCCGGACTTCGCGGTAGCCGATGGCGGAGACGACGAGGGTGTAGGTGCCGGGCTTGGGGGCGCGGAAGTGGTAGTGGCCTTGGGCGTCGGTGTAGGCGCCGCTGGAGGTGCCGTCGAGGTAGATGGCGGCGAAGTCGAGGGGCTGGCCGCCGTCGGAGTCGGTGATGCGGCCGCTGAGTGCGGGGGTGGTGGCGGCGGCTCCGTGGCGGTGGTTGTGGTGACGGTGGTGCTGGGCGTGAAGGGGGATGGCTGTCCACAGCAACAGGAGGAGGGTAAGGAGGGGGTTCGTATTCATCTTCATCATCTTCTTCAGAGTTTTTTGTTCAAAATGGTTTTGAGGTTGTCGTTTAAAAATCGTTCTCTCTGTCATGTTGAGCATTGTTCTCCCCCGACAAACGGGGGAGGTAAGAGGGGGTGCGAAGCGGAGTCGAAACATCTCCCTAATACTTCTCAGCGCATAGTGGGATCCCTCGACTGCGCTCGGGATGACAGGGAAAATGATTTTTAAACAGGCCCTTCTTGCTAATGCAGTGCAAAGTTGGGGTTTTGCGGGGAGTGGTGCAATCGCTTTTTGTAGGTAAAATGCGGGGGCGGGGGGTGTCGGCCGGAGGGCACGGTGCAATACCTAAAAGGGAGGATAATCCTTAAAAAAGATTAATAAACGAGGGGGATGGGCGGGGATTAGGGGAAGTTGCTTATCTTCGCCAACGGCGGCGGAACCCGAAAAGCCGGTAAAGAGAGTAGGGGCTGAACTTTAATATACATATTTATATTATGGCAAACGATATCAAGTACAACCTGAATGCGATTGTGAAGGATAATACGGTGACGGCGAACCCGGACGACCAGGTGCTGGAAATCGTGTCGCAGGGCACGGCGGACCAGGAGCGCATCATCCAGGAGATGATGAAGGTGAACCCGGGGCTGGAGCTGGAGACGCTGCGCCTGGTGTTCGAGCTGGAGAAGCGCGTGGTCAAGGAGCTGCTGCTGACGGGGATGCGCGTGAACACGGGGCTGTATACGGCCGAGGTGCGGGCGCGCGGAGTCATCATGGGCGGGGCGTGGGATGCGTCGCGCAACTCGCTCTACGTCAGCATGACGCAGGGCGCGGACTTGCGCGAGGCCATCGCGGTGACGCATGTCAACATCTTGGATGCGGACAAGAACGTGCGCTACATACGCGACGGTTATGCCGACGGGGCGGACGTGGATGCGGACACGCGCGTGCCGCAGGACGGCATCGTGGCCACCGCCGGACGGGCTTTCACCATCCGGGGCAACAAGCTGAAGCTGGCGGGCGACGACCCGGCGGTGGGCATCACGCTGACCGATGCCGACGGCACGGAGACGAAGGTGCCGCTGAGCACCGTCTACGTCAACGAGCCGAAGCGCCTGACGTTCCTCATCCCCGCCGGGCTGGAGGACGGGCGGTACACGCTGACGGTGACGACGCAGTATTCGACGTCAGACTATTTATTGAAAGAACCGACCAGCATCAGCAAGGAAATCAGTATCGGTGACGTGCCGCAAGGTAGCGGCGGCAGTGATTCGGACGACGACAGCGGTCAGGGCACGTTCGGTTGACCCGCCCTCTCCTCTTTTCCCCTGTCATGTTGAGCGAAGGCGAAGCCGGAGTCGAAACATCTCCCTTATACCATCCGTACTCGTAGGGAGATCCTTCGACTTCGGCTTCGCCTTCGCTCAGGATGACAGATTGTTGGTGTACCCCCTCCAAAGCTCGTTGGTGTACCCCCTCCAAAGCTCGTTGGGGCACCCCCTCCAAAGCTCGTTGGGGCACCCCCTCCAAAGCTCATTGGGGCACCCCCTCCAAAGCATTATGGTGTACCCCCACCAAAAAAATCACTCCCGCCCGAACAGCCGTTGTTCCGCCAGGCGCTCATACTTCGTCCCCGGGCGCCCGTAGTTGGCGTAGGGATGGATGGAGATGCCGCCGCGTGGCGTGAACAGGCCCGTCACCTCGATATACTTCGGGTCCATCAGCCGGATTAAGTCGTTGAGGATGATGTTCACGCAATCCTCGTGGAAAGCCCCGTGGCTGCGGAAGCTGAAGAGATAAAGCTTCAGACTCTTGCTCTCCACCATCCGCACGTCGGGGATGTAGCAGATACGAATCTCCGCAAAGTCCGGCTGCCCCGTGATGGGGCACAGGCTGGTGAACTCCGGACAGTTGAACCGCACCCAGTAGTCACGCTCCGGATGCTTATTCTCAAACGCCTCCAACACCTCGGGGGCGTAATCCTGACGGTACTCCGTCTTCTGGCCCAGCGCATGGAGCTGGGCACGCAAATCTTCATTCATATGGTTTGAGTTTTTAAGCCTTTAAGTTTTTGAGTTTTTGAGTTTATGAGTTTTTGAGGTTATGAGTTTTTGAGGTTATGAGTTTTTGAGGTTATGAGTTTTTAAGTTTATGAGTTTTTGAGGTTTTGAGGTTATGAGTTTTTGAGGTTATGAGGCTTCAGGCTACGAGGACGTTCCTTGTAGCTCGTAGCTAACAAGCCCCTTGTTGCCTCGTTAACTCGTCAACTTAAAAACTCATAAACTTAAAAACTCATAAACTCAAAAGATACTTCTCCAGTCCCTCGCGGCGGAGCTTGCACGCCGGGCAATGCCCGCAGCCGTCGCCGGGGATACCGTTGTAGCACGTCAGCGTGTCGCGCCGCACCAGGTCGAGCACCCCCAGCTCGTCCGCCAGCGCCCACGTCTGCGCCTTGTCCAGCCACATCAGCGGCGTGTGCAGCACAAACTGCGCATCCATCGCCAGGTCCAGCGTCACGTTCAGCGACTTGATGAACGCATCCCGACAGTCCGGATACCCGCTGAAGTCCGTCTGCGACACCCCGGTGACGATGTGCCGTATGCCCCTCTCCCGGGCCCACACAGCCGCCACGCTGAGGAAGAACAAGTTCCGCCCCGGCACAAACGTGTTCGGACACACCTGGCCCTCGGGCACCCGCTCGTCCATCACCATCGACGCATCCGTCAGCGCATTATGCCCCAACGTCCCCACCAGAGGCAAGTCCAACGCCTCCCACTCCACGCCGGCACGCCGGGCGATGTCCCCCGCCAGCTCCACTTCCCGCTCATGCTTCTGCCCATAGCGGAAGCTCAAAGCACACACATCCTTAAATTCACGTTTCGCCCAAAACAGGCACGTGGTCGAGTCCTGCCCACCGCTGAACACGACCAAAGCAGTTTCATTTATCATAAGCAATTACAAAAAATATAAATGAAGAATGAAGAACGAAGAATGAAGAACGAAGAATTTCCCGTGCATCATTCTCTCATGCCAATGTATCCTGTCATTCTGAGCGAAGCCCGCAGGGCGTAGTCGAAGAATCTCACAAAGCATCTGCGATTTTCCCACATCCGCAGTCGAAACATCTCCTTCTTGCCTTTCATTAGGGAGATTCTTCACTTCGTTCAGAATGACAGGGCAAACGGCTCTAATTCATCATTCGTTTTTAATTCTTCATTCTCAATTTTCAATTCTCAATTCTTAATTCTTCATTCTTCATTCCCCATTCTTCATTCCTCTTGATGAAGCGCACCACCCGCACCGTGACAGGCAGAATCACCACCTCATACATCGACTTCAACACAATCTGCAGCACCATCATCCCCGCCAGCTCACGCCACGCGATGACCCCTCCGAAAGCTATCGGAAAGAACAGCAACGAATCCGCCGTCTCGCCCGCCACCGTCGAAACAATGGCCCGCACCGAAAAATGCCGCTCCCCGCTGCGCAACTTCATCCGGCTCATCACATACGCATTGAGGAACGACCCCACGAGAAACGCCGCCAGGCTGGCCACCACAATCCTCGGCGCCATGCCGAAGACAAAGTTGAAGTGCTCCTCCCCCTCCCAAAACGGCGCGGGCGGCAGCGCCACGGCCACCAGCCCCAGCGTGACGACGAAACTATTCATCGCAAAGCCCGTCCAGATGATGAGCCCCGCCTTGCGGAAGCCCCACACCTCGGTAATGCAGTCGTTGATGATATAAGAAATCGGGAAGACCAGCAGGCCCGCCGTAACGGTCAGCCCGCAGACAGAGATGACTTTCGTCTCAAGAAGATTGGCAGTGATGAGACATACGTTGAACAATATGCCCAGCAACATGAAAGGTACGGATACAGTCTGTTTCATCGGTTCCTGTTTTTTACGTGGTTAATCTGGAATACACGGCTGCCCCATCCGGGCAGCTCCCATAAAATCGGCCGCAAAGATACGGCAAGCATTTGAATTAGGCAACAGGCAGGCGGACAAAAAACACCCCGGCAGTCCACCCAATAATGGACGTACGGGGCGCTTGACAATTTATAGAGAAATATTGACTTGTCGGGGATTACTCGTAGAAGGAGAAAGTATAGTCCACGCGACCATTCGGCTCGCTATCGCTATACTTGGTCACGTCGTGGTCTGTCCAGACATAACGAATCACGAAATCATGGGAAATGCTGGTCTCGGTCTCGATAAGATGCTTGGTGGAGACACCCATCAGTCCGGCGTAATAGAACTCCTCCACCACATCGAGGTCGATGTTGTAGTCCTTGTAGAAGCGCATGATGCCGTTGGACGGCTGGTCGGAGTAGGTATATAGATAGGTACTCTTCTCTATCGGGTACTCATCGTAGTGCCAGCGAGTCACTTGTACCAGGTCGCCATTCTCCCAAGTCAGTTCATATTCGCGCTCCTCACGACCCTCCACAATGTGCGTGATGTGGCCTTCGGCATCATATTCGAAAGTGGTGGTGCAGTCATACATCTCGTGTTGGACGCTGGCCACGAAGCCGTTCTCGCCAAGCGTGGCAGTCTGCTCCAACTCAGAGTCGTCCATCGTATAGACATCAGGGCCTTCGGCACCGGTCACGTAGTTGTAGTGGAAGAAGGTGCCTTCGCTTTCCGGGTCATCATCTTCGGCAATCCGCACCAGAAAGCCGTTCTCATAGAAATAGTTGTCATCGCCCACCGACTTAATCAGCTTGTCACCAAAGACCCGGGCCACGGGCGATTCGTCGGAAGGCAAGGGCTGTTCGGGCTCCTGAGGCTCTTCGGGACTCTCGGCGATGACATCCGTGCTCAGATAGTACCAAGTCTCTGCGCGGTAGCCATCCTCTTCATAGACCTCGTAGACAACGGCGGTGTTGCCGGAGAAGGTGATGGTGGCGTAGTCTTCATCGCGCCAAGTCTCCTCCCAGGTGTAGTAGAAAGTGCCGGCCGCCTCGTCGCGCCAGCGCCAACGGGCCATTTCGAGGGAACCATCGTTATAAGCCACGAGATAGGTACCCGATTTGGAGAAGAGTACCTCCTCAGCCGATTCTGGGCCTTCGTTGGGAAGTTCGGTCTCTTCTTCCGATTCGCCGGTCTCCAAGTCGGTGGAGACATAGTGAGCCCGTTCGAAACGCCAGGTGCGGCAGAGGGCATTGGTCATGCCGCTGTCGGTCATCGTCTCTTCTTTCTGCACGGTGACCGTGGCCGAACCGTAGCGGTCAGAATCGACGGTGATGCCGCTCACCTGTCCGTCCGTGCCGGTAGTGAGGGTGATGGTACCGAAGTCCTCCAACTGGTAGCGCCCATTGCCCAGGCTGGTGAAGGTGCCGTAGACGAAGTAACCGTCCTGCGTGGCGCGGGTCTGTGCCGTGCGATTGGTCAAGAGACGGTTGCCCGAGCGTCCGGACTCCAAGGCTGTCTGTGCGGAAAGGGCATAACTGCCGCCGCTAAGGGTGACGATGTAGTTGCCGCTGGCGCCCAGCTCGATGCTTTCGTAGGGCGAGCCGGAAGTGGTTACATTATACTTGCCACTGACGGCCTCATAGGGAGGCGTGCCCAAGTTAGGGACGGTGGAGTTGTCGTCGTCGTCGCTGCATGCAACGAAGCCGATGGCCATCGTGCACAGGCACAGTAAGGCCATCACAAAGAAATTCATTTTCTTCATGTTACAATAATGATTTAGTGAAACAATAAATGAATGATATGTACAAATGTGCATTTACATACGTCTGGCTGTCTTGTATTCTAAAAAGTTCTGCCAGACGGGACGCAGAGTATGTCCTATGGGTCAATGGAGAGAAGAGCCGTCCCATTACTTTCAGCCACACAGGGTCGAATTGCCAAGGTAATGTAATCTCTCCGCCGGAAAGGTGCTTCCGGATTGCGGGCGCAAAGATAGGGCATTTGTCGGAGATGGGCAAGGTCAAGGAGACAGAATCTTGTCCTTTTCGGCCCGAAAAGTAGGCGCGATGCCATAATATGCGTACCTTTGCCGGGCAAAAACGTGACATTTTTACATTTGAACTGACTTATGAACACATCCAAACTAAAAGGCTTTCTCTACGGCCTGGCCACGTCGGTGACCTTCGGCCTCATCCCTTTGTTCACCCTGCCGCTGATGCAGCGGGGGTTAGACTCGGACAGTATCCTGTTCTACCGCTTCGTGACGGCCACCCTGGCCTTGGGCACGATGATGGCAGTGAAGGGCGAGTCGTTCCGCATCGCGTGGCGCGATGTGCCGCTGCTGGTGGTGATGGCGCTGTTCTACACGGCCTCGTCGATGTTCCTACTCTACGGCTACGAGGTGATGGGCGCGGGCGTGGCCACGACGCTGCACTTCACCTACCCCATCTTCACGACGCTGCTGATGCTGGCATTGTTCCGCGAGGGAGCTTCGTGGGTGACCTGGCTGGCCATCGTGCTGGCGGTGGCGGGCGTGGCCCGGCTGTCGCTCCAAGGCACGGAGCTGACACTGGACGCCTGGGGCGTGGTGGTCGTGCTGCTGTCGGCCGTGGGCTATGCCAGCTACATCGTGTCAGTCAACAAGTCGCGCCTAAAGGACATGCACAGCCGCAAGCTGGCGTTCTACGTCTTCCTGTTCACGGCGCTGACGTTCACCGTGAAGAACGGCGTGCAAGGCAGTTTCCAGCCCCTGCCCGACTGGCAGAGCGCGGGCTTGGTGCTGCTGCTAGCGGTGATGCCGACGGTCATCTCAAACATCACGCTGCTGCTGGCCGTGCGCCACATCGGCGGCACGCTGACGTCCATCCTCGGGGCACTGGAGCCGGTGACGGCAGTGGTCATTGGGGCGTGCGTCTTCGGCGAGGCGTTCACGGCCCGCGAGGCGACAGGTATCGTGCTGATACTGGTGGCCGTAGTGCTGGTCATCCTGACCAGCCGCATCAAAGAAGGCGTGGAGACGGTGATGAAGCGCATCCGACCGCGCCACGCGTAGCGACGGCAGACAGAACCGGAGAGAAAAGGAATCGCCCTGTGACGAAAAACCAACCGGAACAGGGCGAGAAATTTGCTCCGTCTCTGGGAAAAGTGTATCTTTACGGCTGAAATATATATTTCAAGGCTTGAAATATAAAAACCAAGGCTTGGCATATATATTTCAAGCCTTGAAATAGAACTTGCAACAGAGCGCGGACAAGTTTCCACACTGGTGCAAATATTTATTCACCCATACGCAATGAATTATGGCTACTTATGAAATGCAGGAAATGAACCTGCCCAACGACGAAGGGAAACGCATCCTCTACCCACGCATGAAGCTGGCGGGACAGGACGATTTGGAAGAAATAGCGCGCCGCATCAGCCGCGCCACCACGTTCACCCAGGGCGATATCCACGGAGTGGTGCGGGCGCTGGCCGAAGAAATGGCGTGGAGCATGGCCAACGGACGCTCGGTGAAGATTGAGGGACTGGGCATATTCACCCCGTCGCTGGCATTGAAGAAAGGCTTCGAACGCGAAACAGGCGAGCCGGGCAGCACGCGGCGCAACGCCACAAGCATCTGCGTGGACGGTGTCCGCTTCCGCACGGACAAGGAACTGGTGGCGCGGACGGGACAGTTGTGCCGCCTGGAACGCTCGGCACAGAAGTTCCAGCGGTCGTCGCGCCGGTACACGCCCTTCTTATAGGATACTTGGCCATGTATCCTATATGTCTTTTTCCCCTGTCTGGCTACGCGCAATATGCAATAAATCGAAAGCCAAATTACGAAGACTTTCTGTGCTATCGAACGGATAAAGTTTCAAAGCCTTATCCAGAAACTGCGCGAAGTCCTTATCACACGAACGATAGAGTGTGATAAGGCTTGCGGTAGAACCGGCTTCATCCAGATGCTCCACGATTGCTTTAATTTTCTCTTCGGCAGTCTTCCCGGGCAGCCCCTTAATTTGCCGGATGAGTTTTCGCCACCGGGCTTCATCGTCCTCATCTTCTACCCGGACACAATCCCGGATGTTGCCGATAGTGAACGAAATCTTCATGGGGTAAGGATTGGTAAAAGCGCAAAAGGACATCACTTCCTCTTTCCCTAAGGAACGGACTGCATACTTATTCCCTTTGAGGCAAAGCATATACTCATGGTTATATCCTACCACTTCGCCCACCTCTTTTTGGGAAACGGTGGCAATCAAGTTTCTTTCGGAATAATCTCCGTAAAAGTAATATGTCCCTTTGCGCAAGACGATGTGTCTGATAGTCATAAGCGAATCGCCTTATCCCATCTTTTCAATCTTGAAGTTGACGAGGCTGCAACCTGTAATGAGTTTCACGCCATATTTGCGTTCTATCTCCACACCGATTTCCTTGATCGTGGGCGGTGCGTTGGTTCCGCTTTTCAGCACTTCTACCCACATTCCCGGTGTTACTTTCCCTGTGACTTTTACGGCGGTCACGCGCCACAAATGGTTCATCATAACAAATAGTTTTTAAGATGTGAAACATAATTCTGCGAAGTCCGTGGTGGAACTTGCTTTCAGGAGGCAAAGTTCGGAAAGGGGTGTGCCATATCGCAGCGCAAGGGAATCTTTTTTAGCATGTCTTCCCTTTATAACATCTGATTATTTCTAATCCATTTTTATAGAGTAGAGAATTCTCAATGGCTAGTACAATTTTTTCTATAATAGAATTATGTGACAGTAAATCTTCTTTTGTAAA
>NZ_JAMBLS010000022.1 GCF_023336905.1 Bacteroides sp. ET71
TATAAGCAGAAGTGTTTTCTTGCTATATTGTTTGGAATGGCGGTTGTTGTTACATGACCGCCATTTGATGTGTTGAGGCTATGGGAAGTTCTAAAGCTTTCTTTTCCTGACCGGGAATCTGCCAAAATGCTTGCCTGCATGATACGAATATGAAAATAAATTCGTTATTTTGCAGGCAAAGTAGACCAACGAATGGAAGAAGAGAATTTCGACATACGCAACCAACATCCTTTGACCGGGCGTGAACGTGACTTTGAGAACGCCTTGCGTCCATTGCGCTTCGAGGATTTCAGCGGGCAGGACAAGGTGGTGGACAATCTGCGCATCTTTGTCAAAGCGGCCCGGTTGAGGGGAGAGGCACTGGATCATGTGTTGTTGCACGGGCCTCCCGGGCTGGGAAAAACGACGCTGTCAAACATCATAGCCAATGAGCTGGGGGTGGGTTTCAAGGTGACTTCCGGGCCTGTATTGGACAAACCCGGTGACTTGGCAGGTATCCTGACGAGTTTGGAGACGAATGATGTTTTGTTTATCGACGAGATACATCGCTTGTCGCCCGTGGTCGAAGAGTATTTGTATTCGGCCATGGAAGATTATCGGATTGACATCATGATAGACAAGGGGCCTTCGGCACGCAGCATCCAGATAGACTTGAATCCCTTTACACTGGTGGGGGCTACGACGCGCAGCGGGTTGCTGACTGCACCGTTGCGGGCGCGTTTTGGCATCAACCTGCATCTGGAGTATTATGATGACGAGGTGTTGACGGGCATCATCCTGCGTTCGGCGGGCATCCTTGATGTGCCTTGCTCGCGTAAGGCGGCTCAGGAGATTGCCTCGCGCAGCCGGGGAACGCCCCGTATAGCCAATGCCTTGCTGCGCCGCGTGCGTGATTTCGCTCAGGTGAAGGGGTCGGGCAGTATTGATACGGAGATTGCTATCTTTGCCCTTGAAGCCTTGAACATCGACCGTTATGGGTTGGATCAGATAGACAATAAGTTGCTGACAACGATTATCGACAAGTTCCGTGGCGGGCCGGTGGGACTGACAACCATCGCTACGGCTTTAGGTGAAGACCCGGGTACGCTGGAAGAGGTTTATGAGCCGTTTCTCATCAAAGAGGGCTTCTTGAAGCGCACTCCCCGAGGACGTGAAGTGACAGAACTGGCTTACCGCCATTTGGGCAAGAACAGGTATGAGGAGCACAGGGATTTGTTCGGTAACTTCTGAACGTATATATATGGATGTGGATATTTGGTTGGCTTAAATGGAAATTAGTGGCACACAGATGACGCAGGTGGAACAGATTTACACCGTTCTTTCTAATCTGTCTGTTAGAGCTTGTCGTTTAAAAAATCGCTCTCTTTGTCATGTTGAGCGAAGCGGAGTCGAAACTTCTCCTGAATACTTTTATCGCATCGGGAGATTCTTCACTTCGTTCAGAATGGCGGTGCAAATGAATATTTAAACAAGTTCTTAAAATCTGCGGTCATCTGCTCTATCAGCGTCATCTGTGTGCCATCGTGATAAATTATCAGTTATTTGCTTAGATAATAAAAAATTATGGCTGGTTTGAAATCGCTGGCAAAAGATACTGCCGTGTATGGCCTGAGCAGTATCGTAGGCCGTTTCTTGAACTATTTGTTGGTGCCTGTCTATACGTTGGCACTGCCGGCACAAACGGGTGGATATGGCGTGGTGACCAATATCTATGCTTGGGTCGCGCTGGTGTTGGTACTGTTGACTTGCGGTATGGAGACGGGCTTCTTCCGTTTTGCCAATCGTGAGGGAGAGGAGCCGATGCGTGTCTATTCTACCACTTTGTTGGCTGTGGGCGGTGGCGCGCTGGTTTTCCTGGTTTTGGGATTGGGATTCTTGCATCCCATTGCCGGTTGGTTGGGATATGCCGAGCATCCTTGGTATGTGGGTATGATGATGCTCGTCGTGGCCATGGATGCGGTGCAGAGCATTCCTTTTGCTTATTTGCGTTACCAACGGAGGCCCTTTCGGTTTGCCGCCCTGAAGTTGCTGTTCATTCTTCTGAATATTTTGCTTAACTTGGTATATTATGTAGTGTTGGACGGCGACGACGTGGCTTATGCCTTTTTGTTCAACCTGGTGTGTACGTCGACAGTGATGATTTGCATGTGGCCTGAGCTTCATGGCTTCCGCTACGTTTTGGATCGTGCTTTGCTGCGACGCATGCTGGGCTACTGCCTGCCTCTGTTGGTGCTGGGCCTGGCCGGCATATTGAACCAAGTGGCCGATAAGATTATTTTCCCTTATGTTTACCCTGACCCGGAGGCTGCCCCCGTGCAACTGGGTATCTATGGCGCTGCTGCCAAGATAGCCATGATTATGGCCATGCTGACACAGGCTTTCCGTTATGCCTACGAGCCTTTCGTTTTCGGGAAAAGCCGTGATAAAGACAATCGCGAGGTTTATGCTCAGGCCATGAAATTTTTCATCATCTTCACCTTGCTGGCTTTCCTGGCTGTTATGTTCTACCTGGATGTGCTTAAATACCTCATTGGTCCGGATTATTGGGAGGGGTTGCGCGTGGTGCCCATCGTTATGGCTGCCGAAATATTCATGGGAATTTATTTTAATTTGTCGTTTTGGTATAAACTGATAGATCAGACCCGCTGGGGGGCCTGGTTCTCGTTGGCGGGCTGCGTGGTGTTGGTGGCCGTCAATGTTCTGCTGGTACCGCGTTACGGCTACATGGCCTGTGCCTGGGGTGGCTTTGCCGGCTACGGGGTGGCCATGCTGCTGTCTTATTTCGTGGGGCAGCGGAAGTATCCTATCCGTTATGACCTGAAATCTATCGGTGGCTATGTCCTGCTGGCCGCCGTGCTGTATGCGGCGGGCGAGTATCTGCCGGTGGACAATGTGGTGTGGCGTCTGGTTTGGCGCACATTCCTGTTGCTGCTCTTTATGGCATTTGTGATGAAGCGTGACCTGCCATTGTCGCAGTGGCCGGTGATAGGAAGCCATTTCAGGAAAAAGTCCGGCCGGGAATAGCTTGATGTACAGAAATCAAATAAATCATATATGAAGTTGAGGAAAACGTTGGTGGTTTTGTCTTGTCTGTTGTTGGCCGTAGGAAGTCGGGCCGACGAAGGCATGTGGATGCTGGGCAACCTGAACAAAGAAACGCGCCGCACCATGAAAGAGCTGGGCTTGCAGTTGTCGGCCAAGCAATTGTATCACCCTCGCCGTCCCTCGTTGAAGGATGCCGTGGTCAGTTTTGGCGGTTTCTGTTCGGGTGTTGTCGTGAGCCACGAGGGGTTGGTGCTGACTAATCATCATTGTGGCTTTAGCAGTATCCGTCAACGCAGCACCATGGAGCATAATTACCTGAGAGACGGTTTCGTGGCGCATAACCGGGACGAAGAAATTCCTTGCCCTGAGCTGTTCGTCCGTTTCTTGATTCGGCAAGAGAATGTGACCCGCCGCGTGCTTTCTGTTGTGAAACCCGGCATGGATGAGGCTGAGCGTTCATTGGCTATTGATTCTGTGATGTGGACTATCGGGCGTGAGGTGATGATGCATGATTCGACCACGGTAGGTGCTGTCGATGCCTATTATGGCGGCAATGAGTTTTGGTTATCTGTCTATCGGGATTATTACGACGTAAGACTGGTGTTTGCACCGCCTTCGTCGGTCGGTAAGTTCGGCTGGGAAGAAGATAATTGGGAGTGGCCGCGTCATACAGGAGATTTCAGTGTCTTCCGTATCTATGCCAATCAGGAAAACTTGCCTGCCGAGTATTCGGCCGATAACGTGCCTTATCGGCCTGCCTATGTCGCTCCCATTTCGTTGGGCGGTTATCGCGAAGGTTCGTTTTGCATGACATTGGGCTATCCGGGTACGACAGAACGATATTTGTCTTCTTTTGGAATTGAAGAGATGATGCTGGGGGCCAACCAGGCACAGATAGATGTGCGTGGCGTGAAGCAGGCTATCTGGAAGCGTGAAATGGAGCGTAATGACAGTATCCGTCTGATGTATGCTTCTAAATATGACGAGAGCTCGAACTATTGGAAAAACAGCATTGGAATGAACCAGGCCATCCGTCGCCTGCATGTGTTGGATAAGAAAAGAGCGATGGAAAAGGAACTGCGCCGTTGGATAGAAAATACGCCACGCGAGCGCAAAAAATTGTCTACTCTTTTTACGGATTTGGAAACAAATTATAAGGAACGGAGAGAGGCTGACCGGGCGAACGCTTATTTTACGGAGGCTTTTTTCAATGCTCCTGAACTGGTACAGTTGGCACTTTCCATCCTGAATTTCGATTTCGAGGGAGAACGTGATGCCGTAGTAGCCGGTCTGGAGAACATCGTGGAGCAGTATGCCAATTTGGACGTGGATATTGATAAAGAGGTGTTCGCTTCCATGATAGACGTTTATCGTGCGCGGGTGGATTCGACCTATTGGCCTGTGTTCTTCCAAGAGATTGACACATTGTATGGAGGCAACTCGCGTGCTTATGTGGACACGCTTTATGCCCGTTCGGATTTGACTTCGCCCCGAGGGTTGAAACGTTTCTTAGAGCGGGACACTACTTATCATATTTACGAAGACCCGGCCATTACGTTGAGTATCGATTTGTTGGCACAGCTTTTTGAAATGAATTATCAAGTCCGTGAACCTTCGCGCGAAATCAGGCGGGGTGAACGTCTGCTCAATGCAGCCGTACGGCGTATGTATGATGAGCGCAATTTTTATCCCGATGCCAATTCTACCCTTCGCCTCAGTTTCGGCACCGTAAGTGGCTACCGTCCTCAAGATGGAGTCGAGTATGATTACTATACTACCGTGCGGGGGATATTGGAAAAGGTAAAGTCGCATGCCGGTGATACCGATTTTGCTCTTCAGCCCGACTTGTTGAAACTGTTTTTGTCCGGTCACTTCGGACGCTATGCTGATAAAGATGGGCAGATGAGGGTATGTTTTATTTCTAATAATGACATTACCGGTGGCAACTCTGGCAGTGCAATGTTCAATGAACACGGTGAACTGTTGGGGTTGGCTTTCGACGGTAACTGGGAGGCAATGAGTGGAGATATCTGCTACGAACCTCAGTTACAGCGGACAATCGGAGTGGACATCCGCTATGTCCTTTTCATTATTGAGAAATATGCACATGCCTCCCATTTGATTCATGAACTGCTTTTATCCGACTGAAGTAAATTTTCTTACATGAAGCAGGTTGGTGTACACTCTTAATCTCACCTCGTAACAAAGCAGAAAAGCATGCGGAGAGCTTGGATTCTTTGTCTCGAAAGGGTGTTGGTAGCGTTAAAATATCCTATAATAACAGATTTTATGCAATACTTTGTTTGACATATATGAATTAATAGGTTAAATTTGTCGCGTTTTTAGATGCTGTATATGCCGTTTCCTCATGCCTGGCAAGTATTGCACACTATAAGCATTTGTTAAGAGGAAATGTCAAAGAGTGAAAAACAAAAGTTCCTATATTTATTTATTAATTAATTTCATTATCTTATTTGTTATGGAAACAAAAAACAAAAAAAAGAACGTGGGCTTCAGAGGTATTAAGTCTGCGTGGATTGTAATCGTTTGCTGCTTCATCGTAGCCGTTTTGATTTACACTCAGGTGTTGGGTAACCCTGCCAACTTTATGAACAACGACCCGAACAACCACCCGCTGCCCGGTAACTTCCTGGGAACTATCTATAAAGGTGGTGTGATCGTGCCTGTGATCCAGACTCTGTTGCTGACAGTTATCGCTTTGTCTATCGAGCGTTTCTTCGCTATCCGTGCCGCTTTCGGTCATGGCTCTTTGGCTAAGTTCGTTGCCAACATCAAGGTGGCTTTGGCTAACAACGATATGGTTCAGGCTCAGGCTCTGTGCGACAAACAACGTGGTTCTGTAGCTAATGTTGTAGGTGCAACTCTGCAGAAATATTCTGAAATGGAAAACAATACCGTGCTGTCGAAAGACCAGAAGCAATTGGCTATCCAGCAGGAATTGGAAGAAGCTACTGCATTGGAATTGCCTATGATGCAGGAAAATCTGCCTATCATTGGTACTATCACTACGCTGGGTACGTTGATGGGTCTGCTCGGTACGGTTATCGGTATGATTCGTTCATTCGCTGCCTTGGCTGCCGGTGGCTCTGCTGACTCTATGGCTCTGTCACAAGGTATTTCTGAGGCCTTGATCAATACGGCCTTCGGTATCTTGACTGGTGCATTGGCTGTAATTGCTTATAACTACTACACGAATAAGATTGATAAACTGACATTCGCTCTCGACGAAGTAGGCTTCTCTATCGTACAGACATTTGCCGCTACGCATAAGTAAATTGTAAAGGAGAGGCCGGAAGACGCATCTTTTGCTGTGTCTTTCGCCGACTTCCAGTCTTAGTTTCTCATTTTTTAATTTACAATTATGGGTAGAGTCAAAATCAAAAAGAAAAGCACATTCATCGACATGACCGCGATGAGTGACGTGACAGTATTGTTGCTGACATTCTTCATGTTGACTTCTACATTCGTTAAACCGGAACCCGTCAAGGTCAATGTGCCGGGCTCTGTGTCCGAAATCAAGATTCCTGAAACCAATATTCTTCAGATCTTGATTGCACAGGATGGAAAAGTCTTCATGAGCCTGGATAAACAGGGCGACCTGGAGCAACTGCTGGGTGCCATGGGACAGGAATATGGAGTGCAATTCTCGGCTGAGGAGACTAAGAAATTCATGGTGGCAAGCACTTTCGGTGTGCCCATGAAGAATATGAAAGCCTTCCTTGCCCAGCCGGAAGAAAAGCAAAGCGAATTGTTGAAGAGTGCCGATGCGGGTATTCCCACTGATAGCTTGGACAACCAGTTCAAGGCGTGGGTACGCAATGCACGGGCTATCAATAAAGATTTGCGAATCGCCATTAAAGCGGATGCCACCACTCCTTATTCAGTTATTAAAGATGTTATGAACTCTCTTCAGGATCTTCGCGAAAACAGGTATAACCTGATCACTACGCTGAAGACAACTTCTGAAGAATAAATTGGAAAGGATCGAATATGGCAGAAATACAAGAAAGTGGCGGTAAGAAGAGCAACAGCAAACAGAAAAAGATGACCGTCCGCGTGGACTTTACGCCGATGGTGGACATGAACATGTTGCTGATAACCTTCTTCATGCTGTGTACTACGCTGAGTAAGCCTCAGACAATGGAAATAAGCATGCCGAGTAACGACAAGAATATCACCGATGAGCAGCGTTCGAAAGTAAAGGCTTCGCAAGCCATTACGCTCTTGCTGGCGGGTGAAGACAAGTTGTATTACTATGAGGGGGAACCTGATTACAAGGACTTCAACTCGTTGAAGCAAACTTCGTATCAGGCTGATGGCCTCCGTGCCATGCTTCTCCGTCGTAATCGCGTTGCTGTGCAGAAGGTGAATGAATTGAAGCAACAAAAAGCTGATTTGAAAATATCGGAAGATGATTACAAGAAACAACTCTCTGATATCAAAAGCGGTGATGATACGCCTACGGTTATCATCAAAGCCCAGGGAGAGGCTTCTTATAAGAATCTGATCGATGCGCTGGATGAAATGCAGATTTGTAATATCGGTAAGTATGTAATCGCTGACATGGCTGATGGTGACGAGTTCCTTATTAAGAATTTCGAGAGCCAAGGTGCCTATGGTGCGGAGAATCTTGCCCAATAATGTGTAACACCTAAAGAAGTAGATTATGGCAAAAATAGATTTGACCTCTCGCGAATGGTGTGACCTCATTTTTGAAGGCAGAAATAAGGAATACGGTGCGTATAAGATGCGTGCCCGTGCACCGAGACGTTTGACGTTCTCCGTCATATTGGTTGTTGTGATTGCATTGGTTGGGTTCTCCATCCCGAAGTTGATTACGATGGTTACTCCTGAGAAGAAGGAGGTTATGACCGAAGTAACTACACTTTCTCAGTTGGAAGAACCTGAAGTGAAACAAGAAGAAGTACAGAAAGTACAGCCTGTGGCTCCTCCTCCTCCTGCATTGAAGAGCTCCATCAAGTTTACGGCTCCTGTCATCAAGAAAGATGAGGAAGTGGCTGATGAAGATGAGATGAAGAGCCAGGAAGAACTGACGGAAAGTAAAGTGACTATCTCTATTGCGGACGTGAAAGGTACTGACGAAGAAGGCGGCGTGGATATTGCTGACCTGAAGCAAGTGGTTACTGAAGCTCCCGTGGAAGAGGAAGTGTTTGATATGGTGGAACAAGCTCCACAGTTCCCCGGTGGTCCTGCTGAATTGATGGCTTATCTGAGCAAGAATATCCGTTATCCGGTTATTGCACAGGAAAATGGTATTTCGGGCCGTGTTATCTGTCAATTCGTCGTAGGTTCTGATGGTAGCGTGCGCGACATTAAGGTGATGCGTGGTGTTGACCCCTCCTTGGATAAGGAAGCCGTGCGTGTGATTCAGTCCATGCCGAAGTGGATTCCGGGCCGTCAGAATGGTAAGGCAGTTTCTGTAAGATATACGTTGCCTGTAACGTTCAGATTGCAGTAAATTAGGCGTATGCATATGAAAAGAGGTAGACAGTTTGGACTTTTGTTCCTTGTGTTGGCTGTGTCGTTTGCCGCTTGCAGGCAAGCACCGAAAGACGGACGCACGGATACTTATACGTCTGGGACAGTAGCTATTGCTGCTGATGAGAGTTTTCAACCCATAGTGGAGGAAGAAATCTTTGTCTTCGAGTCCCTTTATCCGTTGGCTGATCTTGTCCCGCACTACGTGACTGAGGTAGAGGCTGTCAACCTCTTACTCAAAGACAGCCTGCGACTGGCCATAACCAGTCGCAGGCTGACACCTGAGGAATTGTATTCTTTCAATAGCCGTAAATTTTTCCCTCAACAGATTAAGATCGCAACGGATGGATTGGCTTTGATTTCCAATCTGAGCAATCCGGACACTTTGATTAGTGTAAGTGCTATCCGTGATATATTGACCGGAACAAAGACCCGATGGAAAGATATTTATCCAAACTCCCGGCTGGGTGATATCCAACTGGTGTTTGATAATAAAAATTCAAGTACGGTGCGGTTTGCCATAGATTCCATTTGTCATGGTAAAGAGCTGGCTGGTAATGTAAGTGCTTTGAAGACAAATAAGGAGGTTATTAATTTCGTAGCAAAGACGCCGGGTGCCATAGGCATTGTTGGTGTGAATTGGCTGAGCGACCGGAATGACAGCACGGGGCTTTCTTTTAATAAGGAAGTGCACGTTATGTCGGTCAGCCACTCCACACAGCCGACGGTACTGAATAGCTTCAAGCCCTACCAGTATTATCTGTACAATGGCGACTATCCGTTGGCGCGTGACTTGTATGTGTTGGTGAATGACCCGCGTAATGGGTTGTGCTGGGGATTTTCGGGCTTCCTCACTTCTTACCGGGGGCAGTTGATTATTCAGAAATCGGGCCTGCTGCCGGCAACGCAAGCGGTGCGGGTGGTGAACGTGAAAGATGAATGAATTGTTTTTTTATAAGAGAGAAATATGAAGATTAAAAGTAGATTTGTGTTGTGCTGCGTAGGTTTACTGTTCGCAGGTATGGTTTCCGCGCAGACGCCGGCTGCCGAGTGGCAGGCTGGTGTGAATCAGGTGAAAGAACTGATTAAAACTGACCCGAAACAGGCGTGGGATATGACCGAGGATTTGGTGAAGGGCAAGAACAAGAAGAATGTCGACTTGATTCTGGCTTTGACGCAGGTGTATCGGGAAGCACAGAAGGATGAGCAAATGAATGAACTTCTTGAAAAGGCCAAGAAGGCTGATAAGCAAGACCCGCGTATCTCTTTGTTGGAAGGTGATATTGCTTTGGACAAGAAAGACGTTGGTAAGGCTTGCCAGTTGTATGAACAGGCTATTTATTTCGATCCCAACTGTTACGAGGCATATTTGAAGTATGCGAGAGCTTATAAGTCGGCCAGCCCGTCTCAAGCTATTGCCAAGTTGCAAGAGCTGAAGCAGATTGCTCCGGATAATTTGGAGGCTGATAAGGCATTGGCAGAGGTCTATTATGCGAATAACCGTTTCGGTGACGCTGTGAAGGCTTATGCTAATTTTATTCACACGGATCTCGCTACTGAGAACGATATCTTGAGCTATGCATTTGCTCTTTTCTTGAATCATGATTTTGAGGCTTCTCTGGAGATTGCACGCAAGGGCTTGGAGCAGAACCCCAATCATACTGCTTTCAACCGCTTGGCCATGTATAACAACATCGACCTGAAGCGTTATGACGAGGCTGCTACTTATGCAGACGTATTCTTCAATAAGCTGAAAGATGTTAACTATTCCGGTCTGGATTATCGTTATTATGGTGCTTTGTTGAATGCACAGCAGAATTACGAGGGTGCCGTGGCTCAGTATGAGAAGGCTTATGAACTGGATTCGGCGTCGGTTGAGCTGTTGCAGCAAATTTCGGATGCGTATGCCAGCAACGATGATTACGAAAAGGCTATCGATGCATATAAGAAGTATTGCGAAGCGTTGCCTGCCGAGGAAAGAACGATGGAGAACACTTTCCAGTTAGGTCGTTTGTATTACAGCGAAGGTACTGCTACGGATACTATCAAGGTTACGCGTGAAATGCGTCAGGCTGCTTTGATTCAGGCTGATACGATTTTCGCTGAAGTAGCTGTGGAAGCTCCTGACAGTTACCTGGGTAACTTCTGGCGTGCGCGCACAAACTCGGCTATCGACCCCGAGACGACGCAAGGTCTGGCTAAGCCTTATTATGAGAAGGTGGTAGAAATGTTGCTGCCGAAGAATGATGCTCGTTATAACCGGGTGATCATTGAGTGCTATAAGTATTTGGGTTATTATTTCCTGTTGCAGAGCGATTATGAGACTTCCAAGGATTATTGGAACAAGATTCTTGCAATCGACCCGAATGACACGTTAGCTAAGACTGCCTTGGAAGGCATTGAAAAGGAAGGACACTAATAGTAAAGCAGGTACTCTTTGTGAAGAAGAGTTTTTAATGGTAAATATGACGGATGAGGGTGCACCGGAACAAGGGTGCACCCTCTTTTTTATGGCGTGGATGGGGCAAGCTGTCCGGATGTGGATGCTGTTGTGTTTAGCCGTGTATGGTATGTAGCCTTTGCCTGTTTTATGCAAAAAAGAGAGTCCGTTGCCATAGGGCGGGGACTCTCTTGGGGTATGTGGTGGGGGAAGGGTTTTACTTCTTTTTCTTCTTAGAGGGTTTGACCCAGCCTTCTTCTTCAAAGTCGGGCTCTTTCCAGCGCGTGTCGTTCTCGTCGTGCTGGAAGAATTGTTTCCAGTCGTCTTTACGGCCGCGCGGGCGTGTGTAGCCCCGTTCTTCCCGGCTGGGTTTATCTTTCTTCTTGCTGCTTTTCTTCGTCTCTTTGGCGGGAGCTTTTTCGCCTTCTTCGCCGGCTATTTCGACGGTCACCTTACGTCCTCTCCAATTGGCGCGTTTCAGTCCCTTCAGGACGCGGGCTGTGGCCTCTTCTTCCACTTCGAAGAAGGAGAAGTTGCGCATCAAGTCGATACGGCCGATTTCCACGTGGCCGCGTACGTTTGAGTTGATAAGCCCGATGAGTTCGTTGGGGAAGAGGTTGTCGTTCTTGCCCAGGTTGATGAAAAAGCGGGTGAAGCCCGGTTCTGCTTGGCGGTTGCCTTCGTTTCCGGCGCCTTTTTTGCCTTTTTTCTCCTTTCTTTCCTTGGGGTCGGTGGCTGTTTCAATGTCTTTACGGTCGCGGTAGTAGTCCGAGAAGCGGTTGAACTCGTGGCTGACCATGCGTTTGATAAGGTCTTCTTTGGAGAGCCAGTCCAGTTTGCGGTAGACGTCGGGCATGAAGTCGGCTATTTCTTCTTCGTTGACCTTTACTTTCTCCAGGTCATCGATGACCTTCAGCAACTGGCGTTCGCAGATTTCCTTGGCTGTGGGCATGCGTCCTGCTTCGAATTTCTTGCCGATGACGCGTTCTATCTCGCGCATGCGTCCTTTCTCGCGCAGGTTGATGATGGCTATGGAGGTGCCTGTCTTTCCGGCTCGTCCGGTGCGCCCGCTGCGGTGTGTGTAGCTCTCCGTGTCTTCCGGCAGGCCGTAGTTGATGACGTGCGTCAGGTCGTCCACGTCCAGTCCGCGTGCGGCTACGTCGGTGGCTACGAGCAGTTGCAGGTTGCGGATGCGGAATTTCTGCATCACGGCGTCGCGTTGCGCCTGGCTCAGTTCGCCGTGCAGCGAGTCGGCGTTATATCCTTCCTGCATCAGTTTGTCGGCTATTTCCTGGGTTTCTTTGCGGGTGCGGCAGAAGATGATGCCGTATATCTGCGGGTTGTAGTCGACGATGCGTTTCAGGGTTTCGTATTTGTCTTTGGCATGTACCACGTAGACGATGTGCTTGACGTTAGCCGTTCCTTCGTTTTTGCGGCCTATGGTGATTTCTTTGGCGTCGTGCAGGTAGTTCTTGGCGATGCGGGCTATTTCGGCGCTCATGGTGGCCGAGAACAGCAGTGTGTTGCGTTCTTGCGGCACTTCGGCCAGGATGGCGTCGATGCTTTCGCTGAATCCCATGTTCAGCATTTCGTCGGCTTCGTCCAACACGACGTTTTGCACCTGTGCCAGCGACACGGTCTTGCGTCGCATCAGGTCGAGCAGGCGTCCGGGTGTGGCGACGATGACGTGTACGCCTTGCTTCAGGGCGCGTATCTGGCTTTCGATGGACGAGCCGCCGTAGACGGGCAGCACGCGCAGGCCGTCGATGTATTTGGAGTAGTCGTTGAGGTCGCCTGCTATTTGCAGGCAGAGTTCACGTGTGGGGCTGAGGATGAGTGCCTGAGGGGCGCGGAGGCTGACGTTGGTCTTTTGCAACAGTGGCAATCCGTAGGCGGCGGTTTTCCCGGTGCCCGTTTGGGCCAGGGCCACGACGTCGTTGTTTTCTCCCAGCAGATAAGGAATCACTTCTTCTTGTACCGGCATGGGCTGCTCGTAGCCCATTTCTTCGATGGCGCGGCGTATCTCCGGCGACACACCGAGCTCTTCAAATGTCTTCATTCAGTCTAATGTATCTCTTGTTTCCGGGTGCAAAGATACGGATTATTGGCGGAATGGCCGCGTGGGTCACGTTATTTCTCTTGGTTGACCAGCAGAATGTCTCGCAGTTGCTCTTGTTCGTCTTTGGTCAGTCCGACGGCTTTCCGCAGGTATTTTCCCACGCTTCCATAGTTTCGTTCTATTTCGTCTTTGGAGGCGTTCAGGAAGGTTTCGCGGGCCGAATAGACGGTGGTGAGTGCTTCTTGCGAGGGTGCGGGCAGTTGGTAGGCATAGCTGGAGGCGGCGGGGATGTTGAAATAGCGGTTGCTCAGGCTGTAGTCGTACAAGATGGACTCTTCGTCCACGCCCAGGGCTGCCAGGATGAGGGCCGAGGCGATGCCGGTGCGTCCCTTGCCTGTGCTGCAATGGATGACGGCAGGGTAGTTCTGACGGTCCAGCAGGACGTCGAACAGTTGCCGGAACTGAGGTGCGTGGTCCAGCACGATTTGGCGGTTGATGCGTTCCACGATGCGGTAGACCGTGTCGCTCTGTATCTTGCGTTTATCTATCCCGTCCAGCAGGTGTGCCAGGTCGCCCGTGTGGATGGGGATGTTGATGCGCTGTAATCCCGCTTGCGGCTTGATGCTGGGGTGGGCCAGCAGTTCGGACGAATCGCGCAGGTCTATCACGGTGCGTATGCCGATGTTGCGCAGTTTGTCGGCGGTGGCGGTCTTGTTGAGGTCTAACTGGGCCGAACGGTAGAGCATGCCCCAACGGATGCGCTTGTGGCAGGAGTAGACGGAATATCCGCCCAGGTCGCGGAAGTTTTGCGTGCCGGGCACGTTGACGCTGCGCGAACTGACCTTCATGCGGTATTTGTTGTTGAACAGCAGCGTGTAGTAGTAGCGCTTCGTGGTGTCGTTGTTCATCACCATGAGGCATTGGCTGGCGATGGGGGCTATGGCCACGGGTTGGCTTTCGGGCACGTTCTCGGGGTCGGTAGAGGCATATACCTTTACTTCGCCGTCGATGGCGGGTTTGGTCTCCCATTTCACGGTGTCGTTGCCCGCGCTGTTTCCTTCGCACACCACAACGATGTGCGGTGTCACCCCGCCACAGGCCGAGAGTATGATTGATAAGAAAAATCCGTTCAGCAGATTCTTGCGCATAGACATAGTCTGGGTAATAATTTACTGGCCGGTGGCCGGTACCTCCCTTGGCGGGCTCCGTCGTTGTGGACAAGAGATTTCTTTCCTTCGGACGGTAGCCTTGCTTCTTTCGGATGACAGGCCGACCTGCCGTCCGGAAGAAGCAGAGCCGGGGTACCCGGGCTGCCGGATTGAGCAAATATATAGCTTTTTTGCTTGTAGCGGTGCGCTCTGGCGGGTGCTTTTAGGCTTCTTTTGAATTAATAAACACTTCCGTTGAAATGTCCGTTAAAGAGCATAAAAAAGGCTCTATGGACCAACGCCTGTCAGGGGCGCGGCGCGTAGCGGTGGGCGGCGGCAAACTGGGGGGAGACGGAGTTGCTGAAGCTGAGGCAGACGTCGGCGGCAAACTCCATGCCGCGGCGCACGATGGCGTCCCACGTGGCCTCGTCGGTTTCGTTCAGGGTCTCCAGGCCGACGTTCTGTTCCAGCAGGCCGAAGATGATGCCGGCGTTGAAGTTGTCGCCCGCGCCGATGGTGCTTACGGGCTGGAGCGGGGTGGCGGGATAGTCCTTGGCGAAGCGTGCCGTGCGCAGGCAGACTTGTCCGCCGCCGCTGGTGCACAGGAAGTTGGGACAGTAGAACTTGATTTTCTCTTTGTACACCCGGTCGGCGTCTGTCAGCCCGTACATGTAGAAGAAATCTTCTTCCGAGCCGCGCACGATGTTCGCATACTCCAGGTTTTCGATGATGGTCGGTGCCAGCTTGATGGCCTCTTCCTTGTGGGGCGCGCGGAAGTTGGGGTCGTAGTAGACGATGGCCCCTGCCGTGCGTGCCCTGTCCAAGAGTTCCAGCACCTTATCGCGCAGCACCGGGTTCAGTGCGTAGTAGGAACCCAGCACCACCACGTCGTCCTTCTTTACCTCGGGGAATGTCACATCCAGCCGTTGGGCGGGATAGTTCTTGTAGAAGATGTATTCCGCATCGCTGTGCTCGTCCAGGAAAGCCAGCGATACGGGCGACTTGCCGTCGGGAAAGACATTGACGTGGTCCGTCGGGATATGGTTCTCCCGCATGAAGCGCAGAATCAGGTTGCCCACGCGGTCATTGCCCGTCTCGCTGATGAAACATACCGGGACGCCCGTGCGCCCCAGCGACACGATTCCGTTGAACACCGACCCTCCGGGCACTGCGGCCGAGGGCTGCTCGTCGCGGAAGATGATGTCGAGGATGGTTTCGCCGATACCGATTACTTTTCGCATAACAGTGATCTTGATTTTTCGCCCAGATAGCCCCCGTGGTGACGTTTGGAGTAGTCTTCGATGGTGAACCCGGTCTGCTTCATCGTTTCCACCACCAGGATGTCGCCGATGACGGTCATCACCGTGGTCGACGTGGTAGGCGTCATGCCCAGGGCACATACCTCGGCCGGATGGCCGGTGGCCAGGCACACGTCGGCCTGCAAGGCCAGCGGGCTGTCGGGGTTGCCCGTGATGACGATAGATTTCAGCCTCGGGTCCAGGTTACGGGCCAGTTGGGTCAGTTCTACAATTTCGCGCGTTTTGCCCGAGTTGGATATGAGCAGCAGCAGGTCGTTCTCCTGCAAGATGCCCAGGTCGCCGTGCTGCGCCTCGCTGGGGTGCAGGAATACGGCAGGGATGCCTGTCGAACAGAACGTAGTGGCTATGTTCATGGCTATCTGTCCGGCCTTGCCCATGCCCGATGTCACCAGTTTGCCTTTCCGGCGGTGCACTTGTTCCACAATCAGTGCCACGGCCTTTTCGTAGGCGTCCGTCACCGGTATATTCAGCACGGCCTGTGCTTCTTTCTTCAACAGCTCTTTGATGTCTGCGGTCATTGTCTCGAGTTTTATTTATTCCGGGTGTCGGCCCCGCAGGGGCGTTCCCTTGGTTACTACCTGCAAATATCTGCAATTTTCCATAAACGGCAATAGCTTTTATTGTATTTTTGCGCGACAAATCATTAACTGTTCTCATGGATACTCAGATAGAAGACATTGCTCCGGGCGTGCACGTGCTGCCCAACGGCCTCCGTCTGTTGCACGAGCCGGTGCGCTCGAGGGTGGCTTATTGTGGATTCGCCATCGACGCCGGCACCCGCGACGAGCGGGACGAAGAGCACGGCATGGCCCATTTCGTCGAACACCTCCTGTTCAAGGGCACCGCCAAGCGGAAGGCCTGGCACATACTGAACCGCATGGAGAACGTGGGAGGCGACCTCAACGCCTACACCAACAAGGAGGAAACGGTGGTCTACTGCGCCTTCCCGGTGGAACACTTCGCGCGGGCGTTCGAGCTGCTGGCCGACATCGTGTTCCACTCCACCTTTCCCCCGCGCGAGATGGAGAAGGAGGCAGAGGTCGTCATCGACGAAATCCGGTCGTACGAGGACACGCCTTCCGAACTGATATACGACGACTTCGAAGACCTCCTCTTCCGGGGCCATCCGCTGGGGCGCAA
Source organism: Bacteroides sp. ET71 (assembly GCF_023336905.1). Lineage (GTDB taxonomy): Bacteria > Bacteroidota > Bacteroidia > Bacteroidales > Bacteroidaceae > Bacteroides. Next base: position 16,672 of record NZ_JAMBLS010000022.1, read on the forward strand.
CATCCTCGGCACGCCCGAACGTCTGAAGGCTTTCGCTCCGGCCGACGTGGCCGCCTTCACGGGGCGGCTCTATGTCCCGGCCAACATGGTCTTCTTCGTGCGCGGAGACGTGGACTTCAAGCGGGTGGTCCGCCTGGCCGGCAAACTGCTGGCCGACGTGCCTGCCGGTACGGGCGCGCACGCGAGGCTCGCGCCGCCGCCCTACGTGCCCGAACGCCGCACCTTGCACCGGGACACGCACCAGGCCCACGTCATGGTGGGCGGGCGCGGATACGACGCCTACGACAAGCGGCGCACCGCGCTCTACCTGCTGAACAACCTGTTGGGCGGCCCCGGCATGAACAGCCGCCTGAACGTGGCCTTGCGCGAGCGGCGCGGATTGGTCTACACGGTGGAGTCCAACCTGACGTCGTACACCGACACGGGCGCGTTCGCCATCTACTTCGGCTGCGACCCCGCCGACGTGGATACCTGCCTGCGCCTGACCCGCCAAGAACTGCGACGGCTGCGCGACAGGCAACTGACCACGCTCCAGTTCGAAGCCGCCCGCAAGCAGTTGCTCGGGCAAATCATCGTCGCCTCGGACAACAACGAGAACAACGCCCTCGGCATGGCCAAGACCTTCCTGCACTACAACCGCTACGAGACCCTGTCCGAACTGTTCCGCCGCATCGAGGCCCTGACGCCCGCCCAACTGCTGGACGTGGCGGGCGACGTGCTGGCCGAAGAGCGGCTCTCCGTGCTGGTCTACGATTGAATCCCCTCCGGCGGCCTGCCGGAAACGGCTTTTTGCAACCTGTTCAGGATGAACGGCTTGCTTCTTCCGAACAAGAGCCGCGCCCCGTCCGAACACGAAGCGCGCTTCGTCCGGACAAGAGGCGCGGCTCTTCCGCACGCGGGCCGGCGGCCTGTCTCCGGCGACGCCGGGCGGCACGGCGGGGCAGAGGCGGCGGAAAACTAATTTTTGTGAAATCCGCTCCCGCCGCTTGCTACTTTCTTTTTTATGCTTACATTTGCTACAGTTTAATCAAAAAGACAAGAAAAAGCGTTTTAGCATTATCCAGCGTCCAGGAAATCCCCAATTTCAACAGACGACGACACCGGATAATACAAAGACGCTCCACGGACTATATCCTCATCTACTGCATGAAAATATAGGCGTGGGGCTTTATGTATTACCACGTTTGTTGTCAAGTATGGGGATACTTCTGGGCGGGTGATACTAAAGTTCCCCACGCTTAACTCTTACTATCTCATCTTAAAAAGGCTTGGGAGGAACAGCCGCCGGAGGCCGAAACGATGCGGACATTCATCACACATTCCTTTCCGACAGGCCGGGGAAACCGCTGCGGTCCGTCTTGTCCCCAGCAAATTACATGCCGACAGATTCCCTGATTTCTTATAACCTAACCCTGACCAGTATGAAAAATGAAGTTCAATCCCCCCGTGTCGGAAGAGACGAGGCACGGGGGAAGACGGCAGAATCGGAAAAGAAAGACGCCACGACGCTGCACCCGGTCGTCCGGCGCGACAACCTGCGCGAATGCTACGCCCGCCTGGAGCGGATGGAAAAGAAGTTGGACGCCGTACTGACACTGCTGGCGGGAGGGTGACATTTTGACGGAATATCTGCCGCAATGCTTGACAATAGATGTCCTTCAAGGAAGAAAACTTGGCCGACGGAGACCGTTTGAACGATTTTTGTAAGCAACAGATGAACCTACTATTAACACGGAAAAAAGGAGGAAAAGCAATGGAAACGACTGAAAAGAAATACATCGGAATCCTGACGTCCGGGGGCGACGCCTCGGGCATGAACGCGGCCATTCGCGCCGTGACGCGCAGCGCCATCTACAATGGCTTCGGAGTGAAAGGCATCTACCGGGGCTACGAAGGCCTGATAGCCGGCGAAGTGAGGGAACTGACCACGCAAGACGTCAGCGGCATTATCTGTCGCGGCGGAACCATCCTGAAGACAGCACGCTCCGAAGCCTTCACCACCCCCGAGGGCAGGAAGAAGGCTTATGAGACGCTCGTGCGCGAGCACATCTCGGCGCTCATCGTCATCGGCGGCGACGGCTCTCTGGCCGGGGCGCGCGCCTTGGCCGAGGAATACGACGTGGTCTGCATAGGCTTGCCCGGCACCATCGACAACGACCTCTACGGCACGGACAGCACCATCGGCTACGACACTGCGCTGAACACCATCGTGCAGTGCGTCGACAAGATCCGCGATACGGCGACTTCGCACGACCGAATCTTCTTCGTCGAGGTCATGGGACGCGACGCGGGCTTCCTCGCGCAAAACAGCGCCATCGCCTCCGGAGCCGAGGCGGCCATCATTCCCGAAGACCGCACCGACGCCGACCAATTGGAACAGTTCATCAGCCGGGGATTCCGCAAAACGAAGAACAGCAGCATCGTCATCGTTTCGGAAAGCCCGAAGGACGGAGGGGCGATGCACTATGCCGAACGGGTACGCAAGGAGTACCCGGGTTACGAAGTGCGCGTCTCTATCTTGGGGCACTTGCAACGCGGCGGCGCGCCCAGCGCTTACGACCGCATCTTGGCCAGCCGTCTCGGCGTGGGAGCCATCGAGGCCCTGATGGAAGGACAGCGCAACGTCATGGTCGGCATACACAACGACGAGGTGGTTTACGTCCCCTTCGTGCAAGCCATCAAGGACGACAAACCGTTGGACAAAAGCCTGATTCGCGTGCTCAACGAGCTTTCTATCTGACCGCCGGGTCCTGCTCCAACCTGCGCATGCTGAACTCGCAGCCGCAATACTGCTGGTTGTAGAATCGGTATTCGCGGAGCAACTGGTTTCGCCGTTCCTGCAGCCCGCCCTTGCGCCAGTTCTGTTCCCAAAAGAGGGTGCCGGGGTGGCGCGCGGCGGCGGCCCGTCCTGCTTCGTTGATTTGGTCGAGGCTCTTCCAGCGCGAAGAGGCAAGGGTGGTGGTGAACAGGCGGAAGCCGTGCTCGGCGGCATAGGCGGCCGTGGCCTCCAGACGCAGCGTGAAGCAGCGCAGGCAGCGGCGGCCGCGTTCGGGCTCGTCCTCCAGACCCTGCATGGCGGACAGCCACCGGGCGTGGTCGTAGTCGGCGTCCACAAAGTCCAGGCCCTGGCCGGTGACGAAGCGGATGGCCTCCTGTTTGCGCGTTTCGTATTCCTCGCGCGGATAGATGTTGGGGTTGCAGTAAAAGACGGTGGGGCGTATGCCGTTGGCCAGCATACACTCTACTATGGCGGAAGAACAGGGGGCACAGCACGAATGCAACAGCACGTGCCTGTCCCCGTTGGGTGTTTGTAGGGACAACATGAGCGTCGGATGCTTGATAAACCCTGCAAAGATACGCAACAATCCGCTTCCCTGTTCGCCGGGGCGGGCGGTTTTGTGCGATTTTTGTAGTTTTTCTCCGCAATCTTCCTTACCTTTGGGGGAATGAAACGGGAAGACGGTTTTCTGCTTCCCCTGCCTGATTGTTCATGAATCATCCAACTATATCGTATGAAGAAAATTCTGTTTACGCTGGCTATGGCTGCGGCTCTCCCTCTCTCGGCCCAGCAGAAGCCCGTCTACTTGGACGACAGCAAGCCTATCGAGGAGAGAGTGGAAGATGCGCTGGGACGCATGACGTTAAGGGAAAAGATCGACGTGATTCACGCGCAGTCCAAGTTCAGCAGTGCGGGCGTCCGCCGCTTGGGCATTCCGGAGTTGTGGACAGACGACGGCCCCCACGGCGTTCGTCCGGAAGTGCTGTGGGACGAGTGGGATCAAGCCGGCTGGACCAATGACTCTTGCGTGGCCTTTCCCGCACTGACGTGTTTGTCCGCCACCTGGAACCCCGACATGGCCTTGCTCTACGGCCGGAGCATCGGCGAAGAGGCGCGCTACCGCGAAAAGGACGTGCTCCTGGGCCCCGGGGTGAACATCTACCGCACGCCCCTGAACGGGCGCAACTTCGAATACTTTGGAGAAGATCCTTATCTGACTTCCAGGATGGTGGTGCCTTATGTGCAGGGCGTGCAGAGCAACGGCGTGGCCGTCTGCGTCAAGCACTATGCGCTGAATAACCACGAAGTGAACCGCCACAACACCAACGTCATCGTGGACGACCGCGTGCTCTACGAGATTTACCTGCCCGCCTTCAAGGCCGCCGTGCAAGAGGGAAAGGCTTGGAGCATCATGAGCGCCTACAATCTTTACGAGGGCAAACACTGCGGACAGAATCCCCGCCTGCTGGATGAAATCCTGAAAGGCGAGTGGAGCTTCGACGGCGCGGTCATTTCCGACTGGGGCGGCATACACGATACCGGTCAGGCCATCGCCCACGGCGTCGACCTGGAGTTCGGAAGCTGGACGGACGGACTGAGCAACGGCGCCGCGAATGCTTACGATAACTACTATTTGGCTCTGCCGTACCTGAAGCTCATCCAAGAGGGCCGGGTGACGACGCGGGAGCTGGACGACAAAGTGCGCCGTGTGTTGCGCCTCATGTTCCGGACCAGCATGAACACGCGCAAGCCCTTCGGCTCGATGTGCTCGCCGGAACACTACGCTGCCGCCCGGCAGATTGGCGAGGAGGGCATCGTGCTGCTGAAGAACGAAGGAGACGTCCTCCCCATTAACCTCGAAGCCGTGAAAAAGATTGCTGTCGTCGGCGAGAACGCCGTGAAGATGATGACCGTCGGAGGCGGAAGCTCGTCGCTGAAAGTGCAGCGCGAGATTTCCCCGCTCGAAGGCATCCGCCGGCGCGTGTCCGGACGGGCCGAGGTGGTGTATGCACGCGGCTATGTGGGCGATGCCAGCGGAGAGTACAACGGCGTGGTGACGGGGCAGGACTTGCGCGACGACCGCACGCCCGAAGAACTCATTGCCGAGGCCGTGGAGGCGGCGCGCGACGCCGACTGCGTCTTGTTCATCGGCGGGCTGAACAAGAGCGCGGGCCAGGATTGCGAGGACTCCGACCGCGCCGGGCTGGAACTGCCCTACGGGCAAGACCGCGTGATAGAGGCGCTGGCCCAGGCCAACAAGAATCTGATTGTAGTTAATATCTCGGGCAACGCTGTCGCCATGCCGTGGCTGGACCGGGTACCCGCCGTCGTCCAGGATTGGTACCTCGGGTCGGAAGCAGGCACGTCGCTGGCCGCCGTGTTGGTGGGCGACGTCAATCCCAGCGGACGATTGCCGTTCACCTTCCCCGCAAGGCTGGAGGATGTTCCCGCGCACCAACTGGGCGAATATACCGGCACGCGCACGCAGGACACGGTGAACGTCCGGTATAACGAAGGCATCTTCGTGGGCTACCGCTGGGCGGACAAGCAGAAGAAGACGAAGCCGCTCTTCCCCTTCGGTTATGGATTGAGCTACACCACCTTCGAATACGGCAAGCCCACGGTGGATAACGCGGTGATGACTGCCGACGGCTCGGTGACTGTCCGCGTCCGCGTGAAGAACACCGGCTCGCGCGAGGGCCAGGAGGTCGTCCAACTCTACGTCAGCGACGTGAAGGCTTCGCTGCCCCGTCCGGTGAAGGAATTGAAGGGCTTCCAAAAAGTCCGCTTGGCTCCGGGAGAGGAGAAAGAAGTCGTCTTCACCCTGCGCAAGGATGCCTTGAGTTTCTTCGACGCCGACCAACACCGGTGGGTGGCCGAGCCGGGCAAGTTCGAGGCCATCGTGGCCGCTTCGGCTGCCGATATCAAGGGAAAGGTAGCTTTCGAACTGGAATAAGGTATTGACAGATAGAACGATGCGTTCGGAAAAGCGCGGCTCTGCGGCCGCGCTTTTTTTGTGCTTCGACGGGGCGTTGCTTCTTGTTCGGAATGGGCGCGGCTCTTGTTCGGAATGGGCGCGGCTCTTGTTCGGAACGGGTACGGCTCTTGTCCGGACGGGGCACGGCTATGGTTCGGCGGGGGCGGAAGCGGGGGCGGGGAGAGGGTCGTGGCTGTCGCGCAGCACCAACAGGCTTTCCGGGCCCATGTTGAACAGCAAGTCCACGATGCTCAGGTTGGGCAGGAAGCCCAGCCGCGACTGGAACACCTGGTAGTAGGGGAGGGGATGAAACAGCGGGTCTTCCGTGCGGAAGTCTTTCTTCGGATGAATGCGTTCGCGGAAGTCGTCGGCCCGGGCGGGCGCGGCCTCGTAGGCGGAGGTGCGTTCCATGCGGGGAGAAAGGTCGATGAGCGAGCACACCAAGCGGCAGAGGGCCTCGTTGAAGTCGATGAGGAACTCGTACTTGTGCTCGTAGAACGGGCGAAACTCGTCTTTGTAGTATTCGAAGAACGGCGTGTGGTTGTAGGCCGATTCGAGGGCGTTCCAATGCAGGTGACGCCAGTTGCCGTGGTCGGAGATGCGGATGTCCCTCGTGGAACATTTCGGCGTGTCGGGCTTCACGGTGGGTACAGTCAGTGCCAGCGGGCCGTCGGGCGCGGCAATGGTGCAGCGGTTGCGGTACGTCTGTTTCACGTAGTGCTCGTGCTGCTCCACGCAGGCGCGGTCATAACGGTACAATTTCGCGTAATACTCCACGGGGGCTAAGTAGGCGGTAGATAGCAATACGGTGTTCATGTCAGAGGAGATGGTAGAGTTATTGCACGCGCATCCCGATGCGCTCCCAGCGGTAGCCGCTGAAGAGCGGGGTGCCTTGTTCTTTCGACAACCAGATGCGGGCCGCCCGGCCGATGACGTGGTCTTGCGGCACGAAGCCGAAGAGGCGCGAGTCGGACAGGTTGGCGTCGTTGTTGGCTGCGACCCAGTAATAGTCTTGGCTGAAAGAGCACGAGTCTGCCGGTTGGCCGTCCACGTAGAGGGTGTCACCCTTGATGTAGGCGTCGCGCCCCTCGTGCAGCAGCAGGGTGTTGCACAGCAGCGTGCGGTTCCAGGGGCGGACGCGCACGCCGTGTCCGCGTCCGGGGATGACGAGCGGGTAGAGCTTCGTGTCCGTGCCGGTCTGCGGCGTCAGTTGCAGGTCGGTGTCGGTGGCCTGTTCCAGCAGGTAGCGTTCGTAGCGGCTGAAGCCCCGGATGTGGCGTGCCGAATCGCTGCCCAGCAGGGGCGAACGGATGTCGAGCACAGCCAGTAGCGAGTCTATCTGGCCTTCCAACTCCAGCGGATAGGCGAAGAGGAACTTCTGGTCGGGGGCAAGCCTTTCGGACGATACGGCATTGAACAGCGAGTCGACCAGCAGCGTGTCGCCCGGCGTGCCGATGCACCGCCCGATGAAGGCTTCGCGGCGGCTGATGAGCGGTTGGCGGAGATTGCCCGGGTTGTTGAAGACGATGATGTCTTCCCGTTCGACAGGGCGGGAGGCCCAGCGTTGATAGCCCCACCACTGCATGAAGGGCAGGCGCAGCCCGTAGCTCCATTTGTTCACCACGATGCGCTCGCCCTGGTAGAGCGAGTTCTCCATGCCGGTCGAGGGGATGAGGTAGGAAGTGACCACGCACGTGCGCAGCAGTGCTCCGACAAGCACCGCCGCGGCCAGGGCTATCAGTGTCTTCCGTACCCGTTTCATGCTTAGTTGTTGTCTACCCACTTAAACAGGCGGTCCCAGCGTATCTTTCCGTCGAACCAGTCGCGGTCTTTGTCCAGCGAGAGCCATACCACCAGCGGCTTGCCCACCACGTGGTCTTCGGGCACGAAGCCCCAGTAGCGCGAGTCGAGCGAGTTGTGGCGGTTGTCGCCCATCATCCAGTAGTAGTCCATCTGGAACGTATAGGTGTCCGTTTTCTGGCCGTTGATGTAGATGCCGTCGGCGCGTTGCTCCAGCGTGTTGCCTTCGTAGGCTTCGATGCAGCGGCGGTAGATGGGCAGGTTGTCTTCGGTCAGGCGGATGGAGGCGCCTTTGGCGGGAATCCACACGGGGCCGTAGTCGTCGCGCGTCCACCGGGTGTAGAGGTTCAGCGGATAGACGTCGCCCCCGTAGGCGGCCGGTTCGCGCACGATGCGGGCAACGAGGCGTTTGTTGCCTGCCAGCGTGTCATACATCTTCTGCGTCAGAGGCAGGTGGTAGACCGGTGCGGGTCGTCCCTGCGTGTCGGTGGCGTCGAGGCCCATCGAGACCAGTACGGCCAGGCTTTCCGCGTCGTTGGCCGGGAAGAGCCATTGGTCGTCCTTGCTGATGCCCAGTTCGCGGAAGATGGTCTCGGGGATGAGCGGCCCGGTGGTCTGCACGAAGTAGTTGAATTGCAGGTTCTCCGGATTGGGGACGGCGTTGCCGTTCAGGTACAGTTGCCCGTCGATGATTTGCAGCGTGTCGCCCGGCAGGCCCGTGCAGCGCTTCACGTAGTTCTCCCGTCGGTCGACAGGGCGCACTACGATGTCGCCATACATCTGCGGGTTGTCCAGCACGTACTTGCGCCCGCCTTCGTAGTAGAGGTCATAGATGGCGCGTTGCTGCGTGCGCGTCAGGCTGTCCATCTGCACGGGGTTGGGGTAGAGGCGCCGGCCTTCGCGGTAACAGAGCGAGTAGAAGTCCTCCATCTGGTGGTTCAGCGCCACGGTATCGCCGGCAGGGAAGTTGAACACTACGATGTCGTTCAGCTTCACCCGTCCGAAGCCCGGTACGCGCTTGTAGTCCCAGTGCGGCCAGTCCAGGTAGGACTTGCAGTTGAGCAGCGGGAGCGTGTGTTGCGTCAGGGGCATGGACAGCGGTGTCTGGGGCACGCGCGGGCCGTAGCTCAGCTTGCTGACGTAGAGGAAGTCGCCCACCAGCAGTGACTTTTCGAGCGAGGACGACGGTATCTGGTAGTTCTGGAACCAGTATAGGTTGACGAAGTAGACGGCCACCAGGGCGAAGACGATGGCGTCTACCCAGCTCATGACGCTGCGCACGGCTGCGTTCTTCGACCGTTTCCAGAATCCCCAGGGGATGAACTTCGTGATGTAGGCGTCGAAGATGAAGGGCAGGACGATGAGTCCCCACCAGCTACGAATCCAGATGAGGAAGAGGAGGTAGAGCAGGGTGACGACGGTGAACTTTATCCACGCGCTCTTGCGGCGTGTCTTGGGGCGGTCGAGTTTAGGATTGTTGGTGAATTCCATGCGTTTTTCTTATGTGTCGTTATTCTTTCAGAAAGGGGAAGAGGTCTTCCATGGTCAACATACCCGTGTGCTGCGCGGTGTATTCGGCGGCCAGCACGGCTCCCAGGGCAAAGCCGCTGCGGTTTTTGGCATCGTGGGTGATGGTGATGCTGTCGGCGGCCGAGTCGTAGCGGATGCTGTGTATGCCCGGCACTTCGTCGCGGCGTACGGAGCTGACGGGCAGCTCGTCGGGGGCGCACTGCGTGGTGCCGCTCAGCGTGCCGTCGGGCGCCGTCAGGGTGCCTTTCACCCAGCGCGTCTTGCGGTCGAGGTTCTGCACGATGCTTTCGGCCAGGGTGATGGCGGTGCCGCTCGGTGCGTCCAGCTTGTGGATGTGGTGCGTCTCTTCCATCGCCACGTCGTATTCGGGGAATTGGTTCATGATGCGTGCCAGGTACTTGTTGACGGCCGAAAAGATGGCCACGCCCAGGCTGAAGTTGGACGACCAGAACAGTGTCTTCCCTTCGTCCGTGCAGAGGCGGCGCACCTCGTCGCCGTGTTCGTCGAGCCATCCTGTACTGCCCGACACTACCTTGACTCCGGCGCGGAAGGCCCGGAGGTAGTTGCCGTAAGCGGCGCGGGGGTTGGTGAACTCTATGGCGACGTCGGCGCTGCGAAAGGCGTCCGACTCAAAGTCTTGCTGGTTGTCCAGGTCGATGATGCTGACGATTTCGTGTCCACGGCTGCGGGCGATGCGTTCTATCTCTTTGCCCATCTTGCCGTAGCCTATCAATGCTATTTTCATTGTCTGTCGGTTGTTTATAGGTTGTTTAACTATACAGTATGTCGCAAAGATAATGCTTTTCTCACCATGCGGGGCAAGTTTTCTCATTTTTTAACCGCCCGCCGCCTGCCTGGAGCGTTCGGGCGGGGGTGCGGCGGGCGGTTGCTCCGTGTCCGGACGGGGCGTGCTCCGTGTCCGGCAGAGGCGCGGCTCTTGTCCGGCGTGGGCAAAGATACGTCGTTCTCCGCTCGTCGTACGTTAACGTTAGGTTATCGTTAGGTTAACGTGCCGGCCGTGAGCGATGAGTGAGCCTCCGTCGACTAAAATACGGCGTAAAAGTTTGCAATCCGCATTATTTCTCTTACCTTTGGCAACGATAAACCGATTGGATGCCATGGAACAACTGCTGCATTACGTTTGGCGACACCGCATCTACCCGTTGCAGCCTTTGCGGACGACGGGCGGCGAGGCGCTGGAGGTCATTGACCCCGGTCTGCCCAATTGCCATGCAGGGCCCGACTTCTTTAACGCCAAGGTGAAGATTGGCGGGACGCTGTGGGCGGGAGATGTCGAGGTGCACGACCGTGCTTCGGACTGGCTGCGCCACGGGCACGACCGCGACCGGGCTTACGACCGCGTGGTGCTGCACGTGGTGGGGGAGGCCGACTGCGACGTGTGCCGCACGGACGGTGAGCCCATCCCGCAACTGCTTTTGCCTTGTCCCGACAGTGTGCGCCGTCGTTACGACGAGTTGTGCCTGTCCGATGCTTGTCCGCCCTGCCGCCGGTTGCTGTCGGAGCTGCCGCTCCTGAAGGTGCACAGTTGGCTGGCTTCGTTGCAGACCGAGCGCCTCCGGCAGAAGGCGCAGGCCGTCGGCGAGCGTCTGAAGCGTTGCGACAGCCGTTGGGAAGATGCTTTCTTTGTGACCCTGGCCCGCAACTTCGGTTTCGGCCTGAACAGCGATGCCTTCGAGGCGTGGGCCTTGCGCCTGCCGTTCCGTGCCGTGGACAAGCACCGCGACAGCCTCTTCCAAGTGGAAGCCCTCTTTTTCGGCACGGCGGGGCTGCTGGACGAAACGTCCGCTGACGACTACGCCCGCTCTTTGTGCCGCGAATATGCCTATCTGAGCCGCAAGTTCAGCCTGTCCGAACCGTTGCCGCGCGAGCAATGGCGTTTCCTGCGCCTGCGTCCCGCCGGTTTCCCGCACGTGCGGCTGGCACAGTTGGCCAGTATTTATCATCGGGAACAGAGCCTGCTCTCGCGCGTGCTGGAAGCAGAACAGCCCGATGCGGTGAGAAGCCTGTTCAACGTCCGTCTGGCAGACTATTGGACGGTGCATTACAGTTTCGGCAAGCCCTCTGCCCGCCGGACGGGCAGCCTGAGCCGGGCGACGCTGGATTTGCTGGTGCTGAACACGGTGGTTCCCTTCTTCTACGCCTATGGGCTGTATCGGGCGGACGATGCCTTGTGCGACCGGGCTTTGCGCTTCCTCGAAACGTTGCAGCCCGAAAACAACCGCATCATTCGGAGCTGGGCCGAAGCGGGACTGGCCGTGCAGTCGGCTGCCGACTCGCAGGCCGTGCTGCAGTTGCAAAAGGAGTATTGTGACAAGCGCGACTGCCTGCGCTGCCGCTTCGGCTACGAATACCTGAAGCTGGGCTGACTGCCTGCTGTCGGAAGAAACTTTTTATGAATCAATGGATATGAACGAACTCTTAAGCATCGTAAGCCACTTTCATCCGCAAGGGACGGTGAGCGATATCCGCCCCTTGGGGACGGGCTTGATAAACGACACCTATCGGGTGACGACGGGCGAGCCCGACGCGCCCGACTATGTGCTGCAACGCATCAACCATCGCGTCTTCCGCGACGTGGACGGGCTGCAGCGGAACATCGAAGCCGTAACGAACCACATCCGCCGCAAGCTCGAGGCGCGTGGCGAGAAAGACGTCGACCGCAAGGTGCTGCGCTTCCTGTCCACGGACGAAGGGAAAACGTATTGGCACGACGGCACGTCCTACTGGCGACTGTCGGTCTTCATTCCCCGCACGCGGACGCTCGACGTGGTGAGCCTTCATTCTGCCTACGCCACAGGCCAGACATTCGGCAGGTTCGAAGCTATGCTGGTCGACCTGCCCGACCCCCTCGTGGAAACCATCCCCGACTTCCACAACATGGAGCTGCGCCTCCGCCAACTGCACCAGGCCGTCGAGGCCGACGCGGCCGGACGGGTGAAGGAGGTCGGACGATACTTGGACGAGATAGAGCAGCGCGCCGACCGGATGTGTCTGGCCGAACGCCTGCACCGCGAGGGAGCGTTGCCCAAACGCATCTGTCACTGCGACACGAAGGTGAACAACATCTTGTTCGACCAGGAGGGAGACGCGCTTTGTGTCATCGACCTGGACACGGTGATGCCGTCGTTCGTCTTCTCCGACTACGGCGACTTCCTGCGCACGGCGGCCAATACCGCTGCCGAAGACGAACGGGACCTGGACCGCGTGGACTTCAATCTGGACATCTTCTACTCCTTTACCCAAGGCTACCTGGACTCGGCGACTCTCTTCTTACAGCCCGTGGAAATCGAGAACCTGCCCTATGGGGTAGCCCTTTTTCCTTACATGCAATGCGTGCGCTTCCTGACGGACTATCTCAACGGGGATACGTACTACAAGACGGACTATCCCGGGCATAACCTGGTGCGCACAGCTACCCAGTTCAGGCTGCTGGAGCGTGTGGAGGCCAACCAAGAGAAAATGCGCGCTTTTATCGACCGATATATGAAGTAAATTAGTTGTGAACATCATGAACGAACTGACCATCAAGAGAGTGAGCGCGGCCCATCTGCCCGTCGAGGCCATCCCCGCGCTGTTAGACCAAGAGAAGATAGATTTCCAGCCCGTAGCTACGGTCAACTGGGAGGAGTTCCCGTACCGGCCTTCCGTGCAGTTCCGCCTGGCGCACACGGATGATTCGCTGTTGCTGCACTTCCAGGTGCGCGAAGCCTCTGTCCGGGCCACGGCGCCTGCCGACAACGGGCGGGTGTGGGAAGATTCCTGCGTGGAGTTCTTCTCCGTCCCTGCCGGCGACGGCGTGTACTATAATCTGGAGTGTAACTGTGCCGGTACACTGCTGGTGGGGGCCGGTGCTGCCCGCGAGGGACGTCAACGGGCACCGCAGGCCGTATTGGACCGCGTGCAGCGTTGGGCCAGCCTGGGGCGTGAACCTTTTGCCGAACGCATCGGCGCGTGCAATTGGGAAGTGGCGCTCATCATTCCTGCATCCACCTTCTTCTTGCACGAGCTGGGTTCATTCGCGGGGCGCGACATCCGTGCCAACTTCTATAAGTGCGGAGACTTGTTGCAGACGCCCCACTTCCTGTCGTGGAACCCCATCGACCTGCCTAAGCCCGACTTCCATTGCCCGCAGTTCTTCGGGCTGCTGCACCTGGAGTGAAGGGTCACCGTGACCCCTGGCGACGAGTCACCGTTACCCTTGACGAAGGGTGTCTGTGCCCCCTGACGACGGGTCACAGCGGGTACAAAAAGAAGAGGCTATGCCACTGTCGGCATAGCCTCTTCTTTGGAATAATCATCTTGGCTTACTTCACAATGCCTTTCGAGTTCTTGATGAAGTCTACGATGTTGTGGATTTCATCGCTCATCGGAATCTGGTCTTGAATCTTCAGCACCGCGTCTTGTATGCTGAAGTTGCCTTGATACACCAGCCGGTAAGTGTTTACAATGTGGCGCAACACACGTTCCGTCACCTGGCTCTTGTGCTGCAGCACGACAGCGTTGATACCGTGGTACTGCACCGGATTCCCGGCCATGATGACGTAAGGCGGCACGTCTTTCGAGATGCGGCAGCCAGATTGTATCAGCACCCAACTGCCGATGTGACAGTGTTGCTGCACAATGACGTTGCTGCTCAAGATGGTGCAGTCGTCCACCTGGCTCTCGCCGGCCACCATGCTGCGGATGCCCAGCACGCAGTGGTTGCCTATCTGGACATCGTGGCACAAGTGCGTGCCGTCCATCAGGAAGTTACCGTTTCCGATGCGTGTTCCGCCTTCGGCGTATGTGGCACGTGCCACAACCACGTTCTCGCGGATGTCGTTCTCGTCACCAATAAGCAACAGGCTGTCTTCTCCCTCATAGTGGAAGTCTTGAGGCACGCTGGCCAGCACGGCTCCGTGGTGTACGGTGTTTTTCCGTCCCATGCGGGTACCGTTCAGGATGTGCGCGCCCGACATGATGATACAGTCGTCGCCGATTTCTACATCGCCTTCAATATAGGCGAAAGGTTGTACTGTTACGTTCTTGCCGAGCTTTGCGGCAGGATCAACGTATGCTAAAGGACTAATCATGATATTGAAAGGTTAAAGTTATTCTCTTCCTCCGCCCAATGCTTGATACAGGTTGATGACGGCCTGCATCTGGTCGAACGTATCAGCTACCTCGGACAATTGGGCGCTGAGATAGCTTTGCTGGGCCGACAGCACCTCCAGGTAAGTTGACGTGCCTAAGTTAAACAATTCCCGTGTATCTTCCGCAGCTTTGCGGGCAGAATTTACTTGCAGGGTACGCATTTCGGTTTTTTGGCTTGTATTCTGGTACAAGGCAAGGGCGTTGCTCACCTCGTTGCCGGCATTCAGCAGAGCCGTTTGGAAACTGATTTTGGCTTGTTCCTCAAGAGCACGTGCTTGGCGCAGGCGGGCGATGTTCGTCCCCCGGTAGAACAGCGGTTGCGTCAGCGAACCGATGACCGAAGCCAGCAGCTTGCCCGGGTTGACGATGGCCGAACCGGCACTGTTGGTCCATCCGGCCGAACCACTTAGGGTTATTTGCGGATAGAAAGCGGCGCGGGCGCTGTTGGTGTTATAGTAGCATGCTGCCAGCGACATTTCTGCGGCCTGCACGTCCGGACGATTGGAAAGAAGCTGCAGCGATATTCCGGCCGAAAATTCGGTGGGCAGTTGCTGGTCTTCCAGCACGCCACGCTCGACATGTTGTGCAGGCTGGTTCAGTATCAGGCAGAACGAGTTTTCCGTTTCTGTGATGCTCTGGCGCAGGTCGGACAGCGAGGCAACCACCTGTGCGTAAGCACTGCGGCTCTGCTCAATGGCGGCACTGGTCACGTTGCCATACTCGTTCATCGCAATCATGGTCTCCAGATTGTCTTTCAGCACATCGGCAGTTTGTTCCGTGATGCTCAGTTGGCGGTCCAGCATGAGCAATGTGTAGTAAATGTACGCCGTGTTGGCGATGAGCTGCGTCTGCACGGCCTGTTGCTGGTACTTGGCTTGTCTCAGCGACACTTGTGCATTTCGTTTCGGATTCAGAATTTGGCCGAATAAATCGATTTGCCAGCTCGCGGTGACAGGAAGCGAGTAAGTCTGTGAAGCCTTCCCTTTGTCCCAACTGCTGATGGTGCCTTGCGGCGAAAGTGCCAGTTGCGGCAGGTAGGCCAGGCGGGCAGACATGAGCGCAGCTTGGGCTTGCTCTACATTAAGTGCGGCACTGCGCAGGTCGGCATTATTGTCCAGAGCTTGCTCTATATAGTTTTGTAACTGCGGGTCAGTAAAGACTTCCCGCCAAGGCAGGTTCCCGAAATTGCTCGTGTCCGAGGCCAGCGTGTCGTTCACCAAAGCTGTGTCACGATACAGTCCCTCGGCCATGATATCTTCCGGCCTGTCGTATGCTTTATAGATATGACAACTGCTCAGCAGAGCCGTCGCACACATCAGGGTGATAATCTTTCCTTTCATATAATATAATTCTTTTTGATGAAGAACTTAAGGATGAAGAATGAAGAGCGGAGCTTGGGCAAAGCTTTTATTGGGCTTTCCGGCAACGGTTCTTCATTCTTCATGGAGTTATTATTTGCTGTATTGTTCTATCTCAGCTTCGGCATCCGAGTTGTCTACGTCGTCCCATTCCATTGGCTTGAACTTCTCTTGCAAGTATTGGAAGGCTACGAACAAGGCCGGTACAATAAAGATTTGCAGTATCATACCGATTAACATACCACCGATGGCCGAAGTTCCCAGTGTACGGTAGCCATTGGCACCGGCACCGCTGGCGAACATCAACGGCAACAAACCGATGACCATAGCCAGTGATGTCATCAAGATAGGACGCAGACGGGCACCTGCACCAAGCACGGCGGCCCACGTGATACTCATACCCATCTTGCGGCGGTCGAGAGCGAACTCTACGATAAGGATGGCGTTCTTGGCCAACAGGCCCATCAACATGATCAAGGCAATCTGCATGTAGATGTTGTTAGACATGGTTCCTATGATCATTTGCAAAGCAGGTATGCCTCCGATGAGGCTGGCACCGTTTACGAAGATGAAGCTACCCATCAGACCGAACGGCACGGACAGCAATACGGCCAACGGCAGGATGTAACTTTCGTACTGGGCACTCAGCAACAGGTAGACGAAGACGAAGCAAAGCAGGAATATTAATCCTGTGGTACTGCCGCTCGTCTCGGCTTCTTCACGTGCCATACCGCCCAATTCGTAACCGAAACCGGCTGGCAGATTCTGTTCGGCTACCTCGGTAATGGCCTGCAATGCCTGACCGGAAGTATAACCTGTGGCCGGAGCTACCATCACTTTCATGGATGTGTAAAGGTTGAAACGGTTGATTACATCCGGGCCGTACACCTTGGTCAACTTCACGAACTGGCTGACAGGTGCCATCTCGCCGTCTTCGTTGCGTACTTTGATGCTTTCCAGTGACTCCAAGTCTTTCGTTGCGTCACGTTCACCCTGAATCATGACACGATACATCTTACCGAAACTGTTGAAGTTGGACGCATACAAACCGCCGTAGTATCCCTGCATCACGCTCAGGATGCTGCTGGGGCTGATGCCGGCGCGCTTACAAGCGGCTGCGTCGATATCCAACTGGTATTGCGGGAAGTTCGGGTTGAAGTTAGTAGCAGCCGAAGTAATCTCCGGACGTTCCTCCAAGGCAGCCATGTAATCCTGTACCACCGAATAGAAGCGGTCCAAGCTGCCGCCCGTCTTATCCTGCATGTTCAACTCAATGTCTGTGGATACTGAGTAACCCGGAATCATAGGCGGAGCGAAGAACAGAACTTGTGCTTCTTTAATAATCTTCTGTGCACGCATGAACAAGGTAGCGTAGACGATGGTAGAGTTCTGCATGGTCGAACGTTCTTCCCATGGCTTCAGTTTGATGATGATAGAGCCGTAGCCGGGACCCTGACCGCCGATGAAGCTGTAACCCGAGATGACGGTGCGTGATGCCACAGCGGGCTCGGCAGCTACCAGGCTATCTACACGGGCCAGAATCTTCTGGGCGCGTTCCTGCGAGGTGCCGGGAGGCAGTGTGACTGCACCCATGATAGTACCCGTGTCTTCATTGGGCACCATGCCTGTCGGGGTGATTTGCATGAATACCACCAGCAAGACGATGGAGCCTACCACCATGCCGGCGCTCAGCCAACGCTTCTGGATGAACTTCAGCACTTGTTTCTTGTACTTGCCCAAGATGGAGTCGTAGTCTGAATTGAACGTCTGCTTGAACTTGTCTGTGGTCATGCCGGCTACGGCCAAGACGCTGATGACAATGAAGATGGGGCAGAGTATCGGGTGCTCACTGAAGCTGAACAGACCGAATATCATGCCTATGATGGCCACGACAGTGAAGAGGATGGTGAGCTTCGGCTTCATGAATTTGCCGAGGCCTTGCGCGTAGCGCTGTATCCAAATCTTGCGGGCTTCTTTGGTAGCGGTGCCGATGCGTTCTTTCAACGGTGCATTATGTCCGTCGGCATTGTGGGGCTTCAAGAAGATGGCGCACAATGCGGGACTTAGTGTCAAGGCGTTGACAGCCGAGAAGAAGATGGCGATGGCCATGGTCAGACCGAACTGCTGGTAGAACGTACCGGCCGTGCCGCCCATGAAGCTCACGGGGATGAACACGGACATCATGACCAGCGTAATGGATACCAGGGCGCCGCCCAGTTCGTGCATGGCGTCGATGGCTGCCAGACGGGCCGACTTGTAGCCTTGGTCCAGCTTGGCATGGACGCCTTCGACGACGACTATGGCGTCATCGACGACGATGGCGATGGCGAGCACCATGGCCGAGAGTGTCAGCAGGTTGATACTGAAACCGATAATCTTCAGTACGAAGAATGTGGCAATCAAGGCCACGGGAATAGCGATGGCCGGAATCAGCGTAGAGCGCATGTCCTGAAGGAAGATGTACACTACGATGAATACCAGTATGAAGGCCTCAATCAATGTCTTCACTACTTCGTGAATGGAGGCGAAGAGGAAGTCGTTGGCGCTCTGGGCGATGTTGACTCCGATGCCGGCAGGCATGTTCTTTTTCATGTCATCCAGCACCTTTTCCAAGTTTTGGATTGTTTCCGTAGCGTTGGTACCAGCCATCTGGAACACGATACAACTGACACCCTTGTGACCGTCCACGGTGGCGTCGAAGCCATAGGTGTTACGTCCCAGTTCGATGTCGGCCACGTCTTTCAGGCGCAGCAGTTCTCCGTCGGGCAGTGACTTGATGACGATGTTCTCAAATTCTTCGGTCGTTTGCAGACGTCCGCGGTAGCGGATGGTGTACTGGAAGGTCTGGTTGCTGCGTTCGCCGAACTGTCCCGGTGCGGCCTCGATGTTTTGTTCGGCCAGCACACTGCTGATGTCCGAGGGAATCAGACCGTATTGTGCCATCACGTCCGGCTTCAGCCAGATACGCATGGAGTAGTCGGCACCCATCACGAAGGCATCGCCCACGCCGGACACACGCTTGATTTCGGGGATGATGTTGATGTTGGCGTAGTTCTCGATGAACTCGATGTTGTACTTGTCCTCCATGTCGTAGATGGTGAAGATCATCAGCATGGACGACTGACGCTTACGGGTGGTCACACCGATTTGCGTTACTTCCTGTGGCAGCAGACCTTCGGCGGCGGTCACACGGTTTTGCACGTTCACCTGTGCCATGTCCGGGTCCGTACCCTGGTTGAAATAGACGGTAATGGTGGCCGAGCCGTTGTTGGAGGCGTCGGAGGTCATGTACATCATGTTTTCTACACCGTTGATTTGGTCTTCCAACGGCGAGACGACCGCGTTCAGCACGGTCTGGGCATTGGCGCCCGTATAGGTGGCGCTCACACTGATGGTAGGTGGCGCGATGTCCGGGTACTGGGTGACGGGCAACGTGGCCAGGCCGATGAAGCCCAGGATGACCAACAGGATGGAGATTACTGTTGACAGTACCGGACGGTTTATAAATCTAGCTAAGTTCATACGTTACTTATATTTTTTTATGGACAAGTTGGCAGTTAACAAGGCTATGGGGCGGGAATCTGTTCCCTTGCCGCCTTGTGGGCTTGTTGACTTGTCTGCTTGTTCCCTTGTCAACTTATTGTTTATTGGAATGCGGTTTGTATGTTTCCGTTCTTCTGGTCTTCCAAAGCTTTCTGGTAGGCAGCTTCTTTTTCGGCAGGAGTGATGGGGGTGATGGCCTGTCCGTCGTTCAGTGCCTGTACGCCTTCTATCACCACTTTGTCGCCGGCCTTCAGTCCGCCTGTCACGTAATAGTTCTGTCCGTCGTTCAGGCTATACACCTGGATTTCGGTGTTCTTCACCGTGTTGTCGGGCTGTACGACAAAGACGAATTTCTTGTCCTGGATTTCCGTAGTAGCCGATTGCGGAATGAGGATGATGTCTGTCAGCAGGTTCGGGAAGATGACTTTGCCCGTGGAGTTGCTGCGCAGCACGTTGTGTGTGTTGGGGAACATGGCGCGCATGCTGACCGAACCCGTGGTGGGTTCGATGACGCCGCTGATGGTTTCCACGCGTCCACTGTCGGGATAGATGGTGCCGTCGATAAGGCTCAGGTTGAGCTTGGGCAGTTTGGCCAGGATTTCTTCCATCGAGCCGCCTTCGCGAATCATGGTGAGCAACTGGCGTTCGGTCATGGAGAAGTAGGCGTACATCTCGGAGATGTCGGACACGGTGGTCATCGGGGTGGACATCGAGGCGCTTACGAGGCTTCCTACACGGTAAGGGATTTGCCCTACCACGCCGTCGCTGGGGCTGGTCACTTCGGTATATTCCAGGTTGCGCACAGCGTTAGTCAGGTTTGCTTGAGCCTGAGCTAGCGAGGCTTTGGCTTGTGCCAATTGATTCTCAGAGGTGCTCAGTTGGTAATCGCTGACGATGCCTTTTTTGTTCAGTTCGCGGTTGTTCACCGTAGTCAGCTCTTGGGTTTGCAGGGCGGCTTTGGCTGTTTCGACAGCGGCTTTGGCTGTTTCGACAGCGGCTTTGTACTGCACTTGGTCGATGGTGAACAAGACTTGCCCTTTCTTCACGACGGAGCCTTCGTCTACGTGCAGTTTCGTGATGAATCCGCTGACCATCGGTCTGATTTCGACGTCTTGCTTGCCCCTGATGGTGGCCGGGTAGCTGTTTGTCAGGTGGGCAGTGGTGGCCTGTGTGGTAATCACTGCGTACTCGGGTGCTTTCGCTTCACCGTTGTTGCCGTTTTTGCAACTGCTCAGCAGTGCCAGGCAACAAGCCAGTAATACTAATCTACTCTTCATAATCATTTTTTGTTCGCTATAATCTGATATAATTCACACTTTTGGCTTTTTCCCGTCGTACGGGAAGCGTATGACGAAATAAGAAAACTGATTTCGCTATTTCAGTTTTCGGCCGCAAATTTAGGCTTTTCTTCTTATATAAGTGATGGGTTCCCCTTCTTTTTTAACTATGTTTTGAAAGAGAAAAGATTCTTTTTCGGATAAACTCCTTTGGGAACATTTTGTAAGCATTTGTTTGACAAAAGATTGTAAATGCCCCGAAAGGACGTTGCTTTTTGTCCGTGCGGAGTGTGCTTCTTGTCCGGCGGAGGCACGTTTCCGGTGCGGAAGAAGGAAAGAAAGCGCTCTTGGGTTAAAATTACGTAATTCCGTGTCCCTTATTGCGCGATTAGCTTTATTTTTGCACTTTGTTGAATGGTTATGTTACGAATGAGCAAGAGAACGAAACTTTTCTTTCGCCGTGGGGCGGGATTATTGCTGGCAGCGGGCATCTTGTACTCGTGTGCCAGCGTGGGACGCATTGAAGGAGGGCCTATTGACGAAGACCCGCCCGTTTTTGTGCGCAGCACACCGCAGCCGGGCGGATTGAACTATGACCGCAGGCGGGTGACCATTGAGTTTGACGAATACATCAAGCTGGAGAACGCCAGCGAGAAAGTGGTGATTTCGCCTCCGCAGGTACAGCAACCTGACATCAAGACGCGCGGCAAGAAAGTGGTGATTAACCTGCAAGACACGCTCAAACCGGACATGACATACACCATCGACTTCTCCGACGCTATCGAGGACAACAACGAGAGCAATCCGCTCTACGATTTCGCCTTTACCTTCGCCACCGGCGAGCGCCTCGACTCGATGGTCGTCTCGGGCACCCTGCTCAATGCCTCCAACCTCGAGCCGGTGAAAGGCATGCTGGTAGGCCTGCACGCCAACCTGGAAGACTCGGCTTTCACTGCCTTGCCCTTTGACCGCGTGGGGCGAACCGACAGCCGGGGCCGTTTTTCCATCCGTGGCATTGCGCCCGGACGCTACCGCATCTATGGCTTGCAGGACGCCGACCAGAACTACTTCTTCTCGCAACCGTCGGAAAACATCGCTTTCAACGATTCACTGGTCATACCCACCAGCGAACCCCGCGTAGCGCAGGACACGATGTGGATAGACACGCTGACCTATGACACCATTATCCCACGTGCCTACACACACTATCTGCCGGACGACCTCCTTCTGTTCGCCTTCAAGGAACACACCACCCGCGCCCAGCGCTTGGCCAAGGCAGAACGTTCCGTCATGCACAAATTCACCCTGTGCTTTACCGCACCGGCCGACACCCTGCCCTTGCTCGAGGGCCTGAATTTCGATGCCACGGACGCCTTCATCATTGAAAAGCCTACCGGCCGCATCGACACGTTGGACTATTGGATAAAAGACTCGCTCATCTACCAGCAGGACACGCTGAAGATGCGCCTCTCCTATCTCTACACCGACACCCTGAACCAATTGGTGCCCCGCACCGATACGCTGGCCCTTGTGTCGAAAGTCAAGCCCAAGAGCGAAGAAGAAAAAGCCAAGGAACGCGAGAAGAAAGAAAAAGAGCGGAAGAAACGCCGCAAGAAAGGCGACGAACCCGAACCGCCCGACACCGAGTTCCTGTCAATGGAAGTCTACGCTCCCTCGGCTATGGACATCTATGACTACCTGACACTGACCTTCACCGAACCCGTGGCCAGCATAGACACGACCGCCATACACCTCCGGCAGAAGGTCGATACGTTGTGGACAGACATCCCCTTCGAGCTGCAACAAGACACGGCCGACATCAAACTCTACAACATCTTTGCCGACTGGACGCCCGGCGAAAGCTATGCCTTCGAGGTCGACTCTACCGCCATACACGGACTCTACGGCCTCTTCACCGACAAAGTGAAAAAAGAATTCAAGGCCAAGAAACTGGAAGACTACGGACAGATATTCTTCGACGTTGTCGGAGCCGATTCCGCATCTTTTGTCGAGCTGCTTGACGCACAAGACAAAGTCCTGCGCACCGTGCCTCTCACCCAAGGGCGGGCCGACTTCTATTACCTCAATCCCGGGAAATACTGTGCCCGCCTCATTGAAGACACCAATCACAACGGACAGTGGGACACGGGCGACTATGCACGCAAGCTGCAACCCGAGTCTGTCTACTATTACTGGCAAGTGATAGAAGTGAAAGCTAATTTCGACTTGACGCAAAGCTGGGATATCAAGGACCGGCCTCGCGATAAACAAAAACCTGACGAACTGAAAAAACAAAAACCGGATGAAGACAAACGAAACAAAAACCGGAACAACCGTAGCAGCTCGGGCAACAGTGGCCGGGGCTATAGCTATTAGTGAGAGAATGGGCAAACGCATAGGCGCTGTCCTCCTGATGATGCTCTTGACGGCCTGGGTTGCCACAACCGAGGCGCAAGCTCAGTGCACGGCCAAAAACACAGCCTTTTTGCCCGGCGAACACATTTCCTACGATTTGATGTTCAACTGGAAATTTATCTGGATAAAAGTAGGATATGCCGAACTGACCACCGACTCCACCGAGTATCAAGGAAAGCCCGGATACTGCTTCCGGCTGAAGTCGCACACCAGCAAGCGCGCCGACTTCTTCTTCAAGATGCGCGACACGCTGACCTGCCATGTCACCGACCGCCTGGAACCGCTCTACTTCTGCAAAGCCGCCGAAGAGGGCAAACGCCACACTCGGGACGAAGCCTGGTTCTCGTACAAAGACGGGACATCCTATGTCAAGCAGCGTCGCACCTGGTATAAACCCGCCGACCGCGAAACGCAAGAAATGGAATACAGTGACAGCCTTTGCATTTTCGACATGCTCAGCATCTTGGGACAAGCTCGCTCCTGGCGTGCCGAAGACTACCAGGTGGGCGACAAGATACATTTCCCCATGGCCACCGGCCGCCGTGTGGAACAGCAGACACTTATTTACCGGGGTGTTGAAGACGTAGAGGCCAAAGATGGACACACGTATCGCTGCCTCGTCTTCTCCTTTGTGGAATACGACGAGAAAGGCAAGGAAAACGAAATCATCACTTTCTTCATCTCCGACGATGACAACCATCTGCCCATCCGTCTGGACATGTATCTCAGCTTCGGTTCGGCCAAGGCATTCTTTACGGGCGTCACCGGCAACCGCTATCCCCTGACTTCGTTGGTGAAATAAAGCCGCGCGACAGTCGGCTGCATGGACACGAAGATGCCTTCCCCTCCTGCGCTACGGCAGCGTGAAGGGAAGCGCATCGCCTTTTCGGAATACGCTGGATTCGAACACAGCAATCAATTCTCCCCGTTGGTTGGTGATGTCCACCTGGTAACAGCCCGTCGTACGCCCTACGTAGCGTTCGCGGGCTTCGGCACAGAGCGTGTCTCCTACGCCGCTGGTGCGCAAAAAATGGATATGCGACGAAAGCGACAGAGCCAACTCCCCGTATGAGTTGGCCGCTGCCGCCAATGCCAAGTCTGCCAGTGTGAAGAGCACTCCGCCTTGCGTACATCCTCCCGCATTGAGATGCTCGGCGGTAATGGTGATGTGCGCTTTGGCATACCCCCTTTTTACCTCCAGCAGTTCGATACCTATCCGGCCGGCGAAGTGGTCTCCCTTGAAAAATTCTTGTGGAGTCATGAACCTACTTGTTCAGTTTCCATTCCGTACGTTCTTTTCCATCCTTTATCTCGAAGCCCAGGGCAGTCAGCTCGTTGCGGATTTTGTCGCTGGTAGCCCAATCCTTGGTGGCCTTGGCCTTGGCACGTTCTTCCAGCAACATGTCCACCACGTGACCGAAAGCCTCTTCGCGGGCAGCGTTAGACGTATTGTCAGCCTGCAAGCCCAGGATGTCGAAGGCAAAGAGGTGGAAAGTGTCCTTCAGTTCCTGCAAATCTTCTGCGCTGATGGTATCGTTGCCGGCGGCGATGTTGTTCACCATCTTAGCCGCGTCAAACAAGTGGGCGATGACGATGGGCGAGTTGAGGTCGTCGTTCATGGCCTCGTAACACTTGGCTGCCAGCGTGTGCACATCTACCGACGAAGTGGCCGACGGCTTCAGGTTGTCCAGCTCATGGATGGCATCCATCAGGCGGGCCAGTCCCTTTTCGGCGGCTTGCAATGCCTCGTTGCTGAAGTCCACCGTGCTGCGGTAGTGCGCCTGGAGGATGAAGAAGCGGATGGTCATGGGCGTGTAGGCCTGTGTCAGCTTCTCGTGCTGCCCGGTGAAGAACTGCTCCAGCGTGATGAAGTTGCCCAATGACTTGCCCATCTTCTGTCCGTTGATGGTAATCATGTTGTTGTGCATCCAGTAGTGTACCATGTCGTCGCCCTGCGAGGCCACGGCCTGTGCAATCTCACATTCGTGGTGCGGGAATACGAGGTCCATGCCTCCGCCGTGTATGTCGAAGTGCGCGCCCAGATACTTGCGCCCCATGGCCGTACATTCACAATGCCAGCCCGGAAAACCGTCGCTCCAGGGCGAAGGCCAGCGCATGATGTGCTCAGGTTGTGCTTTCTTCCACAAGGCAAAGTCGGCAGGATTGTGTTTCTCTTCCTGGCCGTCCAGCTCGCGTGTGGTGTTCAATACGTCTTCCAGGTTGCGGCCGGACAATTTGCCGTAGTGATGCTCCTTATTATACTTGGCTACATCAAAATAGACGGAACCCTCGCTTTCGTAGGCATAGCCGTTTTTCAGAATCTCCTTCACCAGTTCGATTTGCTCGATGATGTGTCCGCTGGCCTGTGGCTCGATGCTGGGTGGCAGGACATTCAGCGCACGCATGGCGTCATGATAGCGGTTGGCATAGTATTGTGCCACCTCCATCGGCTCCAACTGTTCCAGCCGTGCCTTTTTGGCAATCTTGTCCTCGCCCTCGTCGGCATCGTGTTCCAGGTGTCCCACGTCGGTGATGTTGCGCACATAGCGCACCTGGTAGCCCAGATGCTTCAGGTAGCGGAACAGCAGGTCGAACGTGATGGCAGGACGTGCATGTCCCAGGTGCGGGTCACCATAGACGGTAGGTCCGCAGACATACATCCCCACGTGGGGGGCGTGCAAGGGTTTGAAAACTTCTTTCTGCCGGTGCAGGGTATTGTAGATGAGTAAAGGTTGTTCCATATCGTTTTGTGTTTTTTATCCTTCATCAGTGCTGCCGAAAAGCAGTAGCGCGCAAATATACGTATTATTCAGAAATATCTTTTACTTCGGTCTCCATTTTCTTGTGTGGATTCTCCGGAAAAACATGATTCTGGTTGATACTTCCTGTCATCCCGAGCGCAGTCGAGGGACCTCACTACGCGCCTGGAAAGTATTAGGGAGATGTTTCGACTGCGCTTCGCTTGCTCAACATGACAAAGAGAGCGATTTCTGGACAGGCTCTAAGTTGGAAACGTAGGAGATTCAAGTGCAAAGGAACCTTCTTTTCTTGCCGAACACGATTTCCTAAATGCCGTCAGACATACAGAAAACGGTTTGGAACAGTCGCGGTTATGGGGCGGAGACAACTATGCCAAGCAAAAGGTTATGTGAATGAACAATTCGTATCCGACAATCGTATCGTAACGGCCAACGCTACCGGCTACCCGAAAGCAGTTATGTCGTTTGTAGATAAATATTACTCCCCTCACCGCCATTCACCGAAATCCTACCAAATTCCTACCAAAGTCGTACCAAAGTCGTTCCAAGTTCGTCTCCTTAGAAACGAACAAAATACGAATTTGGAACGACTTTGCAAGCAATAAGTATTGGGATATTTTACTGTTGCCGGTCAGTCTGGTTCTGCCTGTGTATTCTTTCGTTTTTCTCCTGTCAAGGCATGAATCTGTATTTCGGGTAATGCAAACCGGGATATGGATACCACTGTTTTTGCCCGGAAAGCCTATCTTTGCCGTGTCATCGGGGGGATTCGTGCAAGCCTCCTGTTGGAAAGAACTTTAACGTAACATCAGAAAGAATGAAACCTTACATTGTTTGCCACATGATGCAATCTGTCGACGGGCGCATCGCCTGCGACATGGTCGACAAAATCAGCGGGGATGAGTATTACACGGCCCTGGATAGTTTGAACTGCCCCACCATCGTCGAAGGGAAGGTGACCCTTCAACTGCACGTCACCGGCTTTGCTCCCTACACGCCGGCCGATGCTACGCCCGTGGGTCGGGAAGAAATACACGTCGCCTGCCGGGCGGACGGCTATGCCGTCTCGGTCGATTCGGCGGGCACCCTTTTGTGGACGGCCGAGAATTGCCGGGAGGAGAGGCCTCGCCTCTGCCTCGTCAGCGAACGTGCCCCGCGCGAGTATCTGACCCGCTTGCGTGCGCTTGGCCTGTCATACATTGCCACCGGCAAAGAGCAGGTGGACCTGCGCCGTGCCGTAGAGATTCTGGCGGAACACTTCGGCGTGAAGCGCATGGCCGTGGTGGGAGGCGGAAAACTGAATGGAGGATTCCTGGATGCAGGCCTGCTGGACGAAATCAGTGTGATGACGGCTCCCGGCATAGATGGGCGGTCGGGACAGCCTGCGCTTTTTGACGGAAGGGCGGACGGTGATGCCTTCCTGCCCCTCCGGCTGACGTATCAGAGTTGCCGAGTGTTGGACAACGGGGTGATTTGGACCCGATATACGTTGCCCGATGCCGGCGGTGCGGAAAAGATGGGATAAGGAGTACGGGCAGCGAAACAGGCTTTGCCGCCTTCGTCGCGTCTCTTCCTATTGTTCCGGCAGTGTGACGGTGAATGTGCTGAAACTTTTCCCGTCGCTGTCCACCGTTACTGTGCCGCCGTGCGCCTGCACCACTTGCATCACAAAGTTCAGGCCCAGGCCGAAGCCCGAAGCCCCTGTGCGCCGGTCGCCTGCCTGTATGCGTTCGAAGCGGTTGAATATCCTCTGCTGCTCGCTTCGCGGGATGCCTATGCCATTGTCGCGCACGCTGAGGCTGAGGCTGCCTTCGCTGGTTTGCCGGGCAGTGAGGTGGATGCAGACTTCCTCGCCGGAGTATTTGATGGCGTTGTCTATCAGGTTGGAAAGCATCTCGCGCAGGCAGAAAGCATCGGCATGGGCGATTGCCTTGGCGGTGCAGTCAATGTGGAAGATGACAGGTTTGGCGGCTTTGAGCCGGAATTGGGTGGCCAGCTCCTCGAAGAGAGGGCGCAACGGCACGGCAGTGCGGTGCAGTTGCAGTTCACCCCGGTCTATCTGCGTCAGTGTTACTACACGGGCCGAGAGGGCAAGCAGGTGGTTGCACTCGTCACACATGGTCGTACAGATGCGGGCGGCTTTTTCGGGCTTGTCGTCCAGCTTGCCGCTTGTCATGATTTGCGTGCCCATCAGGATGGATTGCAGGGGCGACTTCATGTCGTGTATCATCGAGTAGGTGAAATCCTTGCGGAACTGTTCCAACCGGCGCTGGCGCCGCCATACAAACCAGTGGCCTGCAATGCACAGCAGGCAGAAGGCGAACGTCAGTGCCAAGGGCAGGAAGAGATACCAGGCCGAGTGGAAGACGTGTCTCTGCGGCGAGGGAACGATGCCTTGCACGCACACCGAGCCGCTTTCGTCCAGGCGCAGGGCCGTGCTGACGAAGCTGCCCCGGCGGGGGAGGGCGCAGCCTGTTTGTTTCAGTACTTCGCCGGAGTCAGGGCGCAGGATGCGGATGCCGCAAGGCAGGTTCAGGCCCGTCTGCATCAGTTCATGGCGGAACAGCGAGTCCAGGCGGAATGTGTCGAGCGGTATGGCGACAGGGCGTTCGTTGACTATCTGCTGGGTGCCATAGGCTCGGTAGAGGCGGATGCCTTCTTTCAAGTTCATGGTCTGGTGCAGCACGTACACTTCTTGCCGGGTGCCATGGAAGCGGGGTTCGTAGAACGTATTGCCTTGCTCGTCGGTTGCTTTCCGGTAGAGTAGGGGGAACAGCGAGTCCACTTGTTGGTGGAAGTAGTCTGTGCTCCCGGTTACCCACGCTTTGCGGGTGCCGCGCAGGTGATTGGCTTCGATGGACTGGAGGTAACGTTGGTCGTTTTCTGCCACAAATGCCTTTTCAAAGGCCACTTCTGTTTCGTGGTTCAGTGTTTTCCACTGTGTGCGGTAGATGTAAGCTCCCCACAGTACAGGCAGCAAGAGAGCCAATGGCATCAGCCCCCACGACAGGCGGTCCAGCCAGAGGACGCGGTGCGAGTGTTGGCGTGCATTTTCCTGTTTGGCACGGGTCAGTACGGCTTCCGTATCGGCCAGTATTTGCCGGCCTGTCTCTCCGGCCTGCGTCCAGCGGGAGGTCTTCAGGTCGTCTTCCATCTGCTGGACAGACTGTGCCATCTGTCCGGCCAGTTGATAGTAGCTCTTGCATTGGCTGTCGATGTCGTGCTGGAGATGGCGTAGCCGGTGGATACGCAGGGTAATGACTCCTGCCAGCAGAATGGCCAGGAGGAGCGTAAGGCTCGGAAACAGCAGGCTGGTGGGGTAGGCAAGGTAGTGCATGTCCAAGATGGCTTCTACGGCAATGCCTTTTTGCATGTGCACGAAGGCACGGGGCGAAGTCAGTATGCCGATGCCTGTGTGGGGCAGGTCAGCTTTGGCGGGTGAGGTCTGCAAGGTGCACCCTGTATGGACATTGAATTTGCGGATGAACACACTGCCTTCCACTTCTTCGTATCGAAGGAAGCCGGTTAGCATCTGCCGTAGCGAATCGAGCGAGATTTCGGGTTGACCGTATGCATCTTGCAGCACGACCGATGTCTGTTCCGCGTAGTAGAGCAGCCGGTCTTCATCCTCCAGATGCAGGCTGTCGGGCGCGTAGACCATGTGGGTGACGGTTCCTTCGGGATAGGGCAGACGGTTCACCTGGGCATCGGTTGTCAGTGTAAAAGCATTCTTGAAAGCCGAAGCCAGCGTAGCCTCTGTCTTCTGCATCTGGCTACGGTAAGCATACGACATGCCTGCTGCCTGAAAAAGCGCCAGTAATAGGAATGTGCAGACCGACAAGAGCACGATGTGTTTTATCTTCATTCTTCTTTCCTTTTCGGGAGATGTTTTACGGTCTGCAAAGGTAATGAATAATCCGTTCGTCTTGTCCGGTAGCAGGATGTTTTTGCGCTTCAAAGACAGGCTGTTCCCCTCTGTGGATTTATATCGGAAGACGGTATCTCAAGAAGTAGTCTTCCTTGTTACGCTCCGTGTTCGTGCGCCTCCATCTCCTGCCGGCTCTTGCTGATGGTCACCAAATAGACACCTCCGAAGATGAATACCACGGCCATACCTTTCATCAGATTGAATGAATCCAACCCCAGGCAGATGCTGACAATGCAGGCCACGACGGGTTGCACGTAGTTGTACATGCCTGCCACGGTAGGCCGCAGGTTTTTCTGTCCCACCAGGATGAGCATGTAGCTCAGGAACGTGGCACACACCACGATGAAGGCGATGCTGCCGATGGCAGGCAGTTCCAGCGCACTCCAGTCTGTGGCTATCAGGCTGTTGTAGGAGAAGGGCAGGGCGAAGATGAAAGCGTAGGTGAACATCCATTTCATGATGGTGACCAGTGAATACCGCTGCACGAAGTTCTTGAACAGCACGATGTAAAGCGCATAACTCAATTGGGCGCCCAGCACCAGGATGTCACCCAGGATGGGATTGTCTCCGCCAGACGCAGGGGCACTGCCGCTCTGACTGCCCATGATGAGCAACAGCGCGCCGCCGGCCCCCAGGGCAATGCCCAGCACCTTCTTTCCCGTGATAGGTTCTTTCAAGAAAAAAGCCGCCAGCACCATAGCCCAAAGAGGCATACTGGTCGTGATGATACTGGCATCGGCGGGCGAGGTTAGTCCCACGCCGAAAATGAAGCAGCCTTGGTTGAACACGATGGCCAACAGCGAGGCGGCCAGCAATTTGGCCATGTCCTTGTGGTGCACATGCTCAGGCTTCTGGAAGAAAGAGATAATCCAAAACAGTGCCATCGCACCGAAGATGCGGAGGTCTGTCAATACCAGCGGGGTGACGATACCTCCCGCCATGACAATTTTGGCCAGTGGAGACATCAGCCCCCACGTTGCGTTGGCCGTCAGCATGGCGGCATGGCCTTTGAAATGGAAGTCTTTCATTGTTTCGACATTCCTTTGTTCAATTCCAGCATTTCTTCCATGTATTCCCGCGTATTGCTCAGTCGGGGAATCTTGTGCTGTCCGCCCAGCTTGCCTTTCTTGGCCAACCAGTCGTGGAACAATCCTTTGCGGGCTACGATGACCTCCAGCGGTTGCAGGGCCAGGTTGTTTTGCCGTTTAGCCTCGTAGTCGGAATTGATTTCCTTCAGTGTGTCATCCAAAATGCGCGCGAAGCGCGTCACATCGTCCGGCATCTGGGCAAACTCTATCAGCCACTGGTGGCGGCACTTGGCGTTGGCATCCATGAATACCGGCGCGGCCGAGTATTCCAGCACCTGTGCGCCTGTCTCTGCGCAGGCCCGTGCCAGGCCCTTTTCGGCATTGTCCACGATAAGCTCCTCGCCGAAGGCATTGATGAAGTGTTTCGTGCGCCCTGTGATGATGAACTTGTACGGATGTTTGCTGGTGAAGCGTACTGTGTCGCCTATCAGATAGCGCCACAGGCCTGCCGACGTAGAGATGACCACCGCGTAGTTCTTGCCCAGTTCCACTTCCTCCAGGCAGCAGGCGTGCGGGTTCTCCTTGCCCACTTCTTCCAGGGGGATAAATTCGTAGAAGATACCGTAGTCTATCATCAGCAGCATCGACGGGTCTGTCGGGTCGTTCTGCGTGCCGAAATAGCCTTCGGAGGCGTTATACGTCTCCACGTAGTGCATCTGTGGGTTTTGGATAAGCTGCTTGTATTGTTCGCGGTAGGGCGTGAAGGCTACCCCTCCGTGGAAGAATACTTCCAGGTTGGGCCATACCTCTTCCAAGGTCCGTTTGCCGGTCTTGTCCAGGATGTGCTTGATGAGTACCAGCATCCACGAAGGCACGCCGGACAGGTTGGTCACATTCGCGCCAATGGTTTCCCTTGCGATGGCTTCCATTTTCGGTTCGAAGTCGCCCATCAAAGCGGTTTGCTTGCTGGGTACGCGGATAAGGTTGACAAGCGAGGGAATGTTCTCGATGAGAATGGCAGAAAGGTCACCTACCAGACTGTGGTTGGAGTTGAGGTTCGGAGCATGGCTGCCGCCCAATATCAGGCCCTTGCCCGAGAAAAAACGGCTCTTGGGATTCTGCCCCAGGTAAATGGTCACGGCATCTTGTCCCCCCCGGTAGTGCGTGTCTTTCAGCGATTCCCGGCTGACGGGGATGAACTTGCTCTTGTCGTTTGTCGTGCCCGATGATTTGGCAAACCAGCGTATCTCCGACGGCCAAATCAGGTTCTGTTCGCCCTGGCGCAGACGGGCCACATAAGGTTTCACCTCTTCGTAAGTCTGTATGGGGAGCCGTCGGCGGAACTCGTCGTAAGAATGTATGCTTGTATAATCATATTTCCTGCCCCATTCCGTTTGTGCTGCCAAGTGTAAGAGACGTTGCAGTACCTGATTCTGCAAAGCCTCTGAACGAGTGGCATATTGCTCGATTTCTTTTAAACGTGGGGCCAGAAAAGCCTTGTTCAGTAATCTTGTGATATTCATCGTTCCTGTTGAAATCTGTTTGGCAACGCAAAAGTAAGGTTATTTCTTGGCATCTCTATCTTTTTTCCTGCTTTTTTCTTACCTTTACCGCTGTTTAGGACATAAATTATTATTAAAAAACGTTTATGAAAATTGGCATACTTACTTCAGGGGGCGATTGTCCGGGCATTAATGCCACCATTCGTGGTGTGTGTAAGACAGCCATTCATCATTATGGGATAGAGGTGATAGGTATTCATAGCGGCTTTCAAGGCTTGCTGACCAAAGACACGGAGGTGATTACCCGCGACTCGCTTTCCGGATTGCTCAATCTTGGCGGTACTATGCTGGGCACTTCACGAGAGAATCCCTTCAAGAAGAACGGTGTGGTGTCCGGCGTCAATAAACCGGCGCTTGTCGAACGGAATGTGAAAGAACTGGGTTTGGATTGCATCGTCTGTATCGGAGGCAACGGAACCACCAAAACGGCTGCCTTGCTGGCTGAACGCGGGCTGAATGTGGTGTCTGTCCCCAAGACCATCGACAATGACATCTGGGGCACGGACTTCTCTTTCGGTTTTGATTCTGCCGTAAGCATTGCCACCGACGCCATAGACCGCCTGCACTGTACAGCCAGTGCGCACAAGCGCGTGATGGTCATCGAAGTGATGGGGCACAAAGCCGGTTGGATAGCCCTGTATGCAGGCATGGCTGGTGGAAGCGACGTCATTCTTCTGCCTGAAATCCCTTACAGCATCCATCACATCGGCACTGCCATCCTCGACCGCCTGAAGCGGGGAAAACCCTATTCCATTGTCGTAGTGGCCGAAGGAATCCATACCGATGGGCGTAAGCGTGCCGGCGAATACATTGCCCAAGAAATAGAATATGAAACGGGCATCGAGACGCGGGAGACCGTGTTGGGATATATCCAGCGGGGCGGTTCACCCACACCTTTCGACCGCAACCTGGCCACCCGTATGGGCGGACATGCCACGGAGCTGATAGCCAACGGGCAATTCGGACGTATGATTGCCTTGCGGGGAAATGAGATAACCTCTATTCCCTTGGCCGAGACTGCCGGAAAGCTGAAGCTGGTGACGGAAGACCACGACTTAGTGGTTCAAGGCCGCCGCATGGGCGTTTGCTTCGGATAGGGTTATGAAGGCACAGGCAATGAGCAGCATGCTGAGTGCGTATCGCCAGCAGAGTCTCCATACCATCTTCCCGGTCAAAGGTGATTCTTTCCCTTTGCGGCAAAAAAGAACAGTAAGGTAGATGTTATACCCCAATAATAGGAAGGCATAAGGTACGGCACTGTACAATATGAACATACTGTCGAGCCATTTGCCCAATGTCATGTACATGTAACCGCCGATGTACCATGCCACATCATCCCAGGTGTCGCGGGCGATTTGTTTCTCCATGTAACGGTTGATTCGTGCTAACATAACAGGTATAAGATTTATAGTTCAGTATCTTGGATAATGTTAATTAACAGACAATCCGGAGCTTGCTTGGCTTTCCATGTCTTCGACAACCATGACTGCATCCGTCAGTTGTTTGTCCTCTTGTTTTTGCTGCTTGGCGGCAGCAATCTCCTCTTTGAACCGGGCGTCGTTCCTCAACTTTGCCAATGCCATCTGCGCTGCGTTCTGTTGGGATTCTTTTTTGGAATAGCCCTTCCCGTAGCCTGCCGAGATGCCTTCCAGTTTGACCTCCGTGTGGAAGACGGGGCTGTGGTCTTTGTCTATTTGCTGCTCAATCAGTTCGAATGACACCGTATGTTTGTATTTCTGGCTCCATTCGATGAGCTTCGACTTGAAGTTCACCTCCTTGCGGGACATCTTCTCCAGGTCGATGTAGTCTTTCAGGATTTTTTTCTCCATGAACTCTTTGCAGCGTGCGTAGCCTTGGTCCATGTAGATAGCGCCGAAGAATGCCTCGAAAGCGTTGCCGTACATGTAACTGTTGTGCGCCTGCGAGCGTGTGGTGTATTTCACCAGCTTGTCCAGTCCTATTTCGATGGCCAGCTTGTTCAGTGTCTCGCGCTGCACGATTTTAGAGCGCGTATTCGTCAGGAAGCCTTCGCGGCAGCCTTCGAAATGGCGGAAGACGATGTCGGCCACCACAGCATCCAAGATGGCATCCCCCAGAAATTCCAGCCGCTCGTTGTTCAGCGGCCTGCCTGCTTCGGAGCGCAGGAAAGTAGATTTGTGCAGGACGGCCTGCTGGTAATACTTGATGTTGCGGGGAAAGAATCCCAGGATTCTGTAAAAACAAAAATAAGACTCTCTGTCCTTATGGAACAGGAGCCTTATTCTGTCTATCAGGTTGCGCAACACGACTTTATTCTGCGTATTTTTTGAAGATGACACATGCGTTGTGCCCACCGAACCCAAACGTGTTGGACAGTGCCGCATTCACTTCGCGCTCTTGAGCTTTGTTGAACGTGAAGTTCAAGTCGTAGTCGATGTCCTCGTCATTGTCACCCTCTTCGTGGTTGATAGTGGGCGGAACGATGCCGTTCTTGATGGCCAGGATGCTGGCGATGGCCTCTACGGCGCCTGCTGCACCCAGCAGGTGTCCAGTCATGGACTTCGTCGAACTGATGTTCAACTTATACGCATGGTCGCCGAACACTTCCTTGATGGCCTTTGCCTCGGAGATGTCGCCCACGGGCGTCGATGTGCCGTGCACATTGATGTAGTCGATTTCTTCCGGGTTCATCTGTGCATCTTCCAGGGCGTTCTGCATCACCAGTTTGGCACCCAGACCTTCCGGATGAGAAGCCGTCAAGTGATAAGCATCGGCCGACATGCCTACGCCAGCTACTTCGGCGTAGATTTTCGCGCCGCGAGCCTTGGCATGTTCCAGTTCTTCCAATACGATGCAACCGCCGCCTTCACCCATCACGAAACCGTCGCGGCTGGCGCTGAAGGGGCGTGAAGCCGTCTCCGGAGAGTCATTGCGGGTAGACAAGGCGTGCATGGCGTTGAAACCGCCCACGCCGCAGGCGGCGATGGCAGCCTCCGAACCGCCCGTCACAATGGCGTTGGCCTTGCCCAAGCGGATGAGGTTGAATGCGTCTGCAATGGCATTGGTCGAAGTGGCGCAAGCCGAGCAGGTCGCATAGTTGGGGCCGTGGAATCCGTACAGGATGGAAATCTGTCCGGCTGCGATGTCCGAAATCATCTTGGGGATGAAGAACGGATTGAAGCGCGGACCTTTTTCCTTGCCGGTCAGTGCATAGTTGCCGGCCTCTTCTTCGAAGGTACGGATACCTCCGATACCGGCGCCGAAGATGACACCGATACGGTTCAAATCTTCTTTCTCCACATCAAGACCCGAATCGCCCACGGCTTGTTTGGCCACAGCGATGGCATATTGCGTGTACAGGTCCATCTTGCGGGCCTCTTTGCGGTCAATGTATTGGGATGCGTCGAAGTTCTTCACTTCGCATGCAAACTGTGTCTTGAAAAGGGATGCATCGAAATGCGTAATAGGTCCTGCCCCGCTAACCCCGTTGACCAGGTTCTCCCAAAATTCGGAGACCGTGTTTCCAATGGGAGTAACGGCGCCAAGACCTGTTACAACAACTCTTTTTAATTCCATGTGCAAAACGGATGGATTAAATTACTTGGAGTGTTCCTCGATGTAGTTGATAGCGTCGCCCACAGTGGCAATCTTTTCAGCCTGGTCATCGGGGATAGAGATGCCGAATTCTTTTTCAAATTCCATGATGAGCTCTACAGTGTCCAGAGAATCGGCTCCCAGGTCGTTTGTGAAGCTGGCTTCGTTCTTTACTTCAGATTCTTCAACGCCTAACTTATCGACGATAATCGCTTTCACTTTAGATGCAATTTCAGACATAACTTTTAGTTTTTAATTAATAATTAGGTTTATTTCTTTAATTTTGCCGTGCAAAGGAATGGATTTTTCTTTTTCCGCGCAAATATTTCGGACATTAAATGCAGAATTTTGCACATTTTTTATGGTTTTGTGCATTAAAAGTGAGGATTATGATGAAAAAGATTGCGATTTTGGCTTCGGGCAACGGCACCAATGCCGAAAATATCATCCGTTATTTCCGGGGTCGGGGGACGGCCGAAGTGTCTTTGCTGCTGACCAACAGGTCGACGGCCTACGTGTTGCAACGTGCAGCTTCCTTGCACGTGCCCGCTTGTGCTTTTACGAAAGAAGAATGGGCCGACGGGCAGAAACCGCTTGAAGCCCTGCGTGCCCAAGGGATAGATTTCGTGGTGTTGGCCGGCTTTCTGGCACGCGTGCCGGACAATGTGCTGCATGCCTATCCCGGCAGGATGGTCAACATCCACCCCTCGCTGCTGCCCAAGTTCGGAGGCAAGGGCATGTATGGCGACCGTGTCCACCAAGCCGTCATCGAAGCCGGCGAGACGGAGAGCGGCATCACTATACATTATACTAACGAGGTGTACGACGAGGGAGTCGTCGTGTGCCAGTATCATTGTCCAGTCTTGCCCGGCGATACGCCGGAGACCCTGGCACAGCGCGTCCATGCCTTGGAGTATGAGCACTATCCGCGCGTCATCGAAGAGTTGGTGCAGGCGCTGGACTGAGAACGTTTTTCCCAAAGTAATATTTCCGGATATTTATTGCTTCCAGATTCGTTCCAAAGTCGTTCTTTGTTCGTTTCTAAGGAGACGAACTTGGAACGACTTTGGAACGACTTTGGTAGGACTTTGGTGTGGGCTCGTTTCGGGATGGGCGAGACGGCGGAGTGATGTTGAAAAATGTTTAACTTGTATGCTGTGCAGCGCTTGTCGTGCAGTTTGGGCAAGGAACCGTATAGGGGAATGTCGTAAAATAGGGATTTGAACCGCAGATGGCGCGGATTAAACGGGATAACCGCAGATGTGTCTGTCGCCCGGGTGTAGTCGGTGGGGGGCGTATACGGTCTTTTCATGCGTCATGTAGGTGCGGAGACTGAATTGCGGTTGTAGCAGCGGATGTGACGGTAAAGTCTTTGATTTTGCGGTTTTAGGAAATGTTAATGTTATGTATGGGTCTGCATTATTCTGAAATAGATTCTGTATCCGGCGTAAGTCCGGTTGCACGGTTGGCTGCGGACGATATAGCTTTGGTAGAGAATTTTTATGACCTTCTTTAGACATCTATAAACGATGCCACCAGGAATCGAACTATTGATTCCTGGTGGCTGAATATCTTTGACTTATAAATCGGCAAGTAGTGTAATTTCCCGCTATTGCTCCACCGGATTGTTGCAGTGTTCTGCGTCAGGTTGCGTGGAGGTTTCCTTTATTGATTACAAATTTACAGCTTTCTTTTGAAAGTCAGGCATGTAATCATGAAAACTTCTCCGCCTTGGTTCAAAATCCTTTTTGGACTTCCCAATAGCCGCCTTTATTGGGGCCGACATGTCTGATTATCCCTTTTTCTTGGAGTGAAGCCAACCGACGCTTTACGCTGCTTTCATGTATACCTAAGCGATTTACCATTTCTTTTCTTTGTATATAAGGATTATCTTTTATCAATTCAAGTATGGCATCTTTTTGTTTTTGTTGGTCTGTTTCTGGCCGTTTCTGGGTCGTTTCCTGGGTCGATTCTGGGTCGCTTTGGATTGTCGCTCTTTCCGGGTACTCAAACTTAAAAGTTGTCCATATACCTGAAGCATCATAACGGAACTCCGGTGTGGAGAAACCATCATTCTTACAAGCCGTAATGATACGCTCGATGCTGCGTCCCCATGCCTCAATCTCACCTGCATGGAAGAAAGTATTGGCAATATCCGGGTTGTAAGGCATACTTCGGTGTGAGGACAATAAGGTTTCCACCGTCCACCCTTCGGGCAACACCCCTCCGTTTATTATCTCCAACTTGTTTTCATACACGCGGATTTGGATGGGAGAAGGTTCTGCGTTGTCTTTGTTAATGCAGGCATTCAGCAACGCTTCACGTAGAGCTTCACGGGGTATGGGTAAAGTTTCTATCCGTTGGATGCCTTCGTAGGTTATGATAGCTTTCATATATTTGGTACACAACAAGTCCATTAGCTTCACAATTTGCTGGAAAAGATTACCATGCACTTCATCCTGATATACCAAATCCATGCCTTCGCGGAAGAAACCGACCTTTACAAATGCCCCGGTCACATATTGTTCTGGGTCGGGATGGAACAACAAAGCGGCAGCACGTTTCAGGTAACTACCCTCATAAAGCCGGAGTTTCTCCAACAAACCGTGATTGTCGTCTATCAAGTCTGTTTCCTTCATACGTCCGCTCCGTTTGGCATACTTGCGGAATAACATAAAGGATGCCACCTTGAGCATTGGCAAAGCCACAAATCCATTTCTGGTATTCGTTGTGTAAAAATTCTTTAAACTCTATGTTTTGGTATTCGGTTGGTATATTTTAATCATCCAAAGTATAAGTTTCATCGTAAATATCTCTCAGGTTCTTGCCTTCAAACATCCAATAGCCTGTAGGTTGAATGGCATGAGTGGTATTGAGCATTTTTTTTGTAATTCCAGTCAATGAATAAACATCACCTTGATACATCACTTTCTTTTCATCAACTACCGATACTTCAATAGATGAATCTTTTACGAATACTAAAATATCACCTTTCTTCATTCCCATCTCAAAATAATTGAGGGGAGGACGGCGTGACGAATTGATTTTTTCCGTAGCGGATTTATCTTCTGTAGTCAGGTCGTTGTCTATCTCTTCCGTGATTTCTTGTGTCACATCTTCTCGATTAAACAATTCCAATATCGCCATCGCTTGCTCAGGTTTGATTTGAAAAAACTCACGGTTAGCATTGATACGGTTAGGAGCGAATGCCGTGTGCAGAGCCTTCTCAATCTTGGCACAATCTGAAGACTTCACTTTACAAGCATACTTACATTCAAAAGGAACAGGAACTCCTGTACCATAAAGTTCTTTCATTCGAGCATCCAAATTATCCCTTGTGGTCATGCCTATTTTTACCAATCCAGGCATTGCAGGATTAGTAAGAACATAAACGATTCCTGAATTATTTTGTTTTTGAGACATATATCACTTGTTTTTAAGCATGTTATTGACACAAAACTGCAGTTATAATATTTGAAATAATATTAGAAGTTACATCTACACCAAAACTTTTTATTTTATCAACTAACTTCGTTTTAGCCTGAGTAGGATTAGGCTCTGTTTCTACAATCTCTTTTATTTCCTTGTATTGTTTTCCTGTTAATTCATCCTTTATTATATCCATGAACTGGTCTAAAAATTGAGATTGTTGCTGGGATTGGGTTTGATTCACATGTACATTAACAGATTTATCTATTACATTGGAGTCTTTAATCACACTAATAATCTGGGGCATTTCCAAACATGCCTGCAATATTGCAAGCATATTATCAAAGACAGTGGGAGAATGATGGTTTTTAGTGAAGTCTTTAGCTGATTCTTCAAAATCATTAATACACCTATCTCCAGAAAAATTTATAGAAAGGAATCTTATAGATTTGTTTTTCCATATTTCATATTTGGAATTGTCTGCTAAACTATAAGCTGCATATGTACGAAAAACCCCCGATGGAGTATTGATATATGAGATTGTTTTTCTTATATCTTTTCCTTCTTCAATGAGTTGTTCAAGAGTTATTGTTTCCATCTTTTGAATTTTGTTAAAATATTACTTTCCTCCTTTAACCCGATTGCAATTCTTACAAAGCATTTGGCAATTCTCCGCCACAGTCGTACCGCCTTCTTTCCAAGGCGTGATGTGGTCGGCTTCCATTTCCTCCAGTTCGAAATGCTTGCCGCAATGAACGCATATGCCGTGCTGCCGCTCGTAGGCTTCGCGTTTCTGCTTTTTGTCGAAAGTTCGGAAACTGAGGTCGCGCAGGTCGCCGCTCAGCACGTAGCGATAAATGCCGGACTTCTTCATGATTTCATCATCCTCCATTAAGTCGTGTATCTGCTTTTCGAGGGCAACAGTATCATATACATTTTCACTAAACTCATCATACATGGCTCCCCAATCCAGACCTTTCATCTCGCGGCGGTATTTGGTAAATGTGGAACGTATCCATGTAATGATAGATACAAAGTAAGCCCATAGCTTATTGGCATTCGGGTCAAACTGATGCAATGCCATGTATTTGTCCACGCTTTCTACGCCGTCATGACGAGCCGCCCATTTCAAGATAGTAGCCAAGTATGCCTGCTCTATGGCGTTTCCGTTCAAAAAGTCGGCTCCCATCTTATAAGCCGGACATCCGTTCTTTGAGAAATGCCTGCGCGCATCTGTTACGAAAGGTCCGGCATAGACGGCGTTCAGCAGTTCTTGGTCGAGAAGTTTCTCTCCCGCAATGTTGATTACCCGGAACCAGTTAAGCTTTTCTTTGTCTGTCCCTTCGCAAAAGTACACAGTCAGTTCATAGTTGAGAAACTTGGCTTTCTCTTCCTCTGTAAGTGTGGAGAAATAGAGTGTTCCTCGGTCGTGGTCAACGATGTTAAAATCGTGAGTGTAGAATCCGCATATTGAGAGGGTGCGCTGTTGCCCGTCAATCATTTCAAAGTTTTCGTTTTTATCTACGCTCCAATACATGATGTTGAGAGGAAAGCCTTTGAGGATGGTTTCCACAACGGCTTGCTGTTGCTTCTCATCATAGCGAAATTCACGCTGATAAGGAGGGCGTATATCTAATTTTCCATGATAACCTTTTACTCCGGCATCGGGGTCGTTGACATATCCATCAATCAAATCACAGATTTTTATGGACTTCAATTCTATTTGCATATCTTACTCCTTTTCTCTTTTAGAAGTTTTCTTTGCGCTTTGCTTCTTAGTTAATGATTTTTCCTCAGACTTCAATCGCCGTTCCACCTTCTTTACATCCTCTCCTGGTGGCAACTGCTCAGGAACTATTCCACGTTGCAGCAGCATATTCCTTACGGCGGCATTGTTATCCACGTGTTCACGAGTGATTTGTTCTTGTCCGTGCAAATCTTTCTGCTGTACATTTACCGAGGTCATTTCCGCAGCAAAATCCTTAGCTTTGATACTGATTGTCGGAAGGAAGTCTGCCAGAGGTCGATTGTCAGGAGCTCCTAACTTGCGTTTTAGCAATGCCGTATCCAGATGAAATAAAGCTTTGTCACCTTTAGAACGAATGATACCGAATCCTTTGTTATCCACTCCGCGCTCATAAAGGATACCCGATAAACGATTTTCCGTTTCTGCCAGTTTATTACGTGCCACGACACGCTCATGTTCCAGTATTCTCTTCTGCACAAGTTCTGCCCGACGTGTCTGCACCGCAAAATAGTTTTGCGCAAAGGCTACTTGCGGCTTACGCGGATCTCCATTTTGAGCAACAAGATAGCAGGCATAGCGCGTCAGCATATAGTCATTTATCTCACGTTGAGCACCTTTTGCCAATTCTATCATTTTGCTGACGTCAGCAAAATGATATGCTGTTTCTTGTCCTGCATTTTCGCATGCGATTTTGGCTTTCTCTATGATATTCTCAAAGTTACGCCATTGTGCATAGCCTAGCAAAGTAGAGAGTTCTCTTGCACTCCAGCATTCCACACCCTCATATTCGTTTGCAATGGATTCAAACCGGCGGAACAATTCTATGATTTCTTCGGCTTTCATTATTTTTTGATTTTGCGGATTACTATTCTTTCATACAATCGAGTTGGCACACCTTCTTTTTCAATATAAAATCTTGGACCACCATTCAATTTACCTAACCTTTTTTTAATCACGGACATATCAGCCAAATCAAGACTTTTTCCTAATATTTCAAATTGTTCCGGACTATATTTATCCAAGAATGTTATTGGAACTCCCATAGCACCATCATAATCCATAGGTATCTCTTCCGTTTTGTTCACATTAATAGCATCAAAATTAATGTATCGTGGATATTCTTCAGAAGTGTAGTGCTTATAAAGAATGATGTCTTCATGACGTTTTTTGATTTCAAGATTAGTAAACCATGTAACACCAGATACCCGAATCATACCCTCCCGATGGTCACCAGCGGTAGCCTTATCCTCATAATGTGAAATAAAATGTCCTGCTCCTCCCTTAAAACCATACCCTAACCACAATTTGTTTTGCATGATTAACGGAAATATCTCTTTATAAGAAATGGCATTCTGATGTCCGATAATCAAGAACTTCTTTTCATATTCCATCAGTTGCGCCACGTATTCCCGAAACAAAGAAAACGGAGGATTAGTCACCACAATATCCGCTTCTTTGAGCAATTCGATGCATTCTTTACTGCGGAAATCTCCATCTCCTTTTAGCGGTTTTACTCC
Source organism: Bacteroides sp. ET71 (assembly GCF_023336905.1). Lineage (GTDB taxonomy): Bacteria > Bacteroidota > Bacteroidia > Bacteroidales > Bacteroidaceae > Bacteroides. Next base: position 59,048 of record NZ_JAMBLS010000022.1, read on the forward strand.
TATCTCTTCTGCATTGGGTATATGGTCTCCATTTTTATCACCTTCATAAGTCAGGTAAACGGCTTGTTCGCTCTTGTTTTGGCTGAACAAGTCTATATTTTGATTCTTATAGCAAGTGGTAATCAGTTTCTTCAATCCAAGAAATTCAAAGTTATAGGCAAAATAGGTAAAGAAATTGCTCACACGTGGGTCATCGCAATTACATAATACAGTCTTACCGCGAAAATGTTCCCGGTAATGCCGCAACTCGTTGTTGATATCTTCCAGTTGCGTATAAAACTCGTCTTTCTTGGCTTCTTTTGCCTTGTTCAGATTCTTATTAGCCATATCATTTAATCGAATTTACCCTTGTTAATCAAATCTTTTGCATTCACTTCCAGAATTTCCGCTATCTTCATCAACATCTCCAATGAGGGTTGTGTTGTATTAGAACACCAACGAGAAACAGTCGCTTCGTTCTTTCCTAACTGTTCAGCCAGCCATTTTCCGGTTTTTCCCTGTTCTACCAATACTATTTTTAGCCGATTTATTTTTTCTGTTCCCATATTAATAAAATGTATTGCAGACGCACTATAATAATTGATTGTATTTGCAAATATAATGATTGCTTAGCAAAACCATTCAAATTTCGACAATAAACTGTTCTTAATAATTGAAATTTTGCCATTTATGTCTGAGTTGTCTGCGCAAAAAAAATCATTTTGTGGAACGGTTTGCCTCTTTTTGACCGGATGATTAAAAAAATCCTCTTTATCTTTGCACACGAAACA
>NZ_JAMBLS010000023.1 GCF_023336905.1 Bacteroides sp. ET71
TATTCAAAAGTTTCAAGCAGTTTTATAGCTTTCTTTTCGCCCTTTATTTGCTTACCCTTGACATCAAAACTACGCACTCCACGTGGCTCGAGTTGATGGAATTGATGTCTTTGGCTAATTTTAGAGCCCGACGTATGCGGAAACATATCTATCAATTTTTTACTGTTTTTTGAGAAAACGAGGTATGAGGGAACATATCGAAGTAATAATCACCAATAATACGCATTAAAAACTAATCACTGTTATATTTAAACTATTCGAAAAGGATTTAAATATTAAGGGAAGACTCTATAGATCTTTTCAAATAATTAACGAGTTCAATTATCTCAGTCTCCATTCCTTCCCACTTGTCATCATAATCTCCCAAATAAGCCTTTTTTGCTTTTTCAAGTAAAGTAGCATGCTCTTTGGCTAATTTAGGTATCGCCCATTCAGCAGCCTGATCTTTTGAGCAAATTCTACCGGAAGAGGATGTCAGCCACATTCTGGCTAAAGTTAAAATCACATTGTGTTCGTCACCTTCAATGCTAGCTATCAACCCGGGTAAGGATTCTTTAATCGCCCTTCGAATATCTGTCATTGGTACAGGCTCAATCACTTCTGTTGCCTCTGGTCCGAAAAGGTTAATACTATTTTCTCTTAATTGAGATAAAAGAATTGCTAAATCGGGATCATAAGTTGGCTCAGGAATTGCTCCCTTATCAAACTGCTCCCTTAGCCACTCACCATACATAAATTCATGTTTAGGAGGAAATTTCCAAGGGACAACATCCTTTTGATTTATGACCGTAACTTCAAGTGGTCTAATAGCATTTATGTTTCTATATAAGGCAAAGAGGATAATTTTTCTGTCACTGATTGAATAATATTGTCTATCATACGAACACGCCCTTTATTTTATTTTGCATCTAATTTTCTAATCTCAGTTATCATTGGGCAAACTATTGCAATGCAAATAATTAAAATACCTGATAGTAAAAACCAATGATTTACATCGATTCTATCAGCAAAGAATCCAGAAAGAATTAACCCAATTGGCATAACAAGAGACATGATACTTCCAGTTAAAGAAAATACACGTCCTAAATATTCAGGCTTAATTTTCTCCTGAAAAAGAGCTGTTTGCAAACCGCTGTAAAACGGAACCGAAAGCCCCATTATTGCACAGCAGACTACAAATATGAAAAATCCACTTTGAGGAAGTAATCCTGAAATGGTTAAGCTTATCCCCATCATAAAAATTGATGCCGTTATTAATAAGATTCGCTTTTGGTAATTCCCAAATAACCCTAATAATAGACCCCCTATCAACATACCAGAGGCATAAGCAATCTCCGTAATAGAAATATGCATCGGTGTACCATTAAAATATTCCATAGTGATTAAAGGATATAATGCATTTATGGGCATATAAACAAACATATATAATGTTCCAACGAGTAATAAAGCAAATAATCCTTTATTTTGCCGTAGTACAGCCATTCCTTCTTTCATTTCTCTTATGAAATTTGGTTTCAAACTTTGCACTTGATCACCTAGCTTAGGAATACGTACAATTGCTACCGTAATAGATGCAATCACAGCACCCAATACATCGATGGCAATAATAGCATTTAGTTCCCAAACGGAGTATAAGAGTGCTGCAACCGCCGGACTAACAATATAGCTTATAGACTGCAAAGACTGACTATAGCCTGCACATTTCGTAAGCTGTTCTTCTGGTACTAAAAGTGGAGTAACCGCATTGAGAGCCGGGGTATGAAAAGCTGTTCCAATGCTACGGATGAACAATACTACCATAACCATCCAGATAGGTAACTCCATATACAATGCAACAATAGCTAGCACGGCCCCAGCTGCTGCGATAATTAAATCAGCACCAATCATTATCTTCTTCCTATCATGACGATCCACTAATACACCAATGGCTGGTCCAAAGACCGCATAGGGTAAAAAACCTACAAGTGAAGCCATAGACAAGACCATCGCAGATCCTGTTTTTTCTGTAAGGTAAAAAATAATCGCCATTTGCAGGATGGCACTAGTGATTAATGATACTGCCTGCCCTGCCCATATTGTATAAAACTTAAGTTTCCAATTGTTGTATTTTTCCATTTATATTATCTCCTAAATTCTTATTTATATCAGCGTATATTTTAACACAACAAGTCGTTGTTTGTACCGGAGCAAGTTCTGCTACAAGTACCATGACATGTGTTGAAGCAACTGTTCATACAACGGTTGTTACATCCTGCGCATGACATTGCATTTGCAGTTTCTGACAAGATAGGACTTGACAGGAGAGCTGCACCAGCCAAAATAGGCAGAGCACCTTTAGCGGCTCTCTTAAAGAACTCACGACGAGACTGAAGTTCTTCATTCTTACCATTTTTCTTCATAAAATAAAAAATTTAAATTAAACAATATGCCTTTCGGCATTATTTGACAATCTCAATAAAATCAGTAGGAATATACGCAGTAGCGACAAGGCACAATCCCGAGATCTCAACAACAATTCTTTGTTGTCCTGCTATTCTGGCAACTTTTCCAACCACTCCCTTGAAGTCACCAGCTATTACTCGTACTTTATCTCCACTTTTATAGTGACACTGTTCCGCTGTAACAATGCGTACATGCTCACTATCAGTACTTGTTGCTTTGATAAAATTTATCATTGCATTGTATGGTATAATAAGCGGAGGATTTTTACCGTTTGCCTCTGGAGGAAGCGTCTTATCCAAATAATATTTTATAAAAGAGATTGGGGCATCAACTGTCTTTTTCACAAAACTGTCTGATTGTTCCCTTGTGGCGTATATAAAAAGAAAGTTGGGAAGAAGAGGCTGTTGTATTCGCTTCTTCTTCCCAGCAATCACTTTTAGTACATAGTGCATCGGCACGTATGTCTTAATATCATTCTTCTTTGCTTTCTCTACGGCTGCATTTACCCTGTTATAAGTAGCACGAAGAACAAACCAGTTGTAACCTTCCTGCTGGACATATTCCGAGGACACCCCTGTTTGTGAGCTTTGGGCTTCGGGGGAGACATTGGAGGCAAATCCAATGTGAGGAGGTGAATCGCAACCTCGTTTGGTATGCGCATTAAGCAATGCGTTCATATCGGCTTATATGTCGTTGCTCGTTAATAGCAATATAGACATAAAAAGAGCGTGGAAACGTCTGTTGTCTATTCCACAGTCTGAGGCTCTAGCAATTGCCTATCATAGTTGAACAGACAACGTCAGAGCCCACGCCGATATGAATAATCATTTCCATTAGGAGACCATAATAAACAATTGTTGTGCCCGAAAAGGTACAATCCGTGCTTACAGGTCTCCGCAGGAGCGATATTATCACACCCGGGACATCTACCGTTGGCTTTGCTCAAGACTATGATAACTGTTAATTTGCTAGATTACAGACTGTCTTAAACAGAGCGTTAGTAAACGCCTTCATTATGTCTGGACTATCTTTCCCACCCAATGCCCGCTTTGTACCGCTTTGTCATTATGACTCCGCCATACTCAGCACGGCGTAGGCTGCCTTGTATGCCATCACGAAAGAACACGTCTAACCTCAATGGCTATAAACATGGCGATAATAGTCCGCTGCAAAAGTACAAAGAAAATCTCAATACAACCTCATTTTGTTATGGAAAAGTATGTATAAACCTTAAATTTAACCATAATTAACTAAATTCTTGCTCAAATCTCGTATATTTTGTGTAAGGAAATGGCCTCTTATTGGCGTAAAAAGCAAAAGACAGATGCGAATGTCACATCTGTCATTATTGTTGTCGCACATGTCTTTCTTGAAAGAAAGCCTATGGCTGGTTTATTTCAGAATGATTTTCTCCTTTGCTGGATGACATAAGGAGAATGTACTTTTGCCGTCTTTGTTTGTATAGCAGAAGTCGCATGAATTTATAATATCCATGCCAATCACCACATCATAGTCTGAATTGTCGTTAAGCAGAGCCTGAACATTCAACTCTGCTGTTCCTGTTGGAAGGATAACATGAACAAGGTAAGTCCAGGATTCGACATCACCTCCTGCACTCGAAATAAGAGCCTTGTTCTTCGGTTGTAACCCTAAAGCATTTACAACTTCCTGTGAAATCAATGTATTGGTCGCTCCTGTGTCCCACAATACATTTTCAACTTGGCAATGAACAGGAACAGCCACGTTTGCCGACAAATCTACGGCTGGACAGATAATGACGTTTGTAAGAATAGCCTCTGGCTGGGATTCGTATTCTTTTGTATATACAGCCATTCCTACCTCAACTCAATTTTTCCCGTATATGAAGTTTGTTGAGGAACAGGCTCGTCAGTGATAAGGCGAACCAAACGGACATAACCTGTCCGTGCAGCTCTATTTCCGTTAATGACGGGAGCCTGAACTGCGGTTGCAAAATCTATTGTCTTGTTCTTTATAACTTTCATATACCTACAATTTAAAAAATGTCCCGCTGGGTACGCTGTTCTTATGGGAAGCGAGCGGGATTTGTCAATGCAAAGGTAGGCATTCAATTCCAAAAAACCAAACAATTGGAAGAAAAACTAATCTAACTACCCTAAATTTAACATTTTATCAGGAAAACTACTAAACAATGAATACGTCTTTCAAACGCTATTCTATTGCCGCCGAATTATTAACCTGCATTGTCTTTCAGCATTATATGCCGACTGAGATACAACCGAGGTACAAGACATCCATTTTCGCCCTATGTAGAAGCCACAAACAAGGCTCTCTCACCCCTCCTTTTCTTTTTCGATTGTCTCACTCTTTATGGCTGATGAAAGTGGGACTTTTCATCAAAAATGCGCTCTTTGGATAGCAACCAGCCAAAATTGCCCAAAATATTTTCATAAATAATCTTAAAATTGCTTTTTGCCCCTGTCATAGTTTTTTCTCTTTGCCGAGTGCCTTGAACTATAGATTTTCCCCTGTTCAAAATTTGTACCGTTTTGAATTTGTTGTTTTCAAGAGAGTACTGTGGCTCAGCGTGTTAGGATATATAAAAAGGCTTCCACATGAACAGCGTGGTGCGCCAGCTCCACGAGCAGGGCACGGACGTGGTGATGGTCGATACGGGTAATTCCTACGAGGGATTGTGCGAATACCTGGGCGGCAAGTACATCAGCTACACGGAGGAAAAGCCCATCACGATGAACCCGTTCAACATCACGCAGGCGGAGCTGAACATCGAGAAGATAGACTTCCTGAAAAATCTGATCCTGCTGATATGGAAAGGTTCGGACACCAGGATTACGGAACTGGAGTTCCGCATCGTGGAGCAGATGGTGACGGACTACTACGACGCCTACTTCCACGGTTTTGACGGCTACGACCCCGTGCAGCGTGAGACCCTGCGCAAGACCCTGACAGCCGCCGAGAAGCGGAAAGGCACCTGGGGCGCGGAAGACCTGCCGGCCCTGGAACAGAAGGTGGATGACAAGATCCGTATGCTGGAAGAACGCCGGAAAGTGTTGAAGGTGGCCTCGCTGTCGTTCAACACCTTCTATGAATACTCCTGCGAGCGGCTGGAACTCATCTGCCTGGAAAACAACATCACGGAAATAGACTACGACAAGTACACCTACATGATACAGCCGTTCTACAAGGGCGGCAACTACGACAAGATACTGAACGAGAACGTGGACACCACCCTGTTCTCGGAGACCTTCATCGTCTTCGAAGTGGACGCAATCAAGGAAAACAAGAAGCTGTTCCCCATCGTGACGCTCATCATCATGGACGTGTTCCTGCAGAAGATGCGCATCAAGAAGAACCGCAAGGTGCTGGTGATAGAGGAAGCGTGGAAGGCCATCGCCAGCCCGCTGATGGCGGAGTACATCAAGTTCATGTACAAGACCGCGAGAAAGTTCTGGGCCTCGGTGGGCGTGGTGACGCAGGAGATACAGGACATCATCGGCAGCGAGATCGTGAAGGAAGCCATCATCAACAACTCCGATGTGGTGATGCTGCTCGACCAGAGCAAGTTCAAGGAGCGGTTCGACAGCATCAAGGCCATATTGGGCCTGACCGACGTGGACTGCAAGAAGATATTCACCATCAACCGTCTGGAGAACAAGGAAGGGCGCAGCTTCTTCCGCGAGGTCTTCATCCGTCGCGGTTCGACCAGCGGCGTGTACGGCGTGGAGGAGCCTCACGAATGCTACATGACCTACACCACCGAGCGTGCGGAGAAAGAAGCGTTGAAGCTGTACAAGAGAGAACTCCGTTGCAGCCACCAGGAGGCCATCGAAGCGTACTGCCGCGACTGGGACGCCAGCGGCATAAACAAGTCGCTGCCTTTCGCCCAGAAGGTGAACGCCGCAGGGCATGTGTTGAATCTGAAAAAGAGTGATAAAAACAACCAGCAATGAAATGACCATGAGACGACTGTTGTTCCTACTGACACTCCTGTCGCTGTCCGCCGTGCAGCATGTCCGCGCCCAGTATTACAGCGTGAACTACGACGCACGCACCGTGGCGGCGATGGCAGCCGCCTTCGGCACGGAGATGGTGGCCGAGAGCTATTACCGGGAGCAGGTGGACGACATCCTCAAGCACTACACGGCTGCGGAGGTCGCCGCCGCCGGCATCTTCTCGTCGAAGTTCCTTGAGCACAAGGCCCTGTCCGAGCTGGGTATATGGAGCAGCAGCACGGAGAACTACTATTACCGCCGCATCTACAACATGGTCGCCCGGAAAATCATACCGAAGACCTGGGTGGTGGCGAAGATGATGCTCCGTTCCCCGCAGACGGCGCTCTACTGGGGCAGCTACCTGATGAAAGTGTGCGACGACACCAAGAGCCTGTGCATGCAGTTCGAGAGCATCGTGACCAACAGCACGCTGACCTTTTCCGACGTGGCCTTCCTTGAAATCAAGGAAGAGTTCGCCTCCCTGCTGCGGCTCAGCGAGCTGGGAAACACCGACTGGCAGCGGATGCTGGACGACCTGGCCCGCATACCGGGCAGCTTCACGAAAGAGAACCTGCAGAGCGACCTCGACAACCTGTACAACATGGGTGTGGGGCTCGCCACGGCGGGTATCGGGAATATCGGCGACGCCCTGCTGCAGACCAGCTCGTTCCATGACCTGATGAACGGCAAGGTGGAAGAGATATTCAACCTGTACGACCATTACAGCCACCTGTACGAAGCGGCGGAGCGGGATGCCGGGCGGCTCCTGCTCGACATGGTGGGCGGTCCGGAGAATGTGACCGGGCTGTTCGACTTCAGCAACTACGACCTGACCTCGTGGATCACCGACTACATGGACGAGTCCGCCGGGAACTACTACACCCAGCGGTGGTACATCGCCCGCCGGGAACAGGGCAGCGTACCGCTGTGCGACTATTATCCGCCCACGGACGACAACAGCATCCTGAACGGCGGCGAGTGGACCCGTTTCGAGACCGGCGACGCCGGATTCTATCCCAATGCCTCGCAGCGCGAGCAGGCCCTCTCCAACTCGGAGCGGTATGCCGGATGGTCGCGCAGCCGGGTGCAGGAGCTGAACAACCAAAACGACGGCTACACTTACTCCATCAGCTACAGCCAGAGGGCCTACGTCATCAGCCGTGGCGGGAAACAGACCAAGAAGGCATACGCCTACGAAATCCATGTGACCCAGAGCTGGAACCGCGAAGAGGTGGTATATGAAGAAGTGTTCGACTCCTACACGATGGACCTGAACACCTTCAAGGCGCAGCTCAACGCCCGCCTGTCGGAAATCAACGAGAACGAGGAAGGATATACCTATTATATTGCTTCCGACGCGCGGAATTACTATCAGGCAACAGATGCGGCCAAATTGCAGGGATGCGAGAGCGTGACTATCAGCGTAACCTGTTCGGACGGGGCTACGCTCGGACAAGGAAGTACACAATATAAATGCCGTACTTGCGGCAGTTCGCTGAATGCCCACTCAAAGGAGTGTGCCATGCAGACTACCGTGACAGACAACGAGCTGGACACCTCGGAGCTGGACGGGATGGTGCAGGAAGCCGAGAGCCGGGTGTCCGTCCTCCAGTCGCAGATAAAGGCATTGGAAGACGAGAACGAGACCCTGCTGAAGAAGATTTCCGAATCGAGCGTGGAAGACGCCGCCGTTTACCGGCAGCAATACAACAGCAACCTGACACAGATAAATCAGCTCAAAGGTGAACTCTCTGACTGGCAGAAAAAGCTGTCTGAATACGAAGATGCGAAGTCCGAGGCTGCTGCGGACAACGCCGTCGCTACGGATGATTATTACCGCATCCCGGCCATCATGCAGGACTGCAAGACCTCATACAGCCTGACATGGCAGGACGGCGGCTCGTGGAGCGGCTACATCTTCGTGCGCAAGGCCACCATGCCGGACATCAACGGCGTCATCACCTTCAAGGCGACCCTCTCGATAGCGAGGAAGCCCAAATACTTCCTCGGCATCAAGATACACCGCGCCATCCTGCAGATTTCATGGGAACTGACCACGGAATACACCGACACCCATGTGGCCGACGTGCTGACGCTCGACCCGAACCTGTCGGATGCCGAAAAGACCAAACTGGTGAACGACCGCATCGCGGAGATAGCGAGGGAATACCCCTCCTGCAAGATTACCACCGAATACGCCGGCACGCCGCCGCTGGAGGATACGCCCACCGGGGACGTGTACCACCTGCTGTGGTCGAGCGACCGGCTGGAAATCGCCCGCGAGGTGGACACCCGCCTCACGAGAATCTACGCCGATCTCGTGTCGCTGGAGAAGATGATGCACTACAAGTACAGCATCATCGACATGCTGAAGGACGTGCTGCCCGAACCGGACACGGACGAAGGGCGCAGGCTCACCCTTGTGGAAGAATGCCACAAGCGGTGGGTGGAGAATGCGCGGAACCTGCGCGGCGGGAACGGAAGAAAGGAGGACGGGCTATGAGACAGAGACTGACCCTCACGCTTCTGCTGCTGGCCCTCCTGCCGTGTATCGCCAGGGCCCAGTGGACTTTCGACATCGTGTCGGTGGAAGCCTACATCAACGACCACAAGAAACAGCGCAGCCTGCTGCTGGCCCGCAGCACCCTGGAATACAGCAACAAGCTGCTGCACGAGTACAGCCGTGACGCCACCGTGGAATACAAGGAACTGAATGTGGATCTGGACCGGTACACCCGCGCCTTCGACGTCATCGACGTGATGTACCAGTCCCTGCGGACGGTGCTGAACGCCAAGGACACCTACACGGCCGTGAGCGACCGCATCGGCGACTACAAGGACATGCTGACCGAGTTCAACGACAAGGTGCTGAAACGCGGCAAGGCCGAGCCGGAAGACCTGCTGATACTCACGATAAACAAGAAGGCGATAGAGGCCATCGCCCGTGACGGAGAGCAACTGTACAGGTCGCTCGGCGACCTCGTGCTGTACGCCACCGGAGCGGCGGCCTGCTCGACCTCCGACCTGCTGATGGTGATGGAAGCCATCAACGGTTCGCTTGACGACATCGAGCGGCACCTGAACCGGGCCTACCTGGAGACCTGGCGCTACATACAGGTGCGCATCGGCTACTGGAAAGAGAAGATATACCAGGCACGCAGCCGCCGGGAAATCATCGACGGGGCCTTCGGCCGCTGGCGCAGTGCCGGAAGACTGGATTATTAACGAAAAAAGGGAAAGGATATGAACATGAAACGGACATTTTTACTCATGGCGATAGCGGTCACGGCTGCCCATACGGCACAAGCCCAGTATGCGACCTACAACCACGACTCGCCGAAACAGAACCAGATTACGGTGATGGAGACCGGCACCGGGGCATTCACCCCGGAAATCTACTACACGCTGCTGCACAACAAGTACAAGAAGACGGCGGCGGCGAAGAACAAGCTGTCGTTCCGGACGCTGGCCGGGGTGAACCTCTACAACCAGACCGACGAGGCGGAAGCCATCGACTCGGCACTGGTCAAACGGGCCGCTGTCGAGGCATTGAACGTGGCCGACAGGCAGGTGGATCTGGCCTGGCTCGCCGAGGGCGACAAGGTGGACGGGCAGATGGAACGCTTCCGGCGCAACATCGACCGCATCCTCCAGTGCGGCGGCACTCCGGACGAACGGGAACGCTGGGAGGAATACTACCAGGTGTACCAGTGCGCCGTCAGCGCCACCCGGGACGCCTACATGCCCAACGCCCAGCGGAAAAAGGAATACCTGCGCATCAGCGAGGATGTGGCCCGGCAGAACGAGACGCTTGTCCTCTTTCTCGCCCGGAAGCAGAACGCCGCCCTGACTGCGGCCCTGCTGGACGCGGAGGGGGCACAGCCCGTTGACAAAGGAAGCATCCTGCGCGGCGCTATGGAGCGGTGGAACGAATCCCGGTATGCCGTGCGTGGGTCGCAGACGGACGGCGGCAGCGGCGGAGACGACGGAGAAGGAGAAGAAACAGTAGAGAGAAACTAAAAAGGAAACGGCATGGCAGACGGAAACATACTGTCGAATTTCGGCATAGACCTACTGGAAGAGGAAATAGACGACGTCATCTTCCAGACCAACGAGTTCCTGACCGACGCCACCTTCACGGGGGCGCAGGGGCCGTTCTGGTGGATACTGCAGATGTGCATGGCGCTCGCCGCCCTGTTCGCCATCATCATGACGGCGGGTATGACCTACAAGATGATGGTCAAGCACGAGCCGCTGGACGTGATGAAGCTGTTCAGGCCGCTGGCCGTGTCGCTTGTGCTGTGCTGGTGGTACCCTCCGGCAGACACGGGCATGGCAGGCAGCGGCAGCAACTGGTGCTTCCTGGACTTCCTGTCCTACATCCCCAACTGCATCGGCTCGTACACCCACGACCTCTACCAAGCGGAAGCCGCGCAGATCAGCGACAAGTTCGAGGAAGCGCAGGAACTCATCTTCGTGCGCGACACGATGTACACCAGCCTGCAGGCGCAGGCTGATGTGGCCCATACCGGCACGTCCGACCCGAACCTGATAGAAGCCACGATGGAACAGACCGGCGTGGACGAAGTGACCGGCATGGAGAAGGACGCGGCCAAGCTGTGGTTCACCTCGCTGACCTCCGGCATCGTCGTGGGCATCGACAAAATCATCATGCTCATCGCCCTCGTGGTATTCCGCATCGGGTGGTGGGCGACGATATACTGCCAGCAGATCCTGCTGGGGATGCTGACGATATTCGGGCCGATACAGTGGGCCTTCTCGCTGCTTCCCAAATGGGAAGGCGCGTGGGCGAAGTGGCTCACGAGGTATCTGACGGTACATTTCTACGGGGCGATGCTCTACTTCGTGGGCTTCTATGTGCTGCTCCTGTTCGACATCGTGCTGTGCATCCAGGTGGAGAACCTGACGGCGATAACGGCGAGCGAGCAGACGATGGCCGCCTACCTGCAGAACTCGTTCTTCTCCGCCGGCTACCTGATGGCGGCGAGCATCGTGGCCCTGAAATGCCTGAACCTCGTTCCCGACCTTGCGGCATGGATGATACCGGAAGGCGACACCGCCTTCTCGACCCGAAACTTCGGCGAGGGCGTGGCACAACAGGCGAAGATGACGGCCACGGGCGCCATCGGAACCATGACACGATAAGGAAAGACTGACACATAAAAAACAATCATCAATCATAAAACAAAAGGATATGAAAACCAAGAAAAGAATCGAGAAATGGCTGGCGGACGAGCGTTTCCGCCGGTATGCCGAGAGACGGATGCAGGAAGAGATTACGGAAGTGCCGGAGAACCATACGCTTGACCGGAGGTATGAGGAGCTCGACGAGGGTTTCGAATGGGACGACCGTTACATCTCGCCCCTTGTGGAATACCTCGCCTACCGCCTGCATCTGGCAAGGCTATGCAGGAACCCTCACAAGCGCAGACGCGGCATCTGGTGGGTGTTCGTGCATGTGTTTATGCAGGGGCATTACACCCATGTCTTCTCCGAGCACTTCGACCCGCTGCTGGACGAACTGCAGGACTGCATCATCCCCATGCTGCATGAGGAATATGTACGCAAGTCGGACACGGAAAAAGGGGACGGGCAATGGTCATAAAGAATCTGGAGAACAAGATCAGGCTGACGGGCATCGTGTGCACCGCCTTCCTCGCGGGGTGCATCATCATCAGCGTGTCGAGCATCTGGACGGCCCGGACGATGGTCGCGGACGCGCACAGGAAGGTCTATGTGCTGGACAGCAACGTGCCGATACTGGTCCGCCAGACCACGATGGAGGAAACGCTCGACGTGGAGGCCAAATCCCATGTCGAAATGTTCCACCATTACTTCTTCACGCTGGCGCCGGACGACAAATACATCCGCTACACGATGGAGAAGGCCATGTACTTAGTGGACGAGACCGGACTTGCGCAGTACAATACGCTGAAGGAAAAAGGTTTCTACTCGAATATCATGGGCACGAGTGCGGTGTTCAGCATCTTCTGCGACAGCATCCGCTTCGACCGTGAGAAAATGGAGTTCACCTATTACGGACGGCAGCGCATCGAACGGCGGAGCAACATCCTGATGCGCGAGCTGGTCACTGCCGGACAGCTCAAGCGTGTGCCGCGCACGGAGAACAACCCCCACGGGCTGCTCATCGTGAACTGGCGCACGCTGCTGAACAGGGACATCGAACAGAAGACAAAGAACAGCTATTAAAGGAGGCACGACCATGAACATCAAAGGATTCAGACGCATGCTGCTCGGCGAGAAGATGCCGGACAAGCATGACCCGCAATACAAGGAACGCTACGAACGGGAGGTGGATGCCGGGCGGAGGTTCGCCAAGGCGACGCGGATAGACAAGGCCGCCGCCAAGGTGCAGGGCTTCGCCAACGTGCACCGCACCCTCTTTCTGGTCATCGTCTTTGCCTTCCTCGCCACAGGTCTGGCATGGAACATCTACCGGCTGACCGCCGTGTACCACCGCCAGCCCGCGAAGCGGACAGCCACCGAGATGCAGGACAGCGTCCTGCGGGAAAGGCACCGGCCGTCCGGACCGTATGTACAACCACCTAAAGAACAATGACGATGAGCATACTGGAGAAAATCAATTTCAGGCAGCCGAAGTACATGCTTCCGGCCATCCTCTACCTGCCGCTGCTCGGCACGTCGTACTTCGTCTTCGACCTGTTCCGCACCGGAAAGGCCGAGGTGCAGGACACCGCGCTGCAGACCACCGAGTTCCTGAACCCGGAACTGCCGGAGGCCACCATCAGGGACGAGGGCATAGGCAGCAAATACGAGAACATGACGAAATCATGGGGCCGGATACAGGACTACACGGCCGTGGACAACATTGAAAGGGACGAACCCGACGAAAACAAGGAAGAATATGAATCGAAATACACCGAAGACGACATCGCCCTGCTCGGAGAGCTCGAACAGGAAAAGAGTATGGCGGAGGAAGCAGCCGACGCCAAGACACGGGAGGAAGAAGCCCTCGCGGAACTGGAGAAAGCCCTTGCCGAAGCAAGGCTGCGCGGGCGGCAGGAAGTGACCCCGCCTGCGGAAACGGACACGGCCCAAGCCGCGCCGCCACCGGCGGAACCGCAGGCAAAGGGCATCATCGACGAGGACAGCCGGGCCGTGAAAGCCCCCGGCGAGGACGACAGGACCAGCGAGGTAGTGAAGAAAGCCAATGCATCCTCGGACTACTTCCACACGCTCGACCGGAGCGGCCGGGAGCCCAGGCTCATCCAGGCCATCATCGACGAGGACATCAAGGCCGTGGACGGCTCGCGTGTGCGTTTGCGCCTGCTGGACGATGTGGAGATAGACGGAAGCACCGTCCGGAAAGGCACCTACCTGTACGCCACGGTCAGCGGCTTCTCGTCCGGGCGTGTGAAAGGCAGCATCAGCAGCATCCTCGTGGATGACGAGCTGGTCAAGGTCAGCCTCTCGCTGTACGACACCGACGGCCTGGAAGGGCTGTATGTGCCGGAGAGCAGCTTCCGCGAGACGGGCAAGGACGTGGCCAGCAGCGCGATGTCGGGCAACCTGAGCATGAACACCGGCGGCTACGGCAACAGCCTCGCCCAATGGGGCATGCAGGCCGTGCAGAACGCCTACCAGAAGACGAGCAACGCCATCAGCAAGGCCATCAGGAAAAACAAGGTGAAGCTGAAATACGGCACCTTCGTGTATTTGGTGAACGGAAACCGGAAACAATAACAGCCATTATACAGCATCATGGAAAGAGACCTATCGAAACTCCACAAAGGGACGGACGGCTTTTATTACGATGACTATGTGCAGCCGGACAAGCCGGAGGTCTTCATCGGGAGGCTCGTCAGCACCGTGTGGTGGAACAAAAGGAAGCGCAACGCCCTGATCTGCAACTTTGAGACGGAAGACGGCCGGAAGATCGCCCTGCTCGCCTTTCAAAAGGAGACAGGCCTTTACGGGCCGAGGTGCGGCAACGTGAATTTCAAGCAGGCGGAAACGGACACGCTTTGGAAATGCGAGATAAAGATGACCCGGACAGGACACTGTACCTGGGCAAGTGCGGAACCCATAGAAAAAGAAGCAAAATGATAGAGACGAACCACATCTACAACATGGACTGCCTGGAGGGGATGAAGCGGATGGCCGACCGCAGCGTCGATGCCGTGATAGCGGATTTGCCCTACGGCGTGCTGAACCGCCAGAACAGCGCGGCCCGGTGGGACCAGAAAATCCCGCTCGCCCCCTTGTGGGAGCAGTACCTGAGAATCACCAAGCCGGACAGCCCCATCATCCTGTTCGCGCAGGGAATGTTCACGGCGGAGCTGGTGCTGTCGCAGCCGAAGCTCTGGCGGTACAACCTCGTCTGGCACAAGGACAGGGTGAGCGGCCACCTGAACGCCAACCGGATGCCCCTGCGCCAGCACGAGGACATCCTGGTGTTCTACCGTAAACTGCCGGTGTACCACCCCCAGATGACGCCGTGCCCGCCGGAGAAGCGGAACCACGGCCGCCGCAAGACGGAAGGCTTCACCAACCGGTGCTACGGCGGCATGGAGCTCACGCCGGTGCGCATCGCCGACGACAAATACCCGACCTCGGTGGTGTCCGTGCCCAAGGAACACCGCACGGGAGCCTTCTACCATCCCACCCAGAAGCCCGTGGCCCTGATAGAGTACCTGATACGGACCTACACGGACGAGGGCGACCTCGTGCTGGACAACTGCATCGGCTCCGGGACGACCGCCATCGCCGCCCTGCGGACGGGTCGGCAGTATGTCGGCTTCGAGATAGACAGGGAGTATTACGACATCACGGAGCGGCGGATACGGGAAGAAATCGAACAGAGGGAAAGAATGAACAACGAGAAAAACCAATAAAAAGGCAAAGACATGAACAGACATCTGACGGGCCTGTTCCTCCTTGCGGCCGGACTGTGCGCCGCATACGAGGCGAAAGCCCAGAAAACCTACGAGGAAATGGAGCTGCTCACCGTGAACGAGCAGGTGACGACCGTCATCACGGCATCGGAACCGGTGCGCCTGGTGGACATCTCCACAGACAAGGTGGCTGGCGACCAGCCGCTTGACAACATCATCCGCCTGAAGCCCAAGGAGGCCGGGCATGAGGACGGCGAGGTGCTCGCCATCGTGACCATCGTGACGGAACGCTACCGCACGCAGTACGCGCTGCTCTACACCACCCGGATGAAAGAGGCCGTGACCGACAAGGAGATACTGCCTGCGGAGCGGGAGGGCTACCACAACCCCGCCGTCTCCATGTCCACGGCGGAGATGACCGGACTGGCCAGACGCATCTGGAACTCCCCGGCCAAGATACGGAACGTGGCGAGCAAGGCGCACCGCATGACCATGCGGCTGAACAACATCTATGCGGCCGGCGACTACTTCTTCATTGACTTCTCCATCGAGAACCGCACCAACATCCGTTTCGACATCGACGAGATACGGGTGAAGCTCGCCGACAAGAAAGTGTCGAAAGCGACCAACTCGCAGGTCATCGAACTGCAACCGGCGATGGTGCTGGAACCGGCCCAATCGTTCAAGCGGGGCTACCGCAACGTGATTGTCGTGCGGAAGATGACCTTCCCCAACGACAAGGTGCTGACCGTCGAGATGACCGAGAAGCAGATCAGCGGGCGCAACATCAGCCTGCACATCGACTACGAGGACGTGCTTGCCGCCGATTCGTTTGACAATTCACTTTTGGAGGAGGAATGAGCATGAAAAAGACGATAATCCTTGCGATAACATGCCTCTGCATGGCAGCGGGCGCACAGGCACAGCGGAACACCGGGCGGCTCTCGCTCGGGGCCGGACTGCTGTACCGGAACGGCATGGACCTGACCCTTGCCTACGAGCACGAGATGAACTACCACAACGCCTGGGAGTTCTTCGCCAACGGCTACCTGCAATGGAAAGACTGTGAGACATGCGGGCATGTCTGCCCGGACTCGTTCTGGCGGAACTACCGCACCTACGGCTTCGGCGCGGCCTACAAGCCCTGCGTGGTGCGCGGCAGGAACCACTACGGCAACCTGCGCATCGGGGCATCGGCCGGCAGCGACACGAGAAAATTCCTCGGCGGCATCCACCTCGGCTACGAACACAACTATGTGCTGCGGTCGGGCTGGGTGTTCTTCTGGCAGGCGAAGGGCGACATCATGATAAAGGGGGCCGACCTGCTGCGGGCGGGTGTCGTGCTCGGCGTGAAGCTGCCGACAAGATAGACAGTAAAAAATGAGGGAAAATAAAAAATACGGACAGATGAGAACAGACAAGATACATCTAATCATTGCGGTGGCGGCAGGCATGGCACTGGCCGCCTGCGACGCGCACATCGAGACCCCGGACAAGACGGTACGTCCCGGGCATGTCCTCTGCGACGACGGCGAGGCCCGGACCTATGAAAAGTACAAGGCATCCGGCAGGCAGGCCGTGGCCGTCGTATTCGACACCGGGCGGCATGGAGAGACGGAAGGGAACGGCTACGCCGTCTATCTGTGGGACATCGTTCCCACGGCTTTTGCGGACAGCCTCGGCGTGGAACAGGGAACCTCCGCCGACACGGAGGCCTACGACGGGAACATGAACACCTTCGCCCTGTACGACACACGGGAAACGTCTGCGCCGATGGCGGAAGCGGTCATTGACCGATGGCCTTACGGACAGAGCGCGTTCATCCCCTCGGTGGCGGAGATGCGGCTGCTGTACGCGGCACGGGAGGTCGTGAATCCCGTCATCGAGCAATGCGGCGGCGATCCTCTGCCGAATCCGGATACCGAAGACTGCTGGTACTGGACCTCGACAGAAGTGGAAGGACAGCAGACCGCCAAGGCATGGCTCTACTCGCTGGGCAGCGGAGCCATGCAGGAGACACCGAAAACACAGGCGCACCGGGTGCGCCCCATCATCACATTAAACAAATGACATTATGGAAACATTGGATATTACCATGCTTATCGGACTGGTGCTGATGGTATCGGCGCTGGTCATCCTGTACAGATGCGTGCGTCGCAAATCACGCCGCCAGCGAATGAACGGGCTTGCGGACACGCTCCTTTCAACCAACGACAGCCTTGAGCTTCAGGTCAGCAAACTCGAAAACCTGTTAGGCACGTTGTCCGACGACAACGAAAGATGCTCCGCCCTGCAATACCGTGCGGGGCAACTGCAGGATACCGTCGATTCGCTGGAATACAGACGGGACGAGCTTGAGCGGGAGAACCTGTCCCTGGAGAGGACCCACGACGAACTGATGCGGAGCAACGCCGCCCTCGTGGAGAAAGCTGACGGCCTGCGGGACGCCATCGAAAAAAACGGACAGGCCGTCGTCGGGCTGGAGCAGCGCATCGACACCCTGAGAAGAATCAGGGAAGGGCTGGAAGCCGCCGTGGAGAACCTGCCGGCGGAAGAGGTGCCTTACCTCTCGCAGCCGCTGTTCAGCCTGGGCATCCAGCCGTCGGCGCAGAACCACCTTACCGCATACGGGTTAAGGTATGTGGGCGACCTGGTGCCTCATGACGAAGAGTACCTCATGGAGATCTGGGGTGTCGGCCCAGCGACCGTGGAGCGGATCAAGAGCAAACTGGGCGAGAACGGCGCAAGTCTCGGCATGGACGTCATCCGGATAGACAATCGCTGGTATCGCAGAAAAACGGACTAAAAGACAGACAGGCTTATGGAAGAAAGCAAGGAGTTACAGGGATTTTACAGGATATTCCGCGCGGTGGTCTATGTATCGGTGCTGCTGGAGTTTTTCGAGTACGCCTTTGACCCCGCCTTTTTCGGGGACTGGGGCGGCATCCTCGCCGACATTCACGGACGCATCAAGCGTTGGTCGATATACAGCGACGGGAACCTTGTGTACAGCAAGCTGGCGACCATCCTGCTGATCTGCATCACCTGCCTGGGCACGAGGAACAAGAAACATCTGGAGTTCAACGCCAGGCGGCAGGTCATCCTGCCCCTGACGGCGGGCCTTGCGCTGCTTGTCCTCTCCGTATGGCTGTTCAACCGTCCGATGGGAATGCAGCTGTACACGCTGCCCGTGCACATCATCCTCTACATGGCCGCCTCCCTCGCCGGCGTGATACTCGTGCATGTCGCCCTGGACAACATCTCGAAATTCCTGAAGGAAGGTCTGCTGAAAGACCGCTTCAACCTTGAGAACGAGAGTTTCGAGCAATGTACGGAACTGGTGGAAAATAAATATAGCGTGAACATCCCCATGCGCTACTATTACAAGGGCAAGTTCCGCAAGGGCTGGGTGAACATCAGCAACCCTTTCAGGGGAACGTGGGTGGTCGGCACTCCGGGAAGCGGAAAGACCTTCTCCATCATCGAGCCGTTCATCCGCCAGCACTCCGCAAAGGGCTTCGCGCTGGTCGTTTACGACTACAAATTCCCCACACTGGCCACCAAGCTGTATTACCATTACAGGAAGAACCAGAAGCTGGGAAAGCTGCCGCAGGGGTGCAAGTTCAACATCATCAATTTTGTCAATGTGGAGTACAGCCGGAGGGTGAACCCCATCCAGTCGAAGTACATCAACAACCTCGCTGCGGCCAGCGAGACGGCGGAGACCCTGCTGGAATCGCTGCAAAAGGGCAAGAAAGAGGGAGGCGGCGGCAGCGACCAGTTCTTCCAGACCTCGGCGGTGAACTTCCTCGCCGCCTGCATCTACTTCTTCGTGAACTACGAGAAAGAGCCCTACGACAAGGACGGCAACCGGCTGTACGCCGAAAAGCGTCAGGACCCGGAAACGAAGTTCTGGAAGCCGACGGGCGTGGTGCGTGACCGCAAGGGCGGGGACATCGTGGAGCCCGCCTACTGGCTGGGCAAATACTCGGACATGCCCCATATCCTGTCGTTCCTGAACGAGAGCTACCAGACCATCTTCGAGGTATTAGAGACCGACAACGAGGTGGCTCCGCTGCTCGGCCCGTTCCAGACCGCGTTCAAGAACAAGGCGATGGAGCAGCTGGAAGGCATGATAGGCACGCTGCGTGTCTATACCTCGCGTCTGGCGACCAAGGAATCTTACTGGATATTCCACAAGGACGGAGACGACTTCGACCTGAAGGTCAGCGACCCGAAGAATCCGAGCTACCTGCTCATCGCCAACGACCCGGAGATGGAAAGCATCATCGGCGCCCTGAACGCCCTTATCCTGAACCGCCTTGTGACCCGTGTGAACACCGGTCAGGGCAAGAACATCCCCGTGAGCATCATCGTGGACGAGCTGCCGACCCTGTACTTCCACAAGATAGACCGCCTGATAGGAACGGCGCGAAGCAACAAGGTGAGCGTGGCGTTGGGCTTCCAGGAGCTGCCGCAGCTGGAAGCCGACTACGGCAAGGTCGGCATGGAGAAAATCATCACCACCGTAGGCAACGTGGTGAGCGGCTCCGCCCGCTCGAAAGAGACCCTGGAATGGCTGAGCAACGACATCTTCGGCAAGGTGGTGCAGATAAAGAAAGGCGTGACCATCGACAGGGACAAGACCAGCATCAACCTGAACGAGAACATGGACAGCCTGGTGCCCGCCTCGAAAATCTCCGACATGGCGACCGGCTGGATCTGCGGCCAGACGGCGAGGGACTTCACCAAGACCCGGACCGGCGCGGGCGGCTCGATGAACATCCAGGAAGCGGAAGAGTTCAAGACCACGAAATTCTTCTGCAAGACCGACTTCGACATGAGGGAGATAAAGAATGAGGAAGCCGGGTATGTGCCGCTGCCGAAGTTCTACACCTTCCCGTCGAGGGAGGAACGGGAGCGCATCCTGTACAAGAACTTCGTGCAGGTAGGCCAGGACGTAAAGGAGATGATAAAGGACGTATTGAACAAACGGGGGGCGAAATGAGACATGCAAGAATGACAACGGCCGTCCTGCTGCTCCTGTGCGCAGCGGCGGCCCTGTACGGGCAGGGAAAGCACGGAGGAGGAACACCGTCCGCCGGCCTGTCCCTGTACCGGCTTCCTCCGCTGGAGAGGGCCATCCTATGCACGAAATACCATGAAGGCTGGCATGGAGAGAAAAAGCACTGGCCCTATGTGGGCTGGGGGCACCGTGTGCTCCCCGGCGAGCGGTTTACCAACGGCATCACCCGGGCGCAGGGCGACTCCATCCTGCGTGCGGACCTGATGAAGCTGTGCCGCCTGTTCCGCCGGTTCGGGCGTGATTCGACGCTGCTTTCGTGCCTTGCCTACCAGGTGGGCCCGTACCGGCTTTTAGGCAGCAAGTCCATACCCAAAAGCAGGCTCATACAAAAGCTGGAGGCCGGCGACCGGGACATCTATGAGGAATACATTTCCTTCCGGTGCTACAAAGGCAGGGTAATTCCGAGCATTGAGAAAAGAAGGAAGGTGGAATACATGCTGCTCTTTGAGGAATAAGCGCGTCGCTGAAACCTTTCTCCGGCAAGGGCACCGGGAGTCATATCCGCCAAAGTGCCTTTATTTCTTTTTCAAGTCAAAATACAGCAGGCGGGTTTTCAGATGCCCGTCTTGCGGAATATCATAGTATTGCTTTTCTATCTCCTCTGTCTTGTACAGGAGGACAAAGCCATTTTTCTCATAACAGCGAAGCACCTTGTCCCCGTTGCAGGCGTCCACCACGATGAAGCGGCATTGTGAAAGAGATGATAAAGGGCGTGCAGAACGAGCGCGGGACGAAATAAAAACAGATACAGTGGTATTATATTGCCATTTATTTGTATATTTGCAGGTGAATAGCAATATATGACTATATGGACAATCTTTCATACACCACCAACCAGGACATCATCGCCCTCCTTTGCCAGCGGCTGAAGGAGTACCGTCTTGCCGCCCGTATCAGCCAAAGGGAGATGGCGGAGAAGTCCGGGGTAAGCCTGACCACCATCAGCCATCTCGAACAGGGGATGAGCCGGAACATCACGCTCAACAACTTCATCTCGCTCCTGCGCGTGCTGGGGCTGGAACAGCGTTTGTCCGACCTGTTGCCCGAACTGCCCGTGCCTCCGATGGCACTGAAACAGATGAACAAGTACATACCCAAACGAGTAAGGAGGAGCAGCCATGATACGGAATCTTGACGTTTTCCTTTGGGGCCGGAAAGTGGGTTCGCTGGTGGCCTACAAGGAGAGGTACACGGAAAAACACTGTTTCTATTTTGACCGTGACTTTCTCGGCAGCGGATATGACATCGCCCCCCTGCGGGCCTCCATCCACAGCGTTTCCGTGAGGAACGGTCTGCCCGTGTACGGTGAGGACGGCAAACTCTTCGGCGGGCTTCCGTCGTTCATCGCGGATTCACTGCCGGACCACTGGGGTAACAAGGTGTTCAACGAATGGGCGAAGACGCGCGGTATCAGCGCAAGGAACCTGTCCGTCCTCGACCGTCTGGCCTATATCGGCAGAAGGGGCATGGGTGCGCTGGAGTTCCTTCCTCCGGCAGCCGAGGATATGGAGGAGCCCTTCAAAGTGGAGATAGCCGACCTTTACAGGCTGGCGCAGTCCGCATTGGACGAGGCAAGGAACTTCAGGGCCGAGATACAGCCCGACTTCCTGATAGAGAGCCTGTTCAAAGTGGGCACATCCGCCGGAGGACGCAGGCCCAAGGCCATCATCAACCTGAACCCGGAGACAGGCGAATGCTATTCCGGCCAGGTCGCCGCGCCCGCACCCGGATATGTCCCCATGATTATCAAGTTCGACGAACATTCGGATATTCCCACCACACGCATCGAGTACAGCTATTACCTCATGGCGAAAGATGCCGGACTGAACATGATGCCGTCGCGCCTCATGGAAGGAGGGCAGGCCGCCCATTTCCTGACGGAGCGGTTCGACCGCAGGGAAGGGAAAAAGGTGCATGTGCAGACCCTGGCCGCCATGAACCCTGACGCGGACAGTTACGAAAGCCTGTTCGACACGGCGTGTCGGATCGGCATCCTGCCGGCTGAGCTCAAGCAGCTGTTTCTCCTGACTGTGATGAACGTAATAGGAGGAAACGTGGACGACCATAACAAGAACTTCAGTTTCCTGATGGAAGACGACGGCGTGTGGCATACCGCCCCGGCCTACGATTTCACCTTCTCTGTGGATCCGTCCGCTCCGGGCTATGTAAACCGGCACAGCATGACCGTATGCAACAGGAACTGCGACATCGGGCGCGGCGACCTGCTCGAACTGGCCAAACGCTACAACATCAAGGGGGCCGATGCCCTCATAGAAAAAGCCGTCGGCGTTGTCTCCCGCTATGAAGACTATGCACGGCAGGCAGGGATAGACGGATACTGGCTGCAGAAAATAAAAGAGGAAACAGCCTACCGGATAGAAAACATGCGTGAAACGACACGGAACTGAGACACGGACAAATAGCGATGTCATGCGCATCATGTCAAACATTAACGGTTAAATAAAATGGAAAAGGAATTTGTAATAGGAGCCTGGATTTATGGATTAGCCATTATTTCCAACGCAAACTTTATAAGAATAAAGAAACTGCATAAAATAAGGGCCAAAAAGATGCTGACTTACTTTGCAAAGCATAACGAAACGGGAATGGATTTTATACGTCAAGGGGCCATAATTCCTATTGGGAATATCAATAATTACAACTATACCATATTTTGTGGAAACAAGGGCGACAACAGATATTCGGATAACTGGAATGCAGTCAAGCGACTCGGAAGTTTCAATCTGTCCATAGACGAGGATAATTGTTTCTG
The DNA here is from genome assembly GCF_023336905.1 of Bacteroides sp. ET71. GTDB lineage: Bacteria > Bacteroidota > Bacteroidia > Bacteroidales > Bacteroidaceae > Bacteroides. The sequence goes on from NZ_JAMBLS010000023.1 coordinate 23,191, forward strand.
GGTTATGCAGATAAATGAATTGGAGGATTGGAGCGACGACAAACTTATCGACCATGACTTTCTTACTAAGGAAGTTTACGTCAGTAACAAATTGACAGAAGTCTATAGGGCTGTAAAAGTACCTTTTAGTAAAGGCATGTATTCCATAACCATATATGGCTTAAAAAGGAAAAATCCGAGTCCGGGCAATATTGGAGAAAAAAACAATTATGGTTTTTATTTTGAATTAGAGCCTACGGATACTTTAAGCTCGATGGAAGACCCGACAGAAACAGATTTTAAGTGTTATGATTGAATATAAATGAAGCATAACTGGCGGCTGAACATTCCTATGGAGGTCGGTTGGCCGTTGAACATTATCAATAAATTAGTCTACAACATATAGTCAGGTTTTAATGAATTGCAATATGGGAGCCTTTTTAAGTATAACTTATGAATCAAGATATGCAGGTGATTTTGAGAATAATGTAAAACAAAATAAAGTCTTGGATTATATAATTGACAATCTTAATGATATGATATGGCAAGAGGAAATATATGCTAAATTACGCAAGGTAGAAAAGCAACCTGATGCATTATTCATAATTTTAAGATTGTTTTCTTATAATGATATTGAGAAAGGCAACTTAAAGTCATACACAAGATATAAAAGATCAGAAGAAAAACTTGTTATTGACCAAATGTTTACCATAGAAGAATACATAGATTTTCCAGAAGATGAAATGAGACAAAAATTATGTGACGATATATTTGATTATATCAGCATGGTGTTGGAAAAATACAAAGATCGTTTCCATGATTTTGATGCAATGGCTTTTATTCCATTGCTCAAAGAACGAATATCGCAGATTAAAAATAAGGTATTTGAAGATAATTTTTACGAAACAGATTCTTTTGTGATGCTGAAGCAAGCCGAGGAAATAAAGAAACAAGCTATACGGTAAAAGTACATTGACAACAAGCGGCTGATCATTCCAATGGAGGTCGGTTGGCTGCCATACATTAGCTGTAATTAATATGACAGAAATTTATAACATAAATGATCTTGATGAACTATCCATTTTTTTAAGAGGGATGGATAAGGAGCAAGCACGAATTTGGCTTTTGAACCAATTTGATAATCTCTATCATTATAGGAATATAAAAGAATGGAATGAGCTTGTTAGGATTTGTGAAGCTCTAAGGATTATCGGATGGGGAGACAGAGAGCCGTTGGAAGCTAAAGTTGAACGCTGGATAAACGGTAGTTTCTATACTTCGTTAATGAACAAGTATTTTGAAGTAAAATCAGAACAAGGTTGGAGAAAACTGAAAGATTCATATGTTCTGGAAAATGGTGATGATATGACTTACTATAGTGGTTATAAATTTCAATCACAGCGTAACCTATTGCCTAAATCTCCATTCAGGTGGATTAAATCAGCTAATTATCAGAAGTCAGTACAACCTTTATATGATAGTCTTGATTCCTTAAAAGAAATGATGATACATGAACTTCAACCTGAGAAATATGGAGAAAAGTTTTCTTACATAGGCATCTATATGTCATTCAGTAACCATGATGATGAATATGTAACCGTAAGGTCTGAATACTTCCATTCAGAAGATGATGTTCCCAAAGGATTTGAAGGTAAATACTATATCCGCCCCCAATATAAATTTGGACGCATAGTAAATAAGAACGGAACATATCACATAAAGGTTGAACGGTATTTCAGCCGTAAATTTGGAGAATTGCCATTGTGTGAACAAAAGAAAATTGTCTCCACTGATTTTTTATATTATATGCAATATGTTTCTGATAAACTTCGAAAAAAGAAAATTGAATATAATTCTAATTTATTGAAAAGTGATTTAGAAAGAATTTTAACTAAATGGATGAATAGCTGACAGGAAAGAAAAGGTTTTTGATGCCTTGTTTTTCATCAAATTCGAATTGCCTAATCCAATAATCAAGACATACGGGAATACGCTGACAGTGTTCCCAATAATGAAGACGAGGAAGATTTGAAAGAATCGTCATTAGCTCTTTTGGACTGGTATAACAAAAAGGATATTCAGAAGAAATGGCATTACATCTATGTAGGCACAGTATTAGCAACTAATATATGGCTTAACCTCCCCTGAAAGGGCGGTTAGGCAACAAACATAATCAGTACAGAGATGAATGAATTTATAAATAAAATAGAGGATATATTAACGCAGCTTTCTGAGCTTGAAGGAAAGTACGACTTTTCTTTGGCGGATAAATATCAGGGAGATGTTTTTCCTGCCCAAATGACGTTGGCTGTGAAGATGGAAAACCTGGTGCATCAAATAACACATGAGATGTGTTCAACAATCGCTTTCCTAAAAGAAGATATTATAGAGTTGCACCGATATATTGAGTTTAGGAAGAAATATGCAATACTATCTGAATGTGAACTGCTGTTCCTGATTGATGATATTGGTGGAAATATGAATATCAAAAAACGTATTAATGATAAAGCTATTGCGTCGAATTGGCTGGATATGAGGAAAACAATATTGAAAGACTGGAAAAGCGATTTTGGCAATGTGTCATTTGAAAAAATAAATTCTAAACTTAATGTATCCTCAATCGTCTCCAATGGGGATTGACTGCCAAACATACCTCGCCTGTAAAAGAAGCGGATAAAAGTATGGTTAAGCGGCATTCTCATGTCTGTTCGGGTCAGCGGATCGTCAGAGTGGGATTAAGACAAGTACCAGCTTATTCACATTGCAATACAGCGACAGTGCAAAGAATGCAACAGCCGACATGATATACAGCAGCGAGAGTATGCCCCAGAGCATCTTACGGGGTTCTGCTTCGACTTCTTTCCTTATGCGCTCGAACGCACCGCCTTTGCACAGGGTACGGTTGTGGACTCTCTCAATGATTACAGCTCCGCCAAGAAAGAGAACCGTATGCAGAATTTCGTGTCCGGGAAGCAAATGATAGCCGGTAAAGGAATCGGCAAAAGTTATCACTCCCCAATAAAACAGGCAGTCAAGCAATGCCACGAACAACATGGCCGCATAATCGTCCGCACCATCCTTTCCGATTACCCTGCGGCGTTTTTTGAAGAACTGTATATAGGTATATTTCCAGACATTCATATCATCCGGCATTGAAGGTTATTGTAAAGAGTCCATCCACATCTGCCGGGATGTCGGCCATACAAAAAGACAGCAAATCCCCTATATCAACCAAGACCGGCAGCATCTTTTTGCCCCACAAATACACCGACAGGAGGAAGAATGCGAAAGCCGACAGGATATACAGCAGCGAGAGTATGCCCCAGAGCATCTTCCGGGGTTCCGCTTCTACCTCCTTCCATATACGATTGAAAGCACCGCCCTTGCACATGGAACGGTTACGGATGCCCCCGATAATGAACGCCCCGCCGAGAAAAAGAATTACTTCCAGTAGTTTGTGTTCGGGAAGCAAATGATAGCCGGTAAAGGCATCGGCAAGAACTACGATTCCCAAATAAAACAGACAGTCAAGCAACACTACAAACAGCATGGCTGCAAAATCGTCCGCACCGCATTCCCCGATTACCCTGCGGCGAATCTTGAAGAACTGTATATAGGTATATTTCCAGACGTTCATATCAATTCACCAACAATACCGACTTTAAAAATGCCGTCCAGGTCAGAATGAAATAGCAAAATGCCCATAAACTTCCCCAACTTCGTCGTCTCCTGGATTTTGCCGCATACTCCTGAATCATATTTGAGAACTTTTCCTTGGCGAAATATCTCTTATATACAAAAGCAATGAATGGAGCCATTATGATGATTATACAAATCCAGGAAGTCAGCTCGTATCTTGTCGTTACCGGTATATATGCGAGCACATCAATGGACGTGTAATAATTGAGAAAATTCAGCAAAGTAAGTACATTCGCAAACAGGCATACTGAAACAACCATCACTGAATCCATCTTCCCGTTATTATCTTTTCTTTTTTGAGCGCGTCTCAGTTTGTAGAAAAAACGATATGTCCAATATACTATTTCTTTCAACATAAGCTCTAAGTTTTAGTGTCTTTCTGTTTGTTCCTTATACTTCGGAGAATCGACGGTTAAAGACTCCAATATCTTCCTTACCTTTTGCACTGCCTCTTTTCCGTCATGGAACAGGCTGCACCACACGATGACCAGTTTCCTTTCCTCTGTGAACACAAGGCATTGTTCCGGAGATTCCGGCGCCCATTTCAAGGCGTAGTATTCTTTCTTCCCAATGGCATTCAAGCAGCGATTGAAATCCGGGTTATCGGACGACAGGATGTCCACCGTTATCGGGGTATTTCCTCCCTGCAGGGAATCCGTTCCGGGCACTTCGAGGTAATGGCGGACATCGCAGTATCCGGCTCGGTCGGCCATGCGCTCCGCTTCTCCGCATCCGTTCAGGGAGGATGCCAGCTCTGCCAGGACAGGCCGTATCATGTTTTCGTGGACGTCTGCGCATTGCTCTTTGTCCGCACCGTCTGTCACCATGATGGAATCACCCGTATAAGCGTACCGTATGCTCCACAGCAGCCGGTAATCCGGCAGCCTGTTTCCGTTCCGGTCGATATAATACCATCCGTCGCTTTCCCAATAATGGTACTCTCCGCCGGAACCGGGCACCTCTTTCCGTTGGCCGGAGTCCGTCACCTTTGCCCTGCCTCCCTCAAAGGGATAGCCGAAAGCAAAACGGGGGCGGATGACCGCCTTTCCCTCTTTGTCGGCATAGCCGATGCGTCCTTTCCTGTCCACGATACGGTACAGCCCCTCACTGGGATAATCGTCGCCGTTGTCGTATTGGAAGGCCGTGTAATGCCGTGCGCAGCCGCACAGAATCATGGCGACACACAGGAATATTATGTTTCCCTTTGTTTTCAGCCCGTATTTCCGTTGTCCCTTCTCCATATACGTCAGTATAAGTTATCGGTCAGTTGTCATGCTCCAACCGGATGTACCAGTCTCCCTTAATCTGTTTGTACAGCGTGGTGTCGTTGTATGTCCTGCGGTATATCCCGTTCAAATCCCCGTGTTCCGTAACTTGATACGCGGGGTTGTTTTTCAGCCCCGGATCATACACGAAGTCCTTGCTTGTTCCGCCTATCGAGTAACCGTGCGAGAAGTACGGTATGGTGAAACTTGTGTATGTCGTGTCGTATCCGTTCCAGCCGGATTCTTTCATTGCTTCCTTCCCGAAGTAGAACACCCGCTCACAAGAGATTGCCTCCAGCAGTGAGTCCAGTGTATGCCGGTCTTCCATAGAGATGCCTCTTAGACAGGCGGTGTCCTGCATGTCGTATGGCGGATAGTAATCCCCATAGGGACAGCGGGCGATGACCTCCCGGATTCCGTCGAACGCCGTTTCGTGTGCGAGGAAGTGCCGTGTCATCTCTGCATCGGACGGCGGCATGGGAGGATTACCGCACCCTGCCATAAGTAGTACCGCCGACAACATAAAAACCGATATGTTTTTTCGTATTCTACTTTTCATCTGCATACAAAATTATAAAAACGCTTCTCATTCCTGCCGTAAAAGCCGAAAAAACTGTAATTTTACCGTCGGTGTACTATTAATGAGCATCCACTTCCACAACTATCGTGATATGACTGTCCGCTAACAACATGGCAAGCTATGTTGAGACTAATTAATTTTCAACCCTTAACTTTTCAGGAGCTTTTATTGGTATAATTAGCTTAAATCCTTTTGTTGAAGAAGCAATAACCTCCTCACAAACATAATCAATTCTACTAAAAGGATTACTGTTATTTAGATAAATGCCCCATAGTAATTTATGTTTTGCGATGTCTACAACATAAATTATTCCATCCGAGCCGTAGCTACCTTCTCCACATGCTATACAATATCCATTACAGTTTTTTGTACATATAATATCAAAATTAGAGATGTCATCTATCTCATTAAATGAAAAAAAGCTATTGATACTGCTTTCGCACAAAATACGTAGCTCAAACTTTTCTCCCACATAGTAAGAATCAATTACTAATATTTTCCCATCATCGTAAAATATTGCATTAATCAATGGGATTTGATATGTCGAAATAAAATCATTCAATGTCTTCATTGTAGTTAAATATTTTTATTTGCAAGCTAATGTAGGCTTACTCTTAAATCCTGTAGGAGAAACTACACCGCCAGCTTCTATGTTCCTTTTATCATTAAAGCGTTCTATAAACTTTTCTTTCCAAGTTTTTCCTTTTTCGGACTTAGGGAAAGGATCTGATGGATTGACTTTTATTATATCTAATCCGAATACATCCAGCCAAGTATTTACGTCTGGAACGTATCCATGCAGTGTAGGATTATTCCCTTCCTGTCCAATAGGGTCAGAAGAAATGTACATACCCATCTGCGATGAGTAGTACCTGAATTGGGTGTAGCACAGTTCTTTTTCAATATCTTCATACTGTCTCTGATGGCGGAACAGTACAAACGTGCGGTCTCCGTGGCATTTCTTCGCCTCTCCGTACCCCGCCGCGAGCAGCAGCGCCGACAGCACAAAAACCGATATGTATTTTTGTATTCTACGTTTCATCTGCATACAAAATTATAAAAACGCTTTTCATTCCTGCCGTTAAAGCCGGAAAAACTGTACAAATACAGCCGTTTTTTACCATCACTTTGCGGATATGCCGTGTCTGTCCGGCTCTGCATGGCCTGTGGTGGGTGAAACCTTTTGCAGCGGCCACCGGCCGTCGTGCCGTCGTCCGGACATGCGCTACTGTCACGCTGAAAAAAAGGACATTCCGTCCGTAGGGAAGGACTGTCTCTCAAAAAATATTTGAAACCACAAAATAAAATCGGGGTTTTTATCGTTATTAAGAAATTAAATCCATACTTTTGTATGGGATTGACTATAATAAAATGGACTATGATGGCACCAAATGGAATTGCAGGCAGTTATTTCTTATAGACGATACGGCCTGCGCTGCCATTCCTAAACGGAATGACGGAAAGGGTTTCATGCGTCCCTACATCCTGTCCCAGTCCGGTTATCCCCGACCACCGATTACCCATCATCAAAGAAACAACATTCCTCCTTGTCCGTGTGAGCAAAGCGGAAAGAAAGCCATGTCCGGCGGTATTCATTCAACGGGTTTCCCGTGTCCGAATGCCGCCGGATTTTGTTTGTACCCTGACAGAAAGGGAAGCGTGACGGAAGTAGCCGGGTATTGTCCAACGAAAAAAACAGGAAGGATATGAAAACAAAAATCATACTGGCAGGCATCCTTTTCCTGCTGAGCGGCAGCAGCTTCGCACAGCGGATTGTAGAGTACGGCGACTTGCGTACCCTTACGGATGCGGAACATGGAACGGTCGTCCATTACCTGAAAGACGGCAAGCGTCCGCTATCGGGCGAATACCGCATCCTGCGGGGACAGGACGAGGAAAGCGTACACTTCTCCAAGGGGGTCAAGCAGGGCGAGTACAGGCGTTACCGTGACGGCGTGCTGCGGGAAAAGGGCGCGTATGCCGACGGCAAGCGGCACGGCCTGTTTGTCACCTACTACCAGGACGGGAAGACCCCGCAGCGCGAGGCTCCCATGTGGCACGGGAAAATAGAGGGTACGGTACGGACTTGGTTCGCCGACGGCAAGCCCGACATGATACAGGAATACAGGGAAGGCAAGAAAAACGGCAAGGAACAGCGCTTCGCCCCCAAAACCGGCCGACTGATTTATGAAGCCGGCTATACCGATGATAAAAAAGAGGGAAAGCAATGGGAGCTTAACGAGGACACCTCCAGAGGATGGCTCAGCGAAACCGTCAGCCACTATAAGAACGGCGAGCTTGACGGTCCCTATGAATACACGGCCCACAAGCACGGCAAGCTGTATCTCCATGAGTCGGGCGCATATAAGGCGGGCTACAAGCACGGCGTGTGGAAAAAGACCGACGATGACGGCATCGTCACACAAGGTGAATACACGGACGGACGCGAGACGGGACATTGGGTGCGCTACGATAGCACGAACGGTGAAATCCTGAACGAGTGGGACAAATAGAACGGAAACATGGAAATATATCAAGCTAAACCGAGAATCAGACTCTTGCCAGCCGTCAGATACGGCAGGGAGTTCATCGAAGTCACCTTCGACCACGACGGCCTGCGCCTGCCTTTGTCGAAAGAGGAGGGCGTGCAGCTTGTCGGCGGCAAGGCTTATCTGCCCAAAGAGAGCTTCGTGCTTGCGGAGTTCTTCGACCGCTATGTGAAGATGGCGTTCATCGACTATTCCGCTATAAAGGATTGCACGGACCGGAAAGAAAAGGAGGACAATCGGCCGCCTCTGCCGGCCGGCTATCAGGAGAAGCTCCAGCAGGTGCGATACAGCAAGCATACGGTGAGGGTATATACCAGTTACTTCCGGGATTTCCAGGAACATTTCAGGGACCGGGATGTAAAGACTATCACGTCCGATGAGATAAACGGCTACCTGCTGCATCTTATCCACGAGAAGGACATATCCTCCTGCCAGCAGAACCAGCGCATCAACGCCATCAAGTTCTACTACGAGAAAGTGCTCGGTCAGGAGCGTCGGTGCTACAAGGTGAACCGTGCCAAGCGAGAGAAGACCCTGCCCGATGTGCTGAGCAAAGAAGAAATCAAGCGGATACTGGACGTGGCGGCGAAAGACCTGCGCTTCTTCTGCATCTTCTCCATCCTCTACTCCGCCGGGCTGCGCATCAGCGAACTGCTGGAACTGAAGCCGGGAGACATCAACGAGTCCCGGAATCTGATACGGGTACGGCAGGGAAAGGGCAAGAAAGACCGCTACACGCTGCTGTCGAGGCCGCTGATGAAGAAGCTGGTGGAATACAACCGGCTGTACAAGCCGAAGGTGTGGCTTTTTGAACACAGGCCGGGCGAACCCTTTACGGAAAGCATCGTGTCGAAACGGCTGAAGGCTGCCGCACGGGAGGCGGGCATCACGAAACGGATTTATCCGCACCTGCTGCGCCACACCTTTGCCACGCATCTGCTGGAACAGGGGACGGACATCAAAATCGTAAAGGAACTGATGGGTCATAAGAACATCAAGACGACGGAAGTGTATGTCCACATCGCCGACACCTATAAGAGCAGAATCAAAAGCCCGTTGGACGACCTGTTGATGGAGGAAGACGAGGTTTGATACTTAAAGAAAATAACAGCGGATTTCGCTGATAGTATAATGTTATTCACTCTAAAATAAATTGGTATGGAAATTATAAACAAACTTCATTTTTATTCTTTTAATCCTGCAAAAGAAGTGGATGAAAAAGATTTTCGAGCTTTAGAACTTATAATCCAAAGATCATTACCATTATCATATAAAGAATTTTATATTGCGAATAATGGAGGAAGAATTAAAGAAAATTTTTTCTACAGAAATCCAGATGATGAATTTGAAACATTTATTGTGAATGATTTTTACCACATTGATAGTGACGAAGAAAATGACAAATACGGTAATAACATATTTACGATAATAAAAAAAAGGAATTGGAAAAAATGGGAAAAATGTAAGATTCTCCCATGGGGACACGATGGCTCAAATAATCTGCTATATCTTGATTTCAAAGATGATGAGCCTAAAGTATATGCTGATTTTTATGACGAGGGAGAAGAAGGTGTTTTACTGGCAGATTCAATTGAGGAATTTCTTCTGAAATTAAAAGAAGATCCCGATGGTCCTATAATTTGATCAATATTGTATTTCCCTGAATTCTATAATTAGAAGATTACAGATTTGTATGGAGCATCAATGCAATGTTAATCAACTGATAAAATGAGTGAATAACAAGCGGCTCAACCTCCCCTGAAAGGTCGGTTATCCGCCGAACATTATGTATCATAAAAATAAAGAAATATGAATGCAGAAGAATATGTAGAGAATGTACGTCATGAAGTCTTTGACGAACTCTATAATTATTATTTTGAGAGTTTGCCAACTCCGATAAAAGGGCCAGAAAAGTATTGGCTTGCCAGTAAAAAACTATATCATAGCTTGAATGAAGAACAAAAAGAACAACTGAAAATGTTTACTAAATTGGTTATGACAGATGTTGTTTCAACCATATTTAGTAAATTGGATAATGTATCATCGTATGCGAATCAGGAAGGCTGTTTTGAGCTTAGATTAGACGGCAAAGTAATAAACGGAGATTTGCAGGAATATTTTTTCATGAATGGAGAAGAATAGATACATAACAAGCGGCTTAACCTCCCCTAAAAAGGTTGGTTAGCCACCAAACATTAGCAACCCATAAATAGAAAAAGATATGAAAGATTATATAAAATCATTACTGGCTCTTGGCATAAATTCTAAAAATGAGAATGGGGATACCCCTCTTATGCTGTCTGTTTATGAAAGTGATTTAGAAGCCGTCAAGCAAATACTTGAACAGGGTGCAGATGTTCATGTCGAAAATAATGACGGAGAAACCGTTTTATTCGGTGCAGCTAATCAAGAAGACATGAAAATACTACGCACCATAATCGGTACAAGTATAGACTTAAACCACCAAGATTGCTATAAACAGACTGCATTGTTTACTCCGGCAGAAGTCGGGCATACTGCGGCCCTTCGTACATTACTAAAAGCTGGAGCAGACCCAAACATTAAAGATAAAGGCGGTTTTACTCCTTTGCACTGGGCAGCTCAAGAGAAACAATTAAGTGCCATGAAAACTCTAATCGCTTTTAGCGCTGATGTCAATAGTATTAGCAAGAAAGGCATGACTCCTCTTATGTGTGCTGCAAATGCCGGATTTTATAAAGGAGTCGAATTGTTATTGTCAGCCGGAGCGGACTTCGCTTTACAAGATAAAAAAGGCAATACCGCGATTTCTCTCGCAGTGAAAAACAAATATGCCAAGATTATCAACTTATTACAAGAGGTTGCTAACAAACAACTAAGTGCGGAAAACAATTAGTTGCCCAACATTAGCTACGAACAAAAAAAACATTAAAGTCATGAAAAAGGAAATTGTAAATCGAATTAAACAATTAGGCGGTAATGTCGCCAATGTAAAAGGAGTGTCTTTACAAGAAGATTTGTGTGCCATAACTTTCAACACTGCTTTATATCAAAAGCCGGAAGATACACCTTGGCTGTCTGCCGAAGATACAGAACCGATTGAAGGTTTGGGCGATTGGGTGGATGAAAACATGGAATTATTCAATTCTGACAGAGAAACATTTTATAAGAAAATGGTTGATACCTACTATACATTGGACGAAGAACCTCGTGGGCAATTATTTTGGGTAGCAAAGCCTTTCACTCCGTTTCAAAAGGACACACAAGATTTTGAAGAATGGAATGATTGGTTTTCAGATGATGCAGAGTTGGACGAAATCATTCAACATTCAAATTGCGACACTCCCGCCTTTGTGGAATTGCTTTACACAGATGCTTATCCCAATAACTACTACATCTGTGTATCAGACCTCAATGTTGAAAATCCGATCGTATGGAGTACAGACCATGAGGAGTTTTTTACAGAGGTTACTAATGAAGGAACATTGGAAGATTTCCTAAATAAGTTCATGACAAAGGAGGAGTTTATAGATATAGTAAAACGAAAGATGGAGCAATAACGAACGTAGTAAACATGCGCCTGTTCCGCCTAACGGCGGAACGCAGCCCAACATTATGAACATTAAAAATAAATGAATATGGAAAAGAATAAACAAGCATTGGAGCAACACAAAATGAACATTCCCACTTACTTAGAAAATTACGTCAAAGATGTTCAAGAGAAGCGGTTAATCGAATTGTCTATTTGTTCGACCGCAGGAAACGAACTATTTGAAGTTTGGTATTACGGTGATTTGTTCGAAGTCAAAGGTGAGCAACAACCGTACATTACCGAAACAGATGCAGCTCCTGAAAAGATTGTGGCTAAAGATGTGCTTACAGGGGAAGAAATCTTGCTGCATGACGGTGCTTTGCATGGGTATGATAACATGTTTTGCAATGAATATGACGCAAAAACCGTACAGGACAGACCTTTGAAGAAATGTGACATCCCTGTATCTAAATTAATAATAGAATTAGGGTATAACATAGACTACGAAGATGAAAAAGATGATTTCGAAATAGACGATGAAGGCCTTGTCACATTAGTTGATGGTCGAAAAATGGCTTGGGAAGATATGAAACGCAATGGCTTCGACTATATCGCTATATATTTTGAGGACAAAGAAGGGAATCGAGTGCAGTTCTATGACAAGGAACTGGCGTAAAGTGCTCATAACACGAACCTCAATCGCCTCAAATGGAGATTAGCTGTTGAACATTATCTGAATGTAATATAAAAAAGAAATGTATAAAATAGCCTGGTGTCCTCTTTGTGAGCAAGGGTGGGTTGTAATAGTAAAAGATAAACACACATCTCAACTATACGCTTATTGTACAGAATGCGAAACGGAATGGAATGACCCGACAAAAGGCATTAAAGAAGAATCTTGTTTGCCTTTTGGTACATTCGGACAATTTGTATCACCAACTTTTGAAGAAATATCGAAAAGTGACTGGTATAAATATATTAAGGAGTCAGATAACAAACAGCAAACCGACTGAATTAGCGGAACGCTGCCGAGCATTATCGTCCAAATAGAACAAAAGAATGAATACTGAATATAAAGGCATAAAAATATCCGAAGACACAAAGTTTGAGAATATGGACTTTGTGCAGTATGATTTCAGTAAGTCTGATTTATCTGAGGTTGTATTTGAATATGTTAATTTCAGTAATTGCATATTCAATAAAACAGTCTGCAAGAAAACAAGGTTCTGGGGGTGTTTTTTTGATGACTGTACTTTTTCAAGAGTAGATTTATCAGACACATATATTGGAGCATGGGGCGGTGGACAGAATAATTGCAAATTTGTCAAATGCAAATTAGGCAAGGCGTTTGATGGCTCCTATATAACAAATGCTGTCTTTGATCACTGTAAAATTAAAGGATGTATATTTTTTTCTCTTTATATGGAAAATGTACGTTTTAGTGGTCTGATAGATGATTTGATGATTAGAAAAATGTCTATTGAGGATATAACACGAAATCAGACCGCAGCCAAAGCGACAGAGATTATTGCTAAAATCTTGCGTGTCATAAAACGGGATGATATTGATGTCTCCAAAGTGCAACTCAAGGACATTGATTTTTCAATGGCAACAATGCAGTTTTTAGATTTCACTGAATGTGAGCTACAGAATATTGTTCCTCCTACTGATGATAAGCATTTGCTGATAGATAAAGATTTGCATGAAATAACTAAATATGTTTCAGATGAAATTAAAAAATCGTGGTATAACGCTGACAATCAAAGCTGGGCTTTGAATTGTGTGAATAATATTCAGAAAAAAGCTCCTACAGCTATCGTATGTTGGCAAGATTTTAAGCATTTTGAAGATGAAGAGTTTGCAGATAAACTAATGGAGTTATTTAGAAAAGCAAAAAAGAATACGGACGATAACAGGCGGCTGAACCGTTCCGAAAAGGTCGGTTAGCCACCGAACATTAGCAGTTTAGAATTAAATATTATGGATAAAGAGCAATTCAAATCAATAGTTCATCCAATAATGAAAGCGAATAGCTTTCGTAGGAAAGGAAATTCGTGGTATAAGACTACTGCCGAATGTATAGTCGTATTCAATCTCCAACACTCTTTGTATGGAAAGATGTTTTATATAAACTTGGCGTCTTTATTACGTAAGGGAGATGATTTATTATTTCCTAAAGAATATCAATGTGATATTAGAATGCGCTTCCCAATAATGGAAATTGAAGGATATTCCACACAAATGATATTAGATTTAGAATCGACTATTGATGAACAGTTGCGTTCACGGTTAATTGAAAATATCATAAATATTTCAATACCCATTTTGCAAAAATTAGAATCAATAGATGGAATAATTGAGCTATATGGAGAAAAACCGGAACTTAATAATACTTATCCCTTTAGTTCAATTCTGTATAGAAAAGAAATGAATAATAAGTTAAAGACTATTTAGAAAATAAACTGCTAACAACAGCAAACCGACTAAAAGCGGAACGCTGCCAAACATTATTATCCGCAATAGTAAAACAATTAAAAATTAAAAGATTATGGCAACAACAGAAGAAAGAGACATCTTTGCTAATGAGTATGTCCAAATTTACACAAATGGTTCTGGAAACATCGTTTTGCTCTTCCAAAATGAGGTTGAAAAAACATTGGCAATAGGAGAGCAAATGAATGAGATAAACGAAGAAGCATACATGAACGGTTACAACTGGGATGCTTTCTTCAACTACTATCTGGCAGAAAATGCACCGGATATTTTGGAAAGTATGGAAAGCGACCCTGAAGCTGGTTCTTACGCAGCTTATTTTGAGGACACCGCAGAAAACGAGCAAAAAGCAAAACGCTTTGCCGACATCATCATCTCTTTAATAGAAAACGAAGAAGAGATATATAAAATTCTTCGAGAGAAAGGAGATGAAATCGAATGGGATTAACCATTTGTATAAATAGAAATAATTTATGCGGATAACACGCAGATAAGCAACCGTAACAGGTTGCTTATCTGCATCCCATTATTCACTCTAAAAGCAAAGATTATGGATAAGCAGGAACTATATATATGGTTTTATACACCAGCAAGAATTGAAGAGTTTAAGTTGCTTCCTTTATATGAGGATTATTGGCTTTCGGATAAGCACTGTCCTAAAAAACAAGTACCTATTTTAGGGGACTGGGTAATGTATTATCCTCCTAAAGATGGATTTCCAACATATGATACACGATTTAAAATGCCTGAAATTTTGTATCTGCATATCAAATCAAAAGTGCGGCCATCATTTGATTGGTTTCCCCAAAATTATAACTTAAAAATCGTATCTGAAAGTTTTTTAAACTTTATGATTAGCAATCAACTTTATGGCCGATTTGAGGCAACTGAATTGAAAGTATTTGGAAAAGATGGGAAAGAATTTATTGATAAAAAATATTTTGTAATAAGGATTTGCGAGTTTGATGACAGTAAATTCGATTTTCATAAAGAAAATAAGAAAAGAGCAATAGGATGTAATAAGTACAACAATTTTCTTTATCCTGATATGCAATTAAAGAATCATAATGGCAAACAAAATATATTTTTTCTTGACGAATTTTGTTATCAAAATAGTATAATATTAACAGCAGATGGGAAAAACTATGTGATGCAAAATTTTAATCTCCCCGAATTATATAAATTAGAGGATTACAGATTTGTTTGGAACAATCGATACAATATTGAACAACTACCAGATATGGTAAAATGAGTGAATAACAAGCGGCTGAACATCCCTGTAAAGGTCAGTTAGCCACCAGACATTAGTAACTTTATAAACAAAAAAGAATATGAATGATCTAATTTTATTGGATGTTGATGCACTTATGGAAACTCAAATCCGCCAAAGAGATAAATACAACACAAAAGTCTGTTGTCAGAACTTATTAAATTTTGCATACGAAAAGGGACTTTTGCGTGATAATCCATCTGATAATGAAGGAAACCTTATTATGCCTTCAATAATCAGAGAAAGTTCTTTAACTGAAGCTGGTAAGCCTATTTTTGTTGAATTAATGTTTAAGTGGATGGCATATACAGATAATGAAAGCGGAAAGATTGATAGGAAAAATAACATTAAAATGTTAGAGAAGTATTACAATCAACTTTTACAAAAGATTGATAGGTCATAAGTTACTAACAAACAGATGAAACATCGAAGGTGGTTTATCTGCCAACCATTAGCCACCAAATAGTAGAACTTAAAAATAAATGAAACATGGAATTAAATAAAGAATTGGAACGAATGCAACGAAATAGCATTGTTCTAAAAATAGGAAGAAACGAGAAATACAAATTGTGCGGAACTCGTTTTGGAGGGAAACCCGATTTACCTCCTGGATTTGAGTGGCCCTACTTTAGAAAACGTCCACTATCTTTCTTGGCTCAATTCAATTGTGAGGAATTGACACAATATGATACGGAGCATTTGCTACCTGATCACGGTTTGCTATCGTTTTTCTATGAAACAGATACACAATGCTGGGGATTTGACCCTAAAGACAAAGGGTGTGCCCGTGTCTTCTGGTTTGAGGATTTATCTGTATTGAAGGCAGCAAGTTTTCCTGAAGATGCTGGTGAGGATTTTGAATTTCCTATGACAAAAATCAAAATGTCGCAAAAATCTTCTTTCCCTTCAGTTCAGGACCTTGCTGAAATTTTTCCGAATATTGAAGATGAATTAGATAATGAAGAAGATGATGAGGAGGAGGAAGCACTGGAAAGTTGTTCCAAATTATTAGGATGGGCAGACATCATACAAAACAGCATGGCAGCCCAATGTGATCTGGTCTCTCAAGGTTATTATCTTGACGGAGGGAATGATTGGAGACGAGTTCCGAAAGATATACGCAAGCGGGCAGAAGAAACTGCTTTGGATCGCTGGACTTTATTACTCCAATTAAATACAGTCGAAAATGGAGATTTTGAACTCATGTTTGGTGATTGTGGCCGAATTTATTTCTACATAACTAAAGAAGATTTGCTTGCGCATAATTTTGATAAGGTATGGCTGGTTCTTCAGTGTTACTGAGATGATAATTTGGTGGCTAACAAACAAATAAATTGCATTGAAAATCAATTATTTGCCAAAC
Source organism: Bacteroides sp. ET71 (assembly GCF_023336905.1). GTDB lineage: Bacteria > Bacteroidota > Bacteroidia > Bacteroidales > Bacteroidaceae > Bacteroides. Next base: position 39,900 of record NZ_JAMBLS010000023.1, read on the forward strand.
ATTATGTGCAACTAAAAAGCAATGTAAATATGAAAACAGAAAAAATAAGTGATGTCCTGCAAGGAATGGATGTCAATACAGAGGATGCGATTGTAGCTTTATCAGATAAGGTTTGGGAGATAGGCGAATTGAGTGAAATTAAAAAACAAGTGTCTGACACTGTATTTACATTTCACATAGTAGCCAATGTTATAGGCATCTGTAAAGGTGATGGGTGGCAAGCAATCATAGAAGAAAATACAAAATTGCTACCTTACATATCTCATGCAATGTATGAAATTGGACTGAACAAAATTGGCGAAGCAACAGAGAATATCGAACAAATTTTCCCTCTCAATATAGATGTCTTTGCTCTTGACGAAGACCGACTATGTGAAGTTGTAAATTTCGTGCGTGGAAGCAGAGAAGGCAAGTATTTTACCATAACAATGGAAGAACTAAAAGGCTACACTTCAGAAGAAAGGAAACAAATAACAGCAAAATATTCAGAAGTATGTGAAAAATTAGAAGATGCTACTGAAAATATGTGGGGGTATAATAGTCCTGACAATGCTGGCTGGGGAGTAGTAAGTCGATATTTGGAAAAGCACTTGCAGGACAACTTTTGGAAGTAAATGCCCATAACATGCACCTTCAAACGGAGATTAGATGTCAAACATTAGTCGCTAAATAAATAATTAATATGAATAGTGATTTATTTTTTTACTTATTCAATGATTTTATTGGCGGGGCTGATGATGATAATCTGTCAATGAAGTATCTGAATTTGGATTTGAATGATAGTTGTTCATCACGAAAATTTATTCGTGATGAAATTAAACCATTTTTTGAGGCGCATTTCTCTTTTGCTCAAAAAGAAGAACTGTATGCGTTTTTGTTAAAATTAGAAAGTGGCGAAATTAAATTGGACGTAAATGAATTTGAAAGCCAATTATTTCCATTTAACACGCCCAATAATCTACATGGTTTTTATAAAATCATTAGGAATGTTTTGTATGAATAAAATTAGATAACTAACACACGGCTAAATCGTCCTTGAAATGGCGATTGACTGCTGAACATTAGTCACCTTAAATTAATAGGAAATGAACAAATTAAAAATAATAGGTAATCCTACAATTTTTGGAGATTTGGATTTCTTGGAAAATTTCAGATTCCCCAATAAGCGCAAATTTCCGATCTCATATAAGAAATTTGTTAAAGAATATGGATATGGGAAAGCATTAGGAAGATGGTTTATCTATATTCCTATGGGGAATTATGGTGATTCTTGGTTAGAACAAAATCCACTCTTCAAAGAAAGATTTGAATGTGTTTTGGATTGGGATGAAGAAATTGTGGATATGGCACTTGAACCTGATGGCTCTCGAGAATTAATAAAAAAAAGCGAACCTTTCGCCCTAAGTGAGAATGGCTTATATCTGTTTTGGGATATTGAAAGCCAGCCTATTGAAGAAGAGTTTGATATATATCTGGCTGATTTTTCCGGTTTAGGAGTTCGTAAGGTTGCTACATCCATAGATGAATTATTTGACAAGATGACTGATAAAAATCTATTCAAAGAGGTAGAACCCTTATATCGTCAAGAGCCATATCCTGCAATTTTTGAATGTATAGAGAACCTTTATTATAAAAAATAGGTGACTAACAAGCGGCTGAACATTCCTGTAAAGGCCGGTTAGTCGCCCAACATTAGCTGTAGAGGAAGAACACATGAAAAGATGGAGTAAACTGCAAAAGGAACTATATCTGATAATTGATCCTAAGATTGATTTCCAGATACATTGTGCTGTATATCCTATGAGGAGCGACAGGGCAACAAGTTTCTGCCCTCGATATTGGATAACCATAGGGAAAGAAATCATATTTGATTATCCAAAAGACTTTGTTGATAAGGATGGTCATGTATCGCATCATCATGCACATATACCTCAAATAGCAGATTACCCATATTATTGTGATATATCTTTTATTTCAAACTTGATAAGGGAATACATAGATACCCCAGTTTCAGATATATTAACTCGCAGATTTGAAGACGATTATTGGGGATTGACAGATATATTTCGGGCGGCAGACAAACGCATAGGGCAACGGAGGCTGGAAATATTGCGAGACAGTATTAAAAACCAAGCCGCTCAAAAAATATTAGAATTAAGAGTAAACAAACAGAAAACCAGCTGAATAAAGCGGCAAGCTGCCGAACACATCAGTTACGAACGAAAAATCAGAGTCATGGAAAAGGAAATTGTAAATCGGATTAAACAATTAGGCGGTAATGTTGTCAATGTAAAAGGAGCGTCTTCACAAGAAGACTTGCGTACCATGTACTGACAAATTTCAAATAAGTTATAACAAGCGGCCGAACATCCCCATATAGGATTTCCAGCCACCAAAATATGTCATTAATAACATAACTAAAAATATAACGAATATGGGACTTGGATTCAACATTCGCACAAGGATCAGGAATATCGGAGCATTCAAGCGTACCGTGGAAAAACTGGCCGCTGAATCCGGCTATCATGCAGAGCATGACGAATCAGCAACGAGGGTAAGTTTTTGCAAACTGGGCGACCTGTTCCTGGACTATCAACATGAGGGAAAAGAAAATACGGAAGACACTGTTTCCGTAACCGGAGAATGCCAGACCAACCTGCTTGGTCCCGGCTTTCACAAGGCAGCCATAGCGTTCATCGACCGGCTTCAACAGGCTGCCGACACCCGCATCAACACGGGAAAATACGCATCCGGAAATCGGAAATAACAGGAACCGACAGTTCGGGTGAAACGATAAAGGCATTGTTTTGCCTGACATCCATCTGATGAGACAAGAAACTCAACATGCAGATAGCGTTTCGAAAGAGGCGCTATCTGTAACTTATAACAATAAAAGTAAGAACAATGATAAAGTATATTGAGAAAGGCGACATATTCCGCATTGAGGGTGTGAGCAACTATGCGCACGGGTGCAACTGCGCCGGTGCAATGGGTAAAGGCATTGCATTGCAATTCAGAGAAAGATACCCGGCCATGTATCTTGAATATAAGCAGCTGTGCAAGGAGCATAAGTTTTGCCCCGGCGATGTCTTTGATTATGATTATGGCCACGGGCATATCTATAATCTCGGCACTCAGGCAACATGGCGGACACGAGCCAAAATAGAATATATCGAGAAGGCATTGAAGCAGATGCTTGAACTTGCCGATCATGATAATGTGACGGCCATAGCTCTACCGGCCATCGGTGCCGGGTTAGGCGGTTTGAGATGGGATGATGTCAAAGCTATTTTGGATAAAGCATCAAACGATTATCCCAATATTGACTTGTATGTAGTTGAGACTTATCAAAGTGAATAGAGGCTGATTACAAGCGGATAAATCGTGCTTGAAAGGTCGGTTGGCCAGTAAACATTATATGCCATGTGTAGAAAAAATAAGATATTAAACTCATTTCCTCCCAACCTTACAAAAGATGTTCGGAGAGTGATTGATATGCTTCCAATAAAGGATGGTGATATAAGCAACCGATACTATGAGGTAAATCTTGAAGGTGCGATGGTAGCCATTCCGGAACGAATATACATAAACGACCAGAAGCCACATACAGATATGACAAATGTGGAAAAGAATATTATGGACTGTATCTTTACCAGACATTATGATGGTTTTGTCAGGCAACGCCATTTGCAAAATCTAATATCCTGCACTGAATATTGGGTTGTTCCATTTTGCTTTAGGCTATTAGGAGAATATGTATATGAAATTCTATGCGATGTGAGAAAGCATATAGATGGCAATATTGATAACTACTTTCGTTTTATGGGAGAAAACAAAAGCTTCTTTCACAAAACAAAAAATCAAATGTATAGTTATTGGGATTGCTATTATAGGACGAAATTTCCTAAACGAGAATCTTACATAGGTTATGAGATATTTAGATATTTGGAAATGGCATATAACAAGCGGCTTAACCTCTCCTGAAAAGGTCGGTTAGGCATCAAACATTAACAATTAAAAGAATGAATAAAAAAGAAATCATATATCCCAAAGGCTATATTTGGTTAATAGAAAAAAGGATTGTAGGGTTTGATCACTTCACGCAACTACAACCTTGGTATTTTCTTTCAGAAGATAAAATCTTTTGGGTAAATGAAATATGGCCATCTTCTATTAAAGACAATTTACTCGTTTTTGGAAGGCGTCAAGATAATGATGATTTGGTTTGTTTTAAGGTTCAAGAGAATATCGCTACTGAAGTGTTCTTGATTCACGGATGGACAAATGATGGATTTGACATCATAAAAAAATATCCAGATATTTGGTCTTGGTTACACGATGTGTTGGATGACATAAAAGAATGTATAAACAATGAGAATAATTAATTGCTAACAAACGGCACTATCGCTTGAAGCGGAAGGCATCGGACATTAAAGAGAATAAATATGTATTCAGAAGAATGGAATCAAGTCATAAAGACTTATGAGGCATATAAAGAAAGTCTTTCTGTATTTAGAAAATATAGTAACAAGACAGAGGACCTTTCAAAAGCTTTGCATAATATACATGGTAGCAGTAATCTCGATTGCTATTATGCTTTGGAAGTCTTGAGATATATGCCTGATGAAGTATGTATTGGACTTTTGGATGATTTGTTCTATGTGTTCATATATAGTAATGATTCATGGTCATGTTATGCTAAATCTATAATTCTAAGACTTGTTAATGACGAGTTGGTGAAAATGATTACGGATTTAGCCAATAAGTATGCGCAGAATACAACGGATGGCGAGAATATAAAGAATATCACCCAGCTATTATATGAGTGCAAACTCAAAAATAGTTTATACGAAGAAACTTATGTTCTTTTTTCAAAGAAACATCTTTCTGCTTTGATTGCAGAAGATTTTTTTGATGATGAAGAATACAGGTATATAATAAATGCATAATTTAGTGGTTAAAAAGCGGATCAATCTCTTTTAGTAGCGATTGTCCATTGAACATTATCTGCAATTAATCAAATTATAGATATGGAAAGAATAGATGAAATAAAAAGAATGCTTGTAAAGAAAGCGACAGGTTTTACGACAGGCGGTTTTAAACCTACAAACTCCGATAGCGAAAGCTGGATCGGAAGAGTGTATCTGTATAAAGAAGAGGAAACAATACCTACTGACAATGAAGGGAAGACGATGTTTCCTTTATTACAAGTATGCCTTGACGGATTGCCTTATATTCCTGATGCACTTAAAGGTACAAAAGTGCTAACGGTTTTTATATCTAAAGATATACCGGCAGGGTTGTCCCCTAATGGTGACGGTTGGATTATACGAGAATACACAGATAAAGATTTATTGGTCATTAAGGACCTTTCCTGTCCATCATCATCCATTAAACCGTTTCCGTTGAAAAGCTGCCTAATTGAAGAAGACTATCCTGTATGGGATAGCGGAGACATTCCTACGGAGATAGAGGATGAGTTAGTTGAAATGGAAGACCAGGAGGAAATCACCGACTATTGTGACTATACGGAATGTTATTCTGGACATAAGATAGGCGGCTATCCTTGTTATATCCAGTCGGGGGTGAATTTTGGCGATGGATTTGAATTTGTACTTCAGATAGCTTCCGATGAGAAAGCTAACTTCAACGTCATTGATAATGGAAACATTTATTTGGCGAAAAACCGTCTAACAGGCGAATGGGTGTTTTATTGTGATTTTTATTAAGATGCAGATAACACGCACCTATGCCGCCTGACAACTACAAGCAGCAATCCAAATAAGGGAGTTAAAATCAGAATATTATGTTGTCCGAGAAAATTAAATCACTATTCAGTCAAAAAGGATATGTTTCCTTAGACAAGGAAGAAAAAGCTTCCTATGAGAAAGCTTTAATTGATTTGGGAATACCTTTGGGAAGTTCATTCGCTGAGTTCAATCTATCAACGGTTGGTCCCACTTTTGCTGAACGCGGATACGAATTGTATAATGTATGCTGGTTTAAAATTTATTCAACCGATTTGGACTATGCCATTGAATCAGCTCACGATAACCTGCAACTTCCAGATGAATATCTCCCGTTGGACAGTTTTGAAGCAGAGGAAGGCTTCTTCTATAATCGCAATACAGGAGAAGTCTTGAAACTTTCTATCGGTCAAGACTTGAAAGATTTTCAAAGTGGAGCATTACGTCCACAATGGAAAGATTTTAATTCTTTCCTGGAATGGTTCTTTAATGTGTAAAAATATTGCCGGCACACAGCACTGCCGCTTAAAGTGGAATGCTGCCGGACATTATAAACTCAAGACAAATGAATAAATCGTTTCTGCAAGACATATTAAAGAGAATAAACGAGCACAATGAAGGTTCAATAACCGAGGATTTGTGTTTTCATTTTTCACAGACGCCCGACAATGAGCAATGTGGAGAAACAGTCAGTATCATGGGATATAAAAATCCATATACTCGTAAAAATGTATATGGATTAAGAACAAAAAATTATCCTTTGACGGATATAGCTTATGCTTTGGAAAATGAGGAATCAGATGTGTATAAGGCTATGAAGCAAGCACTGCCACGATTGACACAGAAAGAATGGTATGCCTTTACTCGCCTAATTACTCTAATATGTTGTGATTTAGAAAAAGAAACTGATTAAATCGAGTTTATATCAAGCGGTTGTGCTTCCCCTGAAAAGGTCGGACGGCTGCCAAACATTATATTTAAAGTACGAGAAATATGAAAACAGAAGAGCTAAAAAACTTCATTGAAATAGAGCTTCCTATTATTTTGGGAAGTTTGTCTGACGAAACTATAGACGATATTCTGGATGAAAGAGATGACGATTTTTTCAGTGAGCAATGGATGCAGGCATATAACGAAGTTGAGAAGCAAAAGAAACAACAGGAAATACCTGCAGCCTATAGTGAAGAGATAAGGAAAAATGCTTTTAATACGGTTCTTAAGATCACGAGCAGTGATGATTTAGCAGCATATATATCTGACGATTTTGGACTAATTGTAGATGCTGACAAAGTTGACATCAACAATAGCTGGATTAATGCTTTATGGCAATCTTACAAGAATGGGAAAATACCTTCAAAATAAGTATGCCTCTAAACAATATCAGAAAAAAATCAAATTGGAAATATGAATAATAAACTTCAATCATTCGCGAAAGTCTTATTAAAAGAACAATATGATGAATTTATGAAAATGGTTCAGTTGTTCAATGTAGATAGGAGAACTTTTGTTTCCAAACATAGGAAAATGTTTGAAAAAGGATGGTATGACATTGACTCTGAGGATAATGCCTTGAACGAAGTGGATGTTATGCTTTGTTTTGCCATTGCTTCTCGCAGAATGGCGATCGCGGATTGGAGTGGCGAGGAATATCCCGGACAGATCAAACGCTCTATTACGATGATGTTGAAGCATTACGAGATAGAACGTTTCTTATGGGACACTAAGAAATTTGAGGATTCTTTGGATTGGGACAAAATTCGCCGAGGTGACTATTTGCCTTTGCTGTTCCGGGCTATGAACAAGCGGCTCAACAAGGACGGATATTCCATCACGTTCTGTGATACAAAATCGGATTGTTTTCATTATGCAGTATTATCAACTGCCGAGTTCGTTCAATTTGACAATGCAGAATTGGAAGATTACCTGACAATCATCAGTCCTAAGATTTACAACATATATCTTGCAGACAAAGGGAAAGAATTTCCTAAAATTATGCTGTACTTAAAAAAGAAGTTTTCCGTTCCGCTGAACGAAATCAAGGAGTTTTGTTCGAAAGACAAAATTTTACTCGGAATAGGAAATTCCATAATCGTGGATGAATACCGAAAGGAGATTGAAAAACTTGGAGGAAAGATTGAAGCGGAAGAAATAGACTGATAGCAAGCGGCGACCTGACAGAATAAGACAGAACGCTGCCGGACATTACTGACAAGGAAAAAACGACATGTGTAAATCAATGTGCAATCCTATAATAGAGCTTACAACACTTTTACAGAGTTGTGGCTTCACAATAGTCAAACAGGAACTTGCAGATTATCATTTCAATGAATTTGAGATTGTAATGAAAGGGAAGAAATCACAACTTCCAATGATAGATATAGAAGGCATAGAACAATATAGCGACAATATATATTGTTGCAAGTGCCACTGGTCTGTAGTAAAACTTATAATGACTTGACACAATAATAACTTAGTAACAAGCGGCTGTGCTTCCCCCGAAAAGGACAGTTAGCAGCCAAGTATTATTCTTCGAGAACTGGATATGAAAGATAGAACAAACGACATAGAGGATTATTTCTGCAAGCAATTTATCAGGCGTGCATATCAGGAGCGCCTTTATTTTGAGTTGTCATCAAATAACAAAAGAGTGAAAGCTATTAGTCGATTTTGTAATAATCTAATGGATATTATAAATACTGATAGAGTTGTTGAGCACTGTGATTCAACCGATGTTACTTATCTGACAGATAGACTTCAGGAGAGGTCATCACATAAGAAAGGATATTGTATCGGCTTTTTTAATTTGGATCAAAAGTGGGCGGATATATCTGATGCTATAAGCACAGGGATATGCTCAGGTTTGGGCTTTGCCGTAGTACTACCGGATGGAATCGCCTATATGTGTGAAGAAGCTGAGTTCAAGATGAAAAGGAAGTCAGTAATATTACATTCTACAGCCAGTTTTGAAGAATAACAAGATTAAACCAAATACAACATTTAAAATGAAGAAAAGAAGAGGGCTGAAAAGATATTATAGGAGATTGCGCCAATGTAACGAATTGGATAATTGGTGTGACATATTGTCGGATAAATCAAGATGGAGTTATTTTGACCACTTACACTTCGACCGGAACGGTTATGGAAATGTATGTTGGAAGGAGCGTAAAGAACATTTGGATGTATTATTCGGGCACTTTTTAATGATTGAACAATTTGTTGAGAATATGGATCGTCCTTTCCAGATATTTGCCATACTTGTTTTGGAAGATAGCAGGTATGACGCTCTTTTTCTTCATACCCCCAATTACCATACTCCTGAAGAATATCCGTATATAATTCCAGCTGGATATAAAAAGGAATATCCATTGCGAAATCCTTCGTTAAGGAACTATTTGGTGATGTTGGCCAAGCAAGGATATACGGTATTCAGTTCTGAAGAGAAGAAAGCTTGTATAGTGTTCAAGGAACATGTAGGAGATTCTTTATATGAGAACCATGATAACAAGCGTCTGAATCTCCCTTGTACGGGTGATTAGCTGTGAAACATTACAATAAGTGAATAAAATGGCACAAGACATATACAATAGCATTCGAGAAATATTACTGTGTGATGAAGATATTGAATTTTGTTGCGATCTTTTGTTGAAGCTAACCTTTGATTGCGATGAATGGAAATGGATTCAAGATGTTTGCATTGATATTATCAACAGCAATAGAGAAAGGAACATCTGTGGATTAGCGGTTACATGTATCGGGCATCTGGCTCGAATACATGGAAAAATAGAAAAAGAGAGAATCTTTGAATTGTTTACTCAACAAAAAGATAATCCTTATATCCGTGACAGAATTGAAGATGCCATTGATGATATAAATATGTTTGTGCATGAATAATAGGCATTTCACTTAATTGGCATCCATAACTGAACATTATTCAAATGCAATGACAGGTTACAAATAGAACATATAAAATCATCGGGATATGAAAAATATTGGTAACCAATGGGATAAAGCAAACAAAAACCACTACCTTTGTAGACAGACATAAAAAACCGGATTCATCACCAGTAACTGAAAGCTGGGAGAGGAACGCTCGGGACTGCATCGCAAAAGTACATACAATATGGAACATGAAAAAGATTTCCTGGAATCTGTACCAGACAGGATCAGGCATTATTTTGGGAACAATCCGGATGTAGCTTACCTCGCTATCATAGGAGTAATAGCCTTGTTCTTAATAGGGGTGATAATGAATTGGCAGTGGGTGTGCCGTCCAAGGACATGGCTGGGCAATTATTTCGTGGAGCTTTTTGGCCCTGCCACCTTTCGTTTCTGGTATGCTGTGTTTTTAATATTGGCAATCATTGTACTGCTGTTTTTTTACTTTAAAGTGTATAAATAGGACATAATTTCATTCTTAGCTGCCCAAAAACAGGCGAAAAACTAAAGGCGACTCGGCCAGCAAGCATTATCTTTGTGGAATGAAACATTTAGTGTACATCATGGCCCTACTGACATTGTTCGGGTGCAATTCTTTCTCAAAGTTTGCGCCTGAAAGGTACTTTGCGGAGGGAGACGAACTGATGTTTGCCAGTGCCATCTATCACGGCAACTCTAAAAAGATAAAACGTCTTCTTTCTGACAATGCGATTGATGTAAACGCGCCCGGGAAGTATGGCTTTACATACCTCATGTATGCCGTTTATATCGAGCGATATGATGTGGCTAAAGTCCTGTTGGAAAATGGAGCTGACCCGAATATCTTATCAGTTGTTCAGCACCCAGATGGTTATATAGAGAAATTATTACCCCTATACTGTATCTGCCAACATAATTGGTATCCAACTAAGTACATGAAGTTGCTGGTTGAAAATGGCGCAAATGTAAATGATACTATTTTATCCCCATTAGCAACCTGTATAAAACATTCGGGGAAAGATACAAAAAAAATTCGCTATTTAATAGATCATGGGGCAAAAGTGAATCAAGAATTTGGAGGATTCACACCTATTCAGTTTGCTGTAATAGCAAGACGGTTAGAACTTGTGGACTTATTATGGAACGTATACAATGCTGACCCGTTATACGTTGGTAAAAGCGGAATAAGTCTTGCCTTTATGGTACAAAATATTGTAGATAACAAATTGGGTACTCCAGAATATGTAGCTCATGCCCAAGCAATCATAGAACGATTGAAGGGAATGGGAGTCAAATTTCCGGTAGCATTGAATCCACCCGGAAATGAGAAAACAACGATAACGAGTAGCAAACCGGCTGAACAGGGCGGAACGCTATAAGAGATTTTTTGCGGAATGAAACATTTTAGTGAACATTATGGTTCTACTGACATTGTACGGGTGCCATTCATTCTCTGAGTATGCGACAGAAAAATATTTAATTATATAATTATAGAACAATGGACGAACTGATAAATAAAATTTCTGAAAAGATAGCTGAGAATCCCCGCTACGGCTATCTGATAGCCGGCGGCATCCTGCTGCTGTGGCTCATCGGGGTGATATGCGGATGGAAGTGGACTTACAAGGCGGACACATGGGGCTGGAACTGGGTGCGTGAAACCTTCGGAGAGAGGGCGGTGCGTTTCTGGCATGGTGTATTGCTGTTCCTCCTTCTGGTATTATGTATTATGGATTTCTTACGTTCCATAAAATGAACAACCTGAAAGACGGAGAGCCTTATGAGGAAACAGGAATATAAAGAGCAAGAGCAGCCACGGCGCTACTATTTCTTCGACTATTTGTTCTGGTTGGGAGAAATGGCACAGCAGCATTACAAAGGCGAGCCGAATCGACCCGACGGGGATAGTATGCTGATGCTTTGCATTATGGTTGTTATCCTTGGGCCGATGCTGACCATCGTTTTCTGTTTCGACCCTCCTGTACGCGATTTCCTTACAATCGCCATGATTGTCTGTAGCGCGGTAATAGTCTATCTGCCCGGCAGGATATATCCACCCTCCCGGCGGAAGGCGGTCATGCAGCACTATGCAGGACGCAAGTTCAGCCCAGCCCGGTGTTACTTTTTCCTGTTCTCTCTTGCCTTTTTGCTTATCGCCAATATACCCTTATGGGGAACAGTGCTAAAATGGATAATCGAAACAGTCGAATGACATACAGTCGAAACGTGTTTTGCCGTTTTTCTACATATTAGTGATGCTGCATAAGATTTTGTACTATGGCAGAGAAAAAAGAAAACTTGTTTTCAATTCATCGAGAACATCTTGTTTTACTCAATGCCGGTAGAGGAACATCCGGGACCACATCGCGAAAGCACATAAAAGGATTAATTGTTCAATTTGATTTTATATATTATGGAAAAAGATTATGTAATTGAAAAGGTTGGTTGGTTTACAAATATTAAAACAATTCCACCATTAACAGAAGAAGAGA
>NZ_JAMBLS010000024.1 GCF_023336905.1 Bacteroides sp. ET71
TTCCTTATTTAACACCTCATCGGGCACTGCTTGATTCTTTTCTTTCATGAGCTTCTTCATTTTGCAAATGTATAAAATAAAAATACGAGACTCTAACTTGAATCCCGTATTTCCATTTACACAAAATATTTTATAGTGCCTTTGTAAAAAAAAACTTCCAACAAAATTGAGGCACTCTAAATGCCTAAAAAACGCCGATAATATGAAAAGGTACATTTTCTTATTTAGCCGTTTGGAACGCAACTCTCATGAACAATGGGAAGTAACTGCGCTGCGTATTATAAAGTTGTTTAGTTCCTTTTTTACCGTAAACTTTGCCGTTTATTGCTCTATCATACGTTAAACAAAGAAAGGAACATCTTTCACAGACATTCCTTTCGTGGCTCGTTCATTTTTCATACCTTTGCAATCGCAGAACCACCAATTTTGCAATCGTAAATGCCATCGTATTTTAATCAACTTAAAAACAAAGCGAATATGAAACAGAACGATTTGCAAGAACTGTCTTTACAGCATCTTTGAATAACCTTATAACTACTACTTTTAATTCAATCTTACTGGTATAGTCCAAGAAGATGACAAAAAACAGTATTATGTCCATTTAGCCAAAGAAGCAAGGATATGGAACAAATACTTTGCCATACTTCGGCATCACTATTCCTAATTTTGTTATGCTCAGGCATATTTATTTGAATTTTAGAGCCACGCCCACCGTTATCCTTATCACTTGAATACATAATCCATGCCCCGAAAAAAGCGTGGCATACCCAAACTCCGTCACGTAACTACTTCAGAGGAGGAAAGGTTTGCTGTGGCAAAATTTAGGGATTGTCGTATATAATCACCTAAAATTTTTATTAGTTACTGGTGGGCAAAGATAATGATTTAATGTTTTCGAAAAAAATCGCAGCTTCTTTCGGATGTAAATAAAGTTTTTCTCGGAAATATGTGTAGGTTCATAGATATTTTCCTAACTTTGTACAATATAACAAAACAGGATTTATGGCGCATGATTTTTTAAAGGAAATAGGACAAGGTGGCAAAAATGCTATTTTGAAGAAAAAAATCCTCACATATTATATTTATAATGGAGGCTCGACCATTGTAGATTTATCTAAAGTATTGAACCTGAGTGTGCCTACCGTTGCTAAATTTATTAATGAAATGTGTGCGGCCGGCTATATAAAAGACTATGGGAAGTTAGAGACAGATGGTGGACGTCACCCCATTTTATATGGCCTGAATCCAGAATCGGGATATTTTGTAGGTGTGGATATCAAGAAGTTTAGTGTTGACATAGGGCTTATCAATTTTAAAGGTGATATGGTTGATTTGAAAATGAGTCAGCCTTATAAGTTCGAAAATACACCAGAAGCTCTTGAGGCTTTGTGTGATTTGGTGAAGAACTTTATCCATCAAGTTAACTCGGAGGATGCAGAAAAAATCTTGAATATCTGTGTAAATATATCAGGTCGTGTAAATCCTGAGTCTGGTTATAGCTATAGTATCTTTAATTTTTCAGAAGAACCTTTGGCCGATGTCTTGAGTCGCAAGATTGGTTATCCGGTTTGCATTGATAATGATACAAGGGCTATGGCTTATGGAGAATACTTGCAGGGATGTGGCAAGGGTGAAAAAGATGTGTTGTTTATTAATCTTAGTTGGGGGCTTGGACTTGGCATTATTATTAATGGAAAGATGTATACAGGAAAATCAGGCTTTTCTGGTGAATTTGGGCACGTTAATGCTTTTGATAACGAGGTGATTTGTCATTGCGGTAAGAAAGGGTGTTTGGAGACAGAGGCATCTGGTTCTGCTTTACATCGAATCTTGATTGAACGTATTCGTCGCGGTGAACGCTCTATTCTTTCTGACCGAGTATTGAATGTGAAAAATCCTCTGACGTTGAATGAGATTATTGAAGCTGTCAATAAAGAAGATTTGTTGTGTATTGATATTTTAGAGGAAATAGGCCTTAAATTGGGGAAACATATTGCTGGATTAATCAATTTGTTTAATCCAGAATTAGTAATCATAGGAGGTACGTTGGCTCAGACTGATGAGTATATTTTGCAGCCTATTAAAATTTCAGTGCGGAAATATTCTCTCAATTTAGTTAGCAAAGATTCTATTATTGTTTTATCTAAGTTAAAAGGAAAAGCAGGTGTGATGGGGGCTTGCATGCTGGCTCGAAGTCACGTATTAGAGGGTTGATAGCAGCACTATTATATTATTTGTTTTAATAAAAGCGGGGAATCCATGTTAGAAGATGGATTCCCCGCTTTTTTTGTTCATTAATGTGAATCAGAAAAATATATTAATAATACATGATTCATAAGTATGTGATTTATTTCAAGTATACGATAAAGAATTAACATGGATGTTTGCTTTATAAATGATAGTATATAGTTACTCTTTTTGTTATCATAGCCTTATTTTGCAAGAAATATTTTATTATTTGAATTATAAAACATAAATAATTTATTATTTATTTGTTTGTTATTAAAATATAGAATATATTTGTGCCCATAAATGTATTACTTATAAAAATATGTAGAGATGGTAATTTCTGATTTGCTAAACAGTCAGCGGATAGAGTCACTTCATCCGTTATTTAAGGTCTTGTTTGACTATGTGAAGTCTCATGATTTGCTTCATATGGAACTTGGACGTGTGGTAATTGACGGGGATGACCTGTATGTGAACAATGTAGAGGCTGAAGGAGTAGATGCTGTTCGCCAGCCTTTGGAGGTACATCGGCAATATATTGATGTGCATATACTGTTGGAGGGTAAAGAGCGTATAGGCTGGAAAGCTTTGGAAGATGTAACAAATGAGACAAAGGCTTATGATGCTGAATCTGATTGCGCACTCTATGCCGAAATGGCTGATGTTTATGTAGATTTGAAGCCGGGCCAGTTTGTGATAGTTTATCCAGAAGATCCGCATGCACCGCTCATTGGACAAGGAAAAATTCGTAAACTGATAGCTAAGGTAAAATTGTAACGTTTTATAAAATATACATCATGAAAAACAGCAAGTTTTATCCTTGGGTTGTGGTGGGCCTTCTTTGGGTTGTGGCCCTATTGAATTACATGGATCGTCAAATGCTTTCTACCATGCAGGAGGCGATGAAAGCTGACATTGTCGAATTGAACAAGGCTGAGGCGTTTGGCGCGCTGATGGCCGTCTTTCTTTGGATTTACGGCTTCCTTAGTCCTGTGGCGGGTATGGTGGCCGATCGTATGAGCCGTAAGTGGCTTGTGGTGGGTAGTTTGTTCGTATGGTCATTTGTCACGTGGATGATGGGTTATGCCGATACCTTTCACCAACTCTATTGGCTTCGTGCCGTTATGGGGGTGAGCGAAGCTCTTTATATACCTTCTGCTCTTTCTTTAATTGCCGACTGGCATCCAGGTAAGTCCCGTTCACTGGCTATCGGTATCCATATGACCGGGCTTTATGTGGGGCAAGCGGTTGGCGGTTTTGGTGCAACAATTGCGGCCATGTTCTCCTGGCACTCCACCTTCCACTGGTTTGGTATTATTGGTGTGGTCTATTCATTGGTGTTGATGTTATTACTGCACGAGAATCCTAACCACGGCATCCGGGCTGAGAAACTGGCTGAAGGACCGAAAGAGAAGAAACCCTCGCTCTTTGCCGGTCTAGGCGTGTTGTTCTCCACGTGGGCTTTCTGGATAATCCTCTTTTACTTTGCCGCACCGAGTCTGCCAGGTTGGGCCATCAAAAACTGGTCGCCTACGTTGTTCTCCGAAAGCTTGGGTATTCCAATGTCACAAGCCGGTCCCATCTCTACGATTACCATTGCTGTATCTTCATTCATTGGTGTCATTATCGGCGGTATCATGAGCGACCGCTGGGTGCAGCGCAACTTGCGCGGTCGTGTCTACACGGGTGCCATTGGCTTAGGATTAATGATTCCCGCCCTGTTGTTGCTGGGTTTCGGTCATAGCTTGATAGCTGTGGTAGGCTCGGGCCTGCTGTTTGGCATCGGTTATGGCATGTTCGACACGAATAATATGCCTATCCTTTGCCAGTTTGTTTCAGCCAAATATCGTGGCACGGCCTATGGATTGATGAACATGACCGGGGTTTTTGCTGGCGCAGCGGTGACCCAGGTGCTGGGCAAATGGACCGACGGTGGCAATCTGGGCTTGGGTTTCGCCATGCTGAGCATCTTTGTGCTGGTGGCTGTGAGCTTGCAACTCTATTTCCTGCGGCCGAAAACAGATAATATGGTATAATACCAAATTTTAATAATTTACCTTTAAAAACAACTGATTATGGAAAAGATTCTTGGATTGATTGATGCGCCGTTCACCCCGTTTTACGAGAATGGCGAAGTGAATTATGAGCCTATCGAGGCCTATGCGAAAATGCTTCAGAAGAATGGTCTGAAGGGCGTTTTTATTAATGGTTCATCCGGCGAGGGCTACATGTTGACTGAAGAAGAGCGCATGAAGCTGGTCGAACGTTGGCTGGAGGTAGCTCCGGAAGGCTTCAAGGTTATTGTACATGTGGGTAGCTGCTGCGTGAAGTCCAGTCGCCTGCTGGCCGAACATGCCCAGAAGATGGGTGCCTGGGGTGTGGGTGCCATGGCTCCCCCTTTCCCGAAGATTGGCCGCATCGAGGAGTTGGTGAAGTACATCGAAGAGATTGCTGCCGGTGCTCCCGACTTACCTTTCTACTACTACCACATCCCCGCCTTCAACGGTGCCTATCTGTCGATGGTGAAGTTGCTTGAAGCTGTGGACGGACGTGTACCAAACTTCGCCGGCATCAAATATACCTTCGAAAGCATGTACGAGTACAATCAATGTCGCCTCTACAAGAATGGCAAGTATGATATGCTGCACGGTCAGGACGAGACTATCCTCCCCTGCCTGGCCATGGGCGGCGCACAAGGTGGTATCGGCGGCACGACCAATTATAATGGCCGTGAGCTGGTGGGTATCATCGAAGCTTGGAAGAGCGGCAACCTCGACCTGGCCCGCGAACGTCAGAACTTCTCGCAAGAGGTCATCAACGTCATCTGCAATTACCGCGGCAACATCGTCGCCGGCAAGCGTATCATGAAGCTCATCGGCCTGGACCTCGGCAAGAACCGCACGCCTTTCCAGAACATGACCGACGAAGAAGAGGCCTGCATGAAGGCGCAGCTCGATGCCATTGGCTTCTTCGACCGCTGCAATCGGTTCTGAGTATGAAAATGGGAGTTTAGTTGACGAGGAAACAAGTTAACGAGGCTACAAGAACAGAACTTATCCCTAGTCAATTTGTCAACCATAACGAAGCCTTGTTGACTTGTTAACTCGTTCCCTTGTCAACTATTAAATTATCAATTATAAATTCTACCCCTTATGGATATAAAGAATTACCTGCAAACCTGGGCCGCTTCCTACCGCGACGATCTGACCCGCAACATCCTGCCTTTCTGGATGGAGCATGGCTTGGACCGCGAGCATGGGGGAGTCTACACCTGTGTCAATCGCGACGGCAGCCTGATGGACGGCACCAAGTCCGTCTGGTTCCAAGGGCGCTTCGGCTTCATCGCCGCATACGCTTACAATCATATCGAGCGCAACCCCGAGTGGCTGGCCGCTTCGAAGAGTTGCATCGACTTCATCAAGCAGCACTGCACGGACACCGACGGGCGCATGTACTTCGAGGTCAGTGCCGAGGGCACGCCTCTGCGCAAGCGCCGCTACGTATTCTCCGAGACCTTCGCCGCCATCGCCATGTCCGAGTATGCCATCGCCTCGGGCGACAAGTCGTATGCCGAGAAGGCTTTGGACCTTTTCCGCAACATCCGCCGTTGGGTAGCCACGCCCGGCGTGCTGGAGCCCAAGTACCTGCCCGCAGTGCAGACCCGTGGACACTCGCTTACGATGATTCTCATTAACACCGCCTCACGCATCCGTGCCGCCATCTCCGATCCCGAGCTGGACGAGCAGATTGACCAGTCCATCCACGACCTGCGGACCTATCACGTACATCCCGAGTTCAAGGCTCTGCTGGAGACGGTAGGTGCCAACGGCGAGTTCATCGACACCTGCAACGGCCGCCTCATCAATCCCGGCCACTGCATCGAGACGTCATGGTTTCTGCTTGAAGAAGCCCGCTACCGGAACTGGGACAAGGACCTGACCGACCTGGCCCTCCAAATCCTCGATTGGTCGTGGGACTGGGGTTGGGACAAAGCCTACGGCGGCCTCATCAACTTCCGCGACTGTCGCAACCTGCCCGTGCAGGACTACTCGCAGGACATGAAGTTCTGGTGGCCCCAGTGCGAAGCCATCATTGCCTCCCTCTACGCCTACCTGGCCACGCGGGACGAGAAGTACATCCTCATGCACCGGATGGCCAGCGATTGGACCTACAGCCATTTCCCCGACCCGGACTATGGCGAATGGTACGGTTACCTACATCGCGACGGCACCGTGGCTCAACCGGCCAAGGGCAACCTCTTCAAAGGACCGTTCCATATCCCGCGGATGATGATGTACGGCTATGAACTTTGCCAAAAGATATGTTCTATTTAATTATTCACTCAAATCTTTTTTATCATGAAAAAGTATCTATTAATTATCTGTTGCCTTTGTACCTACATGCTGGCCTTTGCGCAACAACGGACTGTGACCGGAACAGTGGTCGATGATCTCGGCCAGCCATTGATTGGCGTTTCCATTCTTGAGAAGGGCACCACCAACGGTGTCATCACTGATATGGATGGCAATTTTAGCCTGAAGTTAACTTCCGAAAATCCTACGCTTGTGTTCAGTTACATTGGCTATAAAACGCAAGAAGTGTCTGTGGGCGGCAAAACTACTCTAAACGTTACAATGTCAGAAGACGCCGAACAGTTGGATGAAGTGGTTGTCGTAGGTTATGGTGTACAGAAAAAGTCTAGTATGACGGCTTCCGTATCATCGGTATCCAGTAAAGAAATCGTCAAGACCATGTCGTCTAATGTCGCTTCTACTTTGCAGGGCCGTATGCCAGGCGTAGATATTGTTCAACAAGCAGGTGTAGCTGGCGCTGATGTTAATATATTGGTGCGTGGTGCAGCTTCCTTTGGTGCAACAGAACCTTTGTATGTGATAGACGGTGCTTTCAGTAACAATGGGCTGACTTCTATCAATCCTAACGATATTGAATCGATTGAAATTTTGAAAGACGGTGCCGCTGCTGCTATTTATGGTTCTCGTGCAGCCAATGGTGTAGTGCTGATCACTACCAAGCGTGGTAAATCAGGGAAACCGGTAGTTGAGATAAATGGCTCGTTTGCTGTCCAGACTCCAACCAATATTCCTGATTTTCTGAATGCCAGTCAGTGGAGAGAGTTTGCCAATATGGTGGCAGACAATAGTGGTATGGCTCATGCACCGGAAAATGACAATCCTACTTATCCAAATGTAGACACAGATTGGGCTGATGAATGGCTCCAATTTGCTCCCATGTGGAATTTGAACGCTAGTATTTCAGGTGGTGGTGAAAATTCTACTTTCAGCACAAGTATTGGCTATTTGGATCAAACAGGTATGACTGTTTATTCAGATTACAAGCGTTATAACTTCCGTCTGAATTCTTCTTATAAGAAAGGTATATTTTCGTTGTCGGAGAACGTGGCTATTTCGCACAGAGACCAGACGCCTACAACAGCCTTCAACATCAAACTGCCTACTTTACCTATTTATGATAATGAAGGTCGATTGGTGTCCGGTGGACCGGATTACTATATAAATCCAGAAGATGGACAATCTAAAAACCCGTTTGCTTCATTGGAATATTCGGACAGATATAATAAAGTGACGGAAATCATCGGAGCATTGAATGCCGAACTTGATATCTGGAAGGGATTGAAATATAAATTGTCAGTTAGTGGCAATTATAGCGCAGGACATAATTATACACATACTCCGCAGTATGATACGAGATGGTTTGAAGATGGAACTGTGGATATAGATTATAGTAATACAGAGAACAGTGTTTCTGAATCAAGAAGTGAAGAATTTACCTATACTATTGATAACTTGTTGACTTACAATCAGACGTTTAACGGCCATCATGTGGATGCTCTGTTGGGTACAAGCTGGATGCGCGAATACAGCCGTAATATGTCTATTGCTACTATTGATGATTTGGGTGCAACAAACATTACTGGGTTTCAGGATATTGACGGACGCATATCGGCTGGCGATTCTAATGCCGCATTGTTGTCATTCTTCGCTCGTTTGAACTATGATTATGAAGGTAAATACCTGTTGTCTGCCAGTATCCGTCGCGATGAATCCTCTAAGTTCTACAAAGATAATCGTGTAGGTTATTTCCCCTCTATTTCGGCAGGCTGGAACTTGCATCAAGAAGAATGGTTCGAGAATCCGGTGATAAGCAAACTGAAGATACGTGGTAGTTATGGAGAGTTGGGAGCCAACTTCTTGGACCCGTACAACTTCGACCCCATAGCCTTCGGTCCTATCCCTTATACGTTGGGTGGAAACCGTTATGTGGATGGACGTGCTGCTTATCTAAAATCTCGCGATTTGACTTGGGAAACGGCTAAGACGACGGACATCGGTATTGAATTGGGCTTTTTGAATAATGACCTCACGGTGCAGGTGGATTACTTCATCAAGAAGAATGTAGACCTGTTGGCACAGATAGATTTGAATCTGTCTTCAGGCCAGGTATTTGAAATCAACAGTTCCAGTGAGAAACCTTATGTGAACTCGGCTTCGGTGAAGAATACTGGTTGGGAGTTCTTGATGAATTATCGCAAGCAACTGACGCGTGACTTCAGCATTGATGCTTCGTTCAACTTTTCTACTTTGAAGAACAAGGTGCTGGCTTTGGGTGATAATGTTCAGCCGATTACTTCGGGTGCTATGTCCAGCTATTTTAATGATTCTCCGTCTATTACCATGCCGGGGCATCCGATAGGCTCGTTCTATGGTTATCGTATCGACGGGTTCGATGCGAACGGTGACTTTATTTTCTCAGATACAGATAACAATGGCATTGTGAATGCAGAAGACAAGGTCATTTTGGGTAATCCTATTCCGGACTTCAGCTATGGATTGAACATCAACATGACATACAAGGATTTTGACCTGACAATGTTCTTCCAAGGAGTGGCAGGCAATGAAATCTTCAATCAAATGAAGTACACGTATTACTTCGACTACTCCAACAACTGCGTGACGGACGTGTTGAACGCTTGGAGCGAGACGAACAAAAATACGAACATTCCTATCATGAAAACTGAGAATACTAATGGAGGCAACTCTCTGCCGAGTGAGTTCTATATTGAGAACGGTGCTTATTTCCGTTGTAAGAACTTCCAGATTGGTTATACGTTGCCAAAGAAATGCCTGGACAAGATGGGCTTCAACAACCTCCGTTTCTATGTGGGTGTGCAGAACCTCTTTACGATTACGGATTACTCTGGATACGATCCTGAAGTTAGTTCGAACGTATTGTTCTCTCGCGGTATCGATAATTCGTCTTATCCGAACGCCCGCACTTATACCTTTGGTTTCAATGCTTCCTTCTAATTAAAACACCATGATTATGAAAAATATGACAAGATTAGCCGCTATTCTCCTGATTGGAGGAGGCATGGCGATGTCGAGCTGTGATGGCATTTTTGAAGATCTGGCCATCAATCCCAACCAGCCCAGTATGGATGCGTATTTTACGACGCCTGAGGCTGTAAACGATGCCGTGATGACATTATACGGCTACATTTCTACTCAACGTTGTCTGGGAGCTTCTGGTTCTAAGACTCAGATTATCCGTGGAGACGAGGCTTCATCCAACAGTGATTATGGAAAGCCCGGTATGTATGGCAGCGACCTTAATGCCAGTTATTATACCATCGAACAACCTTTTACGTTGATGTACACGACAGCATCACAAGCGTCATACGTTATTGAGACGATTGGAAACGTGGATTTCACGGGAGAGGAAGAATTGCGTGACGCTTATTTGGGTGAAGCCTATTTCTGGCGTGCTTTTGCCCACTACTACTTGCTGATTAACTTCCGTCAGGTATGTCCGATTCGTCAGATGCCGCGTAATTCTGCGGATTACGTGCGTGCACCGGAGGCACCTGAGGCTGTGTGGGACTTTATCCAAGAGGATTTGGCGAATGCCAAGACCTACTTGCCTAATAAGGGCTATTGGACAGGAGACCAAGCCGGACGCGTGACTCGCGGAGCTGCCGCTGCCCTTTCGGGCCTGTGCTACTTGTACCGCAGCGGCATTGAGACGCATTACGGCACGGATAAGACCACGTTCTACAATGAAGCCGTGCAAGAGTTCGATGAGATTATCAAGGGCACGTATGGTACTTATGATTTGGCAGATGACTATAGTGATAATTTCGACATTGCGCATGAGAACAACAACGATGAATCCATCTTGGAGATACAGTTCTTAGGTGATGTGGAGAACAATACGTTCAATCCCGGTACGGCTACTTCCGGCTTGGCTTTCGACAGCCGTGGTCTGATGTTCCCGGGTGCCGGTGTCGGTTACGAAGGAGTGGTTCATGACTGGCTGTACGAAGAGTTCGTCAACTCGATTGACAAGGACGGCTGCACGGATATCCGCATGTTCTCTACGCTGATGTTCGATGACCAGAAAGAGGAGATTCATCTGCATCAGGATGCCAACGGCGATCCTATCCGCCTGGAAGGCCCCGGAGGCTGGCACTGGGAAGATATGTATCCGCCGACGGATGAGGCCGAAGGTTTCGCTACGGTAGCCAATCAATTGGCACACCCCTTCAAGGCCGGTATCAAGAAAGGTCTGGATTTGTCCATGCCTACGCTGACCAACGGCGACGGCTCGCCCC
The DNA here is from genome assembly GCF_023336905.1 of Bacteroides sp. ET71. Classification (GTDB taxonomy): domain Bacteria; phylum Bacteroidota; class Bacteroidia; order Bacteroidales; family Bacteroidaceae; genus Bacteroides. The sequence continues at coordinate 10,880 of NZ_JAMBLS010000024.1, forward strand.
GTATGACAGGTGTGGGTGCCGGTACTCAGGAATATGTCTACAATCAGCCGCGTGCCCATGGCGTCAACTGGCGTTACTTACGTTTTGCCGATGTGCTGCTGATGTATGCCGAGGCTGTGCTGAGCGGCGGACAACAGGGTTCGTTGACACCGACGCAAGCTGTCAATCGTGTGCGCGGAAGAGCGAACATGCCGGATCTGGATAATGTAACGATGGACGACGTGAAGCATGAGCGCATACTCGAGCTGTCGTTGGAAGGGCACCGTTTCTATGACCTGCTGCGTTGGGGTGAACTGGCCACACGCTTCCAGACGTTGACGCGTGAAGACCCGAATTTCAAGAAGTTCATTTCGGCCACGGACTACGAAGGCTTCACGACGAACAAGCATGAGTGGTTGCCCATTCCTATCAACGAAATCAATTCTAACCCGAATATCAAGCAAAATCCCGGTTATTAATCTTTATTGTTTGAATGAATATGAAACGATTGATATATGCTTTAGCTTGCCTGCTGGCATTTCCGTTGGGAATGACGGCCCAGACTACGTTGAGCAACGGTATCGAACTGCCTGCCCAGTGGCCGCCGCGCTACGAGGTACCGGCAGAGCGGAAAGAGATGCCCGTCCCTTATTTGCAGCAGAAACCTGAGGTGATTCCCGTCAACACGGGGCGGCAGTTGTTTGTGGACAGTTTTCTGATTGAGGAGACGACATTGGTGCCGGTCTATCACAAACCTAACTTCTATGCGGGCAATCCGGTGCTGGAGCCGACGGAGAAGTGGGAGGAGACGACCGAGGGAGCTCCGTATGCTTCGCCCTTCAGCGACGGTATCTGGTATGACGACCAGACGGGCAAGTTCCGTATGTGGTATCTGGCCGGGGCCGGGACGATTCACAAGCAATCGAACCAGACGTTCTACACTTGCTATGCCGAGTCGGAAGACGGGAAGCACTGGACGAAGCCTACGCTGGACTTGGTGCCGGGCACGAACATTGTGGATACGTGCAACCGCGACGCGGCCACTGTATGGCTGGACCGGATGGAGAAGGACCCTGCCAAGCGCTGGAAGTTCTTCAACGTAGAACGTCGTCCGCTGGACAGCCGCTGGTCGTGCATCTTGAAGTATAGCGCCGATGGCATCCATTGGTCGGAAGGCGTGGCGCAGAGCGGCGACTTGTATGACCGCACGTCGGCCTTCTACAATCCTTTCACCGGGAAGTGGGCGTTGAGCATGAGGTACAGTACGCCGGTGTCTTACCGCAGCCGTGCTTACCTGGAACACAGCGACCCGGAGATGCTGGTCAGCCTGGCGCACCGTATGCGTCGCGACGTGCCCGACAAGTTCGTGCACTTCTGGTTTACGCCGGACGACAAGGAGCTGCGTCACCCGAAGTATCCGGAGGTGGAGCCGGGCATCTATAACTTCGATGCCATTGCTTACGAGAGCATCATGTTGGGATTGTACAGCGCGTGGTGTGGCCCGGAGAATGACATCTGCAAGCGCGACGGCATCCAGAAGCGCAATGTGGTGTCGTTGGGTTACAGCCGCGACGGTTTCCACTTCTCGCGCCCCACGCACGAGGCGTTTATGGACGTGAACGAGACGGAGGGTGCGTGGAACTGGGGTAACATGCAGTCCATCAACGGTGTGCCCCTCATCGTGGGCGATTCGCTCTACTTTTACAGCAGCGGCCGGAGGTTGAACAAGATTATGTGGGACAGTTATACGTCTACCGGATTGGCTACGTTGCGCCGCGATGGTTTCGTGTCGATGCGTGCCGGACGGGAAGAGGGGACGCTGACCACGGAGAAGTTGTCGTTCGACGGCAAGTATTTCTTTGTCAATGCCGACGTGAAGGCGAAGAAGGCGCAGTTGGCCGTGGAGTTGCTGGACGAGCAGGGCACGCCTATCCCCGGATTTACGAAGAAGGATTGTGTGGTGATGAAGAAGGCCGACAGCACGAAGCAACTGGTGACGTGGAAGAACAACGCTGACCTCTCGTCGTTGAAGGGCAAGGTCATCCGCGCGAAGTTCTACCTGACGAACGGTGACTTGTATGCTTTCTGGATTTCGCCCTGGCAGTCGGGCGAGAGCCGTGGCTATACTGCCGGCGGAGGCCCGGGGCTGAATGCCTGCGGGGTAGACCGTCCGTGAGAAAAGGTACAGGGCGGGGACGCAGCACTAAATTTAAGTGATGGTTTCAAAACAGGTTATATTTGCCATGATATATCTCTGAAGTTTGCACCCCGCCCGCTTTTATAACAGCCCTTCCCAAGCCTCTCCCTAACCTTCCCCGGTGGGGAGGAAAGTGGGCATCGGAAGGGGAAGATTGAAATAATGTATGTACGCGTCCCCTCCCTCACGGGGGGAGGAGGGAGGGGGCTTTTAAAATTTAATAGCTATGTCAACCAAAGAACCAACTCAAAAAGCGAAGTTCCTGTTGAAAGCTCTGGAGCTGTCGCTGACCACCGATGTGAAAGACGACTACTACCTGCAGCCGAAGTTGCAGAAGTGCCTCTCGCTGGACGACCTGGCCGCCGAAGTGGCCGCGCTGAGCGCCCGCCAGGAAGATGCCGAAGACATTGCCCGCACGGGCCGCGACCTGATGAAGCGCATGATGTGGTTCCTCTCGGCCGGTTACAGCGTGAGCACCCCGCTGGGTTATTTCCGCCCCACGGCGCAGGGCGTGTTCATGGAGTCGGAGCTGAACGAAGCCATCGACCGTTCGCGCCTGACGCTGGGTGTGAAATATTCGATGAGCGACGAGATGCGCCAGGCCCTGGCCGACGCCGAGATTGACGTCGAGGTGCAGAAAGCGACTGCCGGGCCGCAGCTCTACGCCGTGGTCAGCGCGCACGATGCCGACCACCCCGACGCCGTCACCCGCGGCGAAGGCGTGCCCGTCAGCGCGGGCCAGGTCTGCGTCATCAAGGGTCGCAACATCAAGGTGGGCGGCGACGGGGCCGACATCGGCGTCACCATCACCCGCGTGGACGGTAGCGAGGGGACGACGTATTTCTTCCCCGTGAAGAAGCTCTATCCCAACACATCGGCACGTGTGGGTTTTGTGATGCCGTCTGATGCACCCGATGGCAGCGTGTGGAGCGTGAAACTGTGCACGCAATTGGGGAACAGCGGTAACCTGCTGAAAGTATCGCGTACGGTGACGATGGACGAGAATTTTGTCATTGGTGAAACAGGCACCTCTATTCCGGGTGAAGACGATGACGATTCCGGACAAGGAACCTTTGGATAAATAATCTGAAGCAATCTCAGATAGTAATCTGAAGTAACCTCAGATAGTAATCTGAAGTAACCTCAGATAGTAATCTGAAGTAATCTCAGATAGTAATCTGAAGTAATCTCAGATAGTAATCTGAAACACCCCTCGACAGTAATATTGACGTATTTGTAATGTATCTGTCATGTTGAGCGTTGTTCTCCCCCGATAACGGGGGAGTAAAGAGGGGGTGCGCAGCGGAGTCGAAACATCTCCTTCCGGCCCAGTCACAAGGACAAAGCCATAGAGAGATATCTCGACAGCGTTCAGAATGACAGATAGAAAAGAAAACTCTAAAACAGCGAATAATATGAAGAAACTTTGGATTTTTTCGATAGCCTCGTTGCTCTTCCTGCTTCCCGCCGGATGCAGCGACGACAACCCGGGCGGCTCCGGACCCACACCCGACCCGGACCCCGAGGTGCCCGTGACGCCCGAAGATCCGAACACGCTGTACAACGGCATCAAGCTGCCCGACCAGTGGCCGCCCCGCCGTTCGTACTCCTCGGACATACGCGCCGGCATGACACCCTACTACCTGACCACCTCCAAGCCAGCCGTGGTCAACATCGCCGTGGGTCGCCAGCTCTTCGTCGACGACTTCCTCGTCGAGAGCACCACGCTCGAACGCAAGTTCCACTACGCCACCTATTACGCCGGCAACCCCATCCTCGAACCCGACCAAGACTGGGAACGCATGGGCACCTCCGGGGCAGCCTTTGCAGCCCCCTTCAGCGACGGCGTGTGGTATGACGAAACCGACAGCAAGTACAAAATGTGGTACATGGCCGGCGGAGGCGACGACGGAGAAGGCGCCACCTGCTACGCCGAATCCACCGACGGCATCACCTGGACGAAACCCACGCTGAACGTCGTGGACGGCACCAACATCGTCGACCAGAACGACACCCAGCGCGACGCCACCGTCATCTGGCTGGACAAACAGGAAACCAACTCCTCGCGACGCTACAAGATGTTCCAAGTGGCCGGCGGCGCAGGCAACTGGCAGTACCACTACAAGACATCGGCCGACGGAAAGATATGGCGCGACATGTCGGCACCCTCCGGGTCCATCGCCGACCGTTCCACCGTCTACAAAAACCCCTTCCGCGACGTCTGGGTATGGTCCATGCGCCACAACGTACGCCTGAACCAGAGCGACCCCTACACCATCCGCGCACGCGACTACTACGAAGCCGCCGACCCGCTGTCCAACCGCAACGTCGAGGCCGACCTCCAATACTTCTGGTTCGGCCCCTGGCCGGATGAGCAGACGCACCCCTACTACCACAACAACGACGGCTCGCCCGGCATCTACAACCTCGACGCCACACCCTACGAAAGCATCATGCTCGGACTCTTCTCCGTATGGCAAGGCCCCGAGAACGATGTCTGCGCAGCGGACAACGTCATCAAACGCAACCAAATCATGCTCGGCTACAGCCGCGACGGTTACAGTTGGCTGCGCGAAGACATGAACCCCTTCCTGCCCGTCGACGAAAATCGCTCGGCCTGGAACAACGGAAACCTCCAGTCCGTCGTCGGCTCACCCCTCATCGTAGGCGACGAACTATACTTCTACCTCAGCGGCCGGCGCCTGCAAGGCACCCAGGAAATCACCACCACCGGACTGGCCACGCTCCGTCGCGACGGATTCGCCTCGATGAGCGGTTCGGGTGAACTGACCACCCCCGTGCTGAAATTCGACGGAGAATACTTCTTCGTCAACGCCGACCTGACGGGCGAACTGCGCGTCGAACTCCTGGACGAAGACGGCAACGTCCTCTCCGGATTCTCGAAAGACGACTGCACCCCCCTCACGGGCGACGGCACAATGCTGCCCGTCCGCTGGGCCGCCAACACCACGCTGGCCTCCCTGCAAGGGCAGAACATCAAAGTCCGCTTCTACCTGGAAGGGGGCGACCTCTACGCTTTCTGGATTTCGCCCGATGCCGACGGAGCCAGCCACGGCTACACCGGCGGCGGAGGCCCCGGCCTGGACGCATCCGGATTAGACATCAGCAACAATTAATCATTTTAAAATCTAACGAATATGAGAACTCTGACATTCCTCCTGTTAGCCCTCGCGCTAACCTTCGTCACCTCCTGCAAGGACGATGACACCGTCTACAACACAGCCGCCGATGCCGGCTTCAGCGTAGGCAACGAATACGAAGTGGGCGAACCCATCACCTTCACCGACAACACCGTGCCCGAAGAAGGCACCACCATTGTCTCCTGGCTCTGGAAGTTCGGCGACGAAGCAGGCTCCACCTCCAACGAGCAGAACCCCACCTTCACCTACATGAAAGACGGCAACTACACCGTGAGCCTGACCGTGACCGACAGCAACGGCCTCAAGGCCCGCCACGAACAGGTGGTGACCATCATCAACCCCACCACACCCGACTTTACGACCGATAAAGAAGAGTACGAGATGGGAGAGACCGTGCAATTCACCGACGCCACCACGACGAAAGCAGGCACGACCATCACCGCCTGGCATTGGTCCTTCGGCGATGCCGACGGCAACACGTCCGACGAGCAGAACCCCGTCTTCGTCTATACCGAACCCGGCTCGTACGCCGTCACGCTGACCGTGACCGACAGCTACGACCTGGAAGCATCTGTCACCAAGAACATCACCGTCTACGACCCCGCCGCTGCCGCTTCCCTGGAATGGAGCGCCCTGCTGGGCGGCAAAGTGCAGGCCGGCTCTTCTGCCGCCCTCTCGCCCGACGGCTCCACCGTCTACATGATGCGTAGCCTCAGTGGCAGCGATGTGGCAGCCCTCGTAGCCTATGATGCCGCTAGCGGCAGCCAGAAATGGATGGTAGACCTCAGTGTTGCCATGTCAGGTGTGTCGTCCACGGCCCAGGCCAAAGACATCTTCAGCAGCCCATCGGTAGACGACAACGGCAATGTTTACATGATTGTCCGCGACCTCCAGTCGGAAAACGACCGCAACCTGTATACCATCAGCGTTGCCTCCGACGGCAGCCTGCGCTGGGCAGTTCCCGTGGCTACCCCGAGTTCTAACCTCTACGCCACGACTCCCGCCATCGCTGCAGACGGCAACATCTTCGTCGCACACCGCGACGGCAAGGTAGTCAGCCTGACGCCCGACGGCCAGTACACGGAATACGCCTCTACCGGATTGAGCAACATCACCAGCGGCGTAGCTATCTCCCGCAGCGGAATGGTTTACGTGACCGGCGGCAACTCACTCGGCCTGTTCGGCTATAACCCCTCTACCGATGCTTCGTGGACATACAACACGAACTTCGGCGGAGCCAGCAGCGCACTGATTGGCGCACTGAAGAGCACCACGGTAGCTATTGGCACCGACGGCACCGTTTATTCCGTGTCCGACGCTGCTGACGGCACAGGCATCATCTTCGCCGTAGACGGCACTACCGGCACCGAGAAATGGGCATACAGCACGGTGAGCGCCATTCCCGACGGTGGTGTGGCATTGGGCGCCGACGGCACCATCTATGCATCGGGCGGCGAACACCTGGCCAGCACGTCATCGGCCGGCATCTATGCCCTCAATCCCGACGGAACGTTGAAGTGGCACTATCCTTCCGGCGCATCTGTACAGACTTCACCCGTGGTCGACAGCCGTGGCTACATCCACTTCGTCGATGCAGAAGCCACCTATTATGTACTGACAGCCGAAGGCGAATTGTACTCATCCATTTCTCTGGGTGATGCTTGCGCCTCTTCGCCGGTGATGGACGCTCAAGGCAACCTCTATGTGGCAGTAAATGCCAATGGCCAGTATCAGGTTGTCTGCGCTTCGTCGAAAGGCGACAGCTATGCAACGGATTCTCCGTGGCCCATGCGAGGCGGTAATCCTCAGCGTACCGGATTGCAAAAGTAAAAGTATGTTGAAGAGTAGATAGATAGGCTTCCTGTATTATGATGCTTATTTTAAGGCGTTGTAATACAGGAAGCTTTTTTATAGATTTTAGCCTGTTTGTATGCTTATGAAAAAGAAAAAAATAGCTGTTATCTTGCTTTCCTTTATCTTGTGTGGCAGCGGCGGACAACTGTTTGCTCAAAGGACAGAACCGGCAGCCACCCTCTTACCCGGCCGGCAATTGATGGCCGACACCACTTGGGTAGCTGAAACCTCGGGACTGGAATCTGTCTTCCACGTCCCAACCTATTATCCTTGTAATCCCGTCGTCAAGGCTGACCGCCCGTGGGAACTCAATGTAAACGGCGATCCCTATGCCGCCCCTTTCAGTGGTGGTGTGTGGTTCGATGAGACGGACGGAAAGTACAAAATGTGGTATTCCGCCGGCGGTGGTAAACGGCTGGGATTGATTACGTGTTATGCAGAATCTGAGGATGGGAAATCATGGCTGAAGCCTGTACTGGACGTTGTGCCCGGCACGAATATTGTCGATACCTTGGAGCATGACTGTATGTCCGTCCTGCTGGACAAACACGAGACTGATGCTTCGAAGCGTTTCAAGATGTTCATCGTGGAGTTCAACAGCCGGTTCACTGTCAGTATGAAGTTGAAGTATTCGCCCGACGGCATCCATTGGAGCGGTCCGCAGGCTTTGTCCGGCGAACTCTACGACCGTTGTGCGGCTTATTATGACCCTTTCCGGGGAAAATACGTGCTATCGCTGAAAACGATTGACGGGCCATATGGACGTGCGCGTAATTACTTGGCGCACCAAGATCCCGAGATGCTGGTCAGTCTGGCCCATCGTGTGTATGATAACCAGGCCGATAAGTTCATCCGTTATTGGTTTCATGCTGATGAAGATGACCCGCGTAACCCGCACTTTCCTGCTATTCGTCCACAGATATATAATCATGAAGCCATGCCTTATGAGAACCTGATGTTGGGCTACTTTACTGTCTGGCAAGGTCCTGAGAACGATGCTTGCGATAGCTTGATGGTGCAGAAGCGTAACGAAGTGCTTGTCGGCTTCAGTCGCGACGGCTTCCATTGGGACAGAAGGTTCAAACAACCTTTCTTGCCGGTCTGCGAGGACTTTCATGCCTGGAACGCAGGCAATGTACAGTCGGTGGCCGGTTGTCCGTTGATAGTGGGCGATTCGCTTTATTTCTACATGAGCGGGCGTTACAACAGCAAGCCGAAGCATGATTCCAATTTCGCCACCGGCCTGGCCATGCTCCGCAAGGACGGATTCGTGTCTGTTCGTGCTGGGCAGGAGGAAGGCACGTTGTTGACGAAGCCTTTTCGGCTAGACGGTGCTTATCTCTTTGTCAATGCCGACGTGTGCGGCAAGAAGAGCTCACTTCGCGTGGAACTGTTGGACGAATCAGGACAGCCAGTCCCCGGTTTCACCCGCCGGGACTGTGTGGTGATGAAGAAAGTGGACAGCACGAAATTCTTAATCACCTGGAAAGGTCATTCGGATGTATCTTCTTTAAAGGGAAAAACTGTCCGGGTGAAATTCTATCTGAAGGAAGCAGATTTGTACTCCTTTTGGTTTTCTCCGTGGAAGACGGGCGAAAGCAATGGATATACCGCCGGAGGAGGGCCCGGGCTGAGCCGAACAGGAAGGGATACTCTTGTTCGGTAGAGGCATTGTTCCTGTTCGGATGAGGTATTGGTGTGCTTCTGTCCCACTTTAGCGTTTCCCTTTTCCGTATAGCTTGTCTATCAGGTCGGGACGTTTTAAGCGGCGCAACTCGTTGATGATGTTGCGTCGCTCTTCTGTTTTGTACCAGAAGAAGAACTGGCGTTGGGCCAGTTTCTCGCGTTGTGTTTTGGCACTGAACACCGGTTCCAATGTATAAGGGTGAAATCCGGTGTACCACGTTTCCGTAGACACAGTCATAGGGGTGGGGGTGAAGTCTTGCACTTGTTCGAGGTGGAAATCCAACTGTTTGGTAATGGCTGCCAGCTCGGCCATGTCTTCTTCATGGCATCCCGGGTGGCTGGAGATGAAATAAGGGATGAGTTGCTGATTCAGGCCAGATTCACGATTGATACGGTCGAATATGTTCTTGAAAGACTTGAACAGACTGAACGACGGCTTGCGCATGATGTGAAGCACGCGTTCGGAAGTATGCTCTGGGGCGACTTTCAGACGGCCGCTTACGTGGTTGACAATAAGCTGCCTGGTATATTCTTGGGCTGCTTTATTGATTTGCTCATCCTTACTGTGATGGAGCAACAGGTCGTATCGTACGCCGCTTCCTATGAACGATTTCTTGATGCCCGGCAATGCGTCTACGGAGCGGTAGATATCCAGCAGCGCACGGTGGTCTGTATTCAGGTTGGGGCATATGGCAGGATGGATGCACGAAGGACGTTTGCACTTCTTACACAAATCGGTGCGATAACCTTTCATGCGATACATATTGGCGCTGGGGCCTCCGAGGTCACTCAGATATCCTTTGAAGTCGGGCAGTTCCATAATGGCTTTTACTTCCCGTAAGATGCTTTCTTTCGAGCGGCTGACTATGAACTTGCCTTGGTGGGCGGAGATGGTACAGAATGCGCATCCACCGAAGCAGCCCCGGTGGATGTTGACGGAGAACTTAATCATGTCATAGGCAGGGATGCGCTTGCCTTTGTATTTGGGATGGGGCAGCCGGGTGTAAGGCAGGTCATATGAGTAGTCCAGTTCTTCTTCAGTCATGGGAGGATAAGGCGGGTTGACAACTACTGTCCGTTCGCCCGTTTGCTGCAGTATCCGGCAAGCAGCGTATTTGTTGCTCTCTTCCTCGATGTGGCGGAAATTTGAAGCCTGTTTCTTCTTGTCTTGCAGGCACTCTTCGTGGGAATAGAGCCAAATGTCATCTTGGAGAGGCTGGGTATGATGAGACAAATAAGCGACCTGAGGCACATCAGCTATCCGGGGTAACAGGTTGGAAGCGGATGTGCCGGGGGCGATTCTTCGGGCTAATTCTATGATAGGCTTTTCTCCCATTCCATATACCAAGATATCTGCGCCGCTGTCTACCAATATGCTGGGGCGCAAGCGGTCTTGCCAATAATCATAATGAGTCAGGCGTCGCATACTTGCTTCAATGCCCCCCAATATGACCGGTACGTCCGGGAAAAGCTGTTTCAGTATTTGTGTGTAGATGATGGATGGATATTCCGGACGCATGTCCGTCCGCCCGTCAGGAGTATAAGCATCGTTGCTGCGCAGGCGTTTGTTGGCAGTGTATCGGTTGACCATTGAATCCATGCAACCGGCAGTGATGCCGAAGAAAAGTCTCGGGCGTCCCAACTTCTTGAAATCGCGTAAGTCATCGCGCCAGTTTGGTTGGGGCACTAAGGCGATTCGCAGGCCTTCTGCTTCGAGGATGCGTCCGATGACTGCCGCCCCGAAGGAGGGGTGGTCGACGTAAGCATCGCCGCTGAATAAGATAACGTCCAGTTCTTCCCATCCACGCAATTCTATTTCTTTCTTGGTCGTGGGTAACCAATCGGTCAATTTGTACTGTTTCATGTCGCAAACTTATGGAAAAACTATGAGATATTGGTAAGGAATGGGTAGATTTTCGCTTTTCATTGCTTTCCCGACAATTAAAGTATGATTCGGATGCTGTACTGTTTCTATACTTGCCATGTGGCAGTATCTTCCGAGGCTTTGCGTATTCTTGTGTAGAGTGGGGTTGTTTATATCCTTTATATTTGAGCTTTATGGCAAATTGATTATCGGCATTTATGTGTAACTTTGCTCGTAAAAATAGTGAATGATGGAAACTGATAGTTTAAAAGGTATCAACACACTGCGTTATTCGGATATTTTTTTGGCGATGTATTTTGATAATGGGAAAAGTTGCTTGCACCGCAACCATTCGCATGTGCTGGCCTACATGTATTCTGGGGAACTGGAAATAAAGGAAAATGAGAAAATTACCAAACTGCATAAGGGGGATTGTGCTTTTATCCGCAAAGATTTCAGTGTACAATTAATCAAACAAGGGTATAATGGAGAACAATTCAAGGCTATATTCTTGATGTTTACCGGTAAATTCCTGCGTGAGTTTTATGGCAGATTGGACAAGGAGGGATTGCCAGCAAACGCTCGCCGTAGTAAAGCCAGTTTATACAAACTACCTTCAAAGCGCCCGGATATCGTAAGTCTGTTTGAATCGATGACTCCTTATTTCAAATCCGGTATCCAGCCCACAAAGGAATTATAGACTTTGAAAATGACCGAAGGCTTATATGTGCTCTTGAATACAGATAAAAGCCTTTATGCTTCGTTGTTTGATTTTACCGATCCTTGGAAGATAGATATTTTGAACTTTATGGAACAGAACTACATGAACGACCTTACGCTGGAAGAAATGGCAAATTATACAGGAAGAAGTCTTGCTACTTTCAAACGTGACTTTAGCAAGATAAGTGACTTGTCTCCGCAGAAGTGGGTAGTACGTCGTAGGTTGGAAGCCGCACATGCGCTTATACAGTCTGGTAAACAGAAAGTGACCGATGTTTGCTTTCGTGTGGGATTTAAGAACCTCTCTCATTTTTCAAAAGCATACAAAAGGTTGTATGGTTGTTCTCCCATTCACAGCATTTGATGTATTTTGAGCTTTCAGACAAATTCTTTTGAGCTGTCAGGCAAAATTCTCCCCGATAATATCTGTTACCTTTGCGACAAAATCTTAAATAAACAGTTTGTACAATGACAGTACAGAAAATAGCATTGGTAACAGGTGCTGGAATGGGCATCGGACTGGCATGTGCCGAAGCATTTGCACGTGCCGGATATATGACGGTATTGGCAGATATCAACGAACCCAAAGAGCAGGTAGCAAAGATAGTGGCAGGAGGGTATCGTGCAGTGGCTTATCGGATAGATGTAGCAGATACGCAGGCTGTGAACGAAATGATAGCATGGATTGTATCGACCTACGGACGTTTGGATGCCGCCCATAACAATGCGGGCATACAGACACCGCAACGTCCAATGGCAGAGATTACTGACGATGAGTTTGAACGTACCGTAGCAGTTGACTTGAAAGGAGTCTGGAATTGTATGCGTTATGAGATACTTCAGATGCAGAAGCAAGGTTATGGAGCAATCGTTAATACTTCGTCTGCTGGAGGAGTGGTGGGATTTCCTGGACAGGCTGCTTATATTGCTTGCAAGCATGTCATCCTTGGCTTGACAAAGACGGCTGCCATAGATTACGCTGCACAAGGTATTCGTATCAATGCAGTATGCCCGGGTGTTATCCGCACACCAATGGCTGAAGAGCTGATACGTCGTAATCCACAATTGGAGGAGATGTTCACAAAAGAGATTCCTGCTGGACGCTTGGGTAAATCCGAAGAAATTGCTGATGCCGTATTGTGGCTGTGCAGTCCACAAGCGTCCTATATAAACGGGCATGCTTTGGTAGTGGACGGTGGCATTACCATTAAATAAGTGATGATTAATTGACGATTGAATTAAACGATAATACAATGGAAGATATTTTTAAGAAAGATCTGTCGGGTGCAATGGTATCGCCTGACGAACCTGGCCACGACCAATTGATTAACTCTATTTTCGATACCATGAAATTGGCTTATGAATTGAACGAGGGTTACCATACACCCGGTGAGGTGCGTGACTATTTGTCACGTATCACCGGGCAAGAAATTGATCCTTCTGTCACTTTATTGCCACCTTTTTATGTGGACTTCGGTAAAAACATTCGCATGGGCAAACGCTGTTGGATTCAACAAGGCTGCACGTTCTTCGATCGTGGTGGCATTACGTTGGGTAACGATGTATTTATTGCTCCGAAAGTGAACCTTATCACTATCAATCACGACCCGAGTCCCGATAACCGTAGTGCAACGTATGGGCGTCCTATTATCATTGAAGATAAAGTATGGATTGGCATAGGTTCAACCATATTGCCTGGTGTGCGGATAGGTTACGGTGCGATAGTGGGAGCCAACAGTGTGGTGACGCACGATGTGCCACCCATGACGATAGTAGGGGGCAATCCGGCGAGGATTATCAAAAAAATTGAGGCTAAAGAAAAAAAGTAACCGGTATATTCATAAGATTTAAATGGATATTTTTGCCGGTGATTACACAGATTAACACACTAAACTGTGTATCCTGTAATAAAAACACTTATCTTTGCTTTAGACAATTGTAATTTTTATATTCAAATGAAAACATATACCATACAAGCAAATTTAAGTGGTACGCGCCGCATTACGGTGTCAGAAACAAATCTGGTGACTATTGAAAAATATGGTTTGTTCCGCCATCTGATTGATAGTAACGGTATTGTGGATGAGTCTGTGTTGGATAAACTAAAACTGAACGTCCGTTCTCTGATTGCTTCGAAAGAAGAGGATACCAAGGATTTGTTAGATTTATGTATTGATGTAGTCTATCATAAGAATATGAAGGCTTTTGGGCTGCAACAACTTATCCGGCTTTATTTGGAATGGTTGTCCCAAGAGGATGATGATGACGAGACCGAGGAGGGACCATCATGAAGACAATCGATACGACATGTAACGGAAGGCGACGATACAGCCCTTTGATTCCAGCCATTCAGGCTTTTTGCGATTCACATGAGGGGGAACAAATGGAAATCGTATTGGACGATGTGTGGGCATTTAATGAATTGAAGGAGTTTTTGATAGAACAGGGAATCGGCTTTCGTGAAATATATGATGGAGATAAAATGGTGCTGCAATTCACTCGGTGAGTGGTTGCAGCACCATTCATTTATTGGCAATTTCTAAATAGGCATTTCAAACGTCTAAAGAGGGATTTTAGAAAGCTAAAATCCCTCTTTAGTGTGTTCAACTTGCTACATTATTTTACAAGGGAATGTATTCAACAAAAGCTTCCATAGCTTCGTAAGAAGCCAATCCTAAGCTGTCATACAAGACTGCTGTCGCACGGTTACGGTCCTCACTGCGTTGCCAGAACAAGCGCTCGTCATTGCCAAGGAAAGGTGCGCTTTCCATCTGGCTTTGATGCTTCAAAATGGCGTTGCGCTTAGCACGCAATTCTTCAGGACTGATGGGCACGGCCATTTCGATATTCTCTATTTCCCATTCTGCCCATGCTCCGCGGTACATCCAGATACGGCAATCTTTCAACCATTCTGCACCTTCTTCTTTCTCCAAATCAATAGCTGCCAATACGGCATCCGTACAAACTCTGTGTGTGCCGTGCGGGTCGGCCAAATCACCTGCTACGAAAATCTGATGAGGCTGGACTTCACGTAACAAGTTGCGTATGATTTCGACGTCTGCTTCTCCTAACGGGTTCTTTTGGATTTTTCCTGTTTCATAGAAGGGTAAGTCCAAGAAGTGGCAATGATCTAATGGGATATTATTGTATGTACATGCTGTCCGTGCTTCTCCGCGTCGGATAAGGCCTTTGATAGTCAGGATGTCGCGAGTGTCCATGTCTCCATCTTTCTTTTCACGCAGGTATTTGCGGATTTCGGCATACTTTTGGTTAATGGTCTGGTCTTCGCTGTTATTGAACAGTTGGTTGAAGCCATTTATGAAATGGAGGAAACGGACTACTTCTTCATCGCCGACAGCGATGTTGCCAGATGTTTCATATGCGATATGTACATCATGTTTCTGCTCGACCAAACGGCGAATGGTACCACCCATGGAAATTACATCGTCGTCCGGATGCGGTGAGAAGACAATGACTCGTTTGGGATATGGTTTTGCACGTTCTGGACGGTACGTGTCATCTGCATTTGGCTTGCCGCCCGGCCATCCGGTGATGGTGTGTTGTAAATCATTAAATATTTTGATGTTTACGTTGTAAGCTGAACCATAGAGAGCTAATAGTTCGCTTAAGCCGTTTTCATTATAATCCTTGTTGGTTAACTTCAGAATCGGTTTCCCCGTCAGTTGGCATAGCCATACGATGGCACTGCGGATAAGTTTATCGTTCCATTCGCAAGAAGTGACAAGCCATGGACGTTGGATGCGCGTCAGGTTGGAAGCTGCAGACAGGTCAGTGACTACGTGTGTATTGTTGTGGGTTTGCAAATAAGATGCAGGGATTGTATCTGTCACCGGGCCTTCTACGCACTCTTTGATTTTGGCAGCTTTTTCTTCTCCCCAAGCAATCAGGTATACTTTTCTGGCTGACAGGATCGTCGAAACGCCCATGGTGATGGCACTGATAGGTGTGTTGTCTAAAGTGCCGAAGATTTTGGCAGCTTCATTGCGTGAATCATTGTCCATCAGAATCAGGCGGGTTGTTGAGTTCAGGCGAGAACCTGGTTCGTTGAATCCGATGTTTCCCACGCGTCCGATGCCGACTAATGCAAAGTCGAGGCCGCCGAAACTTTCTATGCGTTGTTCGTACAAACGGCAATATTCAAAGATGGTGTCTTTGGCGATGGTGCTGTCCGGGCTGAAGATATTCTGCTTGTCGATGTCTATATGGTCCAGCAGCATTTCCTTGAGTGCATTGAGGTTGCTGGTTACGGCGTCCGGAGCCAAGGGATAATACTCATATAGGTTGAAGATGACTACGTTGCGGAAGCTCAGTCCTTCTTCCTTGTGCATGCGTACCAGGGAAGCATATACATTGCGGGGTGAGTTCCCGCCGGCCAATGCCAACACGCAGAAGCGTCCGGCTTTTTGTTTCTCACGAATCAGTTGTGCTATCTCGAGGGCTATATAGTTGGCACCCTCTTCGGCTGTTTCATAGATGTCTGTCGGGATTTTCTCCAGACGGGTGAGCACTGAACGTTCAAACGCGTTCTCTGGACGGTAATACCGGGTTGATACACGGTTAAGTGTAATTTGAGAACTTAAGTTGGTTTTCATAATGAAAGGTATTAATGTATATATATAATAAGGAATTTTATTCTTATGTCACAAATGTACTAACTTTTTTGCCAATAAACCTATTTCATGGCAGATATTTTTCATAAAAACATAAAAACAGGGATATTCCTGTGATGAATGTCCGCCGGAAGGGATGTTCTTCCCCAGGTTCAGCCTTGTCACATCCGGAGATGATTGAGGCATCATGCACGATGATGGTAGGAATCATGTACGATGATGGTAGGCATCATATACGATGATGGGAGGAATCATGCATGATGATGGCATGATGATGCAACGCATGTGTGCAATCAGGGTACGGGAAGAGCAAGGTTATTCCAGGCTTTGGTTGCAGGCGGATGGTTATGGTTCTACGTAGAAGGTGACGGAAACGCTGTTGCCTTCTCCGTCCACGGCCGTCAGCGAATGTTTGCCGGCAGAAGGGCGCAGGGAGATTTTATGAAAGTCTTGTGTTGCGGTCAGATAATCGCTGTCCAGATGCCAATAGACAGTGCTTTGCGGATGGCTGTGCGCCAGTTCTGCCGTGACGAAGCCCAAGTCTCCGTTCATTTGGCGGGGGAGGGTGATGTGGGCATTCATGGTAGGATAAATGAACTGCAAAGGCTGCAGACCGCTTTCATCGTAACCTGATTTGAATGGAGGGAGTGGTTTATATTCAGGATGATACTGTTTGTAATACCATTCCCATACGGGTGGAAGTGTGAACCAAGACTTCCGGATGGTTTCTTCCCTGTTCCTGCCGCTTTGATAAACGCGGTAACGTTCATCGGCGGTCAGGAGGACAGAGTGGTGGTAAGGGCAAACTTCAGTCCTACGCCCGGCGGGCAGGATAAGAACCGTATCTGTTTCATCGCAAAAACGGTTCTTCAAATGGCCGGATTTCCGGCATATTTCTGCATCTACAAAAATCCCTTTGGGGGAGGCGAACCAATGGGGACTGGCAGGAAGCAGACTGAGGACTTCAAATAATACCGGGCCAGCCGTGCGGGCACCTACCAGGCCCGGAGCTCCTTCGCCTGTGGCATTGCCTACCCATACGCCTACGGCATAATAAGGAGTGACCCCTACGGCCCATGCGTCTCGGAAGCCATAGCTGGTGCCGGTTTTCCAGGCTACCGGGTGCATGGATGGGATGGAACGCCAATCAATCTCTTCAGGACGATTTACTTGGGTAAGGGCATTGAATATTTGCCAAACACCGCCGGGATGAAAAGAACTTATCGTCCGGGACTGTTCCGGGGAGAGGCATAATGTACTTTCTGTTTGAGGAAGATTTAATAAACTGCGCCCCATCATGGCATACAGGGCAGTGACATCCCAAAGCGTGGCCTCTGCTCCTCCAAGGATAAGTGATAGTCCATAGTATGAGGCCGGCCGGCTGAGTGTGCTTATACCAGATTCACGGAGCAGGTTGTAAAATTTGGGTACACCATAGCGTTGCAGCAGGTTGACGGCCGGAATATTAAGTGAACAGGCTAAGGCTTCATCAGCAGGTACAGCTCCTTCAAATCGGTGGTCAAAATTTTGTGGGGCAAAACCGTTGATGTTGATTGGAACATCAGGCAATAGCGTATGTGGAAGTATCAGTCCTTCCTCAAGGGCAGCATAATAGAGCACCGGTTTCAGTATGCTTCCTGTACTGCGGGGGGATGTGATGACGTCTACTTGGTTGCCACTGACCTTTCCACCGAAATCTATATTACCGCAATAAGCAACAACCTGGTTACTACGAAGGTCTATGACAAGAATGGCAAGGTTTCGGATATTGCTTTGCTGAAAATCTTTGCTCCGGCGTTCGGCAAGATGTTCGATTTGCTGTTGCAAATCTTTATCTATGGTTGAGACAATTCGTTGTCCGGTGTTTTCTTGGGAAAAATGATCTACCAGATGTGGAGCAATAGAGGGTAGGGGACGTGGTGCTTCTGGTAAAGGCTCATCTAAAGCGAGTTGATAAGATACGCTGTCTATGTCTCCTCGTTTCAGAAGATGTTGCAGTACACGGTTGCGTTTACGGCGCAATGCCTCCCGTCCTTTACCGGGATAGATAGAAGACGGTGCGTTAGGCAAAACAGCTAAGGTAGCAGCTTCGGCCCATGATAATTCTGAAGCTGGATGTGAAAAATACCTCCATGCGGCAGCATCCAATCCTATAACATTGCCTCCAAATGGAGCATGTGAGGCATAGAGGGTTAATATTTCATTTTTTGAATAACGTAGTTCTAAACGAGTTGCTAAAATAATTTCCAGAATCTTTTCGTAGACCGTACGTGGGCGATTGCGAGACAAACGGATGGTTTGCATGGTGAGCGTACTTCCTCCACTTACTATGCGGCCACTGGAAATGTTTTGCCATGTGGCTCTTAAGATTGCCAGCGGGTTAACGCCCGGATGGTAATAAAAATATTGGTCTTCAAAAGCTAAAAGGCAACGGGCGAATTTAACAGGTATGGTATCACACAAAGGAAAACGCCATTGTCCGTCTGCCGCAATGCGGGCTCCCAGCAATTCTCCATGACGGTCGGTTACTATGGTGGAATAGGGCACGCGAAATAAGGTTTTAGGCAAACAACAACTATATGCTATTAAAAGAATGATGATACATGATAGCCCGGCTTTCTTAAGAAGAGAAAGCTGGGCTATGTATCGTTTGATAGAGGAGAATAGGTGTACCATTCGCTTGATTGAAAAACGGCCTCTTATGTAACCGTTTTTACTGTCGGTTTACTATAACTTTTCCAGCATGAGTTCGTGCCTGTATGTGAGTGTCATACATGGCCTCACATTGTATGGCTGGTAAAATGAAATGCCCTGCATAGGTAGCTTGCAGACGAACATTGAATTGTTTACGTTCGCCTTTTTTCAAGTTGAAATAAGTTAAAATACGGTCATCACGCAAATCTTGATACGTGTAGCTTTCGGCTGTTGGCTTGGCATTTAACCGCTCGTTAAAGATTTCCCAACCCGAAGGAAGTATATGCGTTAAAGCCAAGTTCACTATATCTGACGTACTGACATTTGCCACGGTAACAACTGCTATAAAATCTGTGCCTTGCTGAAGATTAGTGACAGATAAAGGCTTACCGTTCATATCAGTATAAGTTACGTTAAGTTGCAATCCGTTAGCTTGTGCCGGTTGGTTGTCCTCGATAGGTTGCAAACGAGTAACTAATTCCACTCCCAATGCACCATCTCCTTGGTTTTTCACACGGATACTTCCTTTATCGGTTGTGGGGAGGGCATGTAAATATACGGCTTTGGCAGAATTAACTTCAGGCTGAGTTTTCCCATTCAAGCTCCAAGTATAATGCAACGAACCAGAAACTTCTTCTGCCAATTTCCCCATTGCCATTAAGGCAAAAGCAGTAGATTGGGTACTAAAGGAAGTTTCATTACGCAAGGCCTCTGATATGCGGCGAGCCTGTTGCATAGCTTGTTCTTTTCGGTGCGTAAGCAAGAGTGTTTCTAATACGAGAGCCTCGTCACGTAAAGGTGAACCGTAGACTGTGCTCCATGTGGTATTTGTAGAGGTTATGGTCGGGAGGTTGAATATCAATTCTCCTGCAGCCTCCTCTTTTCCTGACAGAGCGTAGGCAGCGGCTAATGTCCAACGAGCTTGTATTGGCAGGTCGTTTTGTTCTTTCAGGCGATTCATGGCTCCCAATTCGGCTGTTCCGGCCAATGCTAGCGTATAAAGGCGAAAAGCTTGTTGAATACTAGAGGCTACATTCAGATTGGTGGAAGTATAGTCGTTTTGTCGCCAATTTTGTGCGTTAGAACGTTGGAAGCGTTTCCATTTTTCTAACGTACTTTGATTTACGGCATATCCTTTTTCTGTGGCGAGAGTGAGAAACATTCCAGCATAAGAAGTTATCCATTCATCGGCCGTAGCATTTCCTGGCCAATAGGCAAAACCACCGTTAGGCAATTGGCGGGCATAGAGTTGCCTAATGCTTTCTTGCACGTTCGTTTGTATACGTGTAGTTTCTGTTTTGTCTATCGTTTTAAATAAATTGATGAATAATAATGGTAGAGCCTTTGACGTAATTTGTTCTGTACACAAGTGCGTATAACTATATAGAAAATCGAGTCGGCGGGTTAGATCTGGTAAAGGAATACGTGACGTCTCGAGATAGGCAGTTGCATTTTCACCCACAGGATTATAACTTATCTCGGTTTCTTGTCCGGGAGCTATCCAACGGGTTTCATGTTGAGTAATAGAAGGATTGGGGTTGCGTACATCGATTTCGATGCTTTCTTGTGTTTTGTGTGCACCTCCGATAGCTGTAAAATGAAGATTAACCTTACCTGTTTGTTTGCCGGTCTTGATAGTGAAATAAGCCAATTGATCACCCGGTTCTTTAAAATGGAGAACCTGTTGATTCATTCCTTGCAGGCTGATATTTGTTCCTTTTTCTGTTTGAAGAGAAAGCGTTACATCTTTTACATCTTTTTCCATTGCAAAGACATTAACAGGTATGGAGATTTCTTCACCTGTGGAAAGTACTCTGGGTAAGCTAGGAAGTAGCATTAGTGGGGTACGAACAGGAACCGTTTTTTCTGTGCATCCATAAGCCGTACCTTCTCTGGCCACTACCATTACACGTACTGATCCTACATATTGAGGTAAGTGTAGTGTGTGGACTTTTTTTGCTCCTTTGTTAATATAGAAAGGGCCGATAAATCTTACTACTGGCTTAAAACGGTTAGCTTTAGCATCGGCAGGCTTTAGCATTTCATCACCTCCAGTACTAAAAATAGCTGCATATTGGCCAGCATATGCTCCCAATATATTATCGTAGATATCCCACGTTGAAATGCCTAAAGCTTCGCGTGCATAAAACTCGTTCCAAGGATCGGGAGTCTTGAAGTTTGTTAGATCTAATAATCCTTCATCTACGATAGCTAAAATATAAGTCATTGGCTTATCATTCTTTTCACTTATAGTGATGTGGAAATCTGTTTCGGGACGTAACGAGGATACCATTTCTATTTGTGGGTGTAATACAGTAGTCGGATCTGTAACCATTACCGGTGTGACACCATACATACGGATAGGTAAGTCGTTTACCGTTTGTGCATGAGGTTGCAGAAGAGTGATGTGCAGATAGGCGTTGGGAGCCATTTCTGGTGTGATATCGAAGGTGTATTTGGTGTCCTCTTTATCACTTATGGCTATCCATTCCCGTTTCAGCACGGTAGAACCGTTTTCAATGGCTACTAAGGCACGTCCGCCTGCGGCAACAGGGATGAATGCTGTGGCTTTATCTCCTGGTTTATAGCTTTTTTTATCTAAAGAGAATGTTAGCATCTTCAGGTTACTAGGATCTGCTTTTGTGGAACGGCCTCGCCATTCCGGCCAGTCTATATAGACGGTGCCGCCAGTAGCGTGTCCGCTTTCCTTGTCTTTAACATAAACTAAATAGCGTCCCCATTCAGGATAGTTGACACGGAATGTAAAACTTGCTTTACCATCATGAGTCTGTAAGTTCCCGCTGGATATGGGAGTAATCGTGCTGTTATTCACGTATGTACCAAAAGATTCTTGGCGATTCTCCCACCACCAACTCCAGTCTATACGATATATTCTGTATTCAATATCTTTCCGGTCAATGGGTTTACCCTCTGGAGTCAATGTGACGATGTCGAAGCGGTGTTCTTTATCTGTCTCTATGCATTTATTTTCTGATTGATTTAAGTTGAGGCCCACATAAGCAGTAAAAGGTGAAAAGGGGAGTGTTTGTGTATAAATGCTGGCATCTCCTCCCGGTTCATAAACACGTGTGACAAGGGTTGCATTCAGCATACCTGGAGCTGTTGATGCGTCTGGTAGTTTGAGCGTAAAGGATGTTTTGCCATTTGCATCCAGTTGACCATCGAATACGTCTATTTTTTGTGTAGTAAATTCGGTAGCTGGGTTATTAAAGATATAGTGCTCGTATCGCGAGAACTGAGTTTTCACTTTCGAAAGACTCATTTCCATTTTTGCTTTTAGATAAGAAGCCGTTGCACCAGTCAGCCAAGCTGAGGTTAGAGTGACGGGAGTTTGTTGGGAGGCACTTTGCAGAATGTTTTGAGGCATTTTGACATTAATTTTAAGCCGGTTTGGCTTAACTGTTTCAATGCGTAGGCTTTTGTGGAAGGTACTGCCTCCTATTTTTACATAAGCATTCCATAGACCTGTTGGGTCGTCAGAATGGGTGGCTACGGCAAATGTATAGAAACCGTTGAGACCCTGGGTAGAAACTTGTTTACTGTGGAATTGACCACGTGGATTGTACATTTCTAAAGTAACGGGATGTGTGTCTGGAATCCGTTTGGCTTTATCTTCCAATATAAACGATAAGTGTAAAGTATCTCCCGGACGCCATACTCCTCTTTCTCCAAAGACAAAGCCCTTAAGTCCTTTTTCTATTTTTTTGCCTCCTGTGTCGAAACGGCTGGTTGACTGATTTTCTCCAGCTACCACACGGAGATAGGCATTTTCGTTGTTTTTGCTGGCTTTGACTATGAAAGGCACACCATTCGGGTTGATTTCGGCAAATCCGTCTTTATTGCTTTGACTTGTACCGATTACTTGCAGTTGGAAATTGTAGACGGTTATGTCTGCTCCTTCTATGGGTTGGGTGGTCAGTATGTTGTTTACGGTTATCCATAATTTGTTCATTGAATTGCCTTTGACAATCAATCCCAGATTGGAAGCAAAAACATTGCAGGCTGCCACCAAGCTACTGTTCATGTAATAGGACGGGTGGCATGGATTTTCTCGTTGCTTCCAATCGTAGAGATTCCAATCGTATTCAGTTCCACCATTGTAATAGAAATAGCTTTGCGGAATGTCCCATTCTGAATTGTCTGATTCACTCACTTGGTTTTCCGTTAATTTTGTCAGTTCAAAAGACGGATGTGGTGTTTCGCCTCCACACGGATAGGCGGAATATTCTTCTTTGAACGAAAGATAAATACGGTAGATGGCTCCTGGTTCTTGCTTAATTAGTTTGCTTAGGTCGACAGAATAACTGTTCCATTTGTGAATGTCTTTCGAACCATCTTGATTCAGATGAAGGGTTTTCTTGTAGACTAAACGCCCAGCTCGTCGTAATTCGTTGGACGATTCCAATGTATTGTTCTGTAAAAAGGTGAGTATGTTGTTTTCGAAGATACGTATCACACTCAGCTCTACGGCATAGAGGTTGACTGCGCGGAAGGGGATAAGCAAGTTTTTTGAATCAGGTAGAATTGCTGCTTCTGTAAGTAATTCTACTTGTGGCTTGATGTTTAATTCTCCGAAAGAAAGTGACTGTGATGCTTCCAATTGTTTGCCTTTTATATCTTTCAGGCCTTTGTGTACGTTCAGGGTCAGTTTTTCATTGAATTGCCCGGATGTATTTTCATCAAAATAGGCATATATTTTATTCTTTTTTATTTGAAATACAGTCGATGGCACTTCTTTTATTTCTACCAATCCTGTCAGCTCTTGGGTAATGTCCAACGGAGAGGAAAATGCAATTTCGATGCCGTTCTCTGGTTGGTCGATACGTTTGGCTGAGAGGAGACGGAATTCATTTAAAGCGGGAACAGTGATTTCTATATTTTCTTCTTGGTTGATGTCGACATCTTTACCTTGGATTTTGATTGTTGCTTGATAGTCTTGTTCTTTGCGAGGAACACTGTCTAATGCGAAGAAGTAATGTAAGACATTATCGGTAGGTATGATGCGGATATTCTGTTTTTCTGTGCCGCTGACAGAAAATATTTCTTTTACTTTATCCGGCTCGATAATATTACTGAAATATATTGTTCCTTCTATGGATAAATAGGTCGTATCTACAAGTGGGGTGCTTGTTTGTATGGAATAATTGTCCGGTTGTACGCGGAATGAAAATTCGAATGTTTCCAGTTCCTTTTTTACTTTTATGAAGTCTCCCAATCGGAAGGTTGCATTGTACAATGTACCAGGACGAAGTTCGTCTTTGTTTGGCACGAACTCAATGGTGTTGTTGTTAATCCAATGTGATTTTCCGTTTAGGGAAGGAGAAAACTTGAATGGATTATCTTTTAAATCATTCAGGTCTACCAGAGGCAAGTCTTGTGCCAGCTCGATACGGATAACACTTTGGTTGGAAATGACCCCGCCCGTGTAGGCTTTGATGTATGAAGAAAACTCGGCAGAAGGAGTGATGTCTTTGCGTTGGGCACAAGCGTTCAGCAACACGATGGCCAATAGGGAAAAGAATACTTTGAGGGCTGTTCCTTGTTTCATAACAACAACGTATTTAAGGATTTATATTCAAAGTTTGATGGAAAAATCATCCGCATCTTTCCAAACGGGGAATTTCTGACGAAATTCTTGCAGAAGGTTGTAGTCCAATGTTACTGTGGCTATGCCTTCGGTATTGTCCGGCACAAGCGCCAGTTGTGTACCTTTATATGAATAAACGGCACTTCCTCCGTCGTGGGCGATGTCCTGGGGAGTTTTTCCTATACGATTAACACCGCAGACATAAGAAATGTTTTCCAGAGCACGGGCTTGTAACAACGTGTCCCATACTTTTCGTCGTGCAGCAGGCCAGTTGGCTACATAGATCAGCAGATCATATTCATTGTTTCGGTTGCGGCTCCATACAGGAAAACGAAGGTCGTAACATATTAGAAGCAGGATGTTCCATCCACGAAAGTTGATGATTGGACGTTCGTTGCCGGGAGAGTAGTGCTCTGTTTCGTGTCCTATTCGGAAAAGGTGATGTTTGTCATAGTAATGAGCTTCTCCTTCCGGTGTCAGGAAAAATGCTCGATTGCAGTGCTCTGAAGAAGGAGTGCAGGCTATGTAGCTTCCGGCTAAGGCAATGCCGTATGTGCTGGCCCATTGTTTCAAGGTACTGATGGTTTCTCCGTCGATAGGTTCGGCTACTGAAGCCGGGTTCATGCTGAAACCGGTGGTAAAGGTTTCTGGCAAGATGGCAAGCTCTGTCTTTCCGCGTAATGTCTCAAGCATTTCGCGAAGCCGGCAAAGGTTCTTGGGCTTTTCTTCCCAAGCGATGTCGGTCTGCAACAGGCTGATGCGTAAGGGGGTCATATCGCAAAGTTTTGAGGTTTTTTACCTCTGAAATGTATGAAATATTGTTTGATTTTCTGTATGTCTTGGTCATAATTACCGCTGGGCATGATGCTTTGCGTACATGCAATGGTTTTGGTCGGGTAATCGATGCCAATCAGCAAAATGGGTACTTTTGCTTTGAGTGCAATGTAGTAAAAACCCTTTTTCCAGTCTGGGTTAGGACGGCGGGTCGCTTCTGGGGTGATGGCCAGGTGGAGAGTGTGGCTTCGGGAAAAACGTGTAGCCAATTGGTCTGTCAGTGAAGTCTTTCGCGAGCGGTCTACCGGGATACCTCCCATGAGCTTGAACAGAGGGCCGAGAGGGAAAAAGAACCATTCTTTTTTCATCAGAAAATTGACTTTGCGGTTCAATGTCCCATAGAACAGCTTACCAAACAGCAGGTCCCAGTTGGAAGTATGGGGGGCGCCGACGATGACGCATTTGTCATATTCCGGCACCTCCCATTGAGTCTTCCAGCCCAGCAGGCGGTGGTATATGAATTTATACAAGCCTTGCTTCATGTTTACGTCTTATTTCAGTTGGCCGATGGCTGTGACGATTCCATCTACTTGAGTGCTGAAATCTTCGCGTAGTTTTTTGTAGAAACCTTTTACATTGCCGGGTTCGGTGTGACTGATGCGGCTGATGAATTCGTTCTGCATATTCAGGATGTCCGTCATGACCTTGTCTGCTTTCTGTTTTCCTTCTTCCGAGAGGTTCAAACTGCAGATGATACATTCGGTAAATAATTCGCCAGCAATATAATTGATTGCTTTCTTCAGGTCTTTTCTATTAGCCATAATCTTTACTTTTGGGGTGAATAAATTATAATTGTCTCCGTAAAGATAATGCTAATTCTGTAGTCTTCATCCTCAATCTGTAACTTTTTTTGCAATGTCGTAAGAATTTCTATCTTTTTGTAGAAAGAATGAACTGACGTTTCGTTATCCAATTCTTGCGATATAAGAACAAAAAGTTTGGAAAAGAAAGAATTTACTGACGATGCATTTCTCGTAAATCTGGAAAGTAGCCGAGCCTTTGCGAATGTTTTGCATAAATATGTGTATCTTTACTGAAAGATAATCATTGTTTTGCATGATTATACATTCTATTTTGCTTCTCAGATGTCGGTTTACAGAACAATGGGGCTGTTTCTTCCGAAGTGTAGCCTCGTTTGAAGCACGTCATAAGCTTTTGTCTTCCAAAAGAGAAGCCCTAAGGTAGTTCAGAGCAGAATTTTTTCTTCTTCTTTTTTCTCTTTTATTTGTCTTCTTTTTTGTATTTATCTGTTGTGCAGTGATATGGCTTCTTTCTCTTGGCCTCTTTACTTTTCTTCTATTGTTTGCTTGGAAACAAACGATTCTCAGTAGGTCTGGCATGCAATATGTCAAAATGAAAACCGATGATGATGTGGAATTTTTCTACAACTTGTGGCGCATTTCTACATTTTCAGGGAGTATCCAGATGCTTGATGAAGTCTTTCCGCAGCTTTGGGGTTGGAAATCTGGGCACTTGTGGCTGAATCTCGGAAATTGGCATTATCTTTGCACATAAGATTGGGTATAACTAATAACAACAAACATAACATGAAGCTGTTTTTTACAAAAAAAGAATTACATTTGCGCAGAAAGAGGCTCATCATCATGGTGGCTTGTCTGCTAGTGTTATTGCTCGTTTATCTTATCTTGACATGGCCTAAAAAAGTAGAACCGGAAGCACCATTGGTGATTGTAGAGCCGGTGGGGGTAGAAGATGTTGAAATCTATGGAGAATACGTAGGACGTATCCGCGCACAGCAATTTGTAGAAGTCCGTGCACGTGTAGAGGGCTTTCTTGAGAGCATGGAGTTTGAGGAAGGTACATACGTGAACAAGAATCAAGTGCTTTTCTTGATTGACCAGCGCCAGTACCGTGCCAAAGCCGACAAAGCCCGTGCACAACTTCGCAAAGACTCGGCCAACGTATTGAAGACACAGCGTGACCTGAATCGTATCCGCCCTTTGTATGAACAAAATGCCGCCAGCCAGTTGGACCTGGACAATGCTATTGCTGCTTACGAAACCGCCGTGGCCAGCATGGGTATGAGCCAGGCTGATTTGGATCAGGCCGAACAGGAGTTGGGATACACCATGGTGCGTTCTCCGCTTTCGGGCTACATTAGCGAACGTTATGTCGATTTAGGAGCTTTGGTCGGACCGGGCGGGCAGTCGTTGCTGGCAACGGTGGTCAAGAGTGATACGGTGCTGGTGGATTACAGCATGACTGCCCTCGATTATTTGAAGAGCCGCGAGCGGAATGTCGTTATCGGACAGAAAGATTCCACCCGTTCCTGGCAGCCCTATGTGACCATTACGCTGGCTGATAACAGTGAATATCCCTATAAAGGAATCGTCGACTTTGCCGATCCGCAAGTAGATCCGAAGACCGGAACATTCTCTGTACGTGCTGAGATGCCTAACCCCGATCGTGTGTTGCTTCCGGGACAGTTTACCAAAGTGAAAGCCTTGCTTGATGTTCGTGAACACGCTACTGTAGTGCCTCAAAAAGCCTTGATTATAGAGAAAGGTGGAGCTTATGTCTTTATTATGCGCCGTGACTCGATAGCCGAGCGCCGTTTCATCGAACTTGGTCCGGAGTTTGGCAATAACGTGGTGGTAGAACGCGGCCTTATTCCCGGCGAGATGATTGTGACCGAAGGTTATCATAAACTGACACCGGGCATCAAGATGCGTGTGGCTGATAAGAAAAAAGATGAAGATGAATCTCAACCTTCAACGACAAAAGAATGAAAGTTAGCTTTTTTATAGACAGGCCGGTCTTTTCGGCTGTCATATCCATATTGATAGTCATCGTGGGGCTTATCGGTTTGACGATGCTGCCCATTGACCAGTATCCTCAGATAACGCCGCCGGTAGTAAAAATCAGTGCTTCCTATCCGGGAGCCAGTGCGCTGACAGTGTCGCAGGCTGTGGCCACTCCTATTGAACAAGAATTGAACGGTACGCCGGGTATGCTTTATATGGAGTCCAACAGCTCCAACTCGGGCGGTTTCTCGGCTACCATCACTTTCGATATTTCTTCTGACCCCGATTTGTCGGCTGTGGAGATACAAAACCGTGTGAAGTTGGCCGAATCGCGACTGCCGGCAGAAGTGGTGCAGAATGGTATCGAGATAGAAAAACAGGCAGCCAGCCAGTTGATGACTATCTGCTTGACGTCGAATGACCCTAAGTTCGACGAAATCTATCTGAGTAACTTTGCTACGCTGAACGTGTTGGACTTGCTGCGACGTATCCCCGGTGTGGGGCGTGTGTCTAACATCGGCAGCCGTTATTATGCCATGCAGATTTGGGTAGACCCTGCCCGTTTGGCCAACTATGGTTTGACGGTTCAAGACGTGCAAAACGCTTTGAAGGATCAGAACCGTGAGTCGGCGGCAGGTGTGCTGGGGCAGCAACCTGTGACGGGCTTGGACTTTACTATCCCCATCACGGCGCAAGGGCGTTTGTCCAGTGCGGCCGAGTTTGAGGAAATCGTCTTGCGTGCCAATGCCGACGGTTCGATGATTCGGATGCGTGATGTGGCTCGTGTTTCGTTGGAAGCTCAGTCTTATAATACCGAGAGTGGCATTAACAGTGGAAATGCTGCTATCTTGGGCATTTACCTGTTGCCGGGTGCCAATGCCATGGAAGTGGCCGAAAGTGTGAAGGCTGCCATGGAGGAAATCAGTCGTACTTTCCCCGAAGGAATGAAGTACGAGATTCCTTTCGATATGACCACTTACATTTCAGAATCCATCCACGAGGTGTATAAGACGTTGTTCGAAGCTCTGTTTCTGGTGATTGTTGTGGTGTTCCTTTTCTTGCAAAGTTGGCGTGCCACGCTCATCCCTTTGGTGGCTGTGCCTATTTCGTTGATAGGCACCTTTGGCTTCATGTTGATATTCGGCTTCTCGCTCAATATCCTGACTTTGTTGGGATTGGTGTTGGCCATTGGCTTGGTGGTGGATGATGCCATTGTAGTGGTGGAAAATGTGGAACGTATTATGGAAGAAGAGCATCTCAGTGCCTACGAAGCCACGAAAAAGGCAATGAATGGTTTGACCGGTGCCCTGGTGGCTACCTCGATGGTATTGGCGGCTGTGTTCGTGCCGGTGAGCTTCCTGTCCGGCATCACGGGACAACTGTACCGGCAGTTCAGTGTGACGATTGCCATATCGGTGTTGCTTTCTACGGTGGTGGCTCTGACATTGAGCCCGGTGATGTGTTCGCTCATTCTGAAACCCGTCAACCCGAACAAGCCCAAGAACCGTGTGTTCCGTGTCATCAATCGCTGGCTGGATTTCGGCAATAGTAAGTATTTGAGTGGCATTAAGTCGGTTATCAAGCATCCGAAACGGGTGGGAGTGGGCTTTAGCATGGTGTTGATTGCCATCTTTGTCTTGTACCGGTTGATTCCGACCAGCTTCCTTCCGACGGAAGACCAAGGTTACTTCACCGTGGAGCTGGAGATGCCCGAAGGGACAACGTTGGAGCGTACGCGTGCAGTGACCAATCGGGCTATTGCTTTCTTGATGGAAGACCCGTCGGTGGAGTATGTGCAAAATGTCACTGGTACCAGTCCCCGTGTGGGTACCAGTCAGGCCCGGTCGCAACTGACGGTCATCCTGAAAGAGTGGAAGGAGCGGGACGATACGACCATCGACGAAATCATGGCCAACGTGAGCCGTGAACTGACGGAGTATCCTGAATGTAAGTTCTACCTGTCCACGCCGCCTGTCATTCCCGGTCTGGGTACGTCGGGTGGATTTGAGATGCAGTTGGAGGCGCGCGGAGATGCCACTTACGAGAACTTGGTGCAGGCAGCGGACACGCTGATGCACTATGCCGCGCAATGCAAGGAGCTGAGCAACCTGTCGTCGTCGTTGCAGGCGGAGATACCGCAGTTGTATTTCGATGTGGACCGCGACAAGGTGAAGATGCTGGGCGTGCCGATGGCCGATGTGTTCAATACGATGAAAGCCTATACGGGTTCGGTCTATGTGAATGACTTCAACATGTTCAACCGCATCTACCGTGTCTACCTGCAGGCCGAGGCTCCTTACCGCGAGCACCGGGATAATATCAGCCTTTTCTTTGTGCGCGGGGCGGACGGAGCCATGATTCCGCTGACGGCATTGGGTAACACGGAGTACACCACGGGGCCGGGCAGTATCAAGCGCTTCAATATGTTCAACACGGCGGTCATCCGTGGAGAGGCGGCGCAGGGTTACAGCTCGGGCCAGGCGATGGAGGTCATTGAGCGGGTGGCACGCACGCACTTGCCTGACAACATCGGCGTGGAATGGAGTGGCTTGTCGTATCAGGAGAAGCAGGCCGGCGGGCAGACGGGCGTCATCCTGGCGCTGGTGTTCCTGTTCGTGTTCTTGTTCCTGGCGGCGTTGTACGAGAGTTGGAGCATACCGGTGGCCGTGCTGCTGTCGTTGCCCGTGGCGGCGCTGGGGGCGTACATAGGTATCTCGTTGTGCGGACTGGAGAATGATACGTATTTCCAGATTGGCCTGGTGACGCTGATGGGGCTGGCGGCCAAGAATGCCATCCTCATCGTGGAGTTTGCCAAGGACGAGGCCGACCGGGGGGAGAATGTGTTCAAGGCGGCGCTTCATGCGGCGCATCTGCGTTTCCGACCCATCCTGATGACGTCGCTGGCGTTCATCCTGGGCATCTTGCCGATGGTGATTGCCAGCGGGCCGGGTGCTGCCAGCCGTCAGTCTATCGGCACGGGGTTGTTCTTCGGCATGATTATGGCGGTGGTGGTGGGCATTGTGCTCATACCCTTCTTCTTTGTGATGATATATAAGGTGCAGACTAAATTTCAGAGTAAGAGAGTGAGATGAACAAGAGTGACATGACAGTAATGATGAGATATGTATGCCGCCCGGCCTTGTGTTTGTGTGCTGCGGCGGTGCTGCTGAGCGGGTGCAAGATTGGGAAGCATTACACGCGGCCCGACCTGGAGCTGCCGCAGACGCTGACGATGGACGGTATGGTGGAAGATTCGGCTTCGATGGCCGATTATCCTTGGGAGCGGATTTATCCGGACACGCTCCTGCAGGGGCTTATCCGCCAGATGTTGGACTATAACAAGGATTTACTGATGGCCGATGCCACGGTGAGGGAGCAGGCGGCGTTGAAGCGCATCGACCTGGCCAACTTGTTGCCGCAGATTGGCCTGCGTGTGTATGCCGAGCGCGAGCGCGAGAATTATGGGGGCGATAGTTATAGCAACAGCGACCAGTTCGACCTGAAGGGCACGGTGCAGTGGGAGCTGGACTTGTGGGGCAAGCTGCGTTGGGCGCGCGAGGCGAGCCTGGCCGACTTCCTGGGTTCGGTGGAGAATCGCCGGGCGTTGCAGATGAGCTTGGTGGCGCAGGTGGCGCAGACGTATTTCGAGCTGGTGGCGCTGGACAACGAGCTGAACATCGTGCGCCAGACGGTGGACGCGCGGCGTGAGAGCCTGCGGCTGGCGCGCCTGAGGAACGAGGGCGGGCTGACGTCGGAGGTGCCCGTGCGCCAGGCACAGGTGGAGCTGGCGCGCACGGAGACGCTGGTGCCCGACCTGGAACGGCAGATTACGCTGAAGGAGAATGACCTGGCACTGCTGACGGGCGGCTATCCGCACCACATCCGCCGGGCCAAGCTGCCGCAGGAGGTCGACTTCCCCGCCGCGCTGCCCGTGGGCCTGCCCAGCAAGCTGCTGGAGCGCCGCCCCGATGTCCGCCAGGCCGAGCAGGCGCTCATCGCCGCCAATGCCGAGGCGGGCGTGGCGCTGACCAGCCTGTTTCCGAGCCTGACGCTGAACGCGCAGGTGGGGGCGGAGAGTGACCTGCTGAGCGAGCTGCTCAAGTCGCCCTACCACTTGTTGCAGGCCACGGTCATCCAGCCCATCTTCGGGTGGGGACGGAACCATGCGCGGCTGAAGGCCCGGCGTGCGGCGTTGGAGCGGGCGGGCCACGCCTACGAGAAGGCGGTGCTGACGGCCTTCCGCGACGCCTACAACGCCATCGCCACGTTCAACAAGATGAAGGACGTCTACCAGACCCGCCTGCAGTTGGAACGCTCCTCGCGCTCGTCGCTCGAACTGTCGCAGGCACAGTACGTGCAGGGCACCATCGGCTACATGGACCTGCTCGACGCGCAGCGTACGTACCTGTCGGCGCAAATCAGCCTGAGCAACGCCCTGCGCGACCGCCAGTTGGCGCTGGTCAACGTCTACAAGGCACTGGGCGGGGGCTGGAGCGACGAGCGATGACGCGGCACGCCCCACCCGGCCCGGAGAAAAATATTCCTTCCCATCGGCAAGAAACCTTGCACGGATGGGGAGGATTTTTTATATTTGCACCGGTGAAGAGTTTATATCACGCCGTGCGATAAATATATCACGGCGTGCGATGAATATATCACGCCGTGCGATGAATATAGCGCGGCGTGATATAAAAATCGAACAGGCTGCCTGTTAAGTCTTTTCCCCGATAAACAGTAATTTCCTGCACTGTCGGCAACAGACTTCCGGCATCGCTCTTTGGCGAACCTCTTCACCTGTCATGTTGAGCGGAACGCAGTGGAGTCGAAACATCTCCCTAACCCCTCGTCACATTCTCATAGGGAGATTCTTCGATTCCGCTTCGCTCCACTCAGAATGACAGTTACCCGGCATTTTCATCTTTTAAACGATACCGATATGGCAGAATATGACATGCAAGAAACCACCCTCGCCCAAGGCACCGGCGAAATGACCGTCCGTTACCCCCGTATGCGCCTCTACGGCCGCCTGGACACCGACGCCTTCCTGCGCCAGGTCGCCAGCCACACCACCTTCAGCCCCGCCGAACTGCGCGCGGCCGTCCAACTGCTGGCCTCCGGGCTGGCCGACACCCTTGCCCAAGGCTACTCCGTCCACCTCGACGGCCTCGGCTCGTTCACCCCCACACTCGGCCTCCGCCCCGGTGCCGAACCCGAGACCGGAACGCCCGGCGAGACACGCCGCAACGCCACAAGCATCTGCGTGGACGGCATCGCCTTCAAGCCCGACAGGCAACTGGTGCGCCTCACCGACGCATCCTGCCGCCTGAAACGCACCGCCGTCAAGGCACGCCGCAGCAGCACCCGCTACACCCCCGACCAACGCCTCCAACTGGCCCGCCAATACCTGGCCCAGCACGCCGAAATGTCACTCATCTGCTATTGCGCCCTCACCGGACTGCTGAAAGACAAAGCCTCGCGCGAGCTGCGCCGCTGGGAACAATCCCCCCACGAGACCGGCATCCGAGCCCTCGGACGCGGGCCCGCCAAACGCTGGACCGCCGCCGACATCCACACCGAAGGCTAAAAATATCCCTTCCCCCCTTGCATTTCTCTCGGAAAAGAGCGAAATTTGCAACGCTTTAGCGAGCAACTTTCTAATCACCTTTAAATAATAAAGACAAATGACCAAGAGTGCATTGCAAATCGCAAGGGCTGCCTACCAGCCCAAACTTCCGAAAGCGCTGAAAGGCAACGTACGTGCCGGCGAAGGCGCACCCACACAATCCGTGGCCGACCAGGAAGAAATCAAACGACTGTTCCCCAACACCTACGGCATGCCCCTCATCCGCTTCGAAGCGGCCGACCAGGCAGCACAGTTCCCCGCCATGAACGTAGGCGTCATCCTCTCCGGCGGACAAGCACCCGGCGGACACAACGTCATCTCCGGACTCTTCGACGGCATCAAACGCATCCACCCCGAAAGCAAGCTCTACGGCTTCCTCATGGGACCCGGCGGACTCGTTGACCACAACTACATCGAACTCACCGCCGACATCATCGACGAATACCGCAACACCGGAGGCTTCGACATCATTGGCTCCGGACGCACCAAGCTGGAGAAAGAAGACCAGTTTGAAAAAGGCTACGAGATACTGAAGCAGCTCGGCATCAAAGCCCTCGTCATCATCGGCGGCGACGACTCCAACACCAACGCCTGCGTCCTGGCCGAATACTACGCTGCGAAGAACTACGGCATCCAAGTCATCGGCTGCCCCAAGACCATCGACGGCGACCTGAAGAACGACATGATTGAAACCTCCTTCGGCTTCGACACCGCCGTGAAGACCTACGCCGAAGTCATCGGCAACATCGAGCGTGACTGTAACTCTGCCCGCAAGTATTGGCACTTCATCAAGCTGATGGGCCGCTCGGCTTCGCACATCGCCTTGGAATGTGCCCTCCAGACGCAGCCTAATGTCTGCATTGTCTCCGAGGAGGTGGAAGCCAAGGACCAGTCACTGGATGACATTGTCACCTACATCGCACAGGTAGTGGCCGACCGCGCCGCAGCAGGCAACAACTTCGGCACCGTGCTCATCCCCGAAGGCCTGATTGAATTCATCCCTGCGATGAAGCGCCTGATTGCCGAACTGAACGACTTCCTTGCTGCCAACGCCGAGGAGTTCGCCCAGGTGGACAAGGCCGAACAGCGTCAGTATATCATCAGCCGCCTCACGCCCGAGAACGCCGCCATCTACGCCAGCCTGCCCGAAGGCGTGGCACGTCAGCTCTCCCTCGACCGCGACCCGCACGGCAATGTGCAGGTATCTCTCATCGAAACGGAGAAACTGTTGTCCGAGATGGTAGGTAACAAGCTGGCCCAGTGGAAGAAGGAAGGCAAGTACGTGGGTAAATTTGCCGCACAGCACCACTTCTTCGGTTACGAAGGCCGCTGCGCCGCTCCGTCCAACTTCGACGCTGACTACTGCTACTCCCTCGGCTTTGCCGCCGCCGCCCTGATAGCCAACGGCAAGACGGGATACATGTCCTCCATCCGTAACCTGACGGCTCCCGCCGAGGAGTGGATTGCCGGCGGTGTGCCTATCACGATGATGATGAACATGGAGCGTCGCCACGGTGAGATGAAGCCCGTTATCCAGAAAGCGCTCGTTCGTCTGGACGGCGCGCCTTTCCAGGCCTTTGCCGCACAACGCGAGCAGTGGGCCAAGGAGACGGCTTACGTCTATCCCGGCCCCATCCAGTACTTCGGGCCTACGGAAGTCTGCGACCAGCCGACCAAGACCTTGCAGTTGGAACACCAGAAGTGATAAGTTGCTGACCGCAATGTTTATATGTGATAAATAAAGAGAGAAAGGGCGGAGTGAATCTGCCCTTTCTTTTGCCCTTTTACCCCCCCTTTTCATACCCAGCTTTATGCCTGCTCGAACAGCCAGACCCTCTCGTGGTAAAACACCTGCCCGCCGTTCCTCTTCGAAAAAAACACGGCGGAAGAAAGGCACTGCACCGGAACGTGCGATGCCCGTTTGGTTGCGCAATGTCCTGGCCGTGGGGTTAGCCCTGGTCTTATGTGCCGGGTTCTATTGGTTCTTCATCCGCCCATATGCCTACCGCTGGAAACCCTGTTACGGCCTGAAAGGCTACGGAGTCTGCCTGCCTTGCCGTTATGACGTGCATGGCATCGACATCTCGCATTACCAGGGCGACATCGACTGGTCTTTGCTGGCTCGACAACGGGCCGGAGAGTTTCCCCTCCGTTTCGTCTTCATGAAAGCCACCGAGGGCGGCGACCACGGCGACGAAGCGTTTGCCCGCAACTTCGATGCAGCCCGTCGGCACGGCTTCATTCGCGGTGCCTATCACTATTTCATTCCCCGCACCGATGCCCGCCGCCAGGCCGATTTCTTCATCCGCACAGCTCCGCTCGATTCGGGTGACTTGCCCCCCGTGCTCGACGTGGAGACGGCCTCGGGCAAGAACAAAAAAGAACTGCAAAGGGCTGTTAAGGCCTGGCTGGATAGGGTAGAGCAGCACTATGGCGTGAAGCCTATCCTTTATACTTCTTACAAATTCAAATTGCGTTATCTGAACGATTCTCTCTTCAATACTTATCCTTATTGGATTGCACACTATTACGTAGATTCCGTACGCTATGACGGGCGTTGGGATTTCTGGCAACATACGGATGCCGGCATCGTACCGGGCATTGAAGGCAATGTGGACCTGAACGTGTTCAATGGCACCCCGGAAGCCTTGGATTCGTTACTCCTGAAATGACACTTACACTTGCGTCTTCCGATATTCATTAGGCGTGCAGCCTACGTTTTTCTTGAACATGCGGTTGAAATGCTGCGAATATTGGAATCCCAGTTCAAAGGCTATTTGGCTGACAGTCTTGTTGGTTCCCAGTATCATTTCCTTAGCTATGTCTATCAGTTTGTGTTGAATATATTCTTGGGCACTCTTGCCTGTCTCTTTCTTGATTAAATCCCCGAAATAATTGGGTGACAAGCAGACCTTATCCGCAAAATATTTGACGGTCGGCAGTCCTTCAAGTTGCGGTTGTTCCCCATGAAAATAATCGTCGAGCAATCCTTCAAATCGGGTCAGGATGTCTTTATTAACGACCGAACGGGTTGTGAATTGCCGTTCGTAAAACCGCATGCAGTAGTCTAACAGCAGTTCAATGTTGCGAGATATCAACCGCTTGCTATGCTTGTCAATAGGATGTTGCAACTCTGCTTGAGTCTTTTCCAAGCAATTCAGGAAGATTCCTTTTTCTTCGTCAGACAGATGCAGAGCTTCGTTGGAAGCATAGGAAAAGAAAGAGTATTGCTTGATGTCTTTTCCGAGCGATGTTCCTTTAATGAGGTCGGGATGGAATAATATGCCTTGGGCGGTAGGCCGTGCGTTATCTTTCATGGTTACTTCGGCCACTTGTCCTGGAGCAAAGCTGGTGACGGTCCCCTCTTGATAATCATAAATTTGCTTCCCATAGCGAATGTCTCCACAGAGCGTTTGCTTCAGAAATAAAGCATACACGCCATAGTTGATGGTGAAATGCCTGGGAACTTGTGTCGCTTGTTTGAGGTCTATGACGCTTACCATAGGATGTAAGGTCTCTAATCCAAAAAGCTGGTTGTATTGCTCTACATTGTTGATTTTAATGATGTCTTCCATATTCCATATTTTTACCGGAAGGCAAAAATATGGATAATTTAGCAGATTTTCTTTGTAAGTGAATGAAAACTTTTTGTTTTGTACGAGAATCTGTAACAAGATGCTCTGAAAACAAAAATCCGCAAGTGCAAATGATAGTTTGACAAACTTGCGGATGAGAATGCTAATGATATTAGAAACTAAATTAATTTTATCTGGATGGATTTAAGCTTTCGGGCATCTGAGGTACCTCCATATAATATTTCGTATTCTCCTTTTAAGGGGTGCATAGTGTTTGTTTCTGTATCAAACCATTCAAAGCTTTCTCCACTCAGTTGGAAGCTAACTTGTCGGGTTTCCCCTTGCTTTAATGCAATGCGTTTGAAGGCGCGGAGGGTATGATGTGGCCCTTCTTTGTCTGTAGGACGGCGTAAGTATATTTGAATGACTTCTTCTCCATCCCGGTTCCCGGTATTGGTAACAGGGATGGTGAGTGTGCAACTTTCTTCACTTTTCATTTCATTGGTAGACAGTTTTGCATTGCCATAGTCAAAGGTTGTATAGCTCAAACCGTGACCGAATGGGAACAGAGGTTTTTCTGTCATATAACGGTAGGTACGTCCTTTCATATCGTAGTCCTCAAAATCAGGCAATTGTTCGGTACTTTTATAAAAAGTGACTGGCAATCGTCCTGCCGGATTGTAATCGCCAAATAATACGGATGTAATAGCGTCTCCTCCTGCCTGCCCTGGATACCAAGCTTGTATAATGGCATCACATAATTGTGCTTCACGGGTTAAAGCTATGGCTGAACCTGAGAAGTTAACAAATACAATTTGCTTGCCTGCTTTTTTCAATTCCTTTAGTAAGTCCGTTTGTACAGCAGGTAACTCAATATTTTCACGATCTCCTCCTCGGAATCCTGGTATTTTGACCGGCATTTCTTCCCCTTCTAATCCTGGAGAAATGCCGCCTGCAAAAATCACAACATCGGCATCTTTTACACGTTCCACAGATTTTTTCAAATCAAGAGGAACTTCACGGCCAAAGTCGAAATTTAGGGTTGCGCAATCGCCTTCAGTAGCAGCAAACGTTACTTTTAGATTATACGATTTCCCTTTTTCTGCCTTTAATGTATAAACTCGGTTGCTTTTCATGTTGGCTGCCGATGCTACTTGTTTTCCGTCTATCAGCAAATGTGCACTTCCTTGCGTATGGAAACTGAATACTATATCTTCGCTTTTTTGAGGATGAAAAGTCGTTTCATATACAGCGTAGAATCCTCCCAATGGTACACCTGGTGCAAATACCGTGGCACCAGTCGTTGTGAAGTGAAAAGGATTGGGAACTTGTGTTACGATGTCCGGTTCACCTTCGGCTTCCATCGTATTCCAATATGAAGCTTTAAATCCTTTTTGTCCGTCTTCAGTGGTACAGTTGCCGAAAAGACTTTGCAATGCTACTGCTGCAGTGTGATCGCAACCATGTTCATATATCAGTTGTGAGGCCGGCAATTGTTTTTGCAAACTTTCTAATAAAGTCGTAGTATGTGACGGGAACCCATTGTAATTTCCCCATTGCATGATACTATCGTTGGCATTAGGACCTATTAAGGCGATTTTTAAGCCTTCTTTTTTCAAGGGAAGCAAGCTGTTTTTATTTTGTAATAGAACAATGCTTTCTTGTGCCATTCTTAAGGCTAATTTACGATGCTCTTTGCTATCTACTACATCGTAAGGTATTTGATGCCAAGGCACATTCTCATCCAATTCTCCGAGTTCGATACGTGCTTTTAATAATCGGTGTAGAGATGTATCTACAGTTGCTTCGTCAATCAATCCTTGTTGTACAGCTTCCACTAATGAGCCGTAACTTTCGCCACATTCTAGATCGGTACCACTTGATACTGCTTTGGCAGTGGCATGTGGTATATCAGGTTCTGTATGATGATGCCCTTCGGTGAAGAAATCATTGATGGCCCAACAGTCAGATACTACAATACCTTGATAACCCCATTCGTCTCGCAATATCTGATGGAGTAGGCGATTGCTTCCGCAGCAAGGTTCTCCTTCATAACGATTGTAAGCACACATGACTTCTTTTACATTTGCTTGCTGCACTAATGCTTTGAAAGCAGGGAGGTAGGTCTCCCACAAATCGCGTGGAGCGATGTTTTCTGCATTAAATATGTGGCGGTTCCATTCCGGACCAGAATGAACAGCGAAATGTTTGGCGCAAGCATGTAGCTTATCATATTTTTCATTCTCTGGCCCTTGCAATCCCCGTACTACATTGATACCCATTTGTGCAGTTAAATAGGGATCTTCTCCATAGGTCTCTTGCCCTCTTCCCCATCTTGGATCACGGAAAATATTGACATTAGGAGTCCAGAATGTTAAGCCCTGGTAGCGTTTTAAACCTTCTTGAGTTCTGGCAAACTCATTGCTTTTAGCTCGAGCTTCATCGCTTACTGCTGTAAATACCTCAAATAGTAAACTGTCATTGAATGATGCAGCCATGCCTATGCATTGTGGGAAAACAGTGGCCACACCAGCACGTCCAACTCCATGTAATGCTTCGTTCCACCAATCATATTCCTTAATGCCTAGTCGGGGAATGGCAGGTGATGTGTTTTGCATAAGAGATACTTTTTCTTCTAAGGTTAACCGCTTTACCAAATCCATAGCTCGTTCATCGGCTGATAAGGTGGGGTCTTCATACGGTAATTTAGAATTGCATGATAGTAGACAGGATCCAATAATGCTTGTTCCTATCAGAAGCTTCCATACATTTTTCATATTCGATGAGATTTTAATTAATAAATTGGTGTGTGCAAAGATAAGAATTTTTTATTTAGATTACATGTTGTGGTAGTGGCAAAATTGTAAAGATTTTCTATTGATTACCACTGCTGTCCACTAAAAAATGGACAAGGTTTAAGAATTAAATAAAGGGGATTATACGCATTAGTACCTAGCAAAACTTTGGCGGGAAAAC
>NZ_JAMBLS010000025.1 GCF_023336905.1 Bacteroides sp. ET71
GCCTACCTTTGCTTCGCTTTTCCGGCAAGAATCATATGAATCAACCCCTATAATAAAAACTACTTATGAAACGATTTACCTATCTCCTCTTCCTCGTCCTGCTGGCCCTGTCAGCCCATGCCCAGCGGGCCAAGTACGTGTTCTTCTTCATCGGCGACGGCATGGGCCTGAACCAAGTGAACACCACCGAAATGTATCTGGGCGAACAGAACGGGCGCATCGGCACGCAGCCCCTCACCTTCGCCTCCTTCCCCGTAGCCGGCATGGCCACCACCTACTCAGCCACCAACTCCATCACCGACTCCGCCGCCGGAGGCACAGCCCTGGCCACAGGCTCGAAAACCTACAACGGAGCCATCGGCGTCGATCCCGACAAACAAACCCTGACCAGCGTGGCCGAACAAGCCAAACGCTCCGGACGCAAAGTAGGCGTCACCACCAGCGTCAGCATAGACCACGCCACACCCGCCTCCTTCTACGCCCACCAGCCCGACCGCGGCATGTACTACGAGATTGCCCAAGACATGCTCGCCGCCGGATTCGACTTCTATGCAGGCGGAGGATTCCTCAAACCCGACCGCACACACGACGGACGACAGGCACCCAGCATCTTCCCCCAGATTGAGCAAGCCGGATACACCCTGGCCCGTGGCGTGGACGAATACCAGGCCAAGCGCGACGCCGCCAGCAAGATGGTGCTGATTCAGAAAGAAGGAGCCGACCCCGCCAGCCTGCCCTATGCCATCGACCGCCGGCCAGGCGACCTCACACTGAAGCAAATCACCGAAAGCGCCATCGACTTCCTGACCCGGGACAACAACAAAGGCTTCTTCCTCATGGTCGAAGGAGGTAAAATAGACTGGGCCTGCCACAACAACGACGTAGCCACCGCCGTGAACGAAGTGATGGACCTGGACGAAGCCGTCAAAGTGGCCTACGACTTCTACCAGAAACACCCGAAGGAGACACTCATCGTCATCACCGCCGACCACGAGACCGGCGGCCTCGGCCTGGGACGCAGCGGCTATACATTGGCCCTGAAATCCCTCGCCAATCAGGACAACTCCCAAGAAATGCTTTCACGCGCCATCACCGACCTGCGCAAAGACAAAGCCCACAAAGCCACATGGGACGACGTGAAGGCCCTGCTGAGCCGGGAAATGGGCTTCTGGACAGAACTGCCCATCTCATGGGAACAAGAAAAGATGCTGCGCGACGTCTACGAAGAATCCTTCGTGCACAACCACGTGAAGTTTGCCGAAAGCATGTACGCCAAGACCGAACCCCTGGCAGCGGCTGCCCGCCAAGTGATGAGCCAGTTGGCCCTGGTGGGCTGGACATCGGGCGACCACACGGCCGAATACGTCCCCGTCTTTGCCATAGGCGCCGGCTCGCAGGCCTTCTCCGGCAAGATGGACAACACAGACATCCCCAAGCGCATTGCCAAGGCAGCAGGCTATAAATAACTCTTCCGTAGCGTAAAAAGAAAACACGGATAGCAGCGGGCATCGCCCAAAGTTCTTGCTATCCGTGTTTTTTATGCCCGATTTATTCCGAAACAGTAGCCAGCAGATGTCTTGCCAGCCACTGGGATGCCAAAGAGGCGGCAAAGGGAACATTGGCAGAAAACACATGGTCGTCGCCGGGGATTAACTGAAATTCGCTTTGCGGCATCACCTGCCGGAACCTCACTCCGTAAGTGTAGGGAACAACACGGTCGGCCTGTCCGTGAATGATGAAGGTGGGGCCATCGTATTGCGCCGCCGTCTCGTAGATGGGCAATTCGAGGGCCGATTGGATGAAGTCTCGTCCTAATTTGTGTCCCGAAGGCATGGTGATATATTCAGGGGCATGCCACGGGTCGTACATCACGCCCATCGTGTTTCCCCTCAAGGCATCGTCGCGCAACACGGCAGCCGGCGCCATCAGCACCAATGCTTGGATGAAGCGTCCGCTCAGTCTTCCGGCGGTCATGGCAGCCACCACCCCTCCTTGCGAATGTCCCACCAGGGCGATGCTGCCTGTGTGCGGCAGGTTGCGGACAAAAGCCACGGCAGCCAGTGCATCTTCAATCTCGTTGGGCACGGTCATGTTGACAAAATCCCCCTCACTCTGTCCGTGTCCGTTGAAGTCGAAGCGAAAGGCACCAATCCCTGCTTTTACCAGGTTGTCGGCTATGCAGCTCAACAAATACTCGTTCATCTGTCCGGTGAAACCATGGCAAATGACCACCACCGGACAGCGTTCTCCAGCCTTCAACGCAGGCAGTTGCAAGCGTGCAGCCAGCCGCCCCATAGAGCCTTTGATGTAGAATGTAGAATCTGTCTGTGCCGAAACAGCTATGCAGCATAGCGTCAGCAACAGGATTGCCGTTGTTTTTCTAAGTGATATCATGATCAGAACAATTTTCTGTAGAAGTCGGACAAGCACTTGCCGGTTCTGTCCGAAGTAATGCTTCTTTCCGGTAGAGGCAGCCAATTACAGTTTCGTCTCCCCCTCGATATAGTTTTCCAAAAAGAGATGCTCCCCGTCAAACACGGCATACGAGAAGAAGTTTATCCAGTCACCCAGAATCACGATGCGCGCCGTGCTACTCAGCATCAGGTCCAGCTCGATGTGCCGGTGCCCGTAGATGAAGAAATTAATGCCCGGATGCCCCTTCAAGTATTCTTTGGTGTAGAGCACCAGCGGCTCCTTGTCTTCACCCATATAGTCCGGGTCTTTGCCGTCGATGCGTTTCAGGCGGCTGTGCTTGGCCCACTGAAGCCCCAAGGCCACACTCCAGCGCGGGTGCAGGGCCGAGAACAAACGCTGCATCGTGTGGCTGTGAAACAACGTGCGCAACAACTTGAATCCCGTGTCCCGGTCGCCCAATCCGTCTCCATGCGCCAGGTAAAACTCCTTACCGCAGATTTCGGTAGTCATAGGCTCGCGGTGCAGGATGACGCCACATTCCGTCTCCAGGTAGTCGCCGCACCAGATGTCATGGTTGCCGATGAAGAAATGCACTTCCACGCCCAGGTCCGTCAGTTCCGACAGCTTGCCCAGAAAGCGCGTGTAACCCTTGGGCACGACGGTCTTGAACTCATACCAGAAGTCGAACATGTCGCCCAGCAGGTAGACGGCCGAAGCCTTGTGTTTGATACTGTCAAGGAAGTTGACCAATCGGCGCTCCTGTGTCCGCCTATGGTCGATGGCCAGCGAACCCAAGTGCGCATCGGAGAGGAAATAAACGTTCTTCATCATGCCATTTTATTTAGTTGCGAGCTACAAACTACTACTCGTCACTCGTATCTTGTATCTCGTATCTCGTCACTCGTACCTTGTCACTCATTTAAACAATTCGTCCAGGTATTCGTAGAAAGCCGGGTCTTCGCCCACCACAATCTTGGCAATGTTCCCTTCCGGGTCGATGACAATCTTCGTGGGATAACCCTCGATGGCATAGAGGGTGCTGACGTCGGGATTGCCCTCGTTACGCACATGCAGCCACGGCAATTCGTGCTTCTCGACGGCCTCCTTCCACTTCTCTTCCGTGTCGCGGCAGTCGATGCCCAGTATTTCCATCTTGCCCTTATACTTCTCGTAATACTTCTTCATCTCGGGGATGCCCTTGATGCACCAGCCGCACCAGCTTCCCCAGAAGTCCAGCACCACATACTTGCCGCGCAGCGAAGAGAGCGTCAGGTCTTTCCCCTGCAAGTCTTTCAGCGTGAAGTCCGGAGCCGTCTTGCCTTCGGCTACGTTCTCTTTGGCCTTGGCCTTTTCCTGTTCTTCCTTAATGATTTTGTCCAAGAATTGGTACATGGCAGCCAGCTTACCGTTCTTAGCCTTGTCGCCCAGCAGTTCCAGAGCTTCTTCTTGCTTCTCTCCGGTGCGCCATGCCAGAAAGACAGAAAGATCTTCATCGGGATGCTGGCGGATATATTCCAGACAACGACTGGCTGCCCGTTTCTCCAAATCCTCCAGAGGTGCGACCACTTTCATGATGGAATCTTGCGCCCCGCCTTCCTGCTGCATCTGCATGGCACGGTTGATAATGCTCTTGATGGAATCATTCAACGGCTTCATCTCCTCGTCCAGCTTGTTGTAGGCCGTATAGAAGTCCGAACCTGTTACCTGATATTCTTTCAAGTCTCCTTTCACCGTCAACTGGTCGCCGGAGAAAGCCAACAAGTCGATTCGCTTTGTCATGTCAAAAGGTTTGCCCGGTTCCGGCGTGGGAATGATGGTGACAGATATGGGCACCGTGTCGGGC
The DNA here is from genome assembly GCF_023336905.1 of Bacteroides sp. ET71. Lineage (GTDB taxonomy): Bacteria > Bacteroidota > Bacteroidia > Bacteroidales > Bacteroidaceae > Bacteroides. Next base: position 4,259 of record NZ_JAMBLS010000025.1, read on the forward strand.
TCGAGTTGCAGCTTGAAGCTCCCTTGCTGCAAGACCAGAGGGACTTCCACACTTTTGCTGTCAGAGAAGAGAGGTTCGCAGATGGCTCTCAACGTGTCGCTTTCCACGCCGGTCAGCGTACCCGTTATGGTTGTCTTCGTGTTCGATTGGCAGGCTCCCAACAAAACTGCCCCGGCCGCTAAGGCCCATGCAATGTTCTTTTTCATCTGTGATGTCGTTTAAAATGATACAATCTTTGGGTTTACAGGAAACCCAGCTCCAGCTTGGCTTCTTCGCTCATCATGTCCTTGTCCCATTCGGGTTCGAAAACCAAGTTGACCGTGGCGGCCTTTACACCGTCCACCGATTCGATTTTCTGTCGGACATCTTCCATGATGAACTCCGCTGCCGGGCAATTAGGAGCGGTCAGCGTCATGTCTATGGTCGCCTCGCCTTCGTCAGATACGTCTATCTTGTAAATCAGTCCCAAGTCATAGACATTGACCGGAATCTCGGGGTCATAGACCGTCTTCAGCATGGCGACAATCTTCTCTTCTATCTGGTATTTCTCCATATGTTGCACTTTTATTTGATTGGGCGACAAAGCTAAAGTTTTTTCCTGAGAATAACAAATATACGACGAAAATAGGCTTTCCGCTTCCCGGCCTCACAACCGCCCCTCGTCATTGAAGCTGTAGTAAGCCCCGTCGGTTACGATGACATGGTCCAGCAGCCGGATGTTCATCAGCCGCGCAGCATCACGCACGGCATGCGTCAGGTGGATGTCGTCCGTGCTCGGATGCACGTTGCCTGACGGATGGTTGTGTACCAGGGCCAGTTGGGTGGCGCGTTGCAACAGCGCCTCGCGCAAGATGGTGCGCACGTCGGCCGTCGTCTGGTCCAGCCCGCCCCGGCTGATGCGCACCTTGTCAATGACGCGCGCCGCCTGGTTGAGCAGCAGAATCCAGAACTCCTCCGTGGGCAGGTCGCACAACAGGGGATGGAACAGCTCGTAGATGTCGCTCGACGAACGCATGGCCGGGCGTTCCGGCTTCTCCTGCAAAGTACGCCGTTTGCCCAGCTCCAGCGCCGCCATCACGCTGATGCTCTTGGCCGGGCCCATGCCCTTGAACCGGGCGAAGTCCGCCACCTGCCACTTGCCCAACCGGTGCAGGTTGTTGTCCGCCGCAGCCAGGATGCGTTGCATCAGGCTTACGGCACTCTCTTCGGTATTGCCCGACCCGATGAGGATGGCCAGCAGTTCGGCGTCGCTCAGCGCCTCGGCGCCTTTTTGCATCATCTTCTCGCGCGGGCGGTCTTCCTCGGCCCATTGGTTGATGTTGAGTTTTTCCATGGTCTGAATCAGTATGTTGTCAATATTTATTCATATTTCCCCTTCTTTCTTCCGGTTTCCCGGCCGGAAGGGGAACGGTTCGTACCAAAGTCGTACCAAAGTCGTTCCAAGTTCGAGTGTATAGAAACGAACAAAGAACGTATTTGGAACGAATTTGTCCGCACGATGAATCCGCTTTTTTTACTTTCCGGCCACCGGGCGGTTATTGATAGAAATTTTTCTTGAACGCCTCAAACTCGGCTTTACCCCGCACGCAACGCCGCCACCAGGCGCGCCAGAATCCGCTGCCGTAGCCGATAAGTTGTACGTAGGCAGCGGCTATGGACAGCAGGCCGATGCGCAGGCTGCGGTTTTGCACCGCCGAGTCCAGGCAGACCAACAGGGCATAGAGCACCAGTGGCAGCGGGGAGTAGGGGCATACCGGGGTGCCGAGCAGCAACACGGCCGTGCCCAGCGTGAAGAGTGCCGGCAGGAGGTGGACAACCTTCAGCGAGTCGGGATATTTCTTGTAGAGGTTGATGCGCGCGATGCCCGAGTTGTGCACCTGCTTGAAGAATTTCCGCAGGTTGGTCCGCCGTTTGTGCCACACCCAGGCGTCGGGGAACAGGCGGCAGCGGTATCCGCCCCGGAAGATACGGATGCTGAAGTCGATGTCTTCGCCGAAACGCATCCGTGAGAAGCCGTCCAGGGCTTGGTAGACCTCGCGGCGCACGCCCATGTTGAAGCTGCGCGGGTAGAACTTGTCCATCTTCTTCCGTCCGCCCCGGATGCCTCCCGTGGTGAAAAACGACGTCATGGCGTAGTTGATAGCCTTTTGCATCGGAGTGAACGAGTCGTGTGCACGGTCGGGCCCGCCGAAGGCATCGCACGGTTCGCGCTGCAGTTCTGCTTCGATGGCTTCCAAATAGCCGGGTGGCACGATGACGTCCGAGTCGAGGATGAGCAGGTATTCGCCCCGGGCACGCTCGGCGGCGTAGTTGCGTGTCTGTCCCGGCCCGGAGTTGGGCTTGGTGTGGTAGTGCAGGTCGAGACGGCCGGCATAGCGTTCGGTCACTTCGCGGCAGGGCAGGGACGAACCGTCGTCCACCACGATGACCTCGAAGTCGCTGAACGACTGCGCCGTCAGGCTTTGCAAGAGTTCGTCCACTTCCTCCGGGCGGTTGTAGACGGGGATAAGGAAGGAATATTTCATACGGATGTCTGGCTTTGTTCCGTAGGCAAAGATAGTGTTTGATTGGGATAGTTGGTTCGGATGAACGCGATTTTTTGCGATTTCGCGGAGAAAGGAGGGGGTTAGGGAGCGTCATGGAGGGAGGCGGCAGCACTCCTGCGGGGGCTGTGCCCGCAGGAGACGCCGGGTGATGTGGTGAGGGAGGGTTCAGGGTGCTACGTCGATGATGATGCGGCGGTAGGCGGTAAGGCAAGGCGTTCCGCTGTCAGTGACCTCGCAAATCACGTGCAGTTGTTGTCCCTTGCTGTCGGTGGGCAGGCGGAAGGTGGTGCGTGCCGCATACGGCTCATAGATGGGTAGTGCCCCTCCATAAGTGCCGGCTTCGGGGAGCATCCACCAGTGGACGGTCAGTTTGTCTTTCTCCGGGTCGTACGACTGTGTGGCATCCAGCGTGATTTCTTCTCCCGCTTGGGCACTCAGGTGAATGGCTTCCAGTCCGTCCTGTCCGTTGACAATGGCTATCGGGTTGCGGTTGCCTTTGCCCTTGGCAGCCCAATCCATGCGGGCGGCAAAGTTGTTGAAGATGGCCGGGTAGAAGTGATGCCTTTCGTAGTGCTCCGAGCGGATTTTGACATTCCAGTTGCAGTTGGTGTAGCATTGGAGCGCTTTGTTGGGCGATGCTTCCCGTTTGAAGTATCCTCCCCAGCCTCCGTTGCCGGGTTGTTCGGGATCGCTCAGCCCGTTGGGCAGGATGTAGAGGAAAGACGGGGTGTCACCTTCTACGCCATATTTGAATTTGGGATAGATTTTTCCCAAGTGGCCGTGGTTTTGTATGTGCTCTTCGTAACTCGGCCAGTTTGTACTGCCTACATAGTTTTGCGAGATCCAGGCACTTTCGTCCCAGATGAAGAACAGGTCGTCCGGAAAGTTTTTCAGCATCCAACTGTGCGAACTGAGTTCGTATTGTTGGCCGCAGACATCCTGGTTGGTGATGGTGTAGACGCGCAGTTTGTGCAGGAAAGTCTTTAGGTCGGCCTCGCTTCGGGTCTGTTGGACTTGCCAGATGGCTTGTGCCAGGGTATTTCCGCCTCCCCAGACGGCCACCCACAGGGGGCGCGGGTCGGCTTCGTCGGCCAGTTTGATCAGGAAGTCGCTTCCGGCCGAATGGTTCTTTTCTCCCAACTGGGCCGTTCCCATGCCGGTACTGCCCATCATGGTGCGGCTGCGCAGGTAGTTGGCGCTGGGCCAGTAGCCTATGAATTGCTGGGACTCTTCCTGGTCAAGGGGGAGGAAATCGCGTTGTTTGGAGCGTTTCATCAGGTTGGGCAGGTCTTGTTCATAAGCGTTGATGACAGCTTGTGCGCTGTCTGCCCATTCCTGGGGGTAGAGCATGCCGCAGTTGTTCCATCCGCTGGTGGTGATGATGGCTTCTATTTCGAACAGGTCGGCGTGTGCCAGCAGGCGGATCATCGATTCCATGTCGTCGGGTTCGCGGTCGGCAGGGGCGATGTCTGTCAGCACCACCAGGCGGGGTTTCAGTGGTTGGTCATACGGACTGACGGAAGAGGCGGCATTGATTGTTTGGCTGAAAAGCAGGCAGGCAAGAACGGTCAGGTTCAGTGTTGTGATGAATTTCTTTTTCATGATGTTGGATTCTTTGAAATTATTAGTGCAAATATACGTATAAAAACTACATCAGTTGTCAGTTTTTTGACTAAAATGTGATGGATTTCGAGATTCATATGGTTCTGATGCACGCCGTGCTGATGTTTCATCTTTATGGGGTGACTTGTAGATAGTGGATGCCCCGTTTGGAGTTTTATATTGACAGGTATAACAGGGCAGAACTGGATAACTTGTCGGCCGGATGGATTACTTGTTTGTGTTATGCCTGTCGGTTGACTGTGCCTCCTCTGCGGTTGGTGTCGTTGGGCGAATTGCCTTCCGGGCGGTTGTAGACGGGGATAAGGAAGGAGTACTTCATACGGATGTCTGGCTTTGTTCCGTAGGCAAAGATAATGATTGCGGGGGACATTCGGTGCGCAGCGCGAACAATTTTTGCGTGTTTTGCAGGAAAAGAGAGAAAATGAAGCCCGAAAATTATGATTTTATTGAAATAATGTTTATATTTGCAAAAGAGAGTTCTGCATATTTATTACTATCTATCCATTCATACCCATGAAACGATTTTTTTTCTTGTTGTCAGTCCTGTTGCCGGGGCTGTTGTTTGCCAAGAACATCTCGGAGGAACAGGCGCGTCGTGTGGCTACTGCTTTCTGGCAATCCAGTCCGCAGACCCGGGGCGCATCGGCTGTCTCTTGGCAACTGGTGTTACAAAGTGAGAATTTGCCTACCCGTTCGGTTGCTTCGGCCCCCGCTTATTATGTCTACGACAATGTTTCGGGGCCGGGCTTCGTCATTGTGGCGGGCGATGATGTGGCCATGCCTGTGTTGGGCTACTCGTTCGAAAATGAATTTCCCTCGTCCGACTTCCTGCCTGTCAACGTGCTGGAGTGGCTCGACGGATTGCGTGAGGAAATCAATGCTGCCCGGCGGGAGTCTCTGAAGCCGTCAGGGGTTGTGGCACGGGCCTGGACGTCTACTTCGTCCGGGACACCCGTGGTCGAGATGGAGACGGCGTTGTGGAATCAAGACTCGCCTTATAACCAGCTCTGTCCCAGAATCAATGGCATAGCTACCTATACCGGCTGTACAGCCACGGCGATGGCCATTGTGATGCGTTATCATCAGTGGCCTGTGCAGGGCACGGGGACGTTGCCTGCTTATACCACGGATACGTATGGGCAGTTGGTGCCTGCGCAGGAGTTGGGGCATCCTTACGAGTGGAACCTCATGCCGTTGGACTACACCCACTCTACTACGCAACAGAACCAGGCCGTGGCCACGCTGATGCGCGACTGTGCCCTGGCATTGCAGTCGGATTTCGGGCCGTTGGGCAGTAGCGGTACGGGAGCTTACATTACGGACATTCCCGTACAACTGGCTTCCCACTTTGGCTATAGCCAGACGTCACGTTATGTGGTGCGCGATGCATATACCACAACGGAGTGGAACGACCTGATGCGCGAGGAGTTGGATGCCAGTCGTCCTGTCCTTTATTCCGGACATAATCCTGAAGGTGGTCATGCGTTTGTGTTAGACGGCTATGATACCGAGTCTTATTTTCGTGTCAACTGGGGCTGGGGAGGCCTTTGCAACGGATTTTACAAGCTTTCGGCCCTTGAACCGGAGGAACCGGGCATTGGCGGTTCTATGGGCCAGTATAATGAAGGACAGGTGGCGGTTATCGGCGTCCAGCGTGAAGATGGAAGCGAGGGAGTGGAAGAGTTGCGCTTCAGCTATTACGATAACCGGTATGGAGCAGCTTCGGGAGGCGCCGATTCACGCATATACAACGGCCTTGCCACAGACGAGCCTGTCCGTCAGAATGAACCTTTCGAATTGCATATAGGTTTCTTGTACAACAGCGGTACCGCTGCTTTTACGGGACAAATATTGGTGGCTGTGGCCGATAAAGAAGGGCAAATTGTGGAAGAACTGTATCAATTTGCAGCTCAAGAACTTCCGGTTAGTTTTGGTTTCCTCATTGACCAGAATGTTGTTGTCAGCCAACCCATAATGCCGGGGTATCGCATCCGGGCTTATTATAGCAGCGAACGTACTCCGGACTGGACCGTGGTGCGCGGCAACGATGAAGGAGGCTGTGTATGGGACTTGCTTTTGATGGATGAATATACCATCGAGCAGAGTACTTCGTTTACTTATAATAAGAACGACCGGATGATTCGTCTGACCGTGAAGCAGGGCGTTACGGCAACTTTGCGGGATGATGCCGGGACGGATTACAACAGTGTTTGCCAGGCAGACGGTACGGAAATCACCATCGACACCGCTCAATTGCCGGCCGGTTCGTACATCTTGGCCTTGCAGAAAGACAGCGAAGAGAAGGAATTGCGCTTCTCTGTCGGGGAGAACCGTTGAGAGTATACAGATAAATGAATGATAAAAAGAAAAAAGATTATGAAGAAATATAGTTTGATGTGGTTGGTTGTCCTGGCCGGGATATGGGCATCGTGCTCGGACAACAACGAAGAGCAGCGGACGCCGACTCCGAGCATCACTTTGGAAGGGGAGAGCACGCAACTGTTGTTCGGCACCTCCGGCGGAAGCCTGAGTGTATCTTTCGAGGCCAGCGTGGGTTGGACGGCGGATGTCGACCAGAGCTGGTGCCGGGTGTCTCCAGCTTCGGGGCAGGCCGGCCATGTTTCGGTGATGGTAACGGCAGACGAGAACGATACCTACGACGAGCGGAATGCCAAGCTGACGTTGGCAGCGGGCGGAGTGTCGAAGACGCTGGTGATTGTGCAGAAGCAGAAAGACGCGTTGACGGTTACTTCCAACCGTGTGGATGTGGACTCTGACGGAGGGGAAATAGCCGTGGAGATAAAGGCCAATGTCACTTTTGAATACGAGGTGGAAGAGGCTGCTTCGGAGTGGATTGTTCCCATAGAGACCAAGGCGCTCACCACAACGAATCTCCGTTTTAGCGTGGCGGCCAATGAGAACGCCGAGAAACGGGAAGGCCGTATTGTGGTGCGCAGCGGAGAGATGGAAGAGACGGTGACTGTCTATCAGGGCGGTTATACACCGACCTTGGTGCTGAGCCAAAATGAATATACGGTGAGCAGTGACGGCGAGGAAATCGTTATCGAGCTGAACACCAATTTGGACTATGAGATGATTTTGCCGGAAGAAGCTGACTGGATAAGCGAGCCTCCTACGCGTGCGCTGTCTACTTATACCCATCGCATCCAGGTGGCACCCAATGATACGTATGACTTGCGCGAGGCGGAAATCCATTTCATCAACCGTGAGGCGGAAATAGATGAAACGGTACACATCGTACAGGTGCAGAACGATGCCATTGTAGTGGCCCGTTTGTCGTATGAGGTGGTTGCGGAAGGTGAACGGCTGGATTTTACTGTTCAGTCGAACGTGGAGTTCTCGGTTTTGCTTTCAGAAGAATGGATTGAGCAAGTGCCGGTCACCCGTGCGCTTGAGGAAGTGCCTTTGAGCTTTACCGTCGAGGCCAATCCGGATCGGGAACCGCGTGAAGCCACGATAACCCTGAAGGCGGATAACGTGGAGCAAATCATTACGGTGCTGCAAGCTGGTCATCAGGAGACAAACCGTGTCAGCATAGTGTATAGCGGAGAACAGTTTACCGTTCCGCTAATCACGGGTGAATATTTCATGAATGCCTATATCTGGTGGGGGGATGATTCTGAGCGGGAGGCTTATCGCGAGGGAGCCGTGCATGCGTATGACGGCGCAGGTCCGCATACGGTTGTCATCGAGTCGGCCGGTGCTGAAGAAATTGCATTGCCCGACCTGGTGGGAGTTTCCGAGATAGATTTAAGCGAGTTCTGACCGTTTGTGGCTGGATAATTAAAAATCCGGATGCGTGATGAAAACGCATCCGGATTTATTTATGTTTAACTTCTTATGGAAAGGAGGGTGACTCTTCCCCGTTATGCCTTCACGCGGCTGACATAAGAGCCGTCGCGCGTGTCGATTTCGATGGTTTCGCCTTCGTTGATGAAGAGAGGCACGCGAACCGTTGCGCCCGATTCTACGGTGGCAGGTTTCAGTGTGTTGGTAGCAGTGTCGCCCTTCAGGCCCGGCTCGGTGTAGGTAATCTTCATTTGTACCTTCACGGGAACTTCGGCATAGAGCACGGTCTCAGTGGAAGCATCGGACACTACGTCTACCACCATGCCTTCCAGCAGGAAATCTACGCCGTTGATTTGGTCGTGGGCGATGGGGATTTGTTCGAACGTCTCCTGATTCATGAAGATATAGTCGTCGCCTTCTTTATAGAGGTATTGGTGGGGGCGGCGTTCTACGCGTACGTCTTCCAGCTTTTCACCGATGTTGAAGCGGCGCTCCAACACGTAGCCGTTGACCACGTCTTTCAGTTTGGTACGCATAAAAGTGTTGCCTTTACCGGGTTTTACATGCAGGAAGTCGATGCAGAAATAAAGTTTGCCGTCCATGCGGATGGCAGTTCCGATTTTAATGTCTTGGGCATTAATCATACGTTGTTCTATATTTATATTAGTAAAATCTTGTTGTAGCCTCTCTTTTCGGCTGCAAAAGTAATGCAAATCAATAAAAAACACAAAAGATTTGAGAGAAAATGAGTTAAGCACTTGGTTATTTTGAAAAAAGTCCCTACTTTTGCAGCCCGAATCAGCGAAAATAATAACATAAAAAGATACAACGATGAAAAGAACATTCCAACCCTCGAACAGAAAGAGAAGAAACAAACACGGATTCCGTGAAAGAATGGCTACTGCCAATGGCCGTCGCGTATTGGCTGCCCGTCGTGCCAAAGGCCGTAAGAAACTGACCGTTTCCGACGAATACAATGGCGTAAAGGCGTAAGCGGATAACCGCGTAGCATACAGAGCCGCCCGGTATCGCAATTTCTGCGATGCCGGGCGGCTCTATTTTTGCGTTAACCTAACGATAACGTGGCCTTAACCTAATGCCTGATGGGGATGCTCTATCTTTGCAATGTCAAAAGGACAAAGAAAGAGTAAAAACAAAAGTATAACCCCTTAAAAACATTACACGATTATGAAAACTTTAGTTATGTCATTTGTCATTGCAGCTACCGGTTTGTTCAACACTGTTTCCACAGGAAATGCCACCCAACGTTTTGCCTACAACACGGAAGAGGACGAGGATGCCCAGATTCAGTATGTATATAAGGTCACGGAAGACGGCCAATATCTCCGCCACCACCTGAAGTACCGTTGCACGTATGACGATGCCCACAGGCTTTTGACCAAGGAAATCCTTCGCTGGGACGACGCCTCAGCCCGGTATTGTCCTGCCTATGCCTTGCACTATGCTTACGAGGAAGATGCCGTCATTGTGGAGTGCGCCCGTTGGTGTGTCGAAGACCAGGCTTATACGGATGTCCGCGAGAAGGCAGTCTATGCTTCCGATGCCTACGGCCTGACCTACCAGGCTTATGAATACGATGCCGAAAGCGGTGCCTGGCAGTTGACCCATGAGCACGAGGCCGGAGCCTCGCTGCTGGCCGGGCGTTGATTTCCTTTAATAAAAAGGAAGAGGTTGCATCTGAATGGGGAAGACTGAGTACCTGTTCAGATGCAACCTCTGCTTTTTTAGAGTACTCTGCATGGATAAAAAGTACATTGCAGGCTTAAAATGTAAGTGCTTTGTTGGATAACAAAATCTATTTCTTACCTTTGTAAAATCACTAATCTGATAAAGACCATGAATGGAATACCTCGAAGTATAGTTCTTTTGCAAATTATAAAGAAGCATCTTGAACGCTATTTTTCCATGCCCGCTAATTCACGTCTCATACGGAGTACAGAACTGTATGATTTCCTGAAGAGACAGCCGGACTTTAGTCGGATGGTTGAGTCTAAATATGCGTTCAGCCGTTTCCTGCGGAAAATGCACGATGAGAATATCTTGAAGCAGGTCATTCCGAACGTGGAGGTTGATACGAGTAACAAATGTATGTATCAGTGGCGTTTTTATCCGCCCACGAAAACCAGGCAACGGCAGGCTGACCCAGAATCGGTCAAGGCTACTTTTCACCTGAGTAAGAGTATGTTTTTCTCCAAAGGAAAAATCTATAAAGCCAATAATGGAGTGATGGTGCGCTCCATGCAGGAAGTGCATATATTGAACCGATTGCTGCGGGAAGAGGTCTTCGACATCTATTATGAACGTCCGTTGTGTGCTGCAAGCAGTAAGAAGTTCCCTGATTTTACTATCCTGAATACAGCGACAAACGTCGTTTTCCATTGGGAGCATTTTGGCATGTTGGATAATCCTCGATATTGTGAATACATGGTGGACAAACTTGAATGGTACAAACGGGTCGGCTATAAGGGCATTGATGAAGGAGGCCGGCTGGCTGTTACCTGCTATGAAAATGAAAACCAGTTTATCACGAGTGTTGAAAATGTCATTGAAAGATTAAAGGAAATATCATAGCGCTGTTATTCCTATTTTTTATGCTATCTTTGTGCCCGTATAATCCAATTGCATTGACTGAATTATGACCCTAAAAGAATTCTTCTCTTTTCGCACCAACCGTTTCTTTTGGCTGAATATCCTGGCCATGCCTGTGGTGCTGATACTGCTGGTGTTTGCTACACTGAGGTGGTTGGACTCATACACGCATCACGGCGAGGCGGTTGTAGTGCCCGATGTGAAGCACAAGCCATTGTCCGAAGCTCAGAAGATTCTTTCTGCCCAAGGCTTGCAAAGCGTTGTGGCAGATTCTACTTATGTGAAAACGTTGCCGCCGGGCTGTGTTTTGGAATATAATCCGTCCATGAATCAAAAGGTGAAGCTGGGGCGTACCATTTATCTCACGGTCAATACGACCAACGTTCCTTTGGTGGATTTGCCCGATGTGGCGGATAACAGCTCCTTGCGTGAGGCAGAAGCACGCTTGTTGGCTGCTGGCTTCAAATTGATGCCTAACGATACGGTGCCTGGTGACAAAGACTGGGTGTATGGCGTGAAGTTTGAAGGACGTGTGCTGGGATTGAAAGAAAAAGTGCCTCAGGGTGCTTTCCTCACGATTGTGGTGGGGGATGGCTTGGTGTCTACTGAAGTGTTCCGTGACACATTGGCAACTGATTCTGTCAGTGAATCTCAGGAGGTGAAAGAAAGTGGTGCGGCCGATGAATCATGGTTCTGAAGAAATCGCGCTTTTCTCTTCTCTTTCATGTCTTATTTCCTTTTATTTTTCCTTAATGTTCTTCAGTGATAAAGATGGTTCAAGACGAGATATTGGATGACGAACTGGATGACTTGGAGCCTACCGCAAGCGATGCAGCCCAATTGTACGAGCATTTCCGCGTGGTGGTGGACAAAGGCCAGGAGATGGTGAGGGTAGACAAATACCTGTTCGACCGTATCCAGAATGCCTCGCGCAACCGTATCCAAAAGGCAGCCGATGCAGGTTTTGTGTTGGCCAATGGCAAGCCGGTGAAGTGCAGTTATAAGGTGAAGCCGTTGGATGTCATTACGCTCTCGATGGACCGCCCTCCCTATGAAAATGACATTGTTCCCGAAGATATTCCCTTGGACGTGGCGTATGAAGATGACGATGTAATCGTAGTCAACAAGCCTGCGGGTCTTGTCGTACATCCGGGGCATGGAAATTGGCACGGCACGCTGGTCAATGCTATTGCCTGGCACCTGAAGGACAATCCCCGTTATGATGCAAACGACCCGCACGTAGGTTTGGTACACCGTATTGATAAGGATACGTCTGGATTGCTTGTCGTGGCCAAGACACCCGAGGCCAAGACTTGCCTGGGCAACCAGTTCTTGCTTAAGACAACCCGTCGCCGCTATCGTGCCTTGGTGTGGGGCAATGTGGAGCAGGACGAAGGGACCATTGTTGCCAATATCGGTAGAGACCCGCGCGACCGTATGTTGATGACCGTCTTGCCCGAAGGGGAAGGCCGTCATGCTGTCACCCATTACCGGGTGCTGGAGCGCTTGGGTTATGTCACACTGGTAGAGTGCATCCTTGAGACCGGGCGCACGCACCAGATACGTGTCCACATGAAGCACATCGGACACACACTTTTCAACGACTTGCGATACGGTGGCCACGAGATTCTGCGCGGTACCCGTTTTGCCAAATATAAACAATTCGTAAACAATTGCTTCGACATTTGTCCACGGCAAGCCTTGCATGCCATGACGCTGGGTTTCAAACACCCCGTCACGGGCGAGGAAATGGATTTTACTACGCCCATTCCCCCTGATATGGCCGCCTTGATAGACAAATGGCGGGGCTACATCAGTAACAGAGACTTAGAATGAAACGTATCATTGCCATCGTGGCAGGAGGAGACACCTCCGAGTATGAAGTTTCCCTGCGCAGTGCGCAAGGCATTGAGTCCTTCTTAGACAAGGACAAGTATATTCCTTATATTGTCGTATTGCACGGCACGGACTGGCACGTGCAGTTGCCCGGCGGAGGTACGGCGCCTATTGACCGCAACGACTTCAGCTTTACTTATAACGGGCAAAAGACTTCTTTCGATTATGCTTATATCATCATCCACGGAACGCCGGGCGAAGACGGTCGTTTGCAAGGCTATTTCGACATGCTCCGCCTGCCCTACTCGGGTTGTGGCGTGCTGGCTTCGTCGCTTACCTACGACAAGTTTGTCTGCAACCAGTTCTTGAAAGGTTTCGGCGTGCGCATTGCCGACTCGTTGCTGTTGCGTCGCGGGCAAAGCATCTCGGACGAAGACGTGTTGCAGAAAATCGGTCTTCCCTGCTTTATCAAACCCAACCTGGGCGGTTCCAGTTTCGGCGTGACCAAGGTGAAGACACCGGCTCAGATTCAGCCTGCCATTGCCAAGGCTTTTGCCGAGGCGCCCGAAGTGCTCGTCGAAGCATTTATGCAAGGGACGGAGATTACCTGCGGCTGTTATAAGACAGGACGCAGTGCAGCCGTTTTCCCCATCACCGAGGTGGTGTCGCACCACGAGTATTTCGACTATGATGCCAAGTATTGCGGCGATTCGGACGAGATTACTCCGGCCCGCATCCCCGACGAGTTGCGCGACCGCGTGCAGAAACTTACTTCTGCCATCTATGACATCGTGGGAGCCAAGGGCATCATCCGTGTGGACTACATCATCACCGAAGGGACGAAAATCAATCTGCTGGAGGTGAACACCACGCCCGGCATGACGGCAACCAGCTTTATTCCCCAGCAGGTGCGTGCCGCCGGCCTGGAATTGAAGCATGTGTTGACAGACATCATAGAAGACAGTTTCCTTTAACCAAACTAAATCCATCTGCCATGAACGAAGAATTTGATGAAATCAGACCTTATTACGACGAGGAACTCCCCGCCGTCTACGACGAACTGATTGCCGACCCGGCTTTCCGCCAAGTGGTTCAGCTTGCATTGCCCGGTATTCCTTTTGAGATGCTGGCTGCCAAGATGCGTACGTGCAAGACCAAGCTGGATTTTCAAGTGAGCTTTTGCTATGATTTCTTGAAGAAAATCATTAAAGAAACGACGCAGGGCGTGACACTGAACAACGAGGCGCAGGGTACTCCCGACGGACGGGCCTTCACTTACGTGTCCAACCACCGCGACATCGTGCTCGACTCCGGTTTCTTGTCTTTGATGCTGGTAGAGCAGGGGCAGGACACGGTGGAGATTGCCATTGGAGACAATCTGCTGATATACCCTTGGATTAAGAAGCTGGTGCGCATCAACAAATCGTTTATCGTGCAGCGGGCATTGTCCATGCGGCAGATGCTGGAGTCTTCTGCGCGGATGTCACGCTACATGCACCATACCATCTGTGACAAACATCAGTCTATCTGGATTGCCCAGCGCGAAGGGCGTGCAAAGGACTCGAACGACCGGACGCAGGAAAGTATTCTGAAGATGTTTGCCATGGCAGGTGAGGGAGACATTGTCAGCCGCCTGAAAGAGATGAATATCGTGCCGCTGGCCATTTCCTATGAATATGACCCGTGCGACTTCCTCAAAGCGAAAGAATTCCAGCAAAAGCGTGACAACCCTGACTATAAGAAAACGACGGCCGATGATTTGCTGAACATGCAGACGGGCTTGATGGGCTATAAGGGGCGCGTGCACTTGTGTACGGCGGAATGTCTTACTAAGCAGTTGGACGAGTTGGACCGTTCGCTGCCCAAGCAGGAACTCTTTGTGCGGGTGGCCGAGCTGGTGGACAAGGGTATCTTTGCCAACTATCGCCTGTACCCCAACAACTACGTGGCCGCCGACTTGCTGGAAGGAAGCAACCATTTTGCCGCGCATTACACGCTGGAGGACAAGCAACGCTTCTCCGACTATGTGGACGGCCAGTTGGCCCGTATCGACTTGCCGGACAAGGACGAACCCTTCTTGCGCGAGAAACTTCTGCTGATGTATGCCAATCCTTTGCGTAATCAACTAAGTGTGTAATCGGATGAAGAAAGACTGTTACAGCATCCGATGGCACGTTCTGTCGCTCCTTTTCCTGTTGCTGGGTGCGTCGTGCGGCGACGATGACTACCATTATCCCGACATCAGCCAGGACTATCTGACGGCGCAGAGCGGTGCAGATGGCCGGTTGGAAACGGTGACGGATGATGACGGTGTGACTTTGCCCGTGCTGAACAGCGTGTCTGCACCCGGTCAGGCGGCCGACACCACGTTGCGCATTGTGGCCAATTACGCCCGCGAAGAGGCGGCCGACGGTAGCCTGGGTGCCCGTCTGTATGCTGCCCAGACTGCGGTGTCGCCTGTGCCTCTTCCTGCCGAATCTTTCGAGGAGGGAGTGAAGAACGACCCCGCTTCGGTGTTGAGCATCTGGCTGGGTCTGGATTACCTGAACGTGGTGTTGGAAATCAAGACGGGAGGAGGCAGCCATGCCTTTCATTTTGTGGAAGACCGGGTGGAGGACCTGGACGGCGGAACCCGTCGCGAAGTGGATGTGACGCTTTATCACGATGCTGCCGACGACCCGCAGTATTACACGCGCCGCGCCTATCTGTCCGTTCCGCTCTGGCCTTACGTTGCTGACGGGGTAGAGACGTTGGGCATCCGTTTCAACCTGTGCAACTATAACGGCGAGACGGAGACTTATGGCTTTGATTATCGCGTCCGCTAAGGCGTCGGGCAGCTTGCGGACAGGGGACGTGCTTTGTCCGAACAACGGCCTTGTCTCTTCCGGGCGAGGGCCGCGCTTCGTCCGCGTGGCGGGTGCGCTTCTTGCCCGTCGCCCGTAAAACTGTGCCGGACTATGCCTTTCCGGCTATGGGTATGAGACGGGGCACTGAACAGGAAATTTGTTTTAATATGATTCGAATGATAAAAATGAACTTGGCTATCGTGGGATTTCTTTTCCCCTTTTTTTGCTCGTGCCAACAGCAGGACCAGCCTTATAAGAGCCTTCCGGTGGATGATTTTTGTGCCGTCATTGCCGACCCAGAGGTGCAACGCCTCGATGTGCGTACCATGGCCGAGTATTCCGAAGGTCACATTGCCGGGAGCCTTAACATTAACGTCTTGGATGAGCAGTTTGCCGTCATGGCCGATTCTTTGCTGAGCAAAGACCATCCCGTGGCTCTTTATTGCCGTAGCGGCAAGCGCAGCAAGAAGGCTGCCGAGATGCTGGGCAAGGCCGGTTACGAAGTTTTCGAGCTGGAAAGCGGCTTCAACGGTTGGCAGCAGGCGGGGCAGCCGGTGGAAAAGTAGCAGGCTTACTCCAGCAGGATGCGTTTCACTTCTACGGCCCGATTCAGGAAGAGCGAGGCCGATTCGGCAAACTTCTCTTCGGCTTCCGTGGTCAGGTAGCGGCACGTGGCGCCTCGCGTACAGCGGGCGTCCATTTCGGGGTGGCGGCGGAGGTAGTCCTTCAGACTGTCGGCCACAAGCTCTCCTTGCGTCACGATGTGTACCCGGCGGGGCATGTAGTGCCGAATCTTCTGCAACAGCAGCGGGTAGTGCGTACAGCCCAGGATGGCGGTGTCGATGCGTTCGTCCTTCCGGAGTAACTCGTCGATGTACTTTTGTACGAAATAGTCGGCGCCGGGGCCGTGTGCCTCGTCATTCTCTACCAGCGGCACCCACATGGGGCATGCCTGCCCGTAGACGGTGATGTCGGGGAAGAGTTTGTGAATCTCCATCGGATAGGATTCGGATTTGATGGTTCCCGACGTGGCCAGCACGCCGACGTGGCGCGTCTGTGTGACAGCACCTATGCTTTCCACCGTGGGGCGTATCACCCCCAGCACGCGGCGCGAAGCGTCCATCCGGGGCAGGTCGTTCATCTGTATGCTGCGCAGCGCCTTGGCCGAAGCCGTGTTGCAGGCCAGTATGACCAGCGGACATCCCATTTCGAAAAGACGAACCACGGCCTGGCGGGTAAATTCGTACACGATTTCGAACGAGCGTGTCCCGTAGGGGGTGCGGGCGTTGTCACCCAGATAGATGTAGTCGTAGGCGGGGAGTGTTTCGCGGATTTGCCGCAAGATGGTCAGTCCTCCGTAGCCGGAGTCGAACACCCCGATGGGGCCGGGAAGGGAAGGGAAATGTGGCATGTAGAAAAAGAAAAGCCTCTCTGCCGGCTTCCTCTCAAGGGGAAAGCAACGGCGGAGAGGCGTTAAAGATTTTTGTGTGAAGTTATTTGATGCCCAGTTGAGCTTTGACTTTGGCGGTCACATCGATGCTTTCTTTGCCGATGTATGCCACGGGTGTGCGGGCCACGTCGAAGATGTAGACCACGCCTTCAGCCTGTCCCACTGCCTGTACGGCGGCGTCCAGCTTCTGCATGATGGGGGTCATGGCGTCTTGTTGTGCCTTCTGCATGGACTGTTGTGCTTCCTGCTGGAACTGCTGCTGGCGCTGGGCCATGTCTTGCAATTCCTTTTGGCGGCGTTCTGCTATGTTCTGAGGCAGTGAGTCGGCTTGTGCCAGAAACTCCTGGTACTTCTTGTTGAACTCTTCTTCTGTTCTTTGCATCTCGTCCTGATACTGTTTGGCCATAGCGTCAAGGTCGGCTTGTGCTTTGGTGAATTCAGGCATTACGGTGATGACCTCTTGCGAATTCATGTGGGCGAATTTTGTTTGCGCCATCACTGCCAAAGGCAGGGCAAACATTGCAGCAATAAGTGCGATTTTCTTTAGCATACTCTTTATTTATTTGAATGATTAATTGTTACGTGGTGCAAATATAACACAAAGCCCTGCAACGGCAAAGCAGGGTGTGCTTATTTTTACTAAAAACGTTCCTTACGGCAGGTGTCCGGCTCAGTTGGCATAGTCCAACCGTGCCAGTACCTCGTCGCTGATGTCTATCTCGGGCGAGGCAAAAATGATGCTGCTTGCCGAAGCCCGGTCTGTGACGACGGCGTAACCTTTCTCCGTAGCAATCTCCTTGACGGCGTTGTAGACGGCATCCTGCAAGGGACGCATCAGTTCTTCTTGCAGCTTGGCCAGCTCTCCGCCCGGCCCGAAATAGTGGCGGCGCAGTTCGGCGATTTCTGTTTCTTTGTTCACAATGGCCTTTTCTTTGGCCGTGCGTTGGTCATCGGTCAGCGATGAGGCCGTTTTCTGGTAACTCTCGTACATGGATTTGGCTTCCTCCGCCAACTTCTCCACTTCGTCTTGCCATTGCTTGGACGATTGTTCAATCTCTTGGTTCGCGCTTTCGTAGGCAGGGATGTGCTGCATGATGTATTCCATGTCTATCAGGGCGAAGCGTTGCGCTTGTGCCGTCAGGCTGGCTGCGAATAGCGCACAGGCAATTAAAAAGCTTTTTTTCATAACTTGAGTATGGGTTAAGTGTGTCCGTTAAAATTCTTGTCCCAGGATGAAGTGGAACTGGCTGCCGCCGTATTCGCGGCTTCCATAGACGCGGTCGAAACCATACGCCCAGTCGATACCCATCATGCCAATCATCGGGAGGAAGATGCGCACACCGACACCGGCCGAGCGCTTCAGGTCGAACGGGTTGAAGTCGCCCACCTCTTGCCAGGCATTACCGGCCTCGACGAAGGTCAGGGCGTAAATGCTGGTGCTGGTCTCCAACATCAACGGATAGCGCAGCTCGATGCCCAAGCGTGCGTAGGCGTAGCCTTCACGGCCGTAGCTGGACAGAGAGCCGTTTTCATATCCGCGCAGAGCGATGGTTTCCGTGCCATAGGTAGAATAACCGGTCATGCCGTCACCACCCACTTCGAACGTGCCGAAGGGCGATTTCTTGTATTTGTTGTAGTGTCCCAGCAATCCGAAGTCTACGCGTCCCATGATAACGGGCGTACGCTTCACGGTGTACGGGTCGAGCAACGGTATATAGACTTTCGATTTGAATTTCCATTTGTGGTATTCCACCCACTTCTGCATGGCGTTGATGTCTTCCTGGTTATTCTGGTCGTACTGGCTGTAATCCTTACCGTCGAACAGCGAGTAGGGAGGCGTGAGCTGCAAGGACAGCGAGAACTCCGAACCCGTACGCGGATAGATGGGGTTGTCAATAGAACTGCGCGACAGCGTGAGGTTCAGGCTCAGGTCGTTGCAGTTGCCGTTCGTCACCATAAAGTATTGCCAGTCGCGCAAGATGTAGCGTTGGTACGACAACTCTGCGGTGAACTGGAAGTAGTCGTCCGGCCACTTCAAGCGCTTACCGTACATCACGGCCAGTCCGAACATTTGCACAGACTTGTCCGGGTCGTAGTAGTTCTCGTAGTTCAAGTAGTTGCCATAATTGTACATGCCGTAGCCGTACATGCCGCTGTAATAGCTGTTGTAGAAGTTGTTGTACAGCGCGTCGTTATAGTATTGGCTGCTGATGTCGGTCTGTCTCGAATAGAATGCCGAGACGGAGAACGCGTTCGGGCGCTTGCCTCCGAACCAGGGGTCGTAGAACGAGATACTGTACGACTGGTAATAGCGTGCATTGGTCTGTCCGCTGATGGTCAACGTCTGTCCGTCGCCCTGCGGCAAGATGCCTCGGTAGTTCTCGCCCGGATGCAGCAGATTGGCCAGGGAGAAGTTCGTGAACTTCAGGCTCAGCTTTCCGATGATACCCGTCTGTCCCCAACCGGCGGAGAACTCCACTTGGTCGTTGGCCTTGGACACCAATTGATAGTCAATGTCCACCGTCCCATCTTCAGGGCGCGGCTGTACGTCCGGGTTGATTTGTTCCGGGTCGAAGTGTCCCATCTGGGCAATTTCACGGTACGAACGCATCAAGTCTTCACGGCTGAACAACTGTCCGGGGCGCGTGCGCAGTTCGCGTCGTACCACGTTCTCATACAAACGGTCGTTTCCGCTGATCATCACCTTGTTGATAGTGGCCTGCCGTCCTTCGTAGATGCGCATCTCCAAGTCAATGGAGTCGCCCACTATATTTACTTCCACAGGGTCGAGGCTGTAAAACAAATAACCGTTGTTCCAGTACAAGTTGCCTATGGCATCTTCGTCGTTAGTGAGGCGGTCGTTCAACAGCTTCTGGTTGTAGACGTCACCTTTCTTCATCTGCAACATATAGTCCAGTTGGTCGGAAGAATATTGCGTGTTGCCCACCCAGGTAATGTTGCGCAAGTAGTATTTTTGCCCCTCTTCTATCCGCATAAAGACGTTCACCGTGCGGTCGTCATAAGGGCTGACGCTGTCTTCTACAATCATGGCGTCGCGGTAACCCAATTCGTTATACTTGTCGATGATGAGCTGTTTGTCGGCTTCGTAATTCTCCTCCACGAATTTCTTCGTGCGGAACAGGTTGCGGAGTTTGCCCTTCTCATTGGTCTTTTTCATCACACGTTTCAGCTTCTTGGTCGTCAAAGCCTTGTTGCCGACAATCTCGATATGATGCACCTTGACTTTCTCCTTCTTATCTATCTGGATGTCTACGATGACCTGGTTCTTGTTGGCCGGATCGTCTTTCTGGTTGATGAAGACCTCCGCATTCTTAAAGCCCTTGTCGTCAAAGTAACGTTTGATAAGCGTTTCTGCACGGTCTACTATATTCGGGGTGATTTGTCCTCCTTTAATCATGCCGATTCTTTCTTCCAGGTCCTGGCGTTCCGATTTTTTCACTCCGGAATAATGAATGTCGGACACGCGGGGCCGCATGGTCAAATGAATGGTTAGCCAAACCTTCCCGTTTTCTTCTTTGTCGTCGGTGATGCTGACGTCCGAGAATAAGCCGTGGTGCCAGTAGCGCTTACAAGCTTGCGTGATTTCTTCTCCCGGTATCGAGATAGTTTGTCCTTTAGACAAACCGGACAATCCTATAATAACGTAGTCTTCGTAGTTATCTGCTCCTTCTACCTTAATATCTGCGATTTCGAACTTCTTAGGCGTACCGGAATACAAAATTACCGGCGTCTCTGTTTGCGCACTGTCTGTTGCAACTTCCTGGGCAAGTCCTTTAATCGTGCTGGCAAACAAGCCAAAAACTACTATAACTATGGCGAAAATACGTTCGTGCATCTTTTTGTTCTCTATTTTATTATAGTCGTTGGTTATTCACTAATTTGTTCACTGGTTTTGCCGAACCGACGCTCTCTTTTTTGATAATCGCAGATGGCCTTGCAAAACTCTTCTTCTTGGAAGTCGGGCCAATAAGTGTCACAAAAGTAAAGCTCGGAGTAAGCGCACTGCCACAGTAAGTAATTGCTCAGGCGTAACTCGCCTCCCGTACGGATCAGCAAATCGGGGTCGGGCATGAAGTTTGTGGTTAGATAGCGCGCGAATATGTCACTGTTGATTTCCTCGGCCGAGAGTTCTCCTTTTTGGACAGCTTGCACTATTTGTTTGGCTGCTTCTGTTATTTCCCAGCGAGCCGAGTAACTTAAAGCCAGAACCAGGCTCATGCCCGTATTTCCTGACGTGTGTTCAATGCAGGAATTGAGCCGTTCGCAGACTTGCTTGGGCAATTTCTCTGTATCGCCAATGACGCGGAAACGGATGTTGTTTTTCATAAATGTCTCTTCTTCGATGGAGTCGAAAAGCAAGTGCATCAATGCTGATACCTCTTCGGCCGGACGTCCCCAATTTTCAGTAGAGAACGTGTATAGTGTCAAGTACTTTATCCCCAACCGTGCGGCTTTTTCCGCAATGACATGAACGGTTTCTGCGCCTGCCTGGTGCCCGAAGCTTCGTTCGCGTCCACGCTGTTTGGCCCATCGCCCGTTCCCGTCCATGATGATGGCAACGTGTTGGGGTATCCGGTTCGCATCTATTTGTTCTTTATATGACATTGTTTCCTTCGTTACTACGTTTATGCCCGACGGCTTGTTTCCTTATTATATATATGTGTAGGTCGCTTTGTTGGCATCCGGTTTGTTATTCTCTTTCAAATCCTAACTTGTTGAGCCTTCCGTGCCATACTTCTGTAGCGGTTCCGTTCCCTCCAAATATCACCCAAATGAAGTCTCGTTTCTCGTCAACTGCCGTAACTCCTTGAGGGGTGTGGTCCACAGCGACGGTATAAGACGTTTTTCCTGCAAATGATGGCGGCAGTAAGAACTTACGCTCGATTTCCTGCCAAGCAATGCCTGTTTCTGATTCGTAAATATCTTCCATAGTGCCGCCAAAAATGTAAAAGCGGTTGTTGTAGCGCATGATGAAAGGATTGTCCATGTCGGGGCATGAAGCGTTTTCCGTATTAGTTTCCAAGGCAGCCCAATCTGTGCCGTCAGCAGTCATCCAAGGAATCGTTTTTTCTTCGTTGCTACGTGGCATGCCGGTTATGACTGTCTGTCCGACACGGCTACCCGTTGTATAGTTGGCATAATAGATATGTTGCGTGGGAAAACCTTCCGGAACAGCATTGCCTGAAGTCCAGGATTGACCGTCGGTGGTAGTACAGAACTCTTGTGCTCCTGCTTCGTTGAGGCGGATTCCTGCCAATGTAGCAGCCCTCCCGGTTATGTCGTTCGAAGGAATGTTGGCCAAAAGGGAGAGGACGTTACCGCTCAGACCCGTCACTTCTTCCCAGCTTGTGCCGGTGATGTCGGAGCTATATACTGCGCCTTCTGCCAGAATGTAAAGCCTGTCGTTGAAGTTGGTGAGCGTGGTAATGTCTGCTTCTTCTGGCAGACCTGTTACCAATTGCCTGCTCCATCCGTATTGTCCCGGCGCTGTTGATGTGCGGTAAAGTTCGGAAGTGGACGTGTACAGCAAGAGTTCATCGTTCAGTATGACAACTTTCTGTCCTTCTTGGTTGATTGTCTGCGATATGGGGTCTCCTTCGCGGTCCATCCGTGTCCACATCAGCGAATCCGGGTCTTGACGATGTACACGGATTTGTAGCGTATAATCGCGTGTGGTAACGCCATCGGGGGCATACACTTTCAGCTTGATGCCTTCGCTTCCCGTGGCATTCATGGCAGGGAGCAGGTTGTGATAAGCTTCTGTGTTCAGTACTGTGTCTGCGGATGTTACGGTCCATGCTACGCTGATTTGGTCTATTTGGATACTGTCGATAAGAGTATCAGCATCGACCGGCATGGAATCCAGGTTGTATATGAGGTTGTTTAATTGGTCTATTTCAAACTTATAGTCCACTCCGTGTATGGTCTCAAGACTGAAAGCATGTATGGTTGCATCCGAGCTGTATGCCGTTGTTTCTTCTGAATCCAAACAGGAGCCTAAGGCTATTGATACCAGCAGAAAGCTTATAATAGCTGATAGAAATCTCGTTCTCATTCTTTGTTGTTAGTGTTTATTTACAAGTTGCAAAAATAGGAACAATTTTTGCGATATGCCTCTTTCGAACGAAGTTTTATACAAAATTATAGATAAAATAACCGATTTCCACGATAAACTCTTGGCTAATGAGGCTTATAGCCAATCTTCGCGTTCCCAATAATGACGAATGAACCTGCCGAAATGCTGCTCTGTGCAGGCAATTTTTTTTCTATTTAACACTGGAGCGGCCACGCCGTCGTGCAGACATTCCGGGGCTGTTTCGACGAAGGCTTCATCCCAAAGGCCGGCATCGATGAATGTTTGCAGGGTGGTGGCACCACCTTCGACCAGCAGCGATTGCAGGTTCCGCTGGTAAAGCGATTCCAGCAGTTGGGGCAGCAGTGGTTGGTTGAAATCGGCCTGGATATATTCCACTCCCGGCTGTTCGGCATGTGGTGTTTCAGTGAAGACCAGTGTGCGTGCGCGTCCGTCAAACAGGTGTAGGTCTGAGGGCAAGGTGTTTTGCCTGTCTATGGTGATGCGGACGGGTGAAGGACCGTACCAATGGCGTACTGTCAGACTGGGGTTGTCTAACAATGCCGTGCGTGTGCCTACCAGGATGGCACTGTGTTCTGCCCGTCTTTTGTGCACCAACATGAGGGTGTAGGTATCAGACAGTTGGGCTGGCGTTCCGCCCGTCCGGTTGATGTCGATGAACCCGTCGGCTGATTGGGACCATTTCAGCGTGATGTAGGGGCGGTGCAAGGTGTGGAAGGTGATGAAGCGCCGCAACAGTTGCCTACATTCTGTTTCCAAGACTCCTACGGTCACTTCGCATCCGGCGTCCAGCAACTTTTGTATGCCGCGTCCGGAAACCTTGGGGAAGGGGTCGCGGCATCCTATTACGACGCGGGGGATTTGCTTTTCGATGATGAGGTCGGCACACGGGGGAGTTTTCCCGTAGTGTGAGCAAGGCTCCAGGCTGACGTATAGCGTGGAACGTCGCAAGAGTGATGGTTCTGTCACTGACCGGATGGCGTTTACCTCGGCATGGGCTTCTCCGCAACGCACGTGGTAGCCTTCGCCGATGATGCGTCCGTCACACACGATAACGGCGCCTACCATGGGGTTGGGGGCTGTCTGACACAGCCCGTTGCGCGCCAGTTGGATGCATCGGCGCATGTATTTTTCGTTTTCTTCCATATTCCTTATTCTGTAAATACTGTTCCTGCATGAAGGTGGCGGCCGCTTGGCTTGGCCGCGCAAATGTACGATTTAATTTGGAGACTGCGAAGAAACGTTCTTCCTTTCGCTCACTCGTTTAACGTTCCGCAATGGGGGCAGATGCCTTTTTGTGTCAGTTGGTTGCCGCAGTTTCCGCATCGATAGCGCACTGTGCGGAGCGAACGGTAGAGGCAGTGCAGAAACACAAGGACGAAGGCTGTCAGGAAAATGTAGCCTATTCGGATGCGGGTTGTCAGGATGAAGAAGAAGTAACAGCAGATGCAACTGGAGGCTATCCCCAGCAGGTAGTAAACGGCGGAGATGGGCGTGAGCCGACGGAACAGCACATCGACGGTGGCGACGAGGACGATGATGAACAGCCAAAAGCCGGACAGGAACAGGCTTAGCAGCAACGGGACGTGGAAAGGAGAGAGCGTGGGGTTGTAGTAAAAGTGTTCCCACATGTCGGGCACGTACACTTGCATCGTCTCGTACAGGGTGGCAGTGATAGCCATCAGCAGGCAGAGCAGCAAGGGGTAGACGGGGTCCATCTCTTTGAATCCTTTCCACCACAACGGCCTGCGGCGCCACATGCGTATTAACCAGAAGACGGCAAACAACGACAGCACGCTGATGAAGTAAGGCGTGTGCGTGTGGCTGAACAGGTGTATGGCCTCCGAGATGCTGTCGTCGGGCACAAAGGCTTGCTTCATGTCACATTCGCGCAGCCAGCCTTGTATCTCTTGCGTGTGTGCCAGTTTCACCCAGATGCTGTCCACCGTGTCGTTGGGGTGTACGTTAAACTCGGCCACTACCACGCGGTCCCCGCGTTTCAGCGTGTGATAGCTTTCCTTCAGCGGAAGGCCTGCCAGGCGGATGGAGTCGGCGTGCAGCACGAGGTTGGTGTTCCAGGTGTAATGCCGTTCGTAGAGGTAGGTCAGCGAGTCGCACGCGCGGGGGGCTGTGTCTGCGGGAAAGGTGGGGGTGCTGTATTGGCACGAGACGGTGGCCAGCAGCAGGAGCCACCAGAGCCATCCTTTCGGAATACGTGTGCCTGTCGCCTGGCTTTTGGTGCATGCCGTCGGGTGCTTGTGTTTACTGTTCCGCCGCATAGACTTTCATCTGACAATTTTTGCAGTCGAACGACAGGCGGAACCGTCGTCCGTCGGTCGATACCAGGTAATAAGGTTCGCGGTAAGGGCTGCGGCCTTTCTGGTGGGTGGGGCACCAGCCCATGCTGAAGCGCAGGCAGTGGCGGCAGAACATCAGCGCGGCTTCGGGGACCGCTTGTGCTTCGTAGGCCGGGGCGATGCGGTGCACGCCGTGCGACAGGTAGAACTGCCGTGCCTGTCCGTTCATTACGTTGCCCAGATAGGTGAGCGAGTCCGCAAGGTAGGGATGGTGCGTTTCATGCCGCGGTGACAGTTCGCGCCGGTAACCGATGCGCCTGACGTCCAGCAACCGTTGCACCACCTGTCGGCGCCAGTCGGACAGTACCGACGAGGGCAGGAACCATTCGGCTGTCAGCTCCACGTCGGCTTCGTCCTGTGCCTCGAATGGTGTGTTGCCCAGCTTGGCTAGTTGGGCACGTATGTTGGCGGCCTGCGGGGTGCGGGCCGGTTGCTTGTCGTAAGGGAAAGACAAGACGGCGCGATGCCCTTCGTCGTCGGTGGCACCGAGGGCAAAGCCCGTGGCTGTCTCCCACAACCGCCAGTGCAACCGGATTTTACGCTCGGCCGAGGGACGCGCCAGCAGGCGTTCGAACTCTTGGTCGAAATTGCGGTACAACGGGGTGCGGGGTGCGATGCGGGGCACTTGTCCGGCTGGCAGGGCGGGGTAGAGGCGGTTGCCCTCCACGCGGTTGATGCGGAAACCTTGCAGTTGCCCCCGTTCGTCCAGGTAGCACAGCCCGTCGCCGTTGTGGAAAGGCTTGACTCCTGCCACGGTCAGGCAGCCGGAGCGTTGCTCCTTCAGCGTGCCCATCTCCTCGCCCAGCGATTTGGGTGTGTCGAACGAGGCGATGTCGCGCGTGCGCCCGTCCAGGAAGTAGTTCGTGAAGCCGCGGCTGAAGCTCTTGTCCAACTGCGGTCGGAACGTGTATCGGCAGGTGCCCGACGAGGCACGGACGTATTCCTGTCGTCGGGCCAGAATCTCGTCCAGCTTCTGGCGGTAGGCGGCTGTCACGTTTTTCACGTAGCTGACGTCTTTCAGCCGGCCTTCTATCTTCAGCGACGAGGCTCCGGCGTCCAGCAACTGTTCCAGCCGCTCGCTTTGGTTCAAGTCTTTCAGCGACAGCAGATGTTTGTTGCGGGCGATGGTGCGTCCGTCGGCGTCCACCAGGTTGAAGGGCAGGCGGCAGAACTGGGCGCACTCGCCCCGGTTGGCACTGCGGCCGAAGCAGGCTTGGCTGACGTAGCACTGCCCGCTGTAACTGACGCAGAGCGCTCCGTGCACGAAGACTTCGAGCGACGTCTGCGGGCAGGCCTGGTGGATGCGGGCGATGTCGTCCAGCGAGAGTTCGCGCGCCAGCACCACTTGGCGGAAGCCTGCTTCGCTCAGGAAACGCACTTTCTCCACCGTCCGGTTGTCCATCTGCGTGCTGGCGTGCAGGGGGATGGGGGGCAGGTTGAGGCGGGTGATGCCCATGTCTTGTACGATGAGTGCGTCTACGCCTGCCTGCCAGAGCTGGTGAATCAGTTGTTCGGTCGCGGCGAGCTCGTCGTCGCGCAGCAGCGTGTTGACGGTGGCGTAGATGCGGACATAGTAGGTGTGCGCATAGTCTACGAGCCGGGCTATGTCTTCTATTGAATTGCCTGCCGCCGCCCGGGCGCCGAAACGCGCTGCGCCGATGTAGACAGCGTCTGCACCGTGGTCCACGGCAGCCAGACCGCAGTCCAGGTTGCGGGCGGGCGAGAGGAGTTCGATGGCGCGCGGTTTCATCACTGGATGTTGTTGATGTCGTAGGGCGTCTCCTGGTAGACGAAGTAGTTGAGCCAGTTGCTGAACAGCAGGTTGGCGTGCGCACGCCAGCGCACCAACACTCCCTTGGCAGGGTCGTCGTCTACGTAATAATTGCGGGGCATCTCGATGGGAAGGCCTTTGCCCAGGTCGCGGCGGTACTCACCGTCCAGCGTCAGGGGCGAGTATTCCGAATGGCCGGTGACGAAGAACTCGCGCCCGCCCCGCGCCATGACCAGGTAGACGCCGGCTTCGGGCGATTCCGACAGGAGGGTGAGTGCGGGGACGCGCAGGATGTCTTCGCTCCTGACTTCGGTGTGGCGGCTGTGGGGCACGTAGAACACGTCGTCGAAGCCGCGGAAGATGGGGTGCAGGGGCTGCAGGGCGCGGTGGGGGAAGATGCCGAACATCTTCTTCTCCAGTGGATATTTCGGGATGCCGTAGAAGTGATACAGGCCTGCCTGTGCCGCCCAGCAGATGTAGAGCGTCGACGTGACGTGCGTCCGGGCCCAGTCGAATATCTCGGTAATCTCGTCCCAGTACGTCACCCGTTCGAAGTCCATCTGTTCCACGGGAGCACCGGTCACTATCATCCCGTCGTAGCGTTGTTCGCGCATTTGCTCGAAGTCGGTGTAAAACGCCTTCATGTGCTCTATCGGGGTATTCTTGGGCGTGTGGCTTTTGATTTTCATGAACGAAATCTCCACCTGGAGCGGCGTGTTCGAGAGCAGGCGCACCAAGTCTGTCTCGGTCGTTATCTTCAGCGGCATCAGGTTGAGTATGGCTATGCGCAGCGGGCGGATGTCCTGTCCCGTGGCACGCGTCGTGTCCATTACGAATATGTTTTCCTGCTTCAAGAGTTCGATGGCAGGCAGTTGGTCGGGTAATTTAAGTGGCATGTGCTTGTCTCTTCCTTTTTTGATGATTTCGGCCCGTAAAGATAGTGAAAAGCAGGCAGATGTGTGCAGGAAAATAAGATTTATTAAACTCTGGAGGTCGGACGGGTGTCTTTCGTTCCTTTTTAACATCTTGTGAGACAATAGGTTGCTTCTCTCCCTTCCGGCCCTTCCTTCTTGTCCGGAAGAGGCGCGGCTCTTGTCCGGGAGAAGCACGGCTCTTGTCCGGCGGAAGCAAAGCGGGGAAAAACACCGGGCGGGTGTAACAAGCAATGCATAGATTCACTAACTTTGCGCCCGTTTTTCAGCAATAACTGTTTAAAGGAATATTCTAAACTGAAGCATCATGATTCGTCAATGCGCCATCCTCTTCGGATGTTTAGCTTTGGGTGAGCTCATCGTCTGGCTGACAGGCGTCAAACTTCCTTCCAGCATCATCGGGATGCTGCTGCTCACTTTGTTCTTAAAGTTAGGTTGGATCAAGCTGCACTGGGTGCAGGGCATGTCCGACTTTCTGGTTGCCAACCTGGGATTCTTCTTCGTGCCGCCCGGCGTGGCACTCATGCTCTACTTCGACGTCATACGGGCGCAGTTGTGGCCCATATTGATTGCCACGGTGCTGAGCACGCTGCTGGTGCTCGTCGTCACCGGGTGGGTGCACCAGCTCACGCGCAAGGCCTCGAACAAGGCGGCCGACCATTTGAAACATTAACCCGGGGCGTTCCCGATTTTAAACACATACATCCTTATGAACTTTCTGGAGAATGAATTTTTCCTGCTGGCCGTCACCTTCGGTGTCTTCTTCCTGGCCAAGCTGTTGCAGAAGAAGACGGGCCTGATGCTGCTCAACCCCATCCTGCTGACCATCGCCGTGCTGATTGTCTTTCTGAAGCTGGCCGGCATCAGTTATGAAACATACAGCGAGGGCGGCAAGCTGATTGAGTTTTGGTTGAAACCGGCCGTCGTGGCCCTCGGAGTGCCCCTCTACCTGCAACTCGAGACGATTAAGAAACAACTCCTGCCCATCCTGCTGTCGCAACTGGCCGGCTGCTTCGTCGGTGTCGCTTCGGTCGTGATTATAGCCAAACTGATGGGCGCTTCCGAAGAAATCATCTATTCCCTCGCCCCCAAGTCGGTCACCACCCCCATAGCGATGGAAGTCACCCAATCATTGGGCGGCATCCCGTCGCTCACGGCAGCCGTCGTGGTCTGTGTGGGATTGTTGGGCGGCATCCTCGGGTTCAAGACCCTGCGCCTCATGCACGTGGGCAGCCCCATGGCCCAAGGCCTGTCAATGGGCACCGCAGCCCATGCCGTGGGCACCTCCGCGGCGATGGACGTCAGCCGGAAGTATGGCGCCTTCGCCAGCCTGGGACTGACACTGAACGGCATCTTCACAGCCCTGCTCACGCCGACCATTCTGCGTTGGTTGGGGCTGCTCTGAGCACATCCGTCTCTATTTGCGGGCATTTCTCCCTGCGTCGATGCGCAGGAAGATGAAGAGCAAGATGCTGAAGCCCCACAGCGAAGAGCCTCCGTAACTGAAGAAAGGAAGCGGGATTCCGATGACTGGCGTGAGTCCCAGCACCATGCCCACGTTGATGAAGACATGAAACAGAAAGATGCTGGCCACGCTGTATCCATACACCCGGCCAAAAGTAGTCGGCTGGCGCTCGGCCAACCAGATGAGGCGTAAGATGAGCGACAGGAACAGGACAAGTACGCCCGTCGAACCGATGAAACCCTGTTCTTCGCCCACGGTGCAGAAGATGAAGTCCGTGTCTTGTTCGGGCACGTATTTCAGCTTCGTCTGCGTGCCGTTCAGGAAACCCTTGCCTGTCAGTCCGCCCGAACCGATGGCAATCTTCGATTGGTTCACGTTGTATCCCGCTCCGCTGGGATCTTCTTCCAGCCCCAGTAAAACCTGGATGCGCACCTGTTGGTGAGGCTCGAGCACGCTGTTGAACACATACTCCGACGAATAAAGGAAACCCACGGAACAAACGGCGAACAACAGCGTCAGCAGATACGTGCGGCGGCGCGTCCGAAGAGCCAGCCAAACCAAGTATCCGGCCAGGACGACGCACAACCCCCATAAGACATAGACCACGTTGAAAGGAACGGCCCAATGCGACAGCGCGACAGCCGCAAGGGTGCAGCCAGCCACACTCAAGGCTATGATGTTGGCCTCGGTCGTGCGGCGTGTGTAGACCCGCAGCATCAGCGCAGCAAACAGCAGGATGAGTATCAGTACAATGAACTGCCCCAATGGCGTAGGTGTATCCCACAACTGTGCGCTGGCAAAGCGGATACCCACCACAAAGTAGAGCACGGCACAGAGCCCCGCCAATAGAACTATGCCGGGCATGCCTTCACGATAAAGCACCAGAAAGAATGCCAGATATACCAAAGCACTGCCTGTCTCGCGCTGTGCGATAATCAGCAGCATGGGAATCAGAATAATAAGCCCCGTGCTAAGAGCCTGGCGCACATTCTTCAGACTGAATCCGTAGACACTCATGCACCGCGCCAGGGCCAGGGCCGTGGCAAACTTGGCAAACTCTGCCGGCTGCAAGCTTACGGGACCCAGAATGAGCCAGGAATGGGAACCCTTCGTGTCCGGAGCAATGAAAATCGTGACTATCAGCAGCACCAGCATCACCCCGTAAATCAAGTAGGCATACGCCTCGTAGAAGAGGTCGTCCAGCATCATCAACACGCCGGCCAGTCCCAGCGAACACAGTGCCCAGGCAAATTGCTTGCCCGCCCTTGTCGAGAAGTCGAGTAATTCGTGCTCGCTATAATCGTAGCTGGCACCGCAGATGCTCATCCATCCGAACGCCACCAGCAGCACATAAAGCCCGATAGTCAGCCAATCAAGCGATTTCAGTATCGGTTCCCTGCGTCTCATCGGCCATCCTCCCCATAACTTATCGTGCGGTTGCTAAAGTCTTCGGCCAACAGCTCGTTTGCTTCCGACAAATGGCCGTGCAGGTACTGGTCCATCATCAGTGCTCCGATGGGCACGCCATACGTCGCTCCCCAACCCCCGTTTTCGACGTATACCACGATGGCTATCTGCGGGTCGTCTTTGGGCGCAAATCCCATAAAAACCGAATGGTCCTTACCGTGCGGGTTTTGTGCCGTTCCGGTCTTGCCACAGGCTTCCACATCAGGCAAAATGCTGCCCACCAGCCGGCATGTGCCACTGCCCGTACTGCCTGTGACTGCGGCACGCATGCCTTCGGCCACCCAGTCGTAATACTGGCTGTCTATGCCCGTATATCGGCGTTGCACATAAGCAGTATCCAGTTCATTGTCTTCTATCTCTTTTACGATATGCGGCGTCACGAACCAGCCCCGGTTGGCAATCGTAGCCCCCAGGTTGGCTATCTGCAAAGGAGTGGCCAGTATTTCGCCTTGTCCGATAGAAATACTAATAACGGTCAGTCCGTTCCAACGGCCGCCATACGCCTTGTCATAGAACTGGGCGTTGGGTATGAGTCCTCTCTGTTCGCCCGGCAAGTCCGTGCCCAGCCTGTATCCGAAGCCTTGCGCCACCATGTGGTCTTTCCACACCGTGATGGCATTTTGGGGCGAACCATATTTTTTGTCGCCGAACATGTAATAAAGCCCCCAACAGAAATAGGCGTTACAAGAAGTGGCAATGGCCGGCACAAGGGAGAGGGGAGAGGCATGGCCATGGCAACCTACCCGCAATCCCCGGTGGATAAACCCGTGCGAACACGGATAGCTCGGACTTTCCTTGCCTACAATGCCTTCCTGCAAAAAGGTCACGGCCTGTGCCGTCTTGAAGGTGCTTCCCGGCGGATATGTGCCTTGGATGGCACGGTTCAGTAGCGGTTTTTGCTTGTCTCGTTGCAACTTCATGTGGTTGTCCCCCCTTTGTCGTCCTATCAGCAGGTGAGGGTCGAAGGTGGGGGAAGACACCATGCACAGAATCTCTCCGGACTTGGGTTCGATGGCTACTATGCTTCCTATCTTTCCCCTCATCAGGCGCTCGCCCAATTGTTGCAGCTTGATGTCAATGCCCAGTTTCAGGTTCTTGCCCGGGACACTGGGGCGGTCCATTTTCCCGTCCATGTAATGTCCCTGGATACGGCCATGTGCATCACGCAGAAGGATTTCCACCCCCTTCTCGCCCCGCAAGTATTTTTCGTAGCTTTTCTCTATGCCTTGTTTGCCTATATAGTCTCCGCTTCGGTAGTACGGGTCGGCTTCGATGTCTTTCTGAGAAACTTCTCCGATATCTCCCAGGGCATGGCCGGCTACGTCGTACGTATATTGCCTGATGGTCCTTCGTTGGATGCCGAATCCGGGAAACTTGTAGAGTTGTTCCTGAAACACACCACATTCTTCTGCCGGCAGTTGTGTGAGGAAAATCTGTTGGGTGTAGCGCGAATACCCCGGGTTCTTGCGGCGGTCTTTGACTTCTTTCATGCGGCGGTCGAACCAATCCTTCGTGATGCCCAGCGCCCGGCAGAAATCTGCCGTGTCTAACGCTTCCACTTCACGGGGTACGAAAGTAATGTCATAAGCCGGCTGGTTGAACACCAGCAATTCTCCATGCCGGTCGTAGATAGCCCCGCGTGAAGGATATTGTACTTTGTTGAGAAAGGCGTTGTTGTCGGCAAACTTCTTGTATTCGTCCGACAACAATTGCAGGTCCAGCAAGCGTAGCACATAGATGAACACAATGAGTACGGCTGCTCCTCCGATGATGTATTTCCTTTTCTCCAGGTTATAGTTTTTCGCCATTTCATTCCTCCATTGTTCCGTGTTCCTTCCTTGATTGGCCGGTATTCCTTTCGTTTTTGGGTTGGCATGATTTGTTCTATCGCTCTTTGTTGGCAGGCGTTCTGCGTATTCCTTCGATGGCAGTGATGCAAGCCATGGTCAGTACGCTGCTTGCCACCATGTGCAGTACAGCCATTCCGGCATGTGCAGCCGAAAAATATTCGATGGCATACAAAGCCGTATGGTGTAGCAGTGTGCATACCGCCACATACTTTATGAACGAGCCTGCCCCCATTGTACGGAAACCGGGGATGAAATTGTCGGACATATCCCTTGGCATGAACAGCCGTAAGAAGAAGGGACGTACAAACGCCAGCAACACACTGGCACTTGCATTCATTCCCGGCGTATCTGCAAACATGTCTACTGACAGTCCCAAGGCAAACGCCCAAAGCATTTGCTCTTTTCGTCCCGTATCTGAAGCAAACTTAATCATCAGATAGATGTACACGAAAGGCGTGGCAAAGCCTTCCATGTGTACGTTGTTCAGTATGAGCACCTGCACCAGCAGAAGCCCCACGAACCAGCCTATCCTATGAATATAATCTTGTATCAAGGTGTCCTGTTATTCGTTAAGTTGTTTTTCCAGTTGCTTCAGTTCTTCTTGTCCTTCCCGGGCTATGACACGCACGTCGTCCACTTTGCCGAAATCCGTAGCCAATTTGATTTTCAGTAAATAAGACAATCCGTCGTGCGAGTCGGACATTTCGTCGATAACCCCCACCAACAGTCCGGGCGGGAACACGGCCGAATAACCGCTGGTCACCACCGTGTCGCCCACGCTGAACTCGGCATGGCGGGGCAGGTCGCGCAGGTAAGCATACTGCGTGTCTCCGCCTTCCCACTTCAGGTAGCCGAAGTAATTGCTGCCTTGAATCTTGCAACTCAAGCTCGATTTGCTGTTCAGCAGCGAAATGACCAGCGCATAGTGGGGAGTGGTCTTGTAGACAATGCCCACCACGCCGTTGGCATTGACCACCCCCATTTCCGGGCGTATGCTGTCGGCCGAACCGCGGTCCAGAGTCAGGTAGTTGTCCAAGTGGTTCACACTGTTCTTGACCACGTGAGCCTTATACAGTTTGTAGCTTCTGTCCGCAGGGATGGAGTCGAGGCTGTGGTAAGCACTTGTATCAGACTGCATGTCAAGCAACTCTTTTTCCAGAGAGGCTATGCGTTGTTCTAACTGCATGTTACGGTCCAGCAAATCTTCATTGACCTCTTTCAAGTGGAAGAAGGAAGTGACACTGCTTTTCATCTCGAACAACTTGCCGGATATGGCATTGGTCGAGGTGAAGAACACGCTTTGCTGGTAACGGTTGAAGCGGAATAATAAAACAAAACTGGCTACCTCCAGCAAGATGAAGAGGAACCAGTAATTGTATTTTACCAGAAAATCCAGCAGATTCCGCATACGCCGTCGCCGTTATCTCATTAAGAACGAGAACTTGTCCACATTCTTCAGCGCGATGCCTGTGCCTTTGGCCACTGCATGCAGCGGGTCTTCTGCTATGTGGAACGGTATGTTTATCTTGTCCGTCAGACGCTTGTCCAATCCGCGCAGCAAAGCGCCTCCACCGGCCAGGTAGATGCCGTTGTGCACAATGTCTGCATACAGCTCGGGCGGAGTGTTCTCCAAAGCACTCAGCACGGCCGTTTCTATCTTCGAGATGGACTTTTCCAGACAGTGGGCTATTTCCTGGTAGCATACGGGCACTTCCATGGGCAACGCAGTGATACGGTTCGGACCATATACGATATAGTCGTCCGGGGCATCCTCGCCCAATTCGGTCAGTGCGGCGCCCACGTGTATCTTGATACGTTCGGCCATACGCTCGCTGACCTTCACGTTGTGCTGCCGGCTCATGTATTCTTGTATGTCGGCCGTCAAGTCGTCGCCTGCGATGCGGATAGAGTTGTTGCTCACGATACCTCCCAGCGAGATGACCGCAATCTCTGTCGAACCGCCACCTATGTCCACAATCATGTTGCCTTCCGGCGCTTCTACATCTATGCCGATGCCTATGGCGGCCGCCATGGGCTCGAAAATCAGGTATACATCACGTCCGCCCGCATGTTCGGCCGAGTCGCGCACGGCACGCAGCTCTACCTCCGTACTGCCCGACGGCACTCCGATGACCATCCGCAAGGAGGGAGAGAACAGCCGGTGCTTGCGGTTCACCATTTTCACCAGTCCGCGAATCATCTGCTCGCAGGCATAGAAATCGGCTATCACGCCGTTGCGCAAGGGACGGATGGTGCGGATGTTCTCATGAGTCTTTTCGTGCATCATCTTCGCCTTTTCGCCCACGGCAATCATTTTGTCCGTGCGGCGGTCCAAGGCCACTACCGACGGCTCATCCACTACAATCTTGTCGTTGCAGGTGATGATGGTGTTGGCCGTCCCCAGGTCCATCGCTATTTCTTGTGTAAAAGAGAATAAACCCATTTTAAATTGAGAATTGAAAATTGAAAATTAGGAACTGAGAATTGAAAATTGAGAATTAGAAAATGGGAGATTGCGTGACATCTTAGGTCCTGTTTAAAAATCGCTCTCTCTGTCATGTTGAGCAAGCGAAGCGTAGTCGAAGCATCTCCCTACTACTTCTCAGGCGCATAGTGAGATCTCCCGACTGTGTTCGGGATGACAGGAAAATGGATCTTAAACAGGCTCTTACTCTCATTTTTTAATTCTCAATTCTCAAATTTTCATTTATTTAGTGTTTGAAGTGGCGGAATCCGGTGGTCACCATCGCGATACCGTGTTCGTTGCAGTAGTCAAAGCTCAGTTGGTCCTTGATGCTTCCACCCGGCTGGATGACCGCCGTAATGCCTTCCTTGCCGGCAATCTCTACGCAGTCGGGGAAGGGGAAGAAAGCATCGCTTGCCATGACAGCCCCGTGCAGGTCGAAGCCGAAGCTCTTGGCTTTTTCGATGGCCTGTTTCAGCGCATCTACCCGGCTGGTCTGTCCGACGCCGCTGGCCAGCAATTGCTTACCCTTGGCCAGCACGATGGCATTGGATTTGGAGTTCTTCACTATCTTGTTGGCAAAAAGCATGTCTTCTGTCTCGGCCTGCGTGGGCGCCTTTGTCGTGACTGTTTTCAGGTCTTCGGGTGTTTCCACCTTCAGGTCGCGTTCCTGCGCCAGCACACCGTTCAGCAGAGAGCGGAACTGTTTTTTAGGCAGCTCGACCGGTTTGCGCACCAGGATGATGCGGTTCTTCTTCTGTCCCAGCACCTCGAGGGCGTCAACGTCATAATCCGGCGCGATGATGACCTCAAAGAAGATATTATTGATTTCTTCGGCCGTTTCTTTGTCTACCACTGCGTTGGTGATGAGCACCCCTCCGAAAGCCGAAACCGGGTCACCGGCCAGGGCGTCTTTCCATGCCTCCAGCACGGTGGGGCGCGAAGCCAGGCCGCAGGCATTGTTATGCTTCAAGATGGCGAACGTCGTTTCCTGAAATTCGTCAATCAGGTCTACCGCCGCATTGATGTCCAGCAGGTTGTTGTAAGAGATTTCCTTGCCATGTATCTGGTCGAACATCTGCTCCAGATTGCCGTAGAAATAGCCCTTCTGATGCGGATTCTCGCCGTAGCGCAACGCCTTCTGGTTGTTGGCCGAGCAGCGGAAGGCCGTTCCTTCTCCTCCGTCGAAATAGTTGAAGATGGCCGTGTCATAGTGCGACGACACGCCGAAAGCCTCTTTGGCAAACCAACGGCGTTCTTCCAGCGTCGTGTTGGCACCACGTTCCATCAGGATGTCGCGCAAGGGCTGATACTGGGCTTGCGAGGCCACGATGACCACGTCGTTGTAATTTTTGGCAGCGGCGCGGATGAGCGAGATGCCGCCTATGTCAATTTTCTCGATGATGTCGGCCTCCGATGCGCCGCTGGCCACTGTTGCCTCGAACGGATACAGGTCGACGATGACCAAGTCTATTTCGGGAATCTGGTATTTTTCAATCTGCTGACGGTCCTGCTCCAAAGCACGGCGGCACAAGATGCCTCCGAAAATTTTGGGATGCAGCGTCTTCACCCGCCCGCCCAAGATGGAAGGGTAGGTAGTCAGGTCTTCCACTGCCTGGCAGGGATAGCCCAACGATTCGATAAACTGGCGGGTGCCGCCTGTGGAGAGAAACTGCACGCCTTCTTCATGCAGTTTGGTGATGATTTCGTTCAGTCCTTCTTTGTGATAGACGGAAACCAGCGCTGTCTTGATTCTTTTTGTCTCGGACATGATTCTAATGTTGTTATATAAGTACGCGTATTTTATAATAGTCCCGCAAAGGTACGAATTTTGTCGGTTAGCCCGCATAGGAAAAAGCGTTAAAATTGGAGGCGGGTGGAAAGTTTGTGGCATTGGCAGCCTGGCGCGGGGTGCAAATGGGGTGTGTCGCTGGGTGAAGGCCGGGGTATGTTTCAGAAAGATGAGGCGTCGTGAGATTGTCTGTCTGTTTTGAGAATAATATGCTTGCGAGTAAAATATCTGTATGATTATTGCTACCAAAGTCGTTCCAGATTCGTCTTTTGTTCGTTTCTAAGCACTCGAACTTGGTACGACTTTGGAACGACTTTGGTAGGAATTTGGTCGGGGTTTGAAGAGGTTGTGATGCGAAAGGTAAAATTTATTTATAATAGAGGAGCGGATTTGAGAGACTGTCGGGGCGTTGCTTGTTGTGGAACAATTCTTGGCATAATCGTTGTGGGGATTTTAGGGTCTGTTTAAAAATTACTCTCTCTGTCATGTTGAGCAAGCGAAGCGTAGTCGAAACATCTCCCTAATACTTTTCAGGCGCGCAGTCGAGGAATCTTACTGCGTGCATGAGGGGATAGGGTGCGTTCCGGCTGCATTGCACTCAACAATGACTAGAAGACTTTTAATGCTCTTAGGAATGAAAAAATATTGCTTCCCCTTGGCCATTTAGAGGTAAATGTGTATATTTGTGGCGAGGTGCAAAGCGTTGCCTTCAAACCTTTTTGTGAGATAAAAAATTGTAAGAAGCGTTGTGCTTCATTCTTGTTCTTGAGAACCTGAGAAATTTTCAAAACGTACGAGAATGGCACAGTCGGTTCCTACGCTGGTTTCCAGCGTGAGTCTGCTGTCTATTATCATTTGTGTAATCAGGTTTTCTCAGGATCTTCAAGAACGATGAATAGCACGCAGTTCCACGCTTGAACCGAGAATGATTATATACTAATCTGATAATCAATTTATATATTAGTTATTTGATACCGTATAGTTCCCATATTCTGTCGGTTTCCCAAAGGTTATTATTATTTTGCTCCACTGTCTAATAAAAGCTCTTCATTTTGAGGTATGATGTTAATGTTCGCCAAAAGGTTGGTTAGCACAACCCATTGGCGAACTATGATAACCCTAACTTAATGTACTCGGTTCATGATCGGGGTATTAAGCCGCAAAGCATTCTATAATGTCCGATTTTCTTTAAGAATTTCGGACATTTTATTGCTACATCAAGAGTAATATCGTATCTTTGCAACTAGAATCATTGTGGATATGAAGACGATACTGACGAAGGAAATACGAAACATTATAAACCGAAACGGACCGAACAGGCTTTATATGGTGAGCGATTTTGCCCATCTGAATAATGACGGGCTAGTTACTCGTGCGCTTTCCCGATTAGAGAAAGAGGGTGTGCTCATTCGTCTTTCTCAAGGTCTATATTTATGTCCATTACGGAATAAGTTCGGTGTACTTCGTCCCTCTATAGAAGATATCGCATACGCCATAGCGGAAAAGGATAAGGCTCGTATTATACCTAGTGGATTGACAGCATTGAACAAATTGGGACTTTCCACACAGGTCACGATGAATGCAGTCTATTTGACAGATGCCACAGCAAGGGAACTTACTATCGGGAACCGTAAAATCATATTCAAGCGCAGCGCACCTCGCAATTTTGCCTACAAGACAGACCTGTTTCCACTTATAGTCGCTGCCATGAAAGAATTAGGGAAAGATAACGTGACAGATGAACAGGTTGCAATCATAAAACAAGCCATTGAAAAATATGGTAGTCCTGATGAAATCAAATACGATTACAGCATTGCCCCGCAATGGATTAAACAAAGACTTGCATTATGAATTTTACTAAGCTTACAAAAGAAGAACAACTTACCATTTT
The DNA here is from genome assembly GCF_023336905.1 of Bacteroides sp. ET71. Taxonomy (GTDB): domain Bacteria; phylum Bacteroidota; class Bacteroidia; order Bacteroidales; family Bacteroidaceae; genus Bacteroides. Next base: position 43,084 of record NZ_JAMBLS010000025.1, read on the forward strand.
GGCTAATGTAGCCGAAGAGAAAGGGATTGTGGACAATGCCGTAGAAAAGGACTACTGGGTCAGTATGGTGTTGCGTGCCATATTTTCTTTGCCGTATGCAGCAGCTTTTGTTTTCAAGGGAGGAACAAGCCTTAGCAAAGGTTGGGGATTAATAGAACGGTTTTCGGAAGATATTGACCTTGCAATAGATCCCCAATATCTCGGTTTCACAAATATTGAGACTAAAAGTCAACGGACTAAGTTGCGGAAAGACTCCAAGAAGTTCATAGATGGCACTTTTGCGCTTGACGTAGAGAACAGATTAAAAGAGTATGATCTTTCAGAGTGTTGTAAAGTCATAGTTCCGGAGACGTCTGTCAGCGACCTTGACCCTGTAGTCCTGTTTGTCGAGTATAATTCAGTGCTGCAAACGAAAATGCAATATATACCGGAGCGAGTCAAAGTTGAGATAAGTTGTCGTTCTCTCATGGAACCGTCGGAACAGATAGAAATGCGTTCTATGATAGAAGATGCCTATCCGGATGAAGATTTTTCATTGCCGATATTTGCAGTCCCCACAGTAGTGCCAGGACGGACATTCTTGGAAAAGGTTTTTCTTTTGCATGAAGAGTTTAACCGTCCCAATGGCTGTACGCATATCGAACGTATCACACGACACATGTATGACATTGTAAAGATGATGGATAAACCGTTTGCAATGGAAGCAATGCAAAATGTACAACTATATGAAGACATTGTGGCTCATCGCAATAAGTTTACGGCATGGAGCGGACTGGATTACACAACACATCTTCCGCATACAATATCATTTCTTCCTCCTGAAAGCATTGAAGAGGCTTTGCGGGACGACTATAAGCAGATGCAAATCGGCTTTATTTATGCTAATGCGCCCTCGTTTGATGAGATTATGGAGCAGTTGCATGAGTTGCAGGACAGATTCAGGGCATTGGAATGGAAAAATAATCGTTGACGTATGGCATACATTAATGTTGATATAAACGAAACTGAGATATTCATTAACTATCTTGCATAATGTATGGATTAAATCCAATTGAGGAAGAATTGCAAAATTTTATAATTAGAAATAATTAAGGTCTTATGGCGTTAGAGGTTTTACATCAGCAGGCAGCAACGCACGAGAATGAGCAATTCCGCCGCGTGGTCAAGATAGTAGATGCCGCGTTCAAAAAGCACAATTACGATGGCATTCTTATTGGTAATCCATTTAATGAGAAATATCGGCGCTTTCGTGCAGATGCGATTCTCTTTTTCAATCATGGAGTGATAATTATTGACTTCAAAGACTATTCGGGTCAACTGATTATTCCACGGGGCGATGATGAATTTAAGAGTTATCCTTGGTATGCAGAAAAAGTATCGGACTGCCAGAATATAGAGGTTAAGGCAGGTGCCCATTTCTTGAATCCGTTTCTCCAGCTTGTTTCATATAGAAACGCATTCAGAGAAATCGTTGAGCATAATCCAATTCTCGGGCAAAAAATCAATCCATCCCGGGTGTGCATAGCAAATATCTTTTCAGGACCGCTTAAGCTCAGCAATAAGGTTCCGGGGAAATATCCTTATTATAAGATTGTACAAGAATCGGAGATAGGGGCCTTGCTTTATGATTTGAATAATGATAATGCTTTCGATGAAGAGATAGCCAAGGCGATTAAAAGCATCTTCCCATCCGATGAATATATTCAAGACTATTCATTTGATACGGGGGTGATTTGCAAGCAAGACATCATTGTCGGGAAAGGGGCAAAATCTACTATCGATACCTTTATGCAAACAGAGGGCAACGACCTTCTTGTCTTAACGTCGATGGATGCAGAAGAACGGGATAATTGGGCAAAATACATTTTTTCTATTGCAGATAATTACAGAATTCCTGAAATTCAAGGACTTTGTCATTCAAATAGAATTAGCCGCCGGTTGGGACAGCGCGGGATAGAGGCTTCCAGCCTTTACTCATTCATGTACGGAGGGAACGAGACATCCGAAGATGAAGAAGACGATGAGGCCATGCAGGTTATTCCCATCCGTTCGGATGCCGGATTGGATGAGCGAGCATTGTTAATGGTGTATGATGCGCATCTTGTAAGCCGCAGCCTCTCTCAATCAGATTTGCTTCGCTTTGGAACAGGGCGTTTGCTTGAGGACTTCATCGCCTTTGCCAATCCGGCATCTGAGCGGAAAATCGTTTTCATCGGTGACCCTTATATGCTATCTTTCGGCTCTTCCGACGATTCTGCTATCAATGTGGCTAATCTTCAAACTATCTGCGAGGATAGGGTTATTCATTACTATCATCAGCCGGCCTGCGATTCACATGAGTCCTGCAAGGAGTCTCTAAAATGTAGTCTCGCCAAGAGTATGGATGCACAGCTGTTCAACAACTTGAATTATGCCTTTGATGACGGGTCTATCGTTGAGATCAGGAAAGATGCGATTACCGGCAAAATGAAAGAATGGTTTATGGCTCCATTGCAGCAAGAACCTAAGCAGTCGGTCCTGTTTTTCAAGAAAAGCGACTGTCTGAAAACCAATCTTTGGGTTAAGCATCATTGTTTGAATAATGGGAAGGAACTTGCAGCAGGCGACCTTCTTATTGCCAATAATAATATCTATATCCCTGATGAGACCGGGTTTGGTAATCCCAAAAGAGTGCTGAACGGGATGTATTTTACTGTAAAGGATGTGCTTGAGAAGCATAGTGAAACAATCTCCATTAAGGCTTATCCTCGTCCAATGTTTCTGTCTTTTACAAAAATATCTGTTAAATGTTTGAGCCTAAGTGGGCAGGATGCCGAAATTTGGGTACTTGACAATTATTTGGATTGTTCAGATGAATTGACTAAGGAGGAACAGATTGCAGTTAATGTCTTCATTAATCGTCGTATTACTGAACGAAAGAAGTCGTCACCATTTGCCAAGACTGAATTTTATAGTCAGTTACTATCTGATGCGGACTATCAAGCCCTCTCTAATGATGAGAAAGAAGCGATAGAAAACATTATTCAAAACCGTTCTGTCCAGAAAGAAGATAGGGTACCGGTCAAAACAACGAAAGTGGCCCGTTCATTACTCAAATGTTATTATGATAGGTACGAGAGTGACATTCAACGGTCTTCCCGTGAGAACGATCCGCTTATCAATGTAATGTATGCGAAATATGCATGGGCTATAACTGTTCATAAGGCTGTCGGCTCCGAATTTGACAATGTCATCTTGAAAGGATTCCGCACGGAGAATGACGGAATATGCAATGAGTCTTATTTCAGATGGCTATACAGTGGGCTCTGTGTTACGGCAGGAGTATTCTATATTGCACAACCGCAATATGTCCATCCATTTATGAATTGTACCGTGAGCGAAACAGATTCAGGTGTTAACCCACCGAAGCAATTGCTTATATATGATGGGTATAAAGTGCCATCCCGTTTTTCCGATATGGTTCTTAATAACGTCAATGCGTCAGCTGCTATTTGTGAATTGGCAAAGCTTATCGAACCAAGCGGTTATATCTTGGAGGTGGTCAAACCGTGCAATGATTATTTGACCAAGGCCGTATTTTCAGTACCACAAGGGATAAAAAAGAAATTGGTAATTGATATTCATAACAAGGGTGCTAAGGATTCTTATGGTATCTCGGCAATTAGAATGGAGCCGAATGAGTTAGTTGATGCCACCTGTATTGAGCAGTTCATCGACACAGTCTTCTCCCAGGCTGTGTCATATAATAAATCTGTGGATACTCCTGATTATATTTTGGAAGTCGTTAAGGTATTTGGTGAGCAGATGAAAGAGCGGGGATTCAAGCTTGAGGTAGTGTCCAGTAAAGATTATCAGATTGTCTGCAAGGTTACATCTGATAACGGCAACGCTATGCTCCGCCTATGGTATGGAACCAGCTTGGAAAGCCATAGCAAAGGGTTTATCAACAAAATTGAGATGTTCGACGTTACTGATACCACCATTGCAAGTGAGGTGCGGGAAATGATTGTATTTAAATCAACAAAACTATAATTTAGACAGTAAAAATGGCAAAGTTTAGTTCTCATAATAAGAATGATTACTCCCCTCGCATATCAACTAAAATCTATGCTCTCCGTCGCGATGGTTTATTGGATGATGCCAGACAACTGGCTGAAGATTATCTTCAAAAAAACAGAACAGATATAGATGTTCTGAAAGCCTATGCTTGGACATTGATTGATATCTGCAAAAGGGAGCAACAGAAAGGAAATATTGTAGATGCGCGAAAAATTTCAGCTCTTCTGTCGCGTATGCACTTCGAGACCCAATTCGATGAGTTTGCGGAAATGCTTGTTAGAAAAATACAAGCACTTAGACTAATGGTGAATCCTTTCTACGCTCAGATTCAAGAAGCTAAAGAATTGAGTCAGAAAGGCAACAATGATAAAGCATGGGGGATTCTTACCCAATTGTCAGTAGACGGAAATCTTCCTGAAGAAGCGCATGAAAGCTATGGATGGGCAATATACCGTTATTTGCGAGATCACATTGCACAACTTGATTCAATACAGGTGCGGACGCAACTGAAGAACTATATTTACCTTCATAATGAGCGCCCTTCGATGCTGCATTCCCAAATATTGAACTTCGCCCTTAATTACTCTAAACAAGATGGCAATTTCAAACTCATATCGTTTCTCAAGTTATGGAATCCGAACAATTTGCGACTGGATGATTTTGAAGATTCACGTAGCAACGAAGGCAAAACCATTCCATCGTTGATGTCGAGAATTGCAAAGGCTATTGTTGATTATCCTTTAGATGAGATTCAAGAATTTGTTAGGCTTATCCCCTATAGGAAAGACGATTTTATCGAAATGATAAAAAACCATTTCTTCTGGAAACTGTATCATAGTACTGAGGACGGTGTTTCTTCATCTACATGGGAGCTGTTTAACCAATATATAGAGTTATCCAATGATACTCCGGCCTCTACTTCTCATTCGAAAGTTCTTGGGTTAGCCGAGCGCACAATGAAGGAAAACAATGCATGGCGATTCTATGATTTTTTTAGAGGGTGGAACCCAGAGAAACTAAGAACAGCTGACTGGCAAGAAGAGAAAGGAGATAATGGGGAAACCTATAAACCGTTAGCTGTCAAATCGCTGAAAAGAATAAAAGAAGCTCTTGAGAATCTTTCTGATGAACAACTAGGAGACCTCCAATGGCTTATTGACCTCTATGGAATAGCCATAGAGAAGATACCGGATGATGATTGGAATATCAGGTCGAAAGCGTTACTTCATCTGCGCGCTGGTCAGCAAGCAGAAGCAAAGGATATCTATAAAAAGCTTTGCCAGAAGATGGGAGAGAAATACTACATCTGGAGTGAATTTGCCGATTGTTGGGAAGATGTGGATGTAAAGATTGCTTTTCTTTGCAAAGCTCTAAGCTTAGAGAAGAATGAAGACTTCATAGGGAAGATACGAATGGAATTGGCTCAACAACTAATTAAATCCAAGAAATATGCAAATGCAGTAGTTGAACTTGACCAATATAAGAAACACTATGCTGAAAAGGGCTGGTGTATTGATTCAGAAGTGGATGCTCTTCTTGAGCAATGCTCCTCGGTTACTCCTGCATCTGACAATAATGCGGCACTTTATGCCGAAAATATCTCAAGAGCGGAAGAATACGCTTACGAAGATATTTCTTTCACGGAAGTTGTACTTGTGGACAAATGGAAAAACGGGAACGGAAAGACCATGATAGTTTTTGTCGACGGTAAAGCAATTGAATTTGCTACCGATAAGAAGAGATTTCCAGGGCTAAACGATAGTCATAAAGGACAAGTTTGGAAATTCAAATTGTATAAAGACGAAACAATCCGAACCATTCCCGGTGATTATCCATGGCAGCAGCCCAAGAAAGAAGCAGTAATCAAATATATTCCTTTGACTGCCATTCCCTCAGAAACGGCAGATTGGTTTAATTTGCCGATTCAATATGGCTATGTTCAGTATATAAACACAGAGAAAAAGGTCTATCATATTTATTTGACCGATTCAACACTCGTTTATGAGCACTATGAGCGGAAGGAACTTGAAAAAGGAGATTTTGTCAAACTGCGCCAATACAAAAAGAAAGTCAAGGAAGAGAGCAAGACTTTCTTATGTAACATACAAAAGTGTGCTGAGGATGAAGCTATTGAGAAGTTCAAGTGTAGGATTGCAGCAGTAGATGATGTCAATAATCAGCGTAAACTATTCCATTTTGTATTAGGTACCAAACAGGCTTCGGGTATTCTGCACTATGATCAGACGGATTTGCGTCCATCCGTTGGTGATTGCATTAAGATTCATTATTTTGTCAAGGAAATCAGTGACAAGAAGAATCCGGGTAAGCAAAAGAAATTAGTGGAAGTGCTTAGGGCAGAGTTGACTGACGGGAGTAATAGTGACTTAGTAAAACGCTTCTCCGGTAATTTGGAACTCAAATATAAAGATAGGTATGATGGAGAAGAACCAGATTTTGCATTTATTGGTGATTACTATGTCCATAAAACTATACTGGAAAAATATAACATTACTTCCAATTGTTATGTGAATGCGAAAGCAGTCTATACCGGAGATGGTAATTGGAAAGTGTATGAAATTGAGAAATGATATTATTTATGTAAGTTCGATGAAAACAATTAAAACAAAATCGATTGATTATAAGCATTTAGAGATCCACACCTGTCCAAAGCAATCATAGGTTTTTAGGGAAGAAACAATAAGTAGATAGGGCCGGAAATCTTCATTGGAGCGGTTTACTTCCTTTTGTATATTCTCAAGGCAGGTCGCAAATATGCTCTCATTTTTGAAAAGCCGTACATCCATAAACCAAAACGCTCCATATTTTAAAGAGAAGCATTGAATGATTCGTGTGCGTAAGGCAATTTCAATGTCTTGAATGGATGTGAAAACTAACGTCCTTAGCTTTTTGTCAAACTGATACAACTCAATAACATCATCAAAGTTGCTGTTAGGGAGGAACTGATGCTTATCAGAGTTCGGAACTTCC
>NZ_JAMBLS010000026.1 GCF_023336905.1 Bacteroides sp. ET71
AGACCTTCGGTAATGAAGTCCAGTTTTTGTTCGATATCCAGCACCGTGTTCAACGTGTTGTAGTTCTCTTCTTTGTATTCCTTGAGCATTTCCGCGTAAGGATTCGTATATCTTTCGTTACCGGAGATAATATCGTTACCGAAGCGGATGTGCGTGTCTCCCGGTTGTGCCGGATAGGTAGCGGGGAACAAAACGGGTGCTACATCGCGTGCATAGCCCCAAAGGTCGCTGGTAGAATAGTTAGGGCCTTTCAGCTTACCGATTTGGGCGTTCATGCGCAGGCCGACCTTCGTAGAAGGAGTCAGGTTGTACTTCAGGTTATTTTGGAAGATGTAGTTCCAACGGTTGATGTTGGTGTCGTAAGAGTACGTTTTGGGCGCATTCAGCATACCGGTATCGTGGTTGGCCTGGATGCTCATGTAGTACGTGATTTTAGAACCACCGCCCGATACGTTTACGTTGGCGCGTTCGTTCCAAGTATGATTCTTGAACATTACGTCGTACCAATCTACATTCGGATAGCGATAAGGGTATTGACCGCTGCGCGTCAGGTCAATGTCTTCCTGCGTATAACGGGCAGAACCACCGCGTGCCATAGAGGCTTCGTTGTAGATCTCCATCCAGCGGCCGCCGTCTACGAACTCTACCATGTTGACCGGTTGGGTCAGTGAAGCTTCTACCGTCACATTCACCTTGGCACGCTGGTTGATTTCACCGTCTTTCGTGGTAACCAGCATGACGCCGTTGGCACCGCGCGCACCGTAGATGGCTGTGGCCGAGGCATCCTTCAAGACAGAAAAACTGGCAATCGTCTCAGCGGGGATGCGGTCAAGGTCGGCTGCCGAGATTTCCACTCCGTCCAACAGGATGAGAGGCGTAGCCACACCGCCGAAGGTGCTGATACCGCGGATGTAGAAGGAAGAGGTTGAACCGGGTTCACCGCTGTTGGCGAAGGACATCACACCGGCCAGTTTACCGGCAATGCTGTTGGTCAGAGAAGAACTGGGAGCACGTAATACAGAGCCTTCTACCGAAGTGATGGCACCTGTAACAGAGATCTTTTTCTGCGTACCAGCACCGACAACAACGACTTCACTCAGCATTTCGTTGTCGCTGACCATGCGTACGTTCAGTTCACCTTGGTCAGTCACGTAGAAACTTTGGGTTTTGTAGCCGATGTAGCTGATTTCTATCGTCATGCTTTCTCCTGCGGGAATGGACAATGAGAAGTGGCCGTTCACGTCACTGACTACTCCGCTTGTGGTATCTTTAATCTTGATGCTCGCACCGATGATGGGCGTTCCGTCGGCATCATCTACGATGGTACCTACCAAGGTTCTTGTTCTTTTGTTTTGCTGAACGTCAAAGTTTGTATTTGTAGTGTTACCGACAATGTTTGTCAGTTTTTGCCCTGCCGATACGTTTTCATCGGCCATACTTGGCATTGGATAAGCCAATAAGCATAATAGCGGATATTTCAACCACCATGCTTTCCTGAAACGATGTTCATTTTTCATGCTCATTAGAGTAATTTTGAAGTTTGAGATAAATTAGTAATAAACTTTTGGTTAATTCTTTATTATGATTTCGTAACTTTTGGCGTCTTTCCTTATAAAAGGATTTTGCTCCGTTTCAATGAAACGGAAACATATAAGTTGTACAATGACTCTTTGCTACGGTTCTAGAACTCGTTCGATGGCAGGCTTTATCAGTGCCTCCATTACTTTGTATCCTTCTTCCGTCGGGTGAACTCCATCGTTGGAGTAAGCGGGGTTGAGTGCCTTGTTTTCCCCATAGACCATCGCTTGATAATAGTCTACATAGGGGATGTGATGCTCTTCTGCATATTCCCTGACCCGTGCATTGAGCGAGGCTATCTTGGCGGCGGCGTCCTTGATGCGGGGATTCCAGCCGAAGGCAGCGGCAGGCAGGGTGGAGGTGAGTATGACTTTGATCTGGTGGGCTTGCGCCAGTTCGACCATCGACAAGATATTGCCGAAGGTGTAGTCTTCGTTGTAAGGACCTGCATTTTCGGCTACGTCGTTGGTGCCGGCATTAATGACCACTAAGGCGGGCGAAAGGTTGATGACATCTTCGCGGAAACGGAGCAGGAATTGGTAGGAAGTCTGTCCACCTATGCCGCGGCCGATGTAGTTGTTTTCCGTAAAGAAGGAGGGGCGTTGGCTTACCCACCATTCTGTGATGGAGTTGCCCATAAATACGACGCGTTTCTCTTTCTTGCCGGGTTGGGGCAGTTCCTTGTTGGCCTGGGCGTAGCGTTGCAGTCCGGCCCATTCTATGTTTTGGGCCTGCCCTTCTGCCCATGCGAAGCACAGGCAGAGGAGGACGAGGCAGATATAATGCGATGAATTCTTTTTCATGGTCTTTGATGAAGTGTTTTACAGATTGTTTAATAAGTCTACTTTCCCTTCGTTTACAAGTTTCAGTATAAGTTCTCCGAAGAGAGTGTTCTGCCAGGCGAACCAAGCGCGGGTGAACTTGGCGGGATTGTCCTTGTGGAAGGATTCGTGCATGAATCCGGTGCCTGCATCGGTGTTCATCAGGGTGCGGATACACCATTTTATCTCTTCGTCATCCTGGCTGGTGAAGGCTTTCATCATGATGCTCATGGGCCAAATCATATCGTAGCCTATGTGGGGACCGCCTATGCCTTCGCCGGCTGTTCCTTTGAAGAAATAAGGGTTGCTCTCGCTCCATACGAAGCGGCGGGTGTTCTGATAGATGGGGTCGTTGATGTCTACGTCACCCAGGTAGGGCATGGCCAGGAGACTGGGAACGTTGGCGTCATCCATCAGCATGTGGTTGCCGAAACCGTCGACTTCGAACGCGTAGATGGGGCCGAATTCCGGGTGTTGGTAGACGGCGTATTTCTTGAGGGCGGCTTCTACTTCGTCGGCCAGGGCGGTACATTCCTGGGCAAGCTTCTTGTTGTTGTTTACTTCAGTCAGAATTTCGGCAGCCTTACGCAGCGAGGTGACGGCGAAGAAGTTGGACGGCACGAGGAACTGGAAGGTGGTGGCATCGTCTGAGGGACGGAAAGAGGAAACGATGAGGCCTACGGGATTGACCGGGGCGCCAAGTCCGTCGTTGTTCAGCGTGTCGAGGGCTCGTTCGGTTTTGCGCGTGAAGCGGTAAGGGCCGTTGCCGTCTTTGCGTTGCTGCTCTTTGAAGGTCTTCAGGATGTTGGTGATGGCTTGTATCCAGTCGGCATCGAAGACGCTGGCGTCACCTGTCACTTTCCAGTATTGGTAGGCCAGGCGCAGGGGGTAGCATAGCGAGTCAATCTCCCATTTGCGTTCGTGCAGCTCGGGCTTCATGTCGGTGCCGTCTGTCATCCATTCGCCACCTGTGGGGCCGTCGTTGTATCCGTTGGCGTAGGGGTCGATGTTGATGCAGAGGAACTGACGGCGGATGACGCCTTCGAGCATCTTTTTCAGCTCAGGGTCTTGGTTGGCCAGTTGGACGTAGGGCCAGACTTGTGCACCCGAATCGCGCAGCCACATGGCATGGATGTCGCCGGTGTAGACGAAGGTGTCGGGTTTCCCGTTGCGTTCGCGGTAGTGTACGGTGGTGTCCAGCGTGTTGGGGAAGCAGTTTTCGAACATCCAGGCCAGTTTGGGGTTGGTGAGCATCTGCTTGACCCGTTTGATTTCTGCTTCGACGGCGGGCGAGACGTACAGGCGGTCTTTCACTGCCGGACGGTTTGTTTTATAGGCCGCTGTCTGTTGCGCGTGGTTTACGACTGCGGTGTTGTCTTGTTTCAAGACCAGTTCGGTGGCTTTTATGCCGTTCGGCAGACAGAGCAGAGCCAGGCCGAACAGACTGAAGGATTTTTTCATTTTGTGTATCTTTAGTTATGTTAGAGGGCGCTTTCTTGCGTAATCCCGGCCAGGCGCGCGTACATCTCGACCATCGCTGCCTGTGTGAGCAACCACTTGCGGCTGTCTTGGGTTTTGCCGCTGAAGTCGGTGTTGAACAGGCCTTGTTCGTCGCGTGCATGGTTCCAGGCATAGTCCAGGCTTTGGTGGAAGGCGGCGAGGTATTCCGGGTTGTGGTCGGTTTTCCAGAGTTCAATGAAGCCGCGCAGCATAACGGCTGTGAACCATACGTCGCCTTTCTTCAGCAGACGGAAGGGTTGTCCGCCTTCCGGGGTGTATTCGCAGAAGAAGTAGTTGTAGCAGGCTTTTGCCAGGTTTTGGGCATCGGTCAGGTACTTGGGCTGGCCGGTAATCTGGTGAAGCAGGGCGGCTGCCTGCATCATCTGTCCGCTGTTGTAAGCGAATTTGGCGTAACCTATTTTCCCGTCCAGGGCCATGTTGTCGAAATACAGGTAGTCCGTTGTGTCTTGCAGGTGGGTTTGCGTCCATTCATACAATGCTTTCCCTTGTGCCAGGTAGCTGCTGTCTTGTGTGGCGCGGAACAGTTTCAGGGCAAAGACTGAGGCTGGCGCGTTGGAGCATGTGTTTTTGGATTCTTTCTTTTGCTCGCACCAGTAGATGCCTCCGCCCAGTTGCTCGTCCATGCCGCTTTCGATGAACTTCCAGATGGTTTGCGCCTTTTGCAAATACTTCTTCTCGTCCGGGCATTGCGTATAAAGATCGGTGAAGTCGATGCCCAGCCAGATGTTGTCATCGTAGAAACGGTCGGACTGTGGGGCGGTGTGGATGTACGAGGCGTAGGCTTCGGGCTGTCGGCGCGTATCGCGGTATTCTTCCAGTCCCGGCAGGACGCGTTGCTCCAGCAAGTCTTTGTAGCGGCTGTCGCCGGTGGCTTCCAGCAGAGCGTTTACGGCAGAGAAGCTTCCGGAGTAGGGCCACAGATACGAGAACGGATTGGGACCTCCTGTCGGTTGTGTGGCCAGGTAGGTGGCGGTGTAGTCGCCGAATCCTGAGGGGTAATTTTCGCGCAGCAGGCATGAGCCTTCCACGGAGTAATGTGTATATAGCGAATCAAGTGTTTGTGCGGCCCGGGATAATTCCGGGTTCTGGACAGCCGGTTCCGATTGGCAGGCTGTGGTTAGACTGATGGCGACGCATGCAGTCGCAGATAGTGTCATTAAAAAGTTTTTCATGAGGATGTCTTTGTGCGTTTCTTTTTTGTTTTTCCGTTTGCGAAGATAAGTGCATAGCGCCAAAATATTTGTACGATTCTCTGCCATTTTTGTGTTAGTTTTTGCCATAAGGACTGTTTTAATACAATTTTGGCAGGGAATCGTACAAAAAACGAAAGCTCCGTCCCTCCGTGCAGCTTGGCGGACGGAGAAACGGAGCTTGTCAGGATTTGTCAGACTTCGGTGTCTGTCTCTTATTTTTTCTTTTCGTAGAAGAACATGCAGTACACTCCGACCAGTATGAACGGGATGCTGAGCCATTGGCCCATGTTCAGAGTCATGCTTTGTTCGAATGCCACTTGGTCGGCTTTCAGGAATTCGATGAAGAAGCGGAAGGTGAAAATCTCCGTCAGGCATAGTCCGAAATAAAAACCGCGTCGGTGTGGCCAGGCAGCGGGCAGAGCAGCCACCGACTTTTTGTCCATGCCGATGATTTCAGTTCTCCTTAGCCGGATGCCGCGGCGGTAGAGATACATCATGCCCAGAAAGAAGATGAAGTAGGCGATGGCTTCGTACAGTTGTCCCGGGTGGCGGGGCAGTGTGTCCACGCGTTCGAACACGAAAGCCCAGGGCACCGAGGTGGGATTGCCTATGATTTCCGAGTTCATCAGGTTGGCCAGGCGGATGCAGCAGGCGCAGATGGGGGTGGCCACGGCGATGATGTCCAACACGTCCATGAAGTGCATCCGTGTCTTGCGGCAGTAGAACCAAAGCGCGATGGCCAGTCCCAGCGTGCCCCCGTGGCTGGCCAAGCCTTTGTAGCCTATCCATTCCCAACCGCCGTCCGGCAGGAACTTAATGGGGAGAATCATTTCGAAGAACGGTTTCACGCCGCTCAGGTAATACTCCGGCTGGTAGAACAGGCAGTGCCCCAGGCGGCAACCGACCAGGATGCCCACGAAGCAATAGATGAAAAGCGGGTCGAACTTGTCGTCGCCAATCTTCAAGTCGCGGTATTCGCGTTTCGCTATCAGGTACGAGCAGGCGATGCCCACTACCCAAAGCAGGCTGTAATAGAGGATGGGGAACCCGAACAGATGGAAAAATGTCGGGTCGGGATTCCAATGAATGTAAAGTAGTAAGTCCATTGTAATGAGGGATTAAGAATGATGAGTAAATTTCTGTGCCACGAGGCGGTATGTCGGGATGTCTACGCCGTGCGCTTCGGCTGCATCTATCAGGTCGAACAGCAGGCCTTGCACCTCGCTTTCGTGTCCGCGAGCCAGGTCTTTCTGCATGGAAGCGGTGCTGTGCGGGTCCAGTTTGTCCATCACCATCAGGTTGTATTCCACCAGGTTGTCCGGGATGTCGATGCCCAACTTCCGGCCCAGCTCGGCGCTTTCGCGGGACAGGCCGATGAACGTGTCCCTGACCTGGCCGGGCTTTTGCACCTCGCCCATCGGCACGTCGTAGTACGCGCCTGTCACTGCCATCGCGGAGATGAACGACCACTTCACAAACGTGTCGCGGTCGATGTCGTCAGACAAGTCGGCTTTGATACCGCTCTCTTCGAGGTCGTGTTTCACGGCTTCCAACCTTTCGCGGGACACTTGAGTGCCCCGGTGTGCGCCGTAGACCAGACGGAATATCCGTCCCATCTGCGTGATTTCTCCCTTGCCGCTGACGAAGCCCACGATGTAGATGCAGCCGTCGAGTACTGTCACACCGGGCACCAGGCTCTGGATGCGCGGCCCTGTGCCGTAGACGTTGAGGATGGGTATCACCACCGTGTCGGGCTTTGCGGCCCGGCGGATAAGGTCTGTAATGGAGTCGACGGAGTAGCCCTTCACACAGACGAAGATGACGTCGGCTTTGCCCGTGTATTCTTCGGCCGTGCAGGCGGGGATGTGGAGGGTGTGTTCGCCCTTCAGGTCGCTGTGCAGGCGCAAACCGTGCGTGCGGATGGCGGCGAGGTGTTCCCCGCGGGCGATGCACGCCACGTCTTTCCCGGCCAGTGCCAGGAAGGCGGCAATCGAGCCGCCTACGCCTCCAGTTCCTGCGATTAAGTAGTTCATAGTGCTCTTTTTAGTAGTTATTGTTTGGGTTTAATGAATCCGATGGGGTTGCGTGGTTCGTCGGCACGTCGTTTGGCTGCTTGCAGTTCGGCCAGCGCCTGGTTGATAAGTTCCAGTTGCGTGCGGGTGTCCTCGTTGATGTCGTTCTGGTCGGTGAAGACTTCCTCCATGTATTCCTTCAGTTCCTGCACGTCGTGTTCCAGCTTCTCGATGCGTTCGGCGGGCGAAGTGGTGAAGGTTGTGTTCGATACCATTTGGCGTACGGCTACGAAAGTGCGCATGATGGCTATGTTTACTTCGATGGCTGTATCGCTGTTGAGTATGGAAGAGAGCATAGCCACACCTTGTTCGGTGAAAGCGAAAGGAAGTTTGCGGGTTCCTCCCCAACTTGAAGTCACAAATTGTGATCTCAAGTTAGTCCATTCATCTTTGCTTAGTTGAAACATAAAGTCCGAAGGAAACCGTTTGATATTGCGTTTTACGGCTTGGTTGAGAACGCGTGTTTCTATCTGATATAGTTCGGCTAAGTCAGCATCAAGCATCACTTGTTGATTTCTTATGATGTGTATCCGTTGTTGAATGATAAGGGTTGGTAGCATAGGGTATCTCAGATTAGCGGATTGTTAACAATTTTATTCTGTCACTTTTACTTCACATACTCCTCCTTTTCCATATAATATAGTCCTTCGCCCCGGTCGCCGTTATCCAAGTCCTCCAGCTCCACCTTGAAGACGTGGTAGGGCAGGGTGGTTGCACGCTTGGGGCGGTCTACCGTGAGCAGATAGGCATTGGTGTAGTATCCGGCGAAGAGATATAATTGGACGGACTGTTTGTGCAGCACGCCGACCTGCTCTCCGTCTATCCATACCGTGGCTTTCAACTGGTCAATAGATGGGCCGAAGGGCACATACGTAGCCTTATCGCTCAGCGGTTCCTGCTGTATGTTCCGGAGGTCTTTTCCGGCTGTCAGCAGGTCGGGATGCTCTTTCAGGGCCTTCCGTATGCGTGTCAGTCCTTGCGGTTGTACGAAAACCTGGTACGCAGGCACGCTGCCGGGGATGCGGAAAGCGCGTATGCCGTAGGCTTCCATACGATGGTAGTGTATGTCGAGGGTTGTGTCGCGGTCGGCGATGAAGTCCCATGCCCAAAACTCGAGCCTTTGGTCGGCATCTGCCACGTGGGTGGGTGCCGTGTGCAGGTAGCGTCCGAAGTCGACGGCTGCCATGCTTTGGTATTTCCCTTTGGGGATGCGGGCGGTGTAGCGTCCGTCTGAGTCTGTATGGGCTTGTGCGGCAACGCGGAAGTCCTTGTATTGCCAGACGAGGGTGGTGCTGTCCTGCGGCCGCCCTTCGTAGTCGGTCACCTGCCCGCTGATGGTCACCGAGTCCCGGCTTTGTGCTCGACTGGCGGTAGCGGCCAGCAGAAGTGAGAGGAGGAAGAGAAGCTGTTTCATACGGGTGATGTTTGAATACGGTCAAGCAGTTCTTTCACATCGAGGTGCAGCCGGGCGAAGGCGAACCACTTTTTCCCCAGGTCTTTCAGCGAGGCGCCTATGTGATAGACGTCCGTGTCGATGAGCAGGAAGCGGTCGTGCGCTTGCTTGTATTCGGCCAGCTCAATGGGAGGATACTCTTCGTTGTGCCTTTTCAGGTCGAGCTGCAAGCGTTTGTCGACCTTGGCCGTATAGACAGTGGCCGTGACTCCTTCTCCGCGTTTGCTGAGCATGAGCAGGGTGCTTTCGTTCACGTAGTTATCTATCAGGACGACGCTCTTCCGCGCCGACTTTATCAGGTCTGCGGCAAAGGCGTAGGCGTCGAATATTTGGCCATCGAAGAAGATCCCCTCCGAGGGCGGCAGGGACGTGCGGACGAAGAACTCGATTTTCTCGGAATGGTCGGCCACGGTCTTCTCCAGCCGTTCGAGGCGTTGGTTGATGGCGTAGCCCCGGAGCAGGTAGTCTTTCAGCACCTTGTTCGCCCACTGGCGGAACAGAGTGGCGTTCTTGCTGTTGACGCGGTAACCGACAGAGAGTATGGCATCCAGATTGTAGGTCTTTGTCTTGTACATCTTGCCATCTGCCGCAGTTAGTTCCAAAATGGAACACACTGCATCTTCCTTCAGTTCCTCGCTGTTGAAGATGTTCTTCAAGTGCTTGCTTATGGCTTGCCTGCCCGTGCCGAACAACTCGGCGATTTGTGCTTGTGTCAGCCAGACGGTTTCTCCTTTTAGGCGAACTTCCAGTTTGACGCTTTTATCGGGCTGGTAGAGTATGATCTCATTTTCATTGTCCATCTGAATGGTGTCCAATTAAGTGGTGAATGGATGGAAGATTGTTTTCTCCGGCGAAGTTGCAAAGGCATCTTACAGCTTCGCCGGAGGGTATCAACAGAGGTTTATGGACTCTGTCTTTCCTTAGACATTGAACCGGAAGTGCATGATGTCGCCGTCCTGCACCACGTAGTCTTTGCCTTCGACGGCCAGTTTGCCGGCCTCGCGCACGGCCGCTTCAGAGCCGTATTTGATGTAGTCGTCATACTTGATAACCTCGGCGCGGATGAAGCCCTTTTCGAAGTCGGTGTGAATGACGCCGGCGCACTGCGGTGCTTTCCAACCTTTGTGGTATGTCCAGGCCTTTACTTCCATCTCGCCGGCGGTGATGAACGTCTCCAGGTTCAGCAGACGGTAGATGGCTTTGATGAGGCGGTTGCAGCCGCTCTCCTCGAGGCCCAGGTCTTCGAGGAACATTTGCTTCTCCTCGTAGGTCTCCAGCTCGGCGATGTCTGCCTCGGTCTGGGCGGAGATAATCATCAGTTGGGCGTCTTCGTCCTTGATGGCTTCGCGCACTTGTTCGACGTAGGCGTTGCCTGTGGCGGCGGCAGTGTCGTCGACGTTGCAGACGTAGAGCACGGGTTTGGTGGTGAGGAGGAACATCTGTCGGGCACATGTCTCCTCGTCTTCATTCTCCGGGGTGACGGTGCGGGCGCTGCGGCCTTGCTCCAGGGCTTCCTTGTAGCGGAGCAGGAGGCCGTACTCCGTCTTGGCCTGCTTGTCGCCGCCCACCTTGGCCTGTTTTTCGACGCGCTTGATGCGGTTCTCCACCGTTTCCAGGTCTTTGAGCTGGAGTTCGGTGTCGATGATTTCCTTGTCGCGCACGGGGTTCACCGAGCCGTCCACGTGGACGATGTTGCCGTTGTCGAAGCAGCGCAGCACGTGGATGATGGCGTCACACTCGCGGATGTTGCCCAGGAACTGGTTGCCCAGTCCTTCGCCTTTGCTGGCGCCTTTGACCAGTCCGGCGATGTCCACGATGTCGCACACGGCGGGCACGATACGTCCCGGGTGGACGAGTTCAGCCAACCGGGTCAGTCGTTCGTCGGGTACGGACACTTGCCCCATCTGGGCGTCGATAGTACAAAAAGGAAAGTTCGCTGCCTGCGCCTTTGCGCTGGACAGGCAGTTGAAAAGAGTAGATTTCCCCACGTTGGGGAGACCCACGATACCTGCTTTTAATGCCATAGCGTATGTATTTTATTATTCTATATGTATGCTGGTTTATCCGCGCAAAGTTACTCATTTATCGGACATACGCCAAGCAATCTGCCGTTTTGCTGCCCGTGCCCGTTCCGGAGGCGTCGGAATGTCCCCGGAAAAGGCTGTTGCTTCTTCCGGACACGGGGCACGCTTCCTCCGGACAAGGGCCGCGCTTCTTCCGGACGTGGGGCAAGGGGCTGACGCACGCTCTCCGCAGGTCCGGTACGGGGCGGTTGTTGTCAGGCCGGTGCGGTGGCTGTCACCTTCATGGCGTAGTAGACCACGAAGAAGGCGATGCAGAAGAAAGAGAAGCCGATGCGGAAGGGCATGCCTTGCGGGGCTTCGGACTTGTGGCGGCGGTAGAAGCGCAGCATCTTCACGGTGAAGTAGAACGAGACCAGGGCGGCCAGCAGGGCTACGTGCATCAGCGACGTGTAGCCCAGATAGTGCGAAGCGCCAAGCAGCAGGTAGCACAGCAGATTGAGGTAGGAGGCGATAACGTAGTTCATCGGGACAAAAAATTGTTTAGAGTTTGACAGGGCAAAAATACGCTTTTGTCGGGAAAAATCCGCTGTTTCGGAGGCAGAAAAAAAGCCGGGATGCATCACGCACCCCGGCTTTCGTCTGTTATCAAAAGGGTTTTTGGTTATTGTTAGGAGTATCTTCGCTCATTGGGCGGTAGCAGTGCTTTCCATCGTCACCGTCATTTCCGGCACAAGAATGTATTGTCCCTTGCCTTCGTTCCACTGATAGTAAGTGGTGGTGATGTGGTTGCCTTCGTAGGCATAACGCATGCACATGTCTTTCTGCCATTGGTCGCTCTGTGCGTCCCATTTCATGGCTTCACTCATAGTCAGGCGGTTCTGTTCGTCATACGTGTAGTTGTACTTCATGTAGTTGGCCAGTCCGCTGCCGTCAGCTTTGTAGATGGTTTCAGCTACCTTCAGACCGTTTGCTACTTCCGAATTGTAAAACAGGTTTGAATCGTTCTCCGCGGAGAGCGTCACGGTGCTCAACAGAAACAGTGCCGATGCACACAAGCTTTTTAGCAGGTTCTTTGCTTTCATAGTTGTTGTTGTTTTTAGGCGTTAAACTTTCTTTTTGTCTATCAATCGTTCCAGATTGCGCTGCAAAAGTACGTCTCTTATTCGGAATAGCCAACTGTTTCTGGTTTAAAATGTGTCAATATGTCAAACAGGGTTGCCGTCCTTTTCCTATCCTTCTGCCAACTCCAAGGGGCAAAAAAATATCCGCCGGGCGTTCCGGCGGATAAGACGGCGAACAGCTTGCACAGTGTTTGTGCGGCATGCCTTGCTTTCTGATTGTAAGTT
This sequence comes from Bacteroides sp. ET71, assembly GCF_023336905.1. GTDB lineage: Bacteria > Bacteroidota > Bacteroidia > Bacteroidales > Bacteroidaceae > Bacteroides. Next base: position 12,009 of record NZ_JAMBLS010000026.1, read on the forward strand.
AAAGTTTGTTTAATGGGCTTCCAGCCAGTTCGTCCCCCACCCGAAATCGGCCTTCAGAGGCACCAGCATGGGGTAAGCGTTCTCCATTTCTTCGATTACGATTTTCTGTACGATGTCCTTTTCCGCCTCCGGAACACTGAAATTCAGTTCGTCGTGCACCTGCAAAATCATCTTCGCTTTCAGATTGTAAGCTGTGAAGCGTTGGTAGATGCGCGCCATGGCCACCTTGATGATGTCTGCCGCACTGCCCTGTATCGGCGCGTTGATGGCATTGCGTTCTGCATAGCCGCGCACGGTGGCGTTTCGTGAGTTGATGTCCGGCAAGTAGCGCTTGCGGTGGAAGATGGTCTCCACATACCCCTGCGCGCGGGCCACCTCGATGCTCCGCTCCATGTAAGCCTTCACCTTCGGGTACGTGGCGAAATATCCGTCGATAAGTTCCTTCGCCTCCTGCCTGGAGACGCCCATCCGTTCGGCCAGCCCGAAGGTCGATATGCCGTAGATGATGCCGAAGTTGGCCGTTTTCGCCTTGCGGCGCATCTCCGCACTCACTTCGTCTATACTTATTTTATATATCTTGGCTGCCGTGGCCGCGTGGATGTCGTGCCCGCTGCGGAAGGCCTCTATCATGTTTTCGTCGCCGCTCAAGTGCGCCATGATGCGCAGCTCGATCTGCGAATAGTCCGCCGAGAAGAAGCGGCAGCCGTCATCCGGCACAAAAGCCTTACGGATTTCCTTCCCGTCGTCGTCGCGCACCGGTATGTTTTGCAGGTTCGGGTTGCTCGAACTGAGGCGGCCCGTAGCCGTCACCGCTTGGTTGAACGACGTGTGTATGCGCCCCGTCCGCGGGTTGATGAGCAGCGGCAGCGCGTCCACATAAGTGCCCAGCAGTTTCTTGAGGCCGCGGTGCTCCAGTATTTTCCCGACTACTTCGTGTTTTCCCCGCAGGCTTTCCAGTACCTCTTCCGACGTGACATACTGTCCGGTCTTCGTTTTCTTGGGTTTCTCGGCTATCTTCAGTTCATCGAACAACACCTCTCCCACCTGTTTGGGCGAAGCAATGTTGAAGTGCCTTCCTCCGGCCATCCGGTAGATGTCTTGCTCTATTTCGGCCAGACGCGCGGTGAAGTGCCGCGAGGTCTGGCTCAAGGCTTCGGTGTCTATGCGCACCCCGTTGCTTTCGAGGTTTACCAGCACGGGCACCAGAGGCATCTCTATTTCGTAGAACAGTTTGGTGGCATTGTTCTTCTCCAGTTCCTTTTCTAAGATGTGCTTCAGCTTCAGTGTCACATCGGCATCTTCGCAGGCGTAGCGGTAGACGTCGGCGGGCGGCAGGTCGCGCATGGATTTCTGCCCTTTGCCCCGGGCGCCAATCAGTTGGTCGATGTGGATGGTCCGGTAGTGCAGGTAGACTTCTGCCAAGTAATCCATGTTGTGCTTCAATTCCGGTTGCAGCACGTAGTGGGCGAGCATTGTGTCGAACAGCGGCCCGCAGACCCGAACGCCGTAGTTCTGGAGCACCACCATGTCGTACTTGATGTTCTGTCCCACCTTCAGGCACCGGGGATTTTCGTACAGCGGGCGAAGCAAGTCTACTATTCGTTGTGCTTTCTCCCTCTCGTTCGGAATGGCCACGTACCAGGCGCGGTTTTCGGCATCGCTGAAGCTGGCGCCGACCAGCTCGGCTTCCATTGGCTCGGTGCTCGTTGTCTCTGTGTCTATTGCAAGAATTTCGGATGTCAATAACTTTTGAACCAGACGAGCGACATCTTCTTCGGACTCAATGAGTTGGTATTCCGTAACTATGGATTCTAACGTGTCGAGATTTGGATTTTCCGCGTCGCCTGTCCCGTCGGCCGCTAATTTCGCAAACAAATCGCCTTGCGTGGGGACGGGATTTTTGTGTCCTTCGGGGGCTTGGGCAAAAAGCGGGCCGGCGAAGGAGTCTGCCGGGGTGGGGGAGGTTGCGGCGGGTTTGCGCAAGACGCGCTCGGCCAGCGAGCGGAACTCCAGTTCGTCGAAAATCTTGCGCAGTGCTTCGGCATCCGGTTCTTTGAGCGCCAGCATGTCCATGTCCAGCGCGATGGGGACGTCGGTCTTGATGGTAGCCAAGAACTTGGAGAACGTTATCTGTTCGCGGTTGCTCTCTACCTTGGTCTTCAAGGCTCCTTTCAGTTCGTCGGTGTGCTCCAGCAGGTTTTCGATGCTGCCGAACTGGGCAATGAGCTTTTGCGCTGTCTTTTCGCCGACGCCGGGACAGCCCGGGATGTTGTCGGACGCGTCGCCCATCAGGCCCAGCATGTCAATGACCTGGCGGGTGTCGTCTATGGCAAACTTGGCTTTCACTTCGGGGATGCCCATTTTTTCGAATCCGCCGGTGTGTTTGGGCCGGTACATGTAGACGCTGCCGCCCACGAGCTGGCCGTAGTCTTTGTCCGGGGTCATCATGTAGGTCGTAATGCCACGGCGTCCGGCTTCGGTGGCCAAGGTGCCGATGACGTCGTCGGCCTCGAATCCCGGCACCTCCAAGATGGGGATGCGGTAGGCGCGGATGATGTCTTTAATGATGGGCACGGAGAGGCGGATGTCTTCCGGTGTTTCTTCCCGTTGTGCCTTGTATTGTTCGTAGGCTTCGTGGCGGAAGGTGGGGCCGGCGGGGTCGAAGGCGATGCCGATATGGGTGGGCTTCTCTTTCTTCAGCACTTCCTCGAGGGTGTTGACAAAGCCCAGGATGGCCGATGTGTTGAAGCCTTTGGAGTTGACGCGCGGGTTCTTGATGAGCGCATAATACGCACGGTAGATGAGCGCGTAGGCATCCAATAAAAAGAGTTTTTCGGTAGATTCCATTGTTTTTAGTCTTTTTTTCGTGGTAAAAGTACGAAGAAAATACGGTATTACTTGTTTTATTATTACTTTTGTGCTCAAATTAATCATATGAATCGTTCTTCTTTAATAAGTGCGCCTATAAGTAGGGAAATGGAGGAATTTAGGAAGCTGTTCGGCAGTTCCTTGTCCAGTTCCAACCTTTTGTTACAGGAAGTCATCGAGCACATCCGGCAAAAGAACGGGAAGATGATGCGTCCGATGCTGGTGTTGCTCGCGGCCAAGCTGCTGGGCGGGGTGCGCCCGGCTACGTTGTATGCGGCCGTCTCGTTGGAACTGTTGCACACGGCCAGCCTGGTGCACGACGATGTGGTGGACGACAGTACGGAACGGCGCGGGCAACTGTCTGTGAACGCTTTGTTCAACAATAAGGTGGCTGTTCTGACCGGCGATTTCTTACTGGCTACGTCGTTAATTCAGGCCAGCCAGACGAAGAACCTGGCTATCATCGACCTTATTTCGGGGCTGGGGCAGGACTTGGCAGACGGCGAGTTGCTGCAACTGTCGAACGTCAGCAACCAAAGCTTTTCGGAAGAGGTTTATTTCGATGTCATCCGCAAGAAGACGGCTGCGCTGTTTGCTTCGTGTACGAAGGCCGGAGCGTTGTCGGTCGGGGCGGATGAGGCCAAGACGGAGGTTTTGCGTCGTTTTGGCGAATACATCGGCCTGTGTTTCCAGGTGAAGGACGATATTTTTGATTATTACGAGAGCAAGCAGATTGGGAAGCCGACGGGCAACGACATGCTGGAAGGCAAGCTGACGCTGCCGGTGCTGTATGCGCTGAACAGCACGCACGACGAGCGTGCCACGCTGCTGGCCCGGCGCGTGAAGGCGGGACAGGCGACGGCGGAGGAGATAGGCGAGCTGATAGCCTTTACCAAGGAGCATGGCGGCATCGAATATGCCTGGCGGACGATGGACGTTCTCCGCGCGAAGGCGTTGGACTTGCTGGAAGGCGTGCCTGCCGGCGAGGTGAAGGAAGCGCTTACAGCGTACATTGATTACGTGGTGGAGAGGGATAAATAATTGCCACGGAAGGCTGTTCTTTTCTTATATATGATATACCCGGTAGCGGTCGTGATGGACGGTTACCGGGTATTTTTTTGTCGGCCGTAGGGCTTAGAACCACTTCGTCTCTTGGCCCAGGATGTCGCTGAGCAGAAGGTTGGCCAGGCGGCTGGTGCCGAGGCGGAAGTAGAAGTTGTTCAGCCATTCTTCGCCCAAGACTTCGCGGACGATGGTGTAGTAGGTGAGGGCGTCGGCCACCGTGTTCAGTCCGCCGGCGGGCTTGAAGCCTACGCGCCGGCCTGTCTGCTCGTAGTATTCCTTGATGGCGTGGCACATGACGTAGGCGGCTTCGGGCGTGGCGGCGGGCTGCTGCTTGCCGGTGCTGGTCTTGATGAAGTCGGCGCCGGCATACATGGCCAGGATGGAGGCTTTCTTGATATTGGCGGCGGTGCGCAGGGCGCCCGTTTCGAGGATGACTTTCAGGCGGTGTGTCTTGCATGCGTCTTTGATTTCCTCGATTTCGTCGCACATGGCTTCGTAGTCTCCGGCGAGGAACTTGCCTACCGAGATAACGATGTCAATCTCCGTAGCTCCCTCGCTAAGCGCCATGGCTGTTTCGGCAATCTTTACTTCCGTAAAGGTCTGCGAGGAGGGGAATCCGCCGGCCACGCAGGCTATCTGTACGTCTTCGACTTCGAGCGTGTCCCGCACGATTTCGGCGAAGTTGGGGTAGACACAGATGGCGGCCACGTTCTTCAGCTCGGGGTGTTCCTCGTCCAAGCGGTTGACGTTTTGCGTGAAGCGCATGACGCTTTCGTCGTTGTCTTCGCAACGCAGTGTGGTGAGGTCGATGCAGTTGAAGAGGAAGCGTTTCACTTCCGGCGTGTCGTAGCGGTCTCTGTTCTTCTCGATGATTTCCGCTGTCCGGGCGGCCACTTCGGCGTCGTCCAGCAGGATGTCGTACCGGCTGAGGGCGTCGTCGTACTTGCTTTGGGTGGGTTCATTCTTTTCCATCTTGTTCTCTTAGTTTGGGGTTATTCAGGTGCCGGGTTCGGTCCCGGTTGGTTTTCTTTTCGAGGGTGCGGGCGAAGGCTTCGGTCAGGTCTGTGCCTGTCTGGTTGGCCAGGCAGATGAGCACCCAGAGCACGTCGGCCAGTTCTTCGCTGAGGTTGTCTTTCTCGCCTGGTTTGAAGGATTGGTCGCCGTAGCGCCGGGCGACGACGCGGGCCAGTTCTCCCACTTCTTCGGTCAGCACGGCCAGGTTGGTCAGTTCGCTGAAGTAGCGCACGCCGTAGGTGCGTATCCAGTCGTCTACTTGTTTTTGGGCTTCTTCCAGTGTCATTACTCTTTGTTTTTCGTGTCCATGCAGATGGTGACGGGGCCGTCGTTCAGCAGGGTGACTTTCATGTCTGCTCCGAACTGTCCGGTGGCGACGGGCTTGCCCAGGGCGTCTGACAGCGAGCGGCAGAACTGCTCGTACAGCGGGATGGCCGTTTCGGGGCGGGCGGCGCGTATGTACGACGGGCGGTTGCCTTTCTTGGTCGAGGCGTGCAGGGTGAATTGGCTGACGACGAGGATGTCGCCTCCGCTCTCCAGGATGGAGCGGTTCATGACTCCCTGCTCGTCGTCGAAGATGCGCAGGTTGGTTATCTTGCGGCACAGCCAGTCGATGTCTTCCTGCCCGTCGGCCTCTTCGATGCCTACCAGTATGAGCATCCCGGGGCCGATGGCCGACTTTTCCCGTCCGTCGATGACGACGGAGGCGTGGGCGGTGCGTTGTATCACTACTCTCATGTTTCTGTTCTTCTTGGGTCTGTTTTCTATGTGCAAAGATACGAATCTTTTTCGTTGTTTCCGCTTTTTGCGGGCGTCGGGTGGGGTTTTCTTCGGCGTCCGCAGCGGGAGCGGCTCTTGTCCGCAACGGGCACGCTTCTTGTCCGCAGGAAGCACGGCTGTTGTGCGTAAGAGACAAGTACCTGGCAGACTGTTAGTTGCCTTCTCCTTCTTCCCCGTCCGGCTGAGGGTCGTGGAAATAGTCGTGCAGGATGCGTGCCTTGCTTGCCCCCACCACGGCGGCCAGGGTTTCCGGGTCTGCTTCGCGGATGCGTTTCACGCTTTTCAGCTCCTTCAGCAGTGCCGCTTTGGCCTTCGGTCCGATGCCTTTGATGGCGTCCAGTTCCGAAGCAATCTGGCGCTTGCTGCGCTTCTCGCGGTGGAACGTGATGGCATAGCGGTGCACCTCGTCTTGTATCCGTGTCAGCAACTGGAACAGGGGAGAGGTCTGCTTCATGCCGACCACCTGCGGCGGGTCTCCGAACAGCAGCTCCGACGTGCGGTGCCGTCCGTCCTTGGCCAAGCCTGCCACGGGGATGTCCAGCCCAAGCTCGTCCAGCACCTCTTTAACGACGCTCATTTGCCCTTTCCCGCCGTCGGTGATAAGCAGGTCGGGCAGGGGAGTTCCTTCTTCCACAGCGCGCGTGTATTTGCGTCGTACGACTTCCTGCATCGAGGCATAGTCGTCGGGTCCTTCCACCGTCTTGATGTTGTATTTCCGGTAGTCCTTCTTCGACGGCTTCCCTTTGACGAACACCACGCATCCCGCCACGGGGTCGCTGCCTTGCGTGTTCGAGTTGTCGAAACATTCGATGCGGATGGGCATGCGCTCCAAGTGCAGCGCCTCTTGTATTTCTTTCAAAAGACGGGTCGTGCGCTGTTCGGGGTTCAGCTTCTCGGCCTGCTTCAACCGGTCTGCCTTGTACTGTTTCACGTTCAGCACCGACAGCTCCAGCAGCGTCCTTTTGTCGCCCCGTTGCGGCACGGTGAAAACGACGTCTTTCAGCTCAATGTCCGGCAAAAACGGCACGATGATTTCCCTCGAATGGCTCTTGTAACGGTCGCGCATCTCTACAATGCCCAGCGCAAGCAGCTCCTCTTTCGTCTCGTTCAGCCTCTTTTTATACTCGAACGTGAATGCCTGGTTCACCGCCCCGTTCGTGATGTGCAGGTAATTGATGAAAGCGGACTTTCCGTCGCTGTCTTCCTCGATGGAGAAGACATCGATGTTATGCAGCACGTGGCTCACTACTTCCGACTTGGCGCGATAACTCTCAATCAGTAGGTATTTCTCCTTGACCTTCTGCGCTTCTTCAAACTTCAGCTCGGCGGCCAGATTCTGCATCTGCTGGTACAGCATCTGCTCCACTTCGCGTGTGTTCCCTTTCAAGATTTCTTTGATTTGGGCGATGTTCTTCATGTAATCCTCGTGCGACTGCTTCCCGACACAAGGGCCGGCGCAGTTCTTGATGTGATATTCCAGGCAAACCTGGAACTTCCCCGCCCGTATGTTCTCGGGCGTCAGTTGGTGGTGACACGTGCGCAGCGGAAACAGATGCTTGATGAGGTCCAGTAACGCATACATCGTTGGTACGTGGCTGTACGGACCGTAGTAGCTCGAACCGTTTCTGACAATCTTTCTTGTGCGGAAGACGCGCGGAAACCATTCGTTCTGCACACAGATGGACGGGTACGTTTTGTCGTCTTTCAGTAACACGTTGTACCGTGGCTTATACTTCTTGATAAGGTTATTCTCCAGCAGCAGTGCGTCTTCCTCGGTCTTCACCACGATGTAGCGTATGTCGGCAATTTTGCTCACCAGTATGCGCGTCTTTCCCGACTCGTGCTCGCGGTTGAAGTATGACGAGACGCGCCTTTTCAAGTTCTTCGCCTTTCCTACATATATGATGCTTCCCTCGTCGTTCAAGTATTGGTAAATGCCAGGGCTGTCAGGCAGGTTGAGCACAATGCCCCTTAAGTAATCATTGGTCTTTAGTTCGTCCATAGCAAGCGGCAAGTTAAGAGTATATAGGCTTATGATGAGAACGGATTGCCTCTTGGGGCAATCCGTTCCTCCTTTCTCGTAAGTGGTGCTCCTTTCTTATAAGGCCAGCAACGTGTCCAGCGTCACGTCGTCGCCAAATACCTTTCGCCCATTCAGCGCCTTCAGCTCGATGAGGAAGTTGACATACACTTTCTTCGGATGCATCGACTCTACCATCTGGCAGGCCGCCTTCATGGTTCCGCCCGTTGCCAGCAGGTCGTCGTGCATCAGCACCACGTCCGTCTCATCGATGGCGTCCTTGTGTATTTGTATGGTGTCTGTCCCATATTCCTTTTCGTAATTCACCTCGATGGTCTCGGCTGGCAGCTTGCCTGGCTTCCGCACCATAACGAATCCGGCACCCAGCCGTTCCGCCAGGATGCCTCCCAGGATGAATCCGCGCGACTCTATCCCTACCACTTTAGTGATGCCTTTGTCTCGGTATAGCTCGTATAAGCGTTCGCTTACGTCGTGCAACGCTTTCGGATTTTTGAGCAGCGTAGTTACATCATAGAACAGGATACCAGGCTTAGGGTAGTCGGGTATCGTTCGAATGGTCTTTACTAATTCTTCTTTGTTCATAATCAAATGCTTTATGAGGTTTATTCAATCTTTTGTTTCACGTGGAACTGCTTCCTCACCGGCCGGCCAGCAAGAGTAGGACGTTTATGTCGCTGGGAGAAACTCCGGGGATGCGGCTTGCCTGTGCGATGGTTTCCGGATCTATTTTTGAGAGCTTCTGCCGTGCCTCGGTGGAGAGGGAGCGTATGCTGTTGTAGTCGAAGCGGCCTTTGATTTTGATGGCTTCCAAGCGAAGCAGCTTATCGGCTATCATCCGTTCGCGTTCGATGTATCCTTCGTATTTGAGTTGGATTTCGGCTGCTTCGATGATTTCTTCTTTTCGGTCGGTTATCTGGTCCAGTTCGCGGCGGAAGGCGGGGATGTGCTCGGCGATGCCGGTCAGCGTGATTTGCGGGCGGTTGATGAGTTCGACGAGTTTGCAGCCTTGGCGCAGGGGGGTGGTGCCCAGTTGCTCTAATACCGGATTGATAAGTGCGGGCTTGATGGAGTAGTTGCGGGCGAAGTCGATGATTCGTGTGATGGCTTCGCGTTTCGAGGTCAGTAGCGAGTGGCGCTCGTTGCTGGCAAGGCCCAGTTCCCAGGCGCGTTCGGTGAGTCGCATGTCTGCGTCATCCATGCGCAAGAGTATCCGATATTCGGCGCGCGAGGTGAACATGCGGTAGGGCTCGTCTACGCCTTTGGTGACGAGGTCGTCTATCAGGACGCCGATGTATGCCTCGTCGCGGCCCAGTGTGAAGGGCTCGCCGCCGTGGCAGTTCTGGTGTGCGTTGATGCCTGCGATGATGCCTTGTCCGGCTGCTTCTTCGTAGCCGGTGGTGCCGTTGACCTGTCCGGCGAAGAACAGGTTCTTGATTTTCTTTGACTCCAACGTGTGAAGCAGTTGCGTCGGGTCAAAGTAATCGTACTCGATGGCGTAGCCGGGGCGATAGACGACCAGGTCGCGGAAGGCTGGAATCTGCTTGAGGGCTTCGATTTGTATGCTCATGGGCAGGGACGATGAGAAACCGTTCAGGTAGTATTCTTGCGTGCTTTCGCCTTCGGGTTCGAGGAAGAGTTGGTGTTGGGGTTTGTCGGGGAAGGTGACGATTTTCGTTTCGATGCTGGGGCAATAGCGTGGGCCGATGCTCTGGATTTGACCGTTGAAAAGGGGCGAATCCGGCAGGCCGCGGCGCAGTACCTCGTGCGAGGCTTCGTTGGTAAAGCAACTCCAGCAGGGCAATTGCTTCAGGGGGCGGGTGCCGGTGCTGAGGAAGGAGAAGCGGTGGAAGTCATTCTCGCCCACTTGTTCCTCCATGTCTTCGAAGTGTACGCTTCGTCCGTCAATGCGCACCGGTGTCCCGGTTTTCATCCGTCCGTGTGTGATGCCGTATTGCTCGATGGATTCTGTCAGTTCGTACGAAGCAGGTTCGGCCATACGTCCCCCGGGAAGCATGACTCGTCCGATGTGCATCAGTCCGTTCAGGAAGGTGCCGGCGGTGATGATGACGCACTTGGCGTGGAAGGTGCAGCCCCAGACGGTGAGGACGCCCCGAACTTCGCCGTCGGCTACCAAGAGTTGCCGCACGGTGTCTTGCCAGATGTGGAGGTTGGGCGTGTTCTCCAGCACCTCGCGCCATGCCCAGATGAACTTGTTGCGGTCGCACTGAGCGCGGGGGCTCCACATGGCAGGGCCTTTCGAGCGGTTCAGCAGGCGGAACTGGATGGCTGTCTGGTCGGTCACTCTTCCTGTCCATCCGCCCAAAGCGTCTATTTCGCGAACGATTTGCCCCTTGGCTATGCCGCCGATGGCCGGATTGCAACTCATCTGACCAATCTTATTCATATCCATCGTGATGAGACAGGTGCGCGAGCCCAGGTTGGCCGCGGCGGCGGCGGCTTCGCATCCGGCGTGGCCGGCGCCTATCACGATAACGTCGTAATTGAATTCCATGCTGTTTCTAAATCTTTTTAGGTATCCGATGCAAAGGTACTAAAAGTTGGGGAATATCCGGCAAGGGTGTGGCTTTGTCGCGTTTTCCTGCCTGTATTTGTGTACGAGGGGACGGCTGGGCGGAAAAATCGCAGCCAAAAGGCGTTTGGGAAAAGCAAAAAGTAAGCGGAGTGGGGGAATGGTGGCTTGTTTTGTTGATTTTTGTAGCGGATTGCTTTTCGTTTGATGCGTTCGTGAATTGAAAAGGAACTTTTTGCTTCCAATTTGTCGACACGGTTTGACGCGCGGATACGGAGCAGACAGCTTGCGGCCTCCGGTTGCGCGCGTATCTTTCTATAAAGACAGGCACCGTGCGGTCGTTTTCTTTGGGGGTCGGTCCGTGTTTCCTTCTTGTCCGGAAGAACGGTGGCTTTTGTTCGGAAGAGCCGCGCTTCTTGTTCGGAAGAGCCACGGCTCTTGGCGGGGGTGTCTGCGAGGCGAGGGAAGTGCTTGTCCGGGTTTTGTGCGTTGTCCGGGTGGCTCATTGGTAAAATCAGATAGTTTTTGCACAATTTCTTGCATTAATTGGCCGAATAGTGCTAACTTCTGAAAGAAAAAAGGCTTATCTTTGTTTGCGAACACAAAAAACATAAAAACGCATGAAACGAATTGTTGCTTTTTCTCTGTTGCTTGCCTTGTTTGCAGGCAACGCTTCTGCCCAATGGTCTCCGGCGGGCGATCGTATTAAAACGAAGTGGGCTGAAGAACTGAATCCCGCTCAAGTGTTACCCGAGTATCCCCGTCCTCAGATGGAGCGTCCGGACTGGAAGAACCTGAACGGACTGTGGCAGTATGCCGTCATTCCGAAAGATGCCGCGCTGCCCGACAGCTTCGAGGGCGAAATCCTCGTACCCTTTGCCATCGAGTCTTCGTTGTCCGGCGTGTGCCGCAGGCTGGGCGAAAATTCGGAGCTGGTCTACCAACGCACCTTCAGCGTGCCTGCCGACTGGCGCGGCCGCAATGTCCTGCTGCACTTCGGGGCTGTTGACTGGCGTGCCGACGTGTGGGTCAACGGGGTGAAGGTGGGTCGCCACGAAGGCGGTTTCGCACCCTTCTCGTTCGACATCACGGCGGCCCTCTTGCCCAAAGGAAACGATAACACGCTGACCGTGCGCGTGTGGGACCCCACCGACCGTGGCCCGCAACCCCGAGGCAAGCAGGTGAACGAACCCAGCGGCATCTGGTACACCCCCGTCAGCGGCATCTGGCAGACCGTGTGGCTGGAGCCCGTGGCCGAACAACACATCGGCAACCTGCGCATCACGCCCGACATCGACCGCCGCACGCTCAGCATCGAGGCCGACACCCGGGGATGCACCTCGGGCACCCTGCTCGAAGTCGAAGTGTATGACGGACAGTCGCTCGTGGCCGCTGGAAAGAGCATCAACGCGCAGCCTGTGGAAATCCGTATGCCCGAAGACATGAAGCTCTGGAGCCCCGAAAGCCCCTTCCTCTACGACCTGAAAGTGCGCCTGACGGAAGGACGCAAGACCCTGGACGAAGTGGACAGCTACGCCGCCATGCGCAAGTTCTCCACCCTGCGCGATAAAGACGGAATCGTCCGCCTCGCCCTCAACAACCGCCCCATCTTCCAGTACGGCCCCTTGGACCAAGGCTGGTGGCCCGACGGACTCTACACGGCTCCGACCGACGAGGCTTTGCGCTACGACGTGGAAATGACCAAGAAACTGGGCTTCAACATGATAAGAAAACACATCAAGGTAGAGCCCGCCCGCTGGTACACACACTGCGACCAGCTCGGCATCATCGTCTGGCAAGACATGCCCAGCGGCGACCGCAATCCCGAATGGCAATCGCGCCAGTACTTCAACGGCACAGAGTTGAAGCGCTCGCCCGAGTCCGAAGCCTACTACCGCAAAGAGTGGAAAGAAATCATCGACGCCTGCTACTCCTATCCCTGCATCGGCGTCTGGATTCCTTTCAACGAAGCCTGGGGACAGTTCAAGACACCCGAAATCGCCGAGTGGACGAAGCAATACGACCCCACGCGACTGGTGAACCCCGCCAGCGGAGGAAACCACTATCCGTGCGGAGACATACTCGACTTGCATAACTATCCGCAGCCCGACCTCTACCTGTACGACGCACAGCGCGCCACGGTGTTGGGAGAGTTCGGCGGCATCGGACTGGTGCTGAAAGAGCACGTGTGGGAACCCGACCGCAACTGGGGCTATGTGCAATTCAGCAGTCCGAAGGAGGTTACCGACGAGTACGTCAAATACGCTGACAAACTCTACAACCTCGTGAAGCGCGGATTCTCCGCCGGCGTCTATACTCAGACCACCGACGTCGAAGTAGAGGTCAACGGCTTCATGACCTACGACCGCAAAGTCGTGAAGGTGGACGTCGACCGCGTGCGCGAAGCCAATCTCCGCCTCATCCATTCGTTGGACGAACAAAAATAACCGGGCCGCGGAATGAAACAAGCACTCGCACTGTGCGGCACCCTTCTCCTGCTGGCAGGACATCCGGCTGTTTACGGCCAGGACTCCGGCCGGCAGGAGATTCCGTATGCCGACCCCACCATCGTCCTGGTGGGCGACACCTATTACCTGACAGGCACCTCCTCGCAGACACCTGCCGGCTTCACCGTGTTGCTTTCGGACGAATTGGAAGGACCCTGGCGAACAGGAACCACGGACGACACCCGCTTCCTCCTGACCCAAGGCACCTCCTACGGCACAGCCGGATTCTGGGCGCCCCAATGGATACAGTTGGATAACAATGTCTGGGGCCTGGCCTACACTGCCAACGAACAGACCGCGCTAGCCTGGAGCGACCGTGTGACAGGGCCTTTTCGGCAAGACACGCTGCGCCCCATCGACGCTTCGGCGAAGAACATCGACCCTTTCCTCTTCCGTGACGACGACGGGAAATGCTACCTCTACCACGTCCGCTTCGACCACGGCAATTACATCTGGGTGGCCGAGTTCGACTTGCAGCAAGGCACCATCCGCCCCGAGACTCTGCGCCGCTGTCTGGACAACACCGAGCCTTGGGAGAACACCCCGTCCTATCCCTCCGTACCCATCATGGAAGGGCCGACTGTCGTCAAGCTCGACGGCGTGTACTACCTGTTCTTCTCAGCCAACCATTTCATGAACGTCGACTATGCCGTAGGCTATGCCACTTCGTCCTCGCCACTCGGCCCGTGGGTCAAACACGCGGAAAATCCCATCATTAGCCGCCGCATCGTGGGCGAGAACGGCAGCGGTCACGGAGACATCTTCCGCGGCAAAGACGAACGGCTCTACTACGTCTACCACGTCCATGCCTCCGACCGCGAAGTCTCCCCGCGCCGCACACGCATCGTCCCCCTGCATCTGGCGAAGCGGGCAGATGGCCTTTACGACATCTCGGTGAAGCCCGACGCAGTCATCATTCCCCGCCGGATTCTCGGGACAGCCGGCTCCAACGCAGAAACGATAAAACTATCACGTAATATAAATAAGTAAAAACAGTATTCATTCATTTGTTACCATTATGAAGTTGAAAAAGCTATTAGTAGCCCTCTTGTTGCCTTTGGCCGGAGTAACCGGAGCCGGAGCAATGAACGCCGCTGCCGGAGACGCATCGGCAACCATCAGTCTGAAAACGCCGGGCAACCCGGCTCAGGAATATCCTCTGACGTTCCGCGAACTGCGGCCCGGACTTTATGCCGGCACCTCGTCGGCCGATGTACCTCTGTTGGTCAGCCGCCAAATAGAAAACATGGACGGCCGTCAGCGCATTACGCTCACTCTTACCGCACAACAAGACCTCTATTTTAACTACGGAGAGGAACTGAAGACGGGGTACAGGCACGACGATTGCCAGTTCTACATGCCCGGCTTCTGGTATCGCCGCAATCTTCGTTCGCCTAAAGAGGCACCGTCGTTCCACACGTCAGACAGTTGGCTGGTGCGCGACGACCGTCTGAGCACTCCGCTGACAGCCGCTTTCGACGAGAAAAACGGCCGCTCTGTGTCAGTCATCCATATCAGCGACTTTGCTACCGATGCCTTGACCACGCACGAAGAAGGCGAAGTGATTCTTTCCGGCGAGACTTCCGTCGGTTATACAGGCTTCCTGAACAAAGGCGGCGAGACGGTGCTGGCCTACGGCTTCCCCTACCGTGAGGAACCGCGCACGTACATCCGCAAGTGCACCCTGGCCCCGGCCGTCAAGGCATTCCAGTACTTGCCGAAGGGCGAAAGCGTGGTGCTTACTTGGGAGATTAGCGAACGCCAGGTCGCAGACTTCTCGGAGTGCGTACAGCGCACGTGGGAGTATTGCTACGACACGAACCGCCCGCAACCCGTACAGACGTCCTATACGCCCGACTATATGAAGGAGGTGCTGAGCAATTATTTTCTCAACGCTTACGTGCCCGGCAAGCTGTGCTTCTACTCCAGCCCTGAGATGGTAGTGGCCACTTGTGCTAGCATTGACCAGGCCGAAGTAGGCTTCGTAGGCCGCACGCTGCTCAATGCCTTTAACGCACTGGAATATGGCGAAGGGAAAGGCAACAACCCGGAGATGGTAAAGCAGGCGCAAAGCATCTTTGACAGCTACCTGGCCAACGGATTGTCCGAAGCAGGCTTCTTCCACGAAGTGGCGCGTCCTGAACGGGGTTGGGTCGACCCAGTCCATAGCATCCGCCGGCAATCGGAGGGTGTGTATGCCGTGCTCTACTACCTGAACTACGAGAAGAGCCAAGGCCGCAAACATCCGGAATGGGAGCAAAAGGTACGCAATATGCTGGACAAGTTCCTGCAAATCCAGAACGAAGACGGCAGCTTCCCCCGCAAGTTCCGCGACGATTTCTCGCTGGTTGATGCCAGCGGTGGAAGTACGCCGTCGGCCACTCTGCCGTTGGTGATGGGCTACAAATATTTCAAGGACAAACGCTACCTCGAGTCGGCCCGCCGCACGGTGGACTACTTGGAGCGTGAGATTATTTCGAAGGCCGATTACTTCTCCTCAACGCTGGACGCCAACTGCGAGGACAAGGAGGCTTCGCTTTATGCCGCTACGGCCATCTATTACCTGGCGCTGGTGTCTGGTGACAAGGAGAAAGAGCGCTACGTCGCTTTGGCCAAGAAGGCCGCTTACTTTGCGCTGTCGTGGTATTATACCTGGGACGTTCCCTTTGCCCAAGGGCAGATGTTGGGCGACCTTGGCCTGAAGACGCGCGGCTGGGGCAACGTGTCGGTGGAGAACAACCACATTGACGTGTTCATCTTCGACTTTGCCGACGTGCTGCACTGGCTGGCCCGCGAGTGTGGCGAGAAGCGTTTCTCTGACTTTGCCGAGGTCATCTCCACTTCCATGCGCCAGTTGCTGCCGCGCGAAGGCTACCTGTGCGGCATGGGCAAGGTAGGCTATTATCCCGAAGTGGTGCAGCACACGCACTGGGACTATGGCCGCAACGGCAAGGGATACTATAACGTCATTTTTGCTCCGGGCTGGACGGTGGCTTCGTTGTGGGAGCTGTTCTCGCCGGGGCGTGCCGAACAATTCCTGCAAGGGAAGAAATAAGATTTTCCGTATATGTTTAATCTAATAATGTAATCCGAAATGAAAAAGATTTTGAAACTCTCTGTGGCCGCCTTGCTTCTGACGCTGGCGGCTTGTGGCGGGAAGCAGCAGGAAGTGAAGACTGCCTCCGGCCTGAACCCTGCCGATTTCCAGACGGAAGTAGACGGCAAGCAAACGGCGCTCTACACGCTGACCAATGCCAACGGCATGGAAGTGTGCATCACCAACTTCGGCGGACGCATCGTCTCCGTCATGGTGCCCGACCGCGACGGCGTCATGCGCGATGTGGTGCTGGGCTTCGACTCCATCGCCGACTATGTGAAGTATCCCTCGGACTTCGGTGCAACCATCGGACGCTATGCCAACCGCATAGGCCAGGGCAAATTCTCGTTGGACGGCGTGGACTACCAACTGCCCACGAACAACTACGGGCATTGCCTGCACGGCGGTCCGAAGGGTTTCCAGTACCGTGTATTCGATGCTGTGCAGCCCGACCAGCACACGCTGAAGCTGAGCTATCTGTCGAAAGACGGTGAAGAAGGATTCCCCGGAAACCTGAATTGCACGGTAACCTTTACGCTGACGGACGACAACGCCATCGACATCCAATATGGCGCCGAGACCGACAAGCCGACCATCGTCAACCTGACGAACCACTCGTACTTCAACCTCGACGGAGACCCCTCGCGCGATAACTCCGAGTACCTGCTGATGGTGGATGCCGACAACTATACACCCGTAGACAGCACGTTCATGACCACCGGCGAGATTGTGACCGTCGAAGGCACGCCGATGGACTTCCGCCAACCGACAGCCGTGGGCGCCCGCATTGACGACGACTTCCAGCAACTGAAGAACGGCCTGGGCTACGACCACAACTGGGTGCTCAACACCAAGGGTGACGACTCGCGTGCCTGCGCCACGCTCGTTTCGCCCAAGACGGGCATCAAGCTCGAAGTCTTCACCAACGAACCGGGCATCCAGGTGTATGCCGGAAACTTCCTGGACGGCACGCTGCGCGGCAAGAAGGGCATCACCTACGGACGCCGTGCCTCCGTCTGCCTGGAGACACAGAAGTATCCCGATACGCCCAACAAGCCCGAATGGCCCACGGCAGTGCTCCGTCCGGGTGAGAAATACGACAGCCATTGCATCTTCCGCTTCTCGGTAGAGAAATAACGGACGAGGCCAGGCAAGCCTTCTGAGGGGCAGCCCTCCGGACGCGGTTCCGGGCGGCTGCCCCTTATTTTTCGGGGCGCATTGCCAGGGCGCGGTCTTCCGCCGCCTCCATGACCTCGCGCTCGCCCGGTCCCTTGTCATTGATGCCGCACAAGTGCAGCACGCCGTGGATGATGACACGGTGCAGCTCTGTGTCATACGCCGTGCCGAACTGCTCGGCGTTGCTGCGCACCGTATCCAGGCTGATGAACAAGTCGCCGCTCAGGCGGTTGCCCTCGCAATAGTCGAAGGTGATGATGTCCGTGTAATAATCGTGCTGAAGATACTGCCGGTTCACCTCCAGGATTTTCTCGTCCGAGCAGAAGATGTAGGCAATCTCGCCCACGCGTTTGCCGTAAGTGGCCGCCACGGCCTTAATCCATTCCGTTGTCTCTCGTTTCCTGATGTCGGGCATGTCCACGCCCTCTGTCTGGTAAGTAATCATACTATGCTTATTTTCAATGTGTTAACTGTAAACAAATCCATCCCTTGCCGCCCGTTTGCCTCTTGCGGACAAGAAGCATGTCCCGTGTCCGACGGAAGCACCCGCTTCCGGACGAAGCAAGCCCCCTGTTCGGAGCAGCTCAGAAGAAAAAGAGGTAGCTGATGACAATAGCTGCGACAATGCCCGACGCATCGGCAATCAAGCCACACGTCACAGCGTTGCGTGTCCGCGTGATGCCTACGCTGCCGAAGTAGACGGCCAGGATGTAGAACGTCGTGTCCGAGGCGCCGCGCGCCACGCAGCTCAGGCGGCCGACAAACGAGTCTGCCCCGTATTGCTGCATCGTGTCAATCATCAGCCCGTTGGCCGCACTGCCGCTCAGCGACTTCATCAGCGCCGTGGGCAATGCCCCCACGAAACTTGTGTCCACGCCCAGTGCCGCCACGGCCGGGCGAATCAAGTCGTCCACCAGCAAATCCATGGCTCCAGAGGCACGGAACACCGCGATGCCCACCAGGAAAGCCACCAGGTAGGGGATGATGCGCACAGCCGTGGAGAAGCCCTCCTTCGCGCCCTCGATGAAAGCGTCGTACACGTTGATACGCTTCCACAAGCCCCACAGGATGAACAGCAGTATGATGCAGAACAAGATGACGTTCGCCGTCAGCGTGGAGTAAGTTCCCATCTCGTCGCGTCCCACCCGCACGAACACCCAGATGAGTGCCGCGAAGAACACGCTGATGCCCCCGCCCAGCAGCAGAATGGGTTTGCACAGCAGGTTGATGCGCTGGCTGATGCTGACGGTCAGGATGCCCACGGCGGTCGAAACGGCCGTACTCAGCAACGTAGGGATGAAGATATCCGTAGGTTGCGCGGCCCCCATCTGCGCCCGGTACATCATGATGCTGACGGGGATAAGTATCAGTCCGGAGGTGTTGATGACGAGGAACATAATCATCGGGTTCGTGGCCGTGTCCTTTTTCGGGTTCAGTTCCTGCAGTTCCTTCATGGCCTTCAGCCCCAGCGGCGTGGCGGCATTGTCCAGCCCCAGCATGTTGGCAGACAGGTTCATGAAGATGGAGCCCATCGCCGGGTGTCCTTTCGGGATGTCGGGAAACAGGCGGCAGAACACGGGGCTGAGCCAGCGTGACAGCGCGTTTATCATGCCGCTGCGCTCGCCAATCTTCATCACGCCCAGCCACAGCGATAACAGGCCGGTCAGTCCCAGCGAAATCTCGAAAGCGTTTTTCGACGAAGAGAAGGTGGAGTTGACCAATTCAGTGAAAATCTCCGTGTCGCCCAGGAAAAGCAGCTTTCCCATTGCCACGACGAAGGCGACGATGAAGAACGCCACCCAGATATAATTCAGTACCATGTTTCAGTAGACAGTAATTGGTAGACAGCAGTTAGTAGTTTTCTTCGTTGGCCAGGTTCCACAGATTGAGGAAGGCTGCGCGGGTGATGTCTGTCAGCTTCTCCCAATTCAGGCGGTCGGCGTGGTCTGACGGCTGGTGATAATCCGCGTGCCCGTCTGTGTGATACCAGATGATGGGGATGTCCCGCAGGGCGAACGACGCGTTGTCGCTGCCACCCACGGGGCGGTCCCACGCGCGGTAGTCCGGCTCCAATTTCAGGCCATACCGTTGTATGTCGTCCTTCAGCCATTGCCCGAAGGCGGGGTGTGCCGCGGTGTAGAAGTAGACCACGTGCCGCGGTTGCTCGGGCTTGTTGTTGCGGCCAATCATGTCGAAGTTCAAGTACCCTTTGATTTGCTCCGCAAAAGGGCAGCTTTGCACGAAGTGCTTCGAGCCCAGCAGTCCCTTTTCTTCCCCGTCCCAGAACGCAAAGACAACGTTGCGCAGCGGTTTCTGCCCGGACGCGGCGAAGGCCCGCGCTATCTGCAAGGCTGCCGATACGCCCGAAGCGTTGTCGTCCGCCCCATTATAGACGTTGTCGCCCGCCAGGGTAGGGTCCGTGCCCAGGTGGTCGTAGTGAGCCCCCACCATGACATACTCGTCCGTCCGTTCGCCGGGAATCCATCCCAAGACGTTGGCCAGCTTCAGGCAGCGGTGCGTGCCCTGCTTCAGCCGCGCCACAGAGTCCGGGTGTACCTGCCAGCGTCCTTTCTGTTGCCGTTCGACGGCACAGGCCTCGAAGGGCTGGTAGTAACCCTCGTCCGACAGCGGCCGGATGCCTGCCTCCTTCAGTTCCGAGGCCAGGTAGCGTGCCGCAATGCGCGCGCCGGGCTGTCCAGCCTCCCGTCCCAGCAAATGGTCGTCGGCCAAAAACTCTACAATCGCCTCTGCCTTCTCCCGGCTGATGCTTTGCAGCCCTTTTTCCAAGGCTGTCTGGGCGTGCAGTCCCAGCGATGCCGCAGCCAGGCAACAGACGCTCCAAATCTTTCTGTACATATCGTTTCGCTTTAAAAGTGTGTTGTTCTCCTTGCAAAAGTAGGAAATACTTTCCGAACTTGTTGGCCTGCCGCGCAGAAAGTCCTATTTTTGTTCTCGAAATGATAAAATGATATGAACATGGCTCCTGTGAATCCTTCTTGTGTGCCCTTGCCTGTTGCCGGTGCCGCATCACGCGCCGCCCTTATCCAGAGTGAATTGGAAACGTATGTCAACCCTGAGAAACGCGACTTCCTGCCCCGCTTTTTCAAGACCGGGAAGGGTGAGTATGGAGAAGGCGACCAGTTTCTGGGCATTGTCGTGCCCGATGTACGCCGCGTGGCCAAACGCTACCGCGAAGAGCCGCAGGAAGTGGCGGCCTGCCTGCTGCAAAGCCCCTGGCACGAGTGCCGCCTCTGCGCCCTGCTGATGCTGGTGGAGCGCTTCAAGAAAGCCACGCCCGAGGTGCGCAAAGAGGTGTTCGACTTCTACCTGACGCAGACGGCCCGTATTAACAACTGGGACCTGGTCGACCTGAGCGCGCCCTACATCCTGGGCGAATACCTGGCAACCCTTCCGAAGAACGAAGATACCAACCGCTACATCATACAGACCTTTCTGGAGCTGGCCGAGAGCCCTTCGTTGTGGCGTCAACGCATAGCCGTGGTCGCTACGCATGCCTTCATCCGTCGGGGCGACTTTGCCGATATCACGTTTCTGACGATGTACTTCCTGAGCCGGCAGGGATTGAAACAGGCGCCCGGCTCGAAGCGCCCAACCACAGAGATGCACGACCTCATGCAAAAAGCCTTGGGCTGGATGCTGCGCGAGGTGGGCAAGCGCGACAAGCATTTTCTGGAAGTCATCTTGGATGTCACCTGCCGACAGATGCCGCGCACGATGCTCCGTTATGCCCTGGAAAAGTTCCCGCCCGAAGAAAGGAAGAAGTATATGGAGAGATGAATCTTTCGTAAGACTCAGCATCTGTTAAAAGACCGTTTCCCCTGTCATCCCGAGCGTTGTTCTCCCCCGCCAAACGGGGGAGAACAATGCTCAACATGACAGAGAGCGGTTTGTAAGCAGACTCTTAGGGGAGGGGCGTTTCTGTCGCTTCGGCCGCCGTTTCTCCCTCGATGCCCGGAATCTCGTCCACATCCACCAGTTGCGGCAACGGATTCTTGTCGCTCGTCTTGGCCCCCAGCTTTTTCAGCTTGGCACAAGTCTGGAGGATGCTCTGCCCCGTGGGCAGCAGTTTCTTTTCCCCGTCCTCATAGGCCTTGGCCGCGCTGTCCAGCGCCTTGCCCAAGGCCTGGTATTTCTTCATGAACTGTCCCACCCGGTCCAGCATCTCGTTGGCCAGGGCGTAGACCTTTTCGTGGTTCTGCGCCTGGGCGATTTGCGTCCACGTCAGGTTGATGATGCGCAGGGCGGCGAAGAGCGTCTGCTCGTCGGCTATGAATACATTGCGGTCCATCGCCTTGCGCCACAGGTCGGGCTGCGCGTTCAGTGCCGTCCACAGCGCACCGGTGTGCGGCACGAACATGATGACGTAGTCCATCCGCACCTTGGGCGGCTGGATGTAGGCCGAATAATCCTTCACGGACAGCTCCTTCACGTGGTTCTGCAAGCTCGCGATGTGTGCCTTGAGGTACTGTTGCCGGTGTTCCTCGTCTTCGGCGTTCACATAATCCATGAAAGCCGTGAGCGACACCTTCGAGTCGATGATGACCTCGCGCCGCTGGTCCAGGTGCAGGATGATGTCCGGCCGGAGACTGCTCCCGTCGTCCGACTTGACCACCTCGCCTTGCGCGTTGCGTATGACGGCCTGCGTGTCGTAGTGTATGCCGCGCGTCAGTCCCTGCGCCTCCAGCAGTTCGTCCAGCACCGTCTCGCCCCAGTCGCCCTGCACCTTGCTGCCATGCTTGAACACCCGGGTCAGCTCGTCCGCGCTCTTCTGGGCGGCGGCGCTCTGGCGCATCATGTGTTCGATGTTCGCCTTCATCTCGCTGCTCATCGAAGTCTGCTTCAGCGTATTTTCGTCCATCGCCTTCTTCATCTTGTCGATGGTTTCGCGCAGCGGGTTGACAATCTGCCCCAGATTGGTGTGGCTCGACTCGGCAAACTCCTTCTGCCGTTGCTTCAGCATGTCGTCCGTGGCCGTCTGCACCTGTGCCGTCACCCGCTTCATGGTCTCGTCGAAACGCGCTTGCAGGGCAGCCATGGCCTCCTGGTGGCGCTTCTCCTGGGCAGCCATTGCTTCGTCGCACGCCTGCTGCTTGGCCTCCAGGGCCTGCCGGTACATCCGCTCCTTGTCGGCCATCGCTTCCAGGTGCTGTCTTTCCGTCTCGGCCTTGGCGTCTGCCCACTGCCGGCTGCCCTCTTCCTTGGCCTCCTTCAGCCGTCGTTCGGCTTCTGTCCTGAGCTGCTCCGCCTGTTCCCGCGATGCGGCTTTGAGTTCGTCCACTTGGCGTTGCCATGCCAAGGACGTGGCTTCTGCCTGCTTTTGTACATTTTCCACTTGTGCCTGCAGCACCTCGTTCCTGGTCAGCAGTTCCTGCCTTTTGCTCCGTACCATCAGGCTGCCGACGATTCCGCCTACGATGAGGCCAATGACTGTTGCGATGATGATTTCCATACGGTTATGTTTTATGTCCGATTATACTTTTACCAGCCATTTTTCGATGTTTCTCAGGCTGTTGTTGAAGTTGATTCCCACTTTGTATAGCTTACGTGTGTCCGTTGCAAAGGGCAGGGCATACCGCTTGTCCTCTATCTGCTGCAATGCCTCTTCCGCTGTGCCTTCCAGTTTGAACTCCATGACATAGATGTACGAATCGGTTGTCAGCACCAGGTCGATGCGTCCTTGCGAAGTGTGGTATTCCGCCTGCACGTAAAATCCCAGCAGCTTGAATACGATGAATAATACATTCTGGTAGTGCAGCTCCAAGTCGCGCACCAGTTCGTAAGGTGTGTCGGCGAAAAAACTTTGCAGGCGTCGCAAAAAAGCGTCAATGTCACCTCGGCGTATTTCGAGGACAAAGTTCTGGATTTGAAAAGTCGGATTGCCCAAAGGTATTTGTGCATAGTCCAGCAAGAGATGGCGGTTGAACCCTTCCGCCACTTCCCGGTTTGGAAAGTCGAGGGCATAGGTGCCAAATTCACGGTTGTAACCTTTGAGGGTGAGATAGCCACTCTGATACAGTATGGGCAGGGGGTTGCTTCCTGTGTTGTCCAAATCTCCCAGCATGTCTTTCGACACTTGCTCGTGGCAGAGCGCGTACAAATCGTATTTCCCCTGCTTGAGCAACCGGATGAGGAAAGTAGGTGTGCCCGTTTCAAACCAATAACTGTCGATGGCCTTCCCTTTAAACGTGCTGAGCAGGCTGAACGGATTGTACATATCCGGACATCTGGCCGAGAAATGATAACCGTCATACCATTCTTTCAATTTTTGCTTCGTTTCGTCTTCGTCCATCCCATTCTTTTGGCCCAACAGACGGATATCTTCATGGAAGATCGTATATAGTTCTTCCTCTGTGATACCACATATCGTAGCATATTCATTGTCTATCGAAATATCCGTCAGGTTGTTCAAGTCGCTGAACACGCTGATTTTGCTGAATTTCGTCACTCCGGTCAGCAAGGCAAAGCGTATGTAAGCATCCTTGCTTTTCATCACCCCGTAAAAGGCTTTCAACCTCTCGCGGTATTCGTTCTGCAAATCCCGGTTTCCGATGGCTTGCAGCAGGGGTTTGTCGTATTCATCCACCAAGATCACCACCGGCCGGCCTGTCGTGCGGCAGATTTTCTCAATCAGGTAGGCGAAACGTTCTTCGGGTGCACGGTCTTTCTTTTCCTCCCCATAGATAGCCTCCCATTGTTCCAAGTGTTGGTTCAGGATGGCTGTCAGCGAAGAGGTGTTTTCGTAGAGCCGTGCGTTCAGATCCAGGTGCAGCACAGGATATTCCGTCCACTCCTGTTCCAATTGCTCGATGGCCAATCCTGCGAACAGCTCTTTCTTCCCCCGGAAATATGCCTCCAGCGTAGAAATCAGCAGACTCTTTCCGAAACGCCTCGGACGGCTGAGGAAATAATACCTGCCACTTTTGACCAGTTGGTAAATCAACGCGGTCTTGTCCACGTAGCAATAGCCCTCCTTGCGGATGATTTCAAACGTCTGTATGCCTATCGGATAAAGTTTGTCCATGATGTTTCTTGTCAGATGTTTTCAGTCTTACAAAGTTAGTGAATTTCCTAAAGTCCCGGACAGTTTTCGTCGAAAATCAGCTATTCCCTTCCCCACAGGCACTCGCTGTTGCTGGCGATGCCCTCTTTCTCGTTCCAGAAGGCCAGGTAGACGGCCACGTCCTCTGCCGCCCATTCCTTGGGGTAGTCCAGCTCCATGCCGCCTTCGCGCCGGAAAGCCCCGGCGGTCTCGTAGGCGGCTTGCTGCGATGGCTTGTGATACACCATTGTCAGGGCATGGTCTTGCGGCGACGCATTGCCCGTGCGGCGATGCCTGTTCCACGTGAAAATGGCCTTCCCCTCGGTCAGTCTGGCTGCCGTATCGTGCGCTCCCATGAGCGAGCCTTGCGACACCATGACGTTGCCGTAGCTGATGGCGATGCCCGCCGGTGTCTCCGTCAGGGCGTAGCGCATCGTGTAGGACATGGCCGCGTTGAAGGCGCTTTGCCTCACGGCCCCTTCGCGGAAGCCGATGCGGAGGATGGGGGTGAGCGGGCGGAGGAAATTTAAGGCCACGCTGAACCGCGAGCGCTGGGCCTGCTGTATGGGGGTCCTGGGATTGTTGATGCGTGTCGGTATCGAACGCAGGTAGGGGATGCCCATCCAGGTGCAGGCCACCACGTTTCCTATTTTGCCAGCGAGATTCTCTGGCTGTTCCGGTTTGATTCTTGCCATACTGATTGTGTGTTTTAAAAGGTTTCTTGCTTGGAGCCTGTTTAAAAATCGCTCTCTCTGTCATGTTGAGCAGGCGAAGCGTAGTCGGAACATCTCCCTGATACTTTTCAAGTGCGTAGTGAGATCCCTCGACTGTGCTCGGGATGACAGGAAAATGAATTTCAAGCAGGCTCTTATTCTGCCGCAAATATAAGCATAGTTTTTTTATTGGCTCCTCCATTTGGACGCTTACCGTTCCTCATTTTCAAACAAGGGATTTCTATGGACTCTATTCGTACCTGCTCCCTACCTGCTCCTTGTCATATAACAGGGACGAGGTAGGGAGCAGGTAGGGAGCAGAAACGAGTTTGTCCCGCCTTTCTTCTGTATGGAGAGGGGCGGGACAAAAGTAAAAATCACGATGCCTACAAAGGGGTTGTTCTCCACTTGGATAATGATGCCCGGCAGCCACTCTATTATTTTCTTCCCGTTTCCCAACGTATCAAAGAACACAAAATTGCACACAGATAACACAGATACAACAGATGACCACTGATTATGTATTATCGGCGAAAATCTGTTTAATCTGTGTTATCTGCGTGCCTGTATCTCATTTGGACACACCGTCACGAAATAACGGATAGGTTTTGCGAATCAGCTTTCATACTTCCTCCTTTGCCAGTTTGAACAAGTCCTCCCGACCGAAGAACACGTTATGGTCTTCCGTCTCTGCGGAAATCACGATGCCTACAAAGGGATTGTTCTCCACTTGGATAATGATGCCCGGCAGCCACTCTTTTTGTAGTGTCAAATCGGGCGAAATAAGTACTTTATCTCCTACTTTCATGCTTCCTGTTCATTTTATAGTTACCGATACAAAGGTAACATAAAAATGCTGAAGAACGAACATATCGGTGGCTTTTATTATTTCCCCCGTTCCCGACCTGTCAAGGAACGCTCGCTTTCTCTTCATTTTATGCTTATCTCATACTTATGTTCCACGCCTGCATCCCAATCGGCATCCTGCTTCATCCGGTAGACGTAGGTCTTGCCGTCAGTGGTGGCGATGGTGACAAACGCCGTGCCCTGAGTCACGCTTTGCGGGGTGACGAGAGCCTCGTAGATGCCGCTCCCTGCATCGTGGGCAATTATCTCGCCGGGATTGCCGTTGGCGGTGGAGAGGTTCGTCAGGCGCACGGAACTGATGCTTGATGTGCCTCCCGACACCGTGACGCTGATGCGTGCAGGCTGCGGGAGCAGCTCAGGGAGGTCGAGATCAAGGCGGAAGCATACGATGAACTCATAAATATCGCAGAGACCAAGTTCAATATCCCGATAAGAAAAAAAGCTGGCGCCAAGCGGTAGAGAACCTGCATGCGAAGGATTCATAACGGTATGGGGTTCAGTTCCTTTGCAGGCTGTTTGGCGTATCGAAGTAATAACATTAACCAGAGTCAACTTATATCAGGGATAAACTCATTATCGAGTCAACCTAAATCCGGAAATGACAGAGACGCGCAGGTTGCCCAGCTCGGCGAGGTCCACGCTCATGCCCAGTTGCAGGGCGTCGCATACTACGTTGGAGAGGCTGACGAGGGCGTTCTTCACGTCACCTTCGGACAGCGAGGTTTCGCGCACGATGCGCTCGATGACCATGTCGTTGGTCAGCTTCTGTTGTGACTTGGGATAGGCGTAATACACGGTCTGTCCCTTACGGTTACCAATGGTAAGCACTTTGTTTTTAATTTCATGTTCCAGCATAGTCGTTACTGTTTTGAGGTTATACATTATGTTGTTTCGTCTGCCCTGGCAAGGGTATCTGATACTGTTGGCAAAGGGTATCTGATACCCTTTATCAAGGGTCACTGTGACTGTTCTGTCCCGTTGCCGCTGGCATCATACGTCACCGTCTTATCCAACGTATCGCTGCTTCCTGTATAGCAATAGACATTACTGCTTCGGCAATAACCTTCTTGACCGAATTGAAAATCTCCACGACTATTGTTTCTATCTCCCGATTGTCCTATGTAATCTGCGTAATTGCCACGATGTGCATAGATGTCAGATGTCTCAATTTGTATGGTTGGGACAGAACCAGGATTCATACTATCGTCCAAACCAGCCCCAATAGCCGGACTTCCTTGATTAGGTCCATTTGAACCATAAGCATATACAATGGCATTGGTAATAGAAATCTTTCCGCAAGCGGCATTTCCAGAACCGCCTATTCCCGGGTTATAACCCTGCATTCCAAGTGAATAAGACGAGGATGCTATTACGGTTACATTCTGTATGATAATGTTGCCACATGCAGAATGTTGTCCTGAGGCTAAATATCCTCCTATTCCAGCTCCTCCTTTTCCGGTCAGCGTAATCGAATTGGCCGTTTTGTCATCGGAAGTAATGGTTACGCTGTAGCCTTCTGCCACATAGATGCCCGCGCCATCGCTGGAAGACACTTCGTTATCATTTCCTTTTACATGGATAGTGGGGTCGCCGCCCGTGATGTCGATGGCATTGCCGCCCAACACACTTATCTGCGCATCTTCCAGGTAGATGTTGGGCTTGCCGCCCGTCACCCGTATGGCATGGTTGCCCGTGCCGCTGAAGTAGTAGGTGCCGTCGTCGTTGATGATGCAGTCTTCATTCGAGAGGTCGATGGTCTGCATGCCTTCGCTGTTTGCCGTAATCGTGATGGTGTGGACATTGCCGGCTTCGAGGGTTGTCAGGGTGCTGACAGGAACTACGGTCGTTTCGTTTAGGCGGACGAAGGGCTGGGTAGTTTGGTCGCCTATTTCGCCGGGCACGAGGTTGGCCTCCCAGCATGATTCACCGTTATATATGCATGACTTCGTGGTTATCCAGCCTTGCGAATCAGCATCGGTAGCTAATGTACCCTGCGTGTTGGTGCATGAAGTGAAGCCATAAACCTCCACATTGGTGACTTGCGATGCTCGTTCACCCTTCAACTTCACCCGCACCTTGGCCAACGAATGGGTGAAGCCGAGGCTGACGGGCGATTGGTGGTTGCCCGTGCCGGTGCCGCGTAGCACGTAGGTCAGGCCATCCATATGTTGAGACCCAAGGCTCACACGGCTTGCCTCGGCGGGATACCAAGCAGTGACTTCGGCAGGCTGCGTGCTCTTCCAATAGACGGGCTTATCGGGGGTGATGGTGACATTTCCCGCATCGTCCACCTTTATTCGATAGATGCCCGTTTCCTCACTGCCGGCTATGCGCACGCCTATCCGGTCCTCGTCCTGGAATACGCTGCCGCTGCCGTCGGGCTTCTCGGTCACGCGCGTCCACGGCTCCTCGCTCGCCTCCGCGGTGATGCTGACACGACCTATCTGCAAAGGATATTCGCCGTCTGGCAGAGCCGTGCCCTGCTCGGCCAGTTCGTCCTGCGTGCAGGCGGTGAGCAGGATTGCCGCCATGAGGCATATTGTCGTAAATAATCTGTTTTTCCTCATATCTCCTTCGTTCTTGTAAGTCTCTTGCGTATCATTTCCTTCATTAAACGGGCAGTTCTACCGAGCCTTCGCCGTCCGCGCCGTCGCCCCATGTCATGCCGTCGGTATCGACCGATACCTGAAGGCCGTAGAGGGTGATGGTAACATTGTAGGTGTACTTATAGCCGGCTTTCCATTCGGTGTCTTTCTGTAGCATGTAGTAGAACGGGCCGTAGCCGGTGCCGTCCTTCTCGGCGGTGAAGGCCAGCAACCGTGTGCCCGCCGTCACATTCTGCGGAATGACGAGGGCCTCGTAGGTGGCGAAGCAGCCTGTCGCCGGAGTACTGGCAAGATGGGGACTGATGCTGCCTTTAGTGGTGCCGGGTGTCCATGTGCCGAGCCAACGCCCGTCAGCGTCCACGGCTTTCGGGAGGGTGAACGCACCGTCCAGCGCAAGGATGTCACCCTCGCCGATAGTCAGGCTGATGTCGCCCGGCGTGGCTACGATGCTTTCGGGCAGACCGTCACTCTTGATGTTCACCACCACCTTGGCGGTCTGGTGGTAGAAGGTGAGGGCGGGCGTTTGGGCGAAGCTCACGGTCTTGGATTCACTGCAAAGCAGGTCTCCCGACTGATAGTCCGCATCGCGGCTCTGGTCTTCCTCCACACTCCAAGTCCAATCGTTATTTTCCACCATGATATTCGGGTAAAGACCCTGCACGGTGATGGGACTTGGTTTTGTCCAATAGTATTCGCCGGACAGGTTGCCTTTATCATCCACCGTGTAGTCATACCACTCCGTGCCGTCCCCGTCGGTTACCTGCAGGGCTATCGTCTCATTGCCGTTCCACCGGTTGTCCACGGTGGCGCGAGTGTCGGCGCTGCCCTCTATGGCGGCGGTCAGCGTCAGCGGCTGCGTGCCGTCGGGCAACGTTCTCGCATCGTCCTGCGTGCAGGCTGCGGCCGCAAGGAGCAGGGCGAGTGCCGAGAATACATATAGGGTATATCGTTTCATATCGTCCTGTTTTTACTTCTTCTTCAATACAGGCAGACCATCGGTGCCGGATGTCCATTGGTAGGCGTTGCCGGTAAGGGCAGCGTTCATGCCACCAACAGCGGTCTGCCAAGTAACGGTCGAGTTGTCCACCTTCGTGGTTTCTGCCGTTTCTCCTTGATTACTATATACCCCTTGTCCGGCATTGCCGCCATAGAAGCAGGCGGTGATGGTGCCATAGTTGTAAGCAGCGATGCCGCCCTCAACATAATTCGTTGTTAAATTTCCATCGAACCAACAGCCAATAATACTACCGTTGTTGATAGACGCAATGCCACCGATATCGCTGGTTCTTGCAGCAATATCTCCCGTTACGGAGCAGGCAGTAATGGTGCCGTAGTTGACATTTACTATGCCGCTGGCTACCCCTTGCTGCACATTGTAGTTCACCTCTACTTGCAGGTTCTTCACCGTTCCGTTACTCCCGATACCATCGAACAATACAGCATTCCCACCGTCTGTTGAGTTTGTGGTGATGCTCAGTCCCGTGATGCTGTGTCCCTGTCCGTCGAAGGTGCCTTGATAACCGGTATTAGAACTGAAACCACTGCCTATCGGTGTCCATGTTGTGCCCGTGAGGTTGATGTCGGCGGTCAGGGTACAGTTTAGCGAGAGGTCGCTTTGCACGGCCTTATTCCATGCCAGCAGGCCGTTAGCGTTATAGACTGTGTAGCTGCCGTCGTCCTGTATGAAATAACCCAAATCCTCTGCCGTGCCGCTCTCGCCGCCGCCGTCAGTCCAGCCGCCGATGGTGCAGCCTGCCAGTTCCAGCCCTTTGGCGGTGACATTGACGGTGTAGGTGTAGCGGCTGCCGGCTGCCAGCACCACATCGCTATGCGGACGGAAATAGTAAGTACCTCCGCCTAAATCCACCTGTATGAACGGTGTATTCGCCTTCACGGTCTGCGGTGCGGTGAGGGCTTCGTAGGTGTCGCCGCCCGCCTCGTAGGTGCGGATAGTGGCGGGGTTGCCGTTATCCTTGCCCAAGCCGGTGACATAAACATCGGCTCCCGACACGCTCGGGATGCCGGCACCCGGCTTTAGATGAACCGTTATACGCGCCGTGCGGTGGCTGAACTCAAGCGTCGGGTTGTCGAACTGCACGGTCTGGGCTTTGGCAGAGATAAAGTCGCTGCCCTGGAAGGCCGTCTGCGTGCTTTGGTCGGCAGCTACTACCACGGCGGGCATGGTTCCCATGTCGGTTGCGTTGTATGGCCACCACGCCGAAACGGTAATGTCCTCACGGCTTGTCCACCAGAACGGGTCGGTGTCGCTGCTCAGGGTGGCAGTCTTGTAGCCGTCGGCATCGGATGCTGTCACATCGTATTCCTTCACCGTGCCGCCCACGCTGAGGGCTACGGTCTGTACACCCTGCCAGTCACCGTCCACGGTGGCGCGGGTGGAGGCAGGGGTTGCCACGGCTTGCAGGCCGGTGGCGTTGATTACCAATGGATACTCGCCTTCGGGCAACGTGCCGCTGCCGAGGTCGTCTTGCGTGCAGGCAGTCGCTGCAAAAAGCAGGACGGTTGCTGCGGACAGTATATGCAATGGAAGTCTAATGTTCATATTCTTAGTCTTTTAGGAATGATATACTTAAAGGTCTGCGTTCACATTGCCGCCGTTCACCGGGTTCCAGTCGCTGATAGTGGCAGAGCTGATGCTCAGGTCCTTGTTGCGGACGGTGACGGTGTAGGTGTAGTTGTTGCCGGCTTTCAGTGCGCCTTCGGGAATGGTGAGCGTGGCGGTGTAGGGCTGGCTGTTGTAGTTCACGCTCAGTTCGATACTTGTCGTTGACTGCGGGAAGAGGATGACCGACGAGGTGAGTACGCCGTTCAGTTCCATTGTAAGGTCGGCTGTCTGTGCGTTCGCATCCGTTTCTGCCGTGCCGGTGGTGGTGTCGAAGCTGCCCTCCAGCACCAGTCCGGAGAGTGTGTAGCCGGTGGGTTTGATGGTATTGAAGTCCACGCCGCTTCCTGCCTCGAAGGTGAGCGTAATCTGGCTCATGCAGTGGTGGAAGGAACAGTCCGTGCCTCCCGCAGCCGTGTCGTCGGTAAAGTTCACTTCAGGATTGTGCGTACTGGCAGTGGCGCCGGTGGCATAGAGGAAGTCGATGGCGGGCTGGTTCTGCTGCGCCGTGGCATCAGTGGTGGCAGTCAGTGTCCCGCCGTCCGCATCGTAAGGATAGTAGGCGGAGAAGGTGGTCGGGTCGTCATCTTGGAAGAAGATAATGGTTCCTGCCGGTATGAACTTCCCGTTTTCCAAACGGTAGGGAACATTGGTGTAGCCGAAACGGTTTTCGGAGATGCCTATCTCGTCCTTGTCCGCCCAAGTGGTGCCGCTGGCACGGGTAGCTACGGCATCGGAAATTTCGGCGTTAATCACTGCGGCCACGGGACCGTCGTTCAGGTTCTCGTTGTCGTTGGTGCAGGCGGAAAGCGCGAGTGCCAGTGCTGCAAAGGTGAATAATCTTGTCTTCATCGTTTCTGTATTTTTATTGTATAACTCATTCATTTATGTTATGGAATTTACTGTATGTTTACAATGGCACACAGATGACACAGATTGAACAAGATGACCACAGGTTTCTTTTTGTCATGCTAACAGAGTGAAGCATCTCCCTGTGCGTTCGGGAGATCCTTCGCTTTGCTCAGGATGACTTGACGAAGCCCTTTACAATCTGTGTAAATCTGTCTTATCCGTGTCATCTGTGTGCCCATTAAATTATCCTATCACATTTCGGCATCCACCCCGCTGCCGTCCACTGTTTCCCATCCGGTGATTTCGGCAGAGGCTTCCTCCATGCCGACCGGTGTTTCCAGTGTGCCGGTCACACGGTAGCCGTCGGTCATGTTGCCGTTGAAATCGGCAAGGGCTTCCATCAGGTCAACTTCCGTCCGTTGGGTGCGTCCGCCGTCCACGAAAGCGATATCCAGCACCAAAGTCTGTGCGGCTCCCATCGTACCCAGCAGGCGGGCGTCGGCCGTGAGCTTGCTGCCGTCACGGGTGAAGGCCACTACGGTAGAGGCAGGTTCGCCGATAGTCTGTTCCGCCTTCATGTCAAACGTCCCGGCAATGCCGTTGAGCGTGCCTGTCACGGTCTGTATCAGTTCCGGGCGTCCTTGCGTCACGGTGAACTCGATATGCAGGTCGCGCACCCGTTGCTGCGGTGCCGGAGTGAGATGCAGCGTATCGTCTGCCGTGACTGTAATCTCCCGGCTGGCGGTTTTCAGATAACCCGGAAGGGGGATAATGGACACGCCGTCCGCACGGGTCTTGCTGTCCTCTGTATGGACTTGCGCCATCCGTCCGTCGAAGGTGAAGCCCTCGGCACGGTTATAGACCACGAGGCTGTGCGTTCCCGGAGTGAGCAGGTCGGGGAAAGTGAACGATGAGCCGGTGATGTCGGCAGTCTGTCCGTTGATGTCGAGCACATACGCACCGTCCGCTGCCAGTCCTGTCAGGCTGACGGTCACGGCTCCCCGGTCAGGGTGCGGGGTGTTGTGAAGTTCATCCTTCACGCAGGATGCGAGAAACAAAGGCACACAGACGACACAGATAAGGCGGATGGCCGCAGATCTCTTCTTTATGTTCAATGTTTTATTCATCATTCTTCATTTTTCGTTCTTCATTCATCATTCATCATTCTTCATTCTTAAAGCCTGTTGTTTAAAAATCGCTCTCTCTGTCATGTTGAGCGGAGCGTAGCGTAGTCGAAACATCTCCCTAATACTTTTTCAGTCGTGTAGTGAGATCCCTCGACAGTGCTCGGGATGACAGGGAAATGAATATTAAGCAGTCTCTTCATTCATCATTCATCATTCTTCATTCTTAAAACCTGTTGTTTAAAAATCGCTCTCTCTGTCATGTTGAGCGTAGTCGAAACATCTCCCTAATACTTTTTCAGTCGTGTAGTGAGATCCCTCGACTGTGCTCGGGATGACAGGGAAATGAATATTAAGCAGTCTCTTCATTCTTCATTCATCATTCTTCATTCTTCATTTAAAAAAGTATACCAATGTCACGCCGGCATTGACGGGTCCCCACCAGTTCTTGGTTTCCGTACCACGGCAGACACGCACGCCGCCCGTGACCTCATATTTCTCATAATCGGCATGCAGGCAACCGAGAGCCACAGAGAAGTCCAGTGACAGGGCTTTGTTCAGTCGCAGCAGATAACCGCCCGTGATGCCGCCTCCCATCAGGTCGCCCTGCTTGCCGGTTGCGGAAAGCTTGTAGTTGAACTCGCCAGCCTTGAACATCGCGCCCAGATAGCCACGTTTCTCCTTGCCTGTATAGTAACGCACTTCCGGCATCACTTCCCACAGGGCGTACCGCCTGTCCTTGCCGTTCCACGACCACGATGTCCACGAGCCGTTCACGAGGATTCCCCACGAGGGATGGACGCGCCACTCCAATCCCAAGTCGGGGGTGAGTGTTGCCCAACGCAGCAGGTTGGCACGGAGGGAGAAAGCCCCTCCAACCTCCCCCGTGGGGAGGCTTTGACGTGCCGGCTGGTTGTTTTCCTTGACTATGGCCTGTCCTGTTTGCACGGGTTGCACTTGCGCTTCTTCCGCAGGCTTCTCTTCTTTTTTACCGATAACGACGTTGTCGTTCTTTTCCTTTTCCTGTATTTCCGGAGCATCCTTAACCTCTTCATTACGGGGGAGGCTGGTGGGGGCCGGGACTTTTATCGTCACCATCACATAGTCCTTGCTGTCGGAAGCATGGTTCCTGGTGATGAAACATTCCTCTTTGATTCCGCCGCGCACAATGAGTTCCGACTTCACCCGGTTGGAACGGATGGCGGCCATCCGCAGGTTTTCCTTTTCGTTGTCAAGGGAATTGCAGTAGCCGTCCACGTAGAGCGGAAGACTGCCGCCGAGTATGCTGTCCTTGTTCCGGCGCACACATTCCAGCAGCCGGGCAAGCTCCCGTTCGTTGCCGTCAAGCGGCACATAGAACATATCCTTCTGCGGCACGAAGCGGAAGGTGTAGGTGGTGTCCGCTTTTTCTTGCGCAAAGACAGGGACAAATATTGCCGCCAGCCACAGAAACGGGATGAAAAATAGGATTTTTTTGCTCATATAAACTTGATTTATTATCAGTTGTTATCAACAAAAATACTGAAAAACATTTGTCGTGCCAAATGCTCTGCCAATTATTTTTCGGTTAATAATCAGCATCTTATAAAATTTGTTATATGAGCACTTATTTTTGTTGATTGAGCACAAACCTGCGGCCTTTGTATCAGGCTATAGCTTTCTCCATTTGGCGGGTGTGCATCCTTCCTTTTCAGTGAACGACTTGATAAAATAACTGCGGGACAAGAAGCCTGACGATTCCGCGATTTTCTGTATGCTCATTTCCGGATGTTCCTTCAGCATGTTCTTGGCGTATTCCAACCTGAGCCCGGTTATCCATTCGCAGAATGTCGCATGATATTTGTCCTTTATATAAGCGTTCAGGTAGGTCCTGTTGGTGCCAAGTGCTTTCGCCATGTCTTGTATGGTAAATCCGGGTTGCGTATAGCTCTTGTTTTCCAGCCAGGGCGTCAGGCTGCTTTCTATGCCGTCGAAATATTTGGGCGATTCCTTTTCTGTTTCTGTCTTTTTCTTCTCATCATCCGCCGCGTTCTCTATCTCCAGCGTGCGCTCCACCTGCTCATAGAATATCATGTAGTTCTGGTAGGAATAAAACAGGTAGCCGTAGAACGGAATGGATGACAGAATCCAGATATAAACGTATTCGTCAGGCAGGAATGTGAGCAGTCCGCAGCCCACGCCGAATATGACAGCCCACCATGTGAAAATGGAAAGCCACTTGATATACGCGCCTATGTCATCCGAATACGTTTCGTTGAAAATCCTGATGGCACGGTTATATGCCAGAATAAGCCTGCGGGCCAGAACAAATCCATAAATGACCAGCCATGCAGCCAGGGCAAACAGCGCGGTTGTCTGCAAAGTCCCTCCGGGCAACAACAGCAGCACGATGCAGGAAAGGATGGAAAAAATGACCCAAAGGCTGATGTGCGTCCGCAACCGGCGCTTTGTGATGTAAAAGCGGTCCAGCAATGTCGTGAGTGCCGAACTGAAAAGCCAGTAGCACAGGAAGTAGGTCGAAAGGTTCATCAGAATGGCGGCATTGGCGTTCCTGAATCGGATTCCGAAAAAGAAATGCACCGAATAATTGGCGGCAAGCAGCAGCAACGCTATCCCCATGATTCGCCGGGAGCGCAGATAATTTCCGAAAATGACCTTCTCCGGTATCTTGGCCAACAAAAAGTAAAAGCCGAAGAACAGCATCAGCGGCAATGCAATGAAAAGCGAATAACTGTATATGGATGGTTCCATTGTGATGTGCTAATTGGTTTCTGCGTGCAAAATTACTCAAAATATCAGCGTATCGGTTCACAATGGATTGTTTGCTTGGAGCCTGTTTATATTTTCACTTTTTTACTAAGAGCGTTTAAAAATCGCTCTCTCTGTCATGTTGAGCAAGCGAAGCGTAGTCGAAACATCTCCCTAATACTTTTCAGGCGCGTAGTGAGATCCCTCGATACCCCCTCTTGCCTCCCCCGTTTGGCGGGGGAGAACAACGCTCGGGATGACAGGAAAATGAATTTTAAACGAACTATATTAATAAGCAAATAAAATGAGTATAAAAATTCCACCATAGGTTAT
>NZ_JAMBLS010000027.1 GCF_023336905.1 Bacteroides sp. ET71
GTAGCTTGCATAGATAGAAATGTCAGCTAAAATAAATCCGTATGACAACTGTCATACAAAAATATTATAGCTGTAATATTTTTATATGTAAACTGTCATAGACAAGTATTTTAGCTGTAATAATAATATATTTAAGGCGCCATAATGCCTTAGTAAGCATAAGCCCACCTGCCTGCCCCTGCCGGGGAGCCTGTACCTGCCACCCTATGCTGCCGGCAGGGTATGCAAGCGTAACGAAATAATGCTTATCTTTGCGGCAACCAAACGTATGACTTTATGACACGAATCGGACTCCTGTCGGACACCCACGGGTGGTGGGACGACAGATACCTGCAATACTTCGAGCCGTGCGACGAAATCTGGCACGCCGGCGACATAGGCTCCTTGGAGGTGGCCCAGCGATTGGCCGACTTCCGCCCCCTGCGTGCTGTCTACGGCAACATCGACGGGCAGGAACTACGCCGCCTCTTTCCACAGACCCTGCGCTTCACTGTCGACGGTGCGGAGGTCGTGATGAAGCACATCGGCGGCTATCCCGGACGCTACGACCCGTCCGTTGCCGGCAGCCTGCTGGCACGCCCGCCCAAGCTGTTTGTCAGCGGACACTCGCACATCCTCAAGGTGAAGTACGACAAGACGCTCGGCCTGCTGCACATCAACCCCGGCGCTGCCGGCCGCCAGGGCTTCCACACCGTCCGCACCCTGGTGCGCTTCTGCATCGACCAAGGGCAGTTCAGCGACCTGGAGGTCATCGAATTGGCTGACCAATAGCCATCTTTCCGCCCCGAAAGTTTGGCCATGTCCGTCCTTTTTCCCATCTTTGCAACCTGAATAAGCAACGAGAGCCGTGGGGCATCGTCCTCCTTCTTAGTTTTGTGCTGACCCATGAGTAATGTATTACCCTAAAAGGAACTAAGATATGAAAGGAATTATTCTTGCCGGCGGCAGCGCCACCCGCCTCTATCCCCTCAGTAAAGCCATCTCCAAGCAAATCATGCCCGTCTACGACAAGCCCATGATTTACTACCCCCTGTCCACCCTGATGCTGGCAGGCATCCGCGAGGTGCTCGTCATCTCCACTCCCCGCGACCTGCCCATGTTCCGCGAACTGCTGGGCACGGGCGAAGAGCTGGGCATGAAGTTCTCCTACATCGTGCAGGAGAAACCCAACGGCCTGGCGCAAGCCTTCGTTCTCGGCGCCGACTTCCTCGAAGGAGGACCCGGCTGCCTCATCCTGGGCGATAACCTGTTCTACGGCCAGGGCTTCAGCGGCATGTTGCGCCGCGCCGCCTCGCAGGAGAAGGGCGCCTGTATCTTCGGCTACTACGTCAAAGACCCCCGCGCCTACGGTGTCGTCGAGTTCGGCCCCGACGGCCGCGTCCTCTCCCTCGAAGAGAAGCCCCAGCAGCCCAAGAGCAACTACGCCGTACCCGGCCTCTACTTCTACGACCACACCGTGACGGAGAAAGCCGCTGCGCTCAAGCCTTCTGCCCGCGGCGAGTACGAAATCACCGACCTCAACCGCCTCTACCTGGAGGAAGGCACCCTGCGCGTCGAACTTTTCGGGCGTGGCTTTGCCTGGCTCGACACCGGCAACTGCGACAGCCTGCTCGAAGCCTCCAACTTCGTGGCCACCATCCAGAACCGCCAGGGCTTCCGCGTCTCCTGCATCGAAGAGATAGCCTGGCGCAAGGGTTGGATAGACCTCGACCAGCTCCACCACCTGGGCCAGCAGATGGGCAAGACCGAATACGGCCAATACCTGATGGAACTGGCTGACTCGCACAGATAAGTTGACAAGTTGACGAGTTGACAAGGCAACGAGTTGACGAGTTGACGAGTTAACAAGTAAACAAGGCCACGAGGGCATAACTTATCCCTTGCCAACTCGTCAACTCGCCAACTCATTAATTAGATTATTGCAAGACCTTGTTGCCTTGTCAACTCGTCAACTCGTCAACTTGTTGCCTTGTCAACTTATCAACTCGTCAACTATTAAATTATCATTTACTAATATGAAGACTTACCTCGTAACCGGCGCCGCCGGATTCATAGGCGCCAACTACATCAAGTACCTGCTGCGCATACACGAACACATCCGTATCGTCGTGCTCGACGCGCTGACCTACGCAGGCAACCTCGGCACCATCGCTGCCGACATCGACAACGACCGCTGCATCTTCGTCCGCGGAGACATCGGCGACCGTGCCCTGGTGGACGACCTCTTTGCCCGCTACAAGTTCGACTACGTCGTCAACTTCGCTGCCGAGAGCCACGTCGACCGCAGCATTGAGAACCCCCAGCTCTTCCTCATCACCAATATCCTGGGCACCCAGAACCTGCTCGACGCCGCCCGCCGCGCATGGGTCACTGGCAAGGACGAGACGGGCTATCCCACCTGGCGTCCCGGCGTGCGCTACCACCAGGTCAGCACCGACGAAGTCTACGGCTCCCTGGGCGACGAAGGCTACTTCACCGAGCAGACACCCCTCTGCCCCCACAGCCCGTACAGCGCCTCGAAGACCAGTGCCGACCTCTTCGTCATGGCCTACCACGACACCTACCACATGCCCGTCAGCATCACCCGCTGCAGCAACAACTACGGCCCCTATCACTTCCCCGAGAAGCTGATACCGCTCATCATCAAAAACATCCTGGAAGGCAAGCAACTGCCCGTCTATGGCAACGGCAGCAACGTCCGCGACTGGCTCTATGTGGAAGACCACTGCAAGGCCATTGACCTCGTCGTACGCCAAGGGCGCGAGGGCGAAGTCTACAACGTGGGCGGACACAACGAAAAGACTAACCTGGAGATTGTGAAGCTGACTATCGCCACCATCCACCGCCTGATGGAGTCGCACCCCGAATACCGCAAGGTGCTGAAGAAGCAAGTGCTGACAGCCGACGGCGACATCGACATCTCGTGGATTAACGACAGCCTCATCACCTTCGTCAAAGACCGTCTGGGCCATGACCAACGCTATGCCATCGACCCCACCAAGATACGCGAGGAACTGGGTTGGTATCCCGAGACCACCTTCGAAGTAGGCATCGTCCGCACCATCGAGTGGTACCTCAACCACCAGGACTGGGTGGAAGAAGTGACCAGCGGTGACTACCAGAAATACTACGAGCGCATGTATGGCGACCGCTAACAGAGCGCCACGCTCAGCAGTATTCCCAAGAACAGCATATTGCACGAAGTCTCGCCCAATATGCTGTTCAGCTTTTCCCCCTGCCGGATGAGGCACATGCTGCGCCACGTCATCAGGTGCATGTACAGATAGATGCACGGCGCCCACATGAACTCCAGCCACGTCAGTCTCCCGCTATACACGAACCACAGGCAGAGCAGCACGGCCACTATGCCCAGCGCCAGGTAGAACTGCCGCCCGAACGAAGCGCCGAAGCGCACAATCAGCGTCATCTTGCCGCTCACCCTGTCTTGCTCTATGTCCCGGTAGTTGTTGATGGTCAGCAGCGTGTCTATCACCACGCCCGACACCAGCGACAGCACCAGCACGTCGACATTCAGCACCCCCGTCTGCACATAATACGTCCCTCCCACGGACACCAGCCCGAAGAACACCAGCACCAGCAGGTCGCCCCAACCCCGGTAGGAGAGCAGGGTGGTGTACAGGAAAGCAAAGAGCAGGCATACCACTCCCAGCACCACCAGTTCCCAGCCCCCTTGTGGCAGTTCGTTCCACGTCAGATACACCACAGACAGCCCGCACAGGCAGGCCAGCAACAGCGTCACGCCGATGCCCAGCTTCATGTTCCGGGGCGAAATCCACCCTTCGGCACAGGCACGCTTCGGCCCCAGCCGGTCTTCGCGGTCGGTCCCTTTCTGGTAGTCGAACAAATCGTTGATGAAATTGGCTGCCACTTGCATCAGGCAGGCAAAGAGCAGGCACAGCACCGCTTCCGCAGTCTGGAACTTCCCGTCGGAAAAGGCAAGCCCGCTGCCCAGCATCACGGGAATCAGGGCTGCCGTCAGCGTCTTGGGGCGCGATGCCAGCAGCCAGGCGTAAACTGAATTGGGTCGGATGGTCTTCATAAGGTTCTGTTTTTATCCCCAAAGATAAGCGAAAGCAGGGAATTGTGCAACAGAAATTCCTTATAATTACACAGCGGGTACGAGAAATGTTACCGGTGCGGACAAACCAGCATGTGCGGTCGGCAAATACATCTTTTTTACTATTCAGGTAAGGTTCATATTGCTTCCTTATTCGTTTCTTATTCGTGTTTTGTTCGAGTCTAAGGACTCGAACTTGGTACGACTTTGGAACGACTTTGGTCGGACTTTGGTCTGGATGGATGTTTTCCGGCCAGATGTTTCTGCCATATTTGGCTGTATGTAAGAACTTTTTGATGCGGATGTCTCTGGCGTTTCTCAAGCGCTTGTCTAAAAAATGCTTGAGTCATGCTTGGGTGACAATGTGGAGTCGGGATGAACTTCCTGATACCTCTCATGTCCAAGGTGGGTTTGTTGTTTGGGCTCGGGATGGCAAAATTTGAGCAAGCTCTAAAAACTCTGCGAAAACTTTGCCCTTACTTTTTGTCATTCAAGAAAATACTTCTATCTTTGCAGCCGATTTATTGAGCCAATATAATGTCTCACTTAATTAATTGAAACTAACCAATTTGTTTTATTAATGGAAAACTTAAAGAATGTAGCTCCCATGGAAGATTTCAACTGGGAAGCGTATGAAAATGGCGAAACTACAACCGCTGTGAGCCACGAGGATCAGGAGAAGGCCTATGACGGCACACTGAACAAGGTGGGTGATCACGAAGTTGTAGACGGTACCGTTATCGCAATGAACAAGCGTGAGGTCGTTGTGAATATCGGTTACAAATCGGACGGAATCATCCCGATGAGCGAGTTCCGTTACAATCCTGACTTGAAAGTGGGTGACACGGTAGAGGTGTACATCGAAAATCAGGAAGACAAGAAGGGACAGTTGGTACTGTCGCACCGCAAAGCTCGTGCATCCCGTTCGTGGGAACGCGTCAATGCTGCGCTGGAGAACCAAGAGATTATCAAGGGTTACATCAAATGCCGCACGAAGGGTGGCATGATCGTAGACGTATTCGGCATCGAAGCTTTCTTGCCGGGTTCTCAGATCGATGTGAAGCCTATCCGCGATTACGATGTATTCGTGGGCAAGACTATGGAATTCAAGGTTGTCAAGATCAACCAGGAGTTCAAGAACGTGGTTGTTTCGCACAAGGCTCTTATTGAAGCCGAGCTGGAACAGCAGAAGAAAGAAATTATCAGCAAGCTCGAGAAGGGACAAGTTCTCGAGGGTACTGTCAAGAATATCACTTCTTACGGTGTATTCATCGACTTGGGCGGCGTAGACGGTCTGATTCACATCACCGACTTGTCTTGGGGCCGTGTCAGCGATCCGCATGAAGTGGTTGAGCTCGACCAGAAGCTGAATGTCGTTATCCTCGACTTCGATGACGAGAAGAAACGCATTGCCTTGGGTCTGAAGCAACTGACTCCGCATCCTTGGGATGCTCTCGACCCGAACCTGAAGGTGGGCGACCACGTGAAGGGCAAGGTTGTCGTGATGGCAGACTATGGTGCATTTATCGAAATCGCTCCGGGCGTAGAAGGTTTGATTCACGTTTCCGAGATGTCTTGGTCGCAGCACTTGCGTTCGGCTCAGGACTTCATGAAGGTGGGCGACGAGGTAGAGGCTGTTGTCCTGACACTGGATCGCGAAGAGCGTAAGATGTCTTTGGGTATCAAGCAACTGAAACCGGATCCTTGGGAAACTATCGAAGAGAAGTATCCTGTGGGCAGCAAGCACACGGCCAAGGTGCGCAACTTCACGAACTTTGGTGTGTTTGTAGAGTGTGAGGAAGGCGTAGACGGCTTGATTCACATTTCTGACCTGTCTTGGACGAAGAAAGTAAAACATCCGTCTGAATTTACGCAGATTGGTGCTGACATCGAAGTCATTGTACTGGAAATCGACAAGGAGAATCGTCGCCTGAGCTTGGGTCACAAGCAGTTGGAAGAGAATCCTTGGGATGTGTTCGAAACAGTCTTCACGGTAGGCTCTGTACACGAGGGTACCATCATCGAAATGCTGGAGAAGGGTGCAGTTGTCGCTCTGCCGTATGGCGTAGAGGGCTTTGCTACTCCGAAGCATCTGGTGAAGGAAGATGGCACGCAGGCTCAGTTGGAAGAAAAACTGCCCTTCAAGGTGCTGGAATTCAACAAAGAAGCCAAGCGCATCATCTTGTCTCACAGCCGTGTGTTCGAAGATGCTGCCAAGGCCGAAGAAAGAGCCGAAAGAAAGGCTGCCAAGAAGTCTAACAGCAAGAAAGAGGAAGTGCCTTCCATTCAGAACCAGGCTGCCTCTACGACGTTGGGAGACATCAGTGCTTTGGCTGCGCTGAAAGAGCAAATGGAGGCTGAACAGAAGAAATAATAGGTTTCCATAAGATAAGCGAGAAGGCATCTGTGGCTATGAAAGCCCGGATGCCTTTTTATTTTGGGTGATTTTGGCGGCGCAGGCTTGCTTTTCTTGCACAATTTGTGTTCCTTTGTGAAATTATGTTTGTGTCGTTATGGAGAAATTCGAGCTATATATCTTGGGTTGTGGTTCAGCCTTGCCCACAACAAGACATTTCCCTACTTCGCAAGTGCTTAATGTACGCGATAAATTATATATGATTGACTGCGGCGAGGGTGCGCAGTTGCAGTTCCGCAAGTCGCGTTTGAAGTTCTCGCGCCTGAATCATATTTTTATCTCACACCTGCACGGCGACCATTGTTTTGGGTTGTGGGGATTGATTTCTACCTTGAATCTGTTGGGGCGGACTGCCGAGCTGCACATCTATTCTCCTCGCGGGCTGGAAGCGTTGCTCCTTCCTACATTGGCCTTTTTCAACAGGCAGATGACTTATCGGGTGCTGTTCCATGAGTTTGATACAGACAGACCTGCGTTGATTTATGAAGACCGTTCGTTGACGGTGACTACCATACCTTTGCGGCATCGTATTCCTTGTTGCGGTTTCCTTTTTGCTGAGAAGCAGGGCCTCAATCATATTGTTCGTGAGATGGTAGATTTTTATAAAGTGCCTTTGTTTGAAATGAACCGGATTAAGAACGGGGCTGATTATGTGACTCCCGAGGGAGAGGTTGTACCCAATCGTTTGTTGACGCGTCCGGCAGACCCTCCGCGCAGGTATGCCTATTGCTCGGACACTATCTGTCTGCCGGGGCTCGCCGCGCAGCTTCGGGGGGTGGATCTGCTGTTTCACGAAGCTACTTTTGCCTCGGACAACTTGGGGCGGGCTAAGGAAACTTATCATACTACGGCAGTGCAGGCCGCTGAACTGGCACGTTCGGCAGAGGTAAAGAAGTTGTTGATTGGCCATTTCTCTGCCCGTTACGAGGATGAATCTGTGTTGTTGGAAGAGGCGCGGGAGATTTTTCCGGAGAC
Source organism: Bacteroides sp. ET71 (assembly GCF_023336905.1). Taxonomy (GTDB): domain Bacteria; phylum Bacteroidota; class Bacteroidia; order Bacteroidales; family Bacteroidaceae; genus Bacteroides. The sequence continues at coordinate 7,470 of NZ_JAMBLS010000027.1, forward strand.
TCTGTTAGCCAGCGAAATGCTTTGTGTGCAGGTATGATTTTTCTTCCTGTGTTTTTGCAGTGTGGGGGAGAAGCCGTATCTTTGTCCGTTGAAAAATGGGAATTTATGTGCGCGGAGCACACAATGGTTAATGATAAGTGGTTAATAGTCTGTACATGAGCCATTTTGTCACGTATTAACCATTAACCATTTATCATTAACCACTGCGGGCAAAGCCCGCCAAATTATCATTTACAGACTATGGGTTCTTCTTATAATGAAAGTGAAGTCTTGGCCCTTTTGCAAGATGAAAGTACGCAACGGAAAGGATTCGAGATGGTTGTAGCGCAGTATAGCGAGCAACTGTATTGGCAAATCCGCCGGATGGTGTTTTCGCACGATGATGCCAACGATTTGCTGCAAAATACATTCATCAAGGCATGGGTCAATATAGACTATTTCCGGGCAGAGGCCAAGCTCTCTACTTGGCTCTATCGCATAGCTTTGAATGAGTGCTTGACCTTTCTGAACAAGCAGCGGGCTGCAGCCACCGTTCCCTTGGATGACCCGGAAGCCGACGTGTTGCAGAGGTTGGAGGGGGACGCTTATTTCTCCGGCGATAAGGCACAGATGCTGTTGCAGAAAGCCTTGCTTACTTTGCCCGAGAAGCAACGGATGGTCTTCAATCTGAAATATTTCCAGGAAATGAAATACGAAGAGATGTCCGAAATCTTCGGTACTTCCGTAGGCGCCTTGAAAGCATCCTATCACCACGCCATAAAGAAAATAGAGAAATTTTTGGAAGAAGGACTTTAAACCTTTCCTAAGAAGCAGTGTCTAATATTTGAATAAAAGAATGGAGGAAAGCTTATGACGGAAGAACAATTAAAGAAAAGGATCGGGACGGAAAATCCTTTCCGCGTTCCCGAGGGCTACTTTGAGGGCTTTACTTCAGGGTTGATGGAACATCTACCGGAGAAAGAACGGGTAGTTACCAACCGTACACCTACGATGTGGGAGAAAATACGTCCGTTGGTGTATATGGCTGCCATGTTTGTCGGTGCCATGTTGATTATTCGTATTGCTTCCACACATTATGTGCCGGGGCAGGAGACCACCGGGAATGAAGACATTGATAAGGAGATGGAATACATCAATATGGCGATGGAGAACTCAATGTTGGACGATTACTCGTTGTATGTCTATCTGACCAATGACGATGAGTAACTGTGAATTAATTTTTTGAAACTGAAAGATGATAAAGAAATTACTTGTTTTATGGGTTGTGGCGTGTGGATTCATGCCTTTGCTTTGGGCCGTTGAAGGTTGTGAACAGCACTTGACGAAAGAAGAGTTTCGTGCCAAACAACAAGCTTACATAACGGAAAAGGCTGGTTTGACGTCCGAAGAGGCAACAGCGTTTTTCCCTTTGTATTTTGAACTGCAGGATCAGAAACAACAGTTGAATGAAGAGGCATGGACATTGCTTCGTGAGGGTAAAAAGGATAATGTTTCTGAAGAGCGTTACGAGGAAATCTTGAATGGAGTGTATGAAGCACGTATCTCTGCCGACCGTTTGGAGAAAAGTTATTTCAGAAAATTTAGAGATATCCTGTCTTGCAAGAAAATTTATTTGGTACAGCAAGCCGAAATGCGCTTTCATCGGGAATTGTTGAAAGGTATGCGTGGGAAAGGTGCTCCGCGGAGGAATGTTGAAAAATAAGCGTCGAAAGCGGATTACGCAGATTTCACAGACATAAGTTCTAAACTTAGTCTGCAAAATCTGCGTTTAATTTATACCTGTTTTTTTAGAACCTGTTGTTTATTTTTTTGTTTACTTTGCTGTTCAGAATGAAGTGAAGAATCTCCCTCTTTCCTTAGGTTGTCCGGCGCCCTTTCGGTTGCTATCATTCTGTCATGTCGAGCGTTGTTCTCCCCCGACAAACGGGGAAGGTAAGAGGGGGTGTGAAGCGAAGTCGAAACATCTCCCGAAAGACACGATTCCCTTGGGCAGTGCATGTAGTGAGATTCTTCGACTACGCCCTACGGGCTTCGCTCAGAATGACAGATACCTCATTCTCCATTATAGTATAAACTAATTATGAACAGTTAAGTATGTATGCAAAATTAAATGATACTTTAGCAGTAGGAGGTGCCGCATCCTTGCGGCACACCGTCACATGGGTTCTGAACGCTTATAGTGTGGCACGCATAATGAATGTGCCGCAGGATGCGGCACCTCCTATAACGGCCCATTCATGTATAAATTAAATTTCAGTAAGTAGATGTTGAAAATTAGTTTATATGATGTGTGCCTGTCATGTTGAGCATTGTTCTCCCCCGACAAACGGGGGAGGTAAGAGGGGGTGCGGAGCGAAGTCGAAACATCTCCTTCTTGCGCTGCCAGACGGACAGAGACCTTAGGGAGATTCTTCGACTACGCCCTACGGGCTTCGCTCAGAATGACAGATACCTCATTCTCTAGTTAGTATAAACTAAATATCAACGGCTACTTACCTACTTACTTATTATATTTTTGTTTGTTAAGTTCTTGTCGTTTTAAATCATATTTTTTCTTTATCCGAAAAATGCGCTTGAAGGAAAGTTTAAAATCCATAATGGCTTGATATAAACATTATTTTGTTTAACTTTGCGTCCAAAATACTTCTTATGTGAAGAAAATATGCAGAATCAGCCTCTTCATGCCTACTGCTGAAAATGGGCTTTTGGAGTCCATACTTTGAGAGAATTATTTGTAACTGATTGGGATATAGGATTTTATTGTACCTTTCAGGATTAGAAGATTTATCATAAGTTTATTGAATGTCTTTGGAAAATCCTTCTACAAAGTTTGTGGAATGTGCCGAACTTGAATCGGTTATCAGTCCGCTGCCGACTGTTCCTTTGTCTTGGTTCGTGATGCGTGACCTGAAGCGTCCCAACGCCAAGCATCCGGCTTATTTGGAGCTTTCATCTGCCGGTTTCGAGGTTTTCACCCCGTTGAAGAGCCGTCTTGCAGTCCGTGGCGGTCGTCGTATCCGTGAAGAGCACCCATATCTTCCCGACCTTCTGTTCGTCCATAGTGTCCGCAGTAGTCTGGATGCCTACGTCGAGCTGATACCAACGCTTCAGTACCGTTATGTTCGCGGCGCTTATTGTGTCCCGATGACGGTGGACGAGCGCGAGATGTCCCGTTTCATCCATGCCGTCCGTTCCTCTGAAAACCCTCGTTTTTACCTTCCCGGCGAGCTGAATGCCTCGATGTATGGACGTAGTGTCCGCATAGTGGGCGGTGCCCTCGACGGTTATGAAGGCAGCCTGCTTTCCATTCGTGGTACCCGTGTGCGCCGCTTGCTGGTCGAGATTCCGAACCTGCTGACTGCTGCCATCGAGGTGTCTCCGGAATATGTGCAATTGCTTTAAAGCCTGTTTGATTTTTTTCTTTTTCTCTGTCATTTTGGCATGATCGAGAGATTTTACTATGCGTATGAGAAGTGTTAGGAAGATCAGATTATGAAGGCTAACTTTGCTTTCTTTCTAGGCAGAGAGTTTTTCCGAGTTCCGCAGTGTGAAAACCGGAAATTGCTTGATGCCTTTTCCTGCATAGACCATCGAATAATTTGAATTGATAGTCAATTTTATGGAAAATCTGTTTTTGATAGCCGGTGCTTTTGTTGTGGCGGTCATCCTGGGGCGGATCATAATCCCCAATATTTTGCTGGTGTCTTTTCGTAAACGTTTGTTCGATGCTCCGGACGCTCGTAAGATTCACCACAATCTGGTTCCTCGATTGGGTGGGGTGAGTTTCTTTCCTGTGGTGTTGTTTTGTGTCTGCTTGTTCATTGCCTTGCGTTTGTTGTGGGGGGGAGATGTCGATGCATTGTTTCCATGCCACATCACCATTGAACTGCTGCTGTTTGCTTCTGGCCTGACATTATTGTATATTATTGGTGTCGCTGACGACCTGGTAGGTGTTCGTTATCGCAAGAAATTCCTGGTTCAGATTTTGGCTGCGCTGATGCTTCCCCTTTCAGGACTTTATATTAACAATTTGTATGGTCTTTTTGGTATTTATACTGTGATCCCCTTTCTGGGGATTCCGCTGACACTGCTGCTTGTGGTCTTTATTACGAACGCCATCAATCTGATAGATGGTATCGATGGACTTGCTTCCGGGTTGAGTATGGTGGCGTTAGTCGTGTTTGGCATCTTATTTGTACTTGAAAACTTATGGGTTTATGCTTTGACTTCGTTTGTAACTATCGGGGTGCTCATCTCTTTTTTCTCGTATAATGTTTTTGGAAAAGCAGAGCGTGGGCGCAAAATCTTTATGGGCGATACGGGCAGCCTGATGTTGGGTTATCTGTTAAGCCTTTTCACGGTGAAGTATTGCATGTTCGCAGGCGATGACGTTTCGATGGATGTAGTCGGATCTCCAGTGTTGGTCGCTTTCAGTGTGTTATTGATTCCTTCGCTGGACGTTGTACGTGTAGTGCTTCGCAGAGTGCGTAACGGTAAAAATCCTTTCCTTCCCGACAAGACTCATATTCACCATAAGTTCCTGGCAATGGGTTTCACTCCCCGTATGGCAATGGTGAGCATTTTGCTGATGTCTGCCTGTTTTTGCGTTTTGAATCTGTTTTTGGCCGGACGAATGAATAATACGCTTGTGTTTATCATGGATCTTCTGCTTTGGACTGGGCTGAATATGTGGTTTGATGTGAGGATTAAGCGGAAAGAAGAAAAAGAGGGGAACTGATGACAGCTTTTTTGTTCCGTTTTGAGGATGCAAGTGACTTCTAATAAATGATAGTTGGGCGGTAGAAAGTGTCGCATCCTTGCAGTATACTATTCATGGGTTCTGAATGTTTGTAGTGTGGGCGTGGTGAATGTACCTCTGGATGCGGTATCTTCTATAAATATTCATTTTGTCACTAACCTAAATTTGATTAATAATTTAGAGTCTATTTAAATTTTATTCAGCAACATTTCTATCGCAGTAAGTTACACCATCCCCTTAGCCGAATTGAACGTGAATTCATAGTTTCTCAGAGCTTCCTGTAATTGTCGAATCAAGAGAAAGTCCTTTCCACAATCCTTCTTTTGCCTATCGGCTTAAAGCCGTTTGACTCGTCTCCTTTTACAATGATTTCAAGCGCATATCCGAAAGTCTTTTTTTATTTTGGCAGTTACTTCTCCTTTGTATTCGGTATTTGTTAGGATGACTTTGATATTACAACAGAGTTCTTTCAAACATCTGACCAGCAAGAAAGTGGCTTCCCTATTGTGTATGCAGGCTATTATAACCATGGCAGCTATCAGGAAACCATTCTTGTCAACAACAACATGATGTTTGAAGCTCTTCATCTTTTTATTCTCGTCAATGCCATTTAGAGAACGGCTGTCCTCCCAACGTACGCTTTAGCTGTTCATGATACAACACTTACCCGGGAGTTTTGACCCTTTTTGACACGCATTTTCTCACGCAAGTTATTTAAAAACATGTTAAATTCGTCCAAGGAAGACCATTTGCGATAATGTAATAAACCAGTTCCCAAAGAGAGGAATGAGAAGGGGCATACGCCATTGGCAACCTGTATTCATGAGATAGAAAATGGCATTCTATATTTTACGTAAACTATATTTTTGTTTTCTTTCTTACATATTCAAGATTTTCTTGATAATTTGTCACTGTGTTTCTTCTAAATCTGTTAAATACATAATTATTTATAGTGTGGAAACTTAAAAATAATCATTTTCATGGAAAGAGAAACACACTTTCAATATCAAACTTTAAAATTTAAACGAACTATTGTGACTTTGGTTTTGGAAGCGATTATGTGTATTGCGGGAAAAATCTGTTTATCGGTGTTCATCCAGATAATAGCTTACAGCTCTGACCGAAAGAGTGCGATATTATAGAAACCAGTATGCCGTCAGATATATATCCTACATATATTCTGATACGTGTAAACGAATTTGATCGGTCTCCCGTTACTCCTTTGGAAGAATGGCTGCGTTATTTGAGATATGGTGTTGTCCGTTTGGATACCATGGTTCCGGGACTTAAAGAGGCTTGTGGAACATTGCAATATTACTCCATGAGCAAGGAAGAACGTCATGCTTATGATGAGCATCTGAACGCTGTAATGATTCAGAATGATGTGCTGAGTACGGCTAAGATGGAGGGGTACGAAGAAGGTCGTATGGAAAGTCTTCGAGAGAGAGCCCGTAAGTTTAAAGAATTTGATGTTTCCGTTGAGACCATTGCGAAGGCTACGGGGGTGAGTGTAGATGTAATAGAAAAACTTTAAATGTTTTTATTATTAGGATCAAGGCATTGTCATAGAGATCTTGTTATTGTATAATTATTCTTTATTTAATTTTGTCAGTTTTATCAAGTAATAAGCGAATTGCCAAGAATACGCTATCGTTATATTTTCGAATGATATTAACGATGGCAGTGTCACTTTATACTTCTAGAATTGTACTAGCAACTTTAGGCATTGAGGATTTTGGAATTTATAATGTAGTTGGTGGCATTGTGGTTATGTTCGGTTTTTTGAATACAGCCATGAGTGTTGCTACTCAACGATTCCTTTCTTATGAAATAGGGCGTGGTGATCTTTTGCAATTAAACAAAGTATTTAATAGCTCAATTCTTATTCATGTAATAATTGCAGCTATTATTCTGTTAATAGCAGAATCCATAGGACTGTGGTTTCTAAATACGCAATTATCTATTTCTCCAGCAAGGATGAGTGCTGCCAATTGGGTATATCAATTCTCAATTTTTGCATTTGTAGTAAATATCATATCAGTACCATATAATGCTTTGATTGTCTCTCATGAGGAAATGGGAGTATATGCGTATATCAGTATTCTTGAAGTTGTATTAAAGTTGCTGATTGTTTATTTATTAAATTGTTTTGGATTTGATAAATTGAAATTCTATTCGTTATTAGTTTTTGTTGTAGCATTATTAATACGTTTGATATATCAATTATATTGCACTAACAAATTCTCAGAATGTCATTTTAGATTTGTTTGGGATAAAAGTATATTGAGAAAATTAACAGCCTTTTCTACCTGGAGCTTATTTGGTAGCGTGGCATATATTGCAAAAAATCAAGGGATTAATATTGTGTTAAATGTGTTTTTTGGCGCATTACTTAATGCAGCCTGGGGCATATCCCAACAGGTTAATGCGGCTGTTTTGATGTTTGTACAAAATTTTACGACAGCTATAAATCCTCCTATCATTAAAGCTTATGCACAAGGAAATCGGGAACGGATGTTTTCATTATTATTTAATGGGATGAAATATACTTTTTTCTTGGCGGCTTGTTTAGTTATCCCTTTATTATTTGAAACGAATTTTGTATTGTCTTTGTGGTTGAAAAATGTGCCTGAATATACAGTGGAGTTTGTTCAATATGTATTGATTGTTATTATGATAGAACTATTTTCTCATGTTGTTGGAACCACTATTCAAGCTACAGGAGAAATTAAGTGGTATCAAATTATTGTAGGGAGCATTTTATTTTTAAATTTGCCTTTTTCATATATAGCTATACGTTTGACAGGTTCTCCTATATCATCAATGTACGTGGCTGTTGTCTTATCAATTATTTCAATGATTTTTAGGTTTTGTCTCCTTCATCGTTTAATACATTTTCCTTTATCTCGTCTGTTTATACTATTTAGGTTGACATTTGTATTGCTGTTATGTATACTTCCTTTGGCTTATTTTTTGCAAAGTGAGTTGGATGAAGGATTTGTACGTTTTGTGCTAATATTATTGTTGGCTATATTATCGTCTGTGTGTGTATTGCTATTGTTTGGAGTATCGAAAGAAGAACGCTTGAAAATGCGTGTTTATACATCTAACTTATTACATGGTTATGCTGAACGGTTTAAGCGGAAATTTTAAAAATATCCTTAAAAGGATTCTTCCCAATTTTTTATTGGATTTTCTCAAGTCTGTTTTTTATGCGAAAAAGAAAAAACTGTTTATTCAGAATTTCAAAAGAGAAATAACATATATTCATCAAAAAGGGCATGCTATTATTATTATGGCAACTCCAGTTCATGGTAATTTAGGAGATCATGCCATTGTTTATGCAGAAAAATGCCTTTTGACAGACATCGGTTTTGGTGAGAATATTATAGAAATTGCTGCTATTGACTATGCATTGTGTAAGAAACAGATAAGAAAATATGTTTCAGATCAAGATTTGGTTATAATTGATGGTGGGGGAAATTTGGGGACGCTATGGCCTTGGGAGGATGATAAAATATCAGAAATAATAAATACTTATTGGCAAAATCCTATAGTGTTGTTTCCTCAAACTTGTTTTTATGAGGATAGTTTTGCAGCTATGGATAGATTGAAGAGAAATAGAATAGTGTATTCCAAAGCCAATCGTCTATTGATAACATTACGCGATAGGAAGTCTTTCACATTCTGTTGTACTCATTTCTCAGGAAAAAGGTGTTCTCTTGTGCCAGATATTGTATTATATTTGTCTGGAAAATTGAAACAGACATCCTTGTCTGGAAGGGAAGGAGTCTTGTTATGTTTTCGTAAGGATGTAGAACGATTGATTTCACAAGAGGATGTGGAGCGTTTAAAAGCCTATTTACGACAGCAAAAAATCTTATTTACTGAGATTTCAACAGTTAAGGATTATGATGTAGATCGTTTTTCGAGATCTACAGAATTGAATAAAATTTGGGAAGAGTTCGCCTCTGTTCGTTTGGTGATAACAGACCGTTTGCATGGGATGATTTTTGCAGCTATCAATGGAACTCCTTGTTTAGCTTTAGATAACATTAGTCAGAAAGTAAGTGGAGTTTATGAAACGGTTCCAGAACTGGACGGTGTGAAATTCTGCACAGATATAGATGAGGTTATGAAAAATATATTGAGTTATTATAAGGGGGATTTCTCATTTATGGAGACGAAAGGTCTGGAAAGTAACTACCAATTATTAAAGAATTTCATAAAAGAAAATATATAGGATTGATATGGATAAAATTAAGCGAATTATTTTGATGTCTGTTCCGATGTCTATTTGTAACTTTCGTTGTAGCTATTGTTATTTGACACATCGAAAGGAGTATTATCAGAATAAGCAACCTCAATATCGCTATTCTCCGGAACATGTAGCAAAAGCATTATCCAAAGAACGCTTAGGGGGAATTGCTTATATAAATATTTGTGCAGATGGTGAGACCCTTTTGACAAGAGATATTGATAAGTACACGTATGCATTGTTAAAGGAAGGGCATTATATAGAGTTCGTTACTAACTTGACAATAACTCCAGTCTTAAAAAGGATGTTGTCATGGGATAAAGAATTGCTAAAGCATCTTAGTTTTAAATGTTCATTCCATTATTTGCAATTAAAGCAGAAGAACCTTTTAAACATATTTGCAGAAAATGTGCATCGGATATGGGATGCTGGATCATCTGCTAATATTGAAATAACTCCTTCTGATGATTTGATACCTTATATAGATGAAGTGAAGGCCTTTTCTATGAAACAATTTGGAGCATTGCCTCATTTGACTATTGCACGTAACGATAAAACAAAAAATATTGAATTCTTGACAAATTTGTCTATAGAAGATTACCATAAAATATGGTCGCAATTTGATTCAAGTTTTTGGTATTTTAAGAAAAGTATATTTGGTTGTCAAAGAAAAGAATTTTGTTATGCTGGAGATTGGGCTTTGCAAGTAGATTTATCGAACGGTAATGCAGGTGAGTGTTATAGAAAAAGACATCCTTTCAATATATTCAAGAATATAGATAAACCTATTTCGTTTAAAGCTATTGGGCGTTGTCTGGAGCCGCATTGTTATAATGGACATGCTCTATTAAGTTTAGGGTGTATTCCACATTTGACTGATGTGAGATATGGTGATATTCGCAATCGTGTGCGGGCAGACGGTGGAGAATGGCTTCAACCTGAGGTCAAATCATTTTTTAATTCAACATTGGTAGAATCGAACGAAGAATATTCAGAAAGTAAAAAGAAAATAATATTGGCAGAAGATTGCCTATATGATGCGGTGGTAGGGAGTGCTAAGCGAATCTATCATTTAGTAAAAAAGTGAGAAATGGAACAGGTGAAAGTTTCTATTATCATTCCTATCTATAATGTTGCCTCTTATATTGTAGATTGTTTACAAAGTGTATTGCTTCAGACTTATCCAGCAATTGAAGTGATTTTAGTTAATGATGACACGCCTGATGATTCGATGGAACAAGCTGCTATTTTGATTAATAAGTTGCAAGAACGCTATGAAGTTAAGGTATTAAGTCATGCACATAATCAAGGACTATCAGCAGCTCGAAATACTGGTATAAAAGCAGCAACCTCAGAGTGGATTTATTTTTTGGATTCTGACGATGAAATAATTCCAGAATGTATAGAACTTTTGGTTGTACAGTTGGGAAAACATCCAGATGTAGATTTTGTAATAGGAGGTGTGAAAATAGTTGGCGCTGATTGGAATTATCCATTAACTTGTAGTTCTTATGTAAAAGGTAATGAAAATGTTTTGCGTGATTATGTCGCAAATAAATGGTATATGATGTCTGTAAACCATCTGTATAAAAAGGAATATTTGTTAGCTAATAATCTCTTTTTTCAAGATGGTTTGTTGCATGAAGATGAACTTTTTTCTTTTAAGTTAGCAACAACAGCTCAATCTATATCGACTGTTTATGAGAATACATATATTTATAAAGTTCGCTCTACAGGTAGTATTATGTCTCAGCGTAAGTTGAGGAATTTTGAAGATATGTTATTTATAAATAGAGAGAAATATGCTTATATTTTAAAACAATACCAATCTAAGAATTATGTAATATCTTATACTTATGGCTTAGATTGTTTATATAGCTATACTCTCTCTCTTGTTGCAAATACTTTTGTTGGACGAAACGATAAAATTCGCTTGTTGTCTGAATCTAGAAGAGCATTTGAACCGTTGTTGCCTTATAAAACCTATTGGCTTGGTTTGAAACATGAACTTTTGATGTTGTTGTTTAAAATGCCTGTGCGATTAATACTATTATTGGTAAAATTGCGTGCATGATAATATTTGCTTAGGACATAGGGATGTTATGAAAGAGGATAGTGCTCCCAAAATTTCAGTTATAGTGCCAGTGTATAAGGCGGAAGCCTATTTGCATCGTTGCGTCGATACTTTGTTGGCACAGACTTTTCCTGATTTTGAGATTTTGTTGATAGATGATGGTAGTCCGGACAAATCGGGAGAGCTTTGTGATGAGTATGCTCGTAAAGATTGTCGTGTATGTGTATATCATAAGGAAAATGGGGGGGTTAGTTCGGCGCGTCAATATGGTATAGATCATGCCCGAGGTGAGTATACTATTCATGCCGATCCAGACGATTGGGTGGAGTCTACAATGTTGGAGGAACTCTATAAAAGAGCTAAAGATGAAGATGCTGACATGGTAATTTGTGATTATTATGTGGATGAAAAAAGTGAGACAAAATATATTGTGCAGCAGCCATCTTCTTTAAATTATAAAATCGTTATGTGCGAGTTATTCCAGCAATTACATGGTAGTTGTTGTAATAAGTTGGTAAGAAGAGTTTGTTATGATCGGTATAATGTAACTTTTCCTTTAGATTTTTCTTATTGTGAGGATCTTTTTGTGAATGTTTGTTTGCTATTAAATGATATAAAAGTAGCTTACTTGCCTAAAGCATTTTATCATTATGACCAAATAGTGAATCCTTCTTCACTGGTTCATCGTTCGCCTATTTTTCTTTTGAACCATGAAAAATTGTTATATGAGAGATTGGTTTGTATGTTACCAAGTGATTTGTTTGCTAAAGTTTATCCATATTTGTTATGGCGTCAGGCAAGATGGGTTTTGATTTGTGGGAAACCTTATACTCATAATTTTACTGAAAAATTTAGAGACTTAAAGCCATGTTTATCGGAAATGAATATTCCATTTGCACATAAATTCTTTTTAAAAGTTGCATTTGAGTTCTTTCCTCCAGTAGTACATATCTTTAGTAAATTATGGAATTATACTCATCGTAGATGATATTGGCTGAATAAAATCTTTAGTGTGAACAGCTTTATTGATGAGTAAAATAGATTCTGTTTGTAGTTAAGTAAGTTTTAGATGCTTCCATATTATTGTATATTTTTCTTGCTGTCTTCTTTATCTTGTTTTGATGTTATGCATGTAAAGAAGAAACAGAAGTTGTTTTTTTTATTCCTATTATGGGGCTTATTAGCTCTTTTTGCTGGCTTTAGGGCAAATAATCCTGATTGGGATGTTTATTATGATACTTTTGTGGGAATGTCTCTTAATCAAGAAGAAGGGTTTGGAGATGTTGGATTTAACTTATTGAGTAAGATAATTCTTGCTATTTTTAATAGCCCTATAGCCGTATTTTGGGGAGTAGCTTGTATATCTGTTGCTCTGAATCTTAATTCATTTCGTAAGTATTCTGCTTCGTTCTTAATATGTGTATTGTATTATTTTGTACATTTGTATGTATTGAAGGATATGATACAAATTAGAGCAGGTCTGGCTAGTGCTATTTGTTTGTATGCAATTCGTTATTTGGAACTTAGAGAATATAAGAAATACATTTTCATTACATGCCTTGCAATATCTATGCACTTTTCGGCAATAGTATGTTTGCTGATATTGCTATTTTATAGATATAGGTGTAATAGAATAGTATTGAAGTATCTATTTATTTTATGTCTACTTATTGGATTGGTTTGCCCGTTAGGACAGTTCATTAAAATGTTCCTTTTTGGAATTGACGAACGTCTATCTGCATATATTATGTATGGTGATAGTGGATTTGCTAGCGAGTTGGGGATATTTACAAATTTGAATACAGTAAAATCTATGGCGCTATTTTTAATAGCGTATTTTTTCTATAATAAATTAAATTCTTCGAATAGATATTTCGTTTATATATTTTACATATATGCATTAGGCGTTTATTGGCTAATGATTTTTAATGATTTTGCGATTATAGGCGCTCGTATGTCTAATATTCTACTTAGTGTTGAGCCTATTTTGATTTCTTATTTGTTAAGTCTATTTGCAGATAAATCAAGATGGATAATCTTATTGGTAATAATTTGTGTAACATATTTAATGTTAGTGTTAAATATGGCACCCAATAAAATAGTTCCATATCAATTCTATTTTTCATGAGAATAGCATATATTGTACCTTCTTTGCAAAATCAGGGTCCTATTGTTGTTGTTAGGAACCTAGTCTCTTTTTTGGTGGAATGGGGGCATGATGTTGATGTTTTTTATTTCGATAATTTGTCATCAATGAATTTTAAATGTCCGACAAAGTGTATCAAAATGGGCGAAAAGATCGATTTTAATTCTTATGATATCATCCATAGCCATTGTATGCGTCCTGATATGTATGTTGCAAAATGGAGAAGATATATTACTAAAGCGCGAATTATTTCTACTCTTCATCAAGATACCTATCGTACATTTTGTTACCAATATAATCCACTGTTTTCTTATCTGTTCACAAGATATTGGTGTCATATTCAATCAAAGTTTGATGGGGTAATAAGTATCTCTAAGCAGTTAGAAAATACATATAAAAGTCGTATTAAATCTTCACTGACTACCATTTATAACGGATGTTCAATTGCTTTTGACGATAATGCAGATAAAGATATTATTTGTAGCATACAAAAGTTGAAAGCTAAATATAAAATTTTAGGCACATATTCTTATGTAACTCGTCGTAAAGGATTGAATCAGGTGGTTCATGCACTTAAGATGTTAAAAGATTATGCTTTTATAATAATAGGAGAAGGTCCAGATATTGAACCTTTAAAACAAATGGTTCAAGATTTAGAGGTCAGTGAACGAGTCCTTTTTTTCCCATATCAGAAGAATCCGTGTAACTATTTGCCTTATTTTGATGTTTATGTGATGCCTTCTTATTCCGAAGGCTTCGGGTTGGCTATGGTAGAGGGAGCATTAGCTCATAAATCTATAGTTTGCTCAGATATTCCTTCTTTTCATGAGATCTTTTCTAATGATGAGGTTCGTTTTTTTGAGTTAGATAATATTTGTTCTTTGAAAGAAGCTATTCTTTTAGCTTTTGAGAATAGAGAAGAAAATGGAAAACTTGCTTATTTGAGAGCTAAAGAAAATTTCACTGTAGAGAAAATGGTTCATAATTATTTATGTTACTATGATGTCATGTTGAATGGTCAAGTTGACAAGTAATAGTATCATAGTTCGTTTATGAAAAAATTGCGTTATAAGATAATTTTCAGTTATGGTAACAGCATCAATAGTCGCATATCATACGCCAATAGATGAACTTTCGCATTTGTTGGATTGCGTAGTTCAATCTTGTATAGATACTCTTTATTTGATAGATAATTCATCTAATGATAGTTTGCGTGGGTTAGTAGGTAAGTACTCTAAAGCAATCTATATTTATAGTGATAACCTTGGTTATGGCCATGGACACAACATTGGGATTCAAAAGTCTATAGAACAAGGCGCAGAATATCATGTTGTTATTAACCCCGATGTGTATTGGGATGGGGAAGTGATAGTAGAACTTGCTTCTTTTATGAACAAGCATTTGGAATGTGGTTTGGTGATGCCTAAAGTGCTGTATCCAGACGGTGAGATTCAATATTTATGTAAACTATTGCCGACTCCTATGGATTTGTTTGGAAGGCGTTTCCTACCATTTCGCAGTATTCAGGAGAAAAGGGATGCTAAATATGAGTTGCATTTTACAGGATATGATAAGATAATGGAAGTGCCCTCTCTTTCTGGATGTTTCATGTTTATGCGAGTAGATGTATTAAAGCAAACGGGTGGATTTGATGAGCGCTATTTTATGTATGCAGAGGATATGGATTTATGCCGCCGAATAGGAGCTGTTTCTAAAACAATGTATTATCCGAGAGTTTCTATTTATCATGCATATACAAAGGGGTCGTATAAGAGCAAGAAACTTTTAAAATATCATGTCTGTTCTATAGTCAAATATTTCAATAAATGGGGTTGGTTTTTTGATAAGAAACGTAAGGAAATTAATCAAGAGTGTTTAAATCGTTTGAGAAGTTGTTAAATGATTATGGCCTTGTTGTTTTGTGAGTCTGTGGAACAGTTTGAAAGAAGTTGCTTCGATTTTCATTAAAAGTCTCTTTCTCGAGTTTGGCGAAATGAAAGAAAGTATGTTATCTTTGCAGCTAGATAATCGAATAAAAAAACAGATGGCAAGCTATATACGATTTGACTGGGCTATGAAGCGGCTGTTGCGCAATAAGGCAAATTATGCCGTGTTGGAAGGCTTGTTGACAACGCTGCTCAAAGAGAAGGTGACTATTTGTAAGTTGCTGGAAAGTGAGAGTAATCAAGAAGATGAGTATGATAAGTATAATCGGGTGGATATGTTGGCAGAAAACTCCAAAGGAGAGTTGGTGCTGATAGAGGTTCAGAATAATAATGAATATGCTTATTTTCAACGTATGCTTTTCGGTACGTCTAAACTGGTGACTGAATACATTAATCGTGGAGAAGGTTACGAGCAAGTCCGCAAAGTATATAGCGTAAATATCATTTATTTCTCGCTGGGGCATGGGAAGGATTTCGTGTATCATGGTAAAACGGAGTTTCGTGGCATCCATGAGGGGGATTTGTTGGAACTGTCTCCTTTCCAGCGTCAGACTTTCAAGGTGGATGAGGTAAGCCAGCTCTATCCGGAGTATTATATCTTGAAAGTAAATGATTTCAACCGGGTTGCCAAGAGTCCGTTGGAGGAATGGATTTATTATTTGAATACCGGAGAGGTGCCGGACAATGCGACAGCCCCAGGACTTGAAACGGTGAAGAAGCAATTGCAATTGGACCGCATGAGCAAGGATGACTTGAAAGCGTATTACCGACATCTGGACAATATTGTGATTTTGCGGGATAATATTTACACGGAACGTGCTGAAGGCCGCGCCGAGGGTCGTGCTGAGGGTCGTGCCGAGGGGCATGCTGAAGGCTTGGTAGAAGGCGTTCAAAAGACTGCCCGCAAGTTGAAGGAAATGGGGATGGACGTGACGTTTATAGAGCAGGCAACGGGGCTTACTGCGGAAGAGATTGCTGTGCTTTAAGTTTATCGACTTGGATTATTTTAAATCAATAAAACATTAAGTATGTATGCAAAATTAAATGATACTTTATCGGTAGGAGGTGCCGCATCCTTGCGGCACACCATCATATGGTTGCTGAACGCTTGTAGTGTGGCGCGCATAGTGAATGTGCCGCAGGATGCGGCACCTCCTATGACTGCCCATTCATGTATAAACTAAATGTCAACATCTACTTATATGGATCAATATCAACAGACAGAAGAACAAGAAATCGACCTGCTGGAACTTGCGCAGAAGCTATGGCGCAGGCGTAAGACCTTCTACAAGGTGTGCGGCATTGCCGTAGTGGTAGCCTTAGTCATTGCCTACAGCATCCCGAAGGAGTACACGGTGACGGTGACGCTTTCGCCGGAGTCGGGTGAGAGTGGCAGCGGCAGCCTGGGAGGAATCGCTTCGATGATGGGCATGAATCTGGGCGGTGGCAATGATGCCGATGCACTGAATATCACGCTTTTCCCCGACATACTTTCGTCCAACCCATTTGCTTTGGAGCTGTATGAGATGCCCGTGACGGTGGAGGATGAGGAGGAGCTCAAGCAGATGCCTCTGAATGAGTATATCGTGTCGCAGCAGAGTCCGTGGTGGAGCTGGATCATGAGTCTGCCGGGCAAGGCCATTGGGGGGATTCTTTCGCTGTTCAAGGACGAGGAGGAAGCGGGAGAACGCGTGCTTGACCCGTTCCGGCTGACGCGTGGAGAGAGCTTGAAGCTGGGTGCTATCAAGTCGTCCATGACTGCCAACGTGGACAAGAAGACGGGCGTGACGACCATTACGGTGACGTTGCAGGACCCGGTGGTGGCAGCTACGGTGGCCGACAGTGTGGTGCGCAAGCTACAGGATTACGTGACGGACTACCGTACGCGCAAGGCTATTGATGACAGCAAGTACTGGGAGAAGTTGTACCAAGACCGTCAAGCGGAATACTATGCGGCCCAGCAGGCGTATGCGTCGTATGTGGACGAGAACAAGAGCCTCTACACCCGCAGGTCGCAGGTGGAGGGCGAACGGCTCCAGAATGACATGAACCTGGCTTATCAGGTGTACAGCCAGACGGCCCAGCAGTTGCAGTTGGTGCGCGGCAAGATCCAGGAGGCGAAGCCCGTGTTTGCGGTGGTGAATCCGGCTACGGTGCCTATCACTCCCTCGGCTCCGCGTAAGCTGATGATACTGGTGGGTATCGTTTTCCTGGCTTTCTGTGGAACGGCGGGCTGGATTCTCTTCGGAGAGGATGCCTGGAGAAAGATGCGGGAAGCGACATTCAATCAGCCTCGGAATTGATGCCTATGGAGTGAGGGCGGAGGAGGCCCAACTAATATAAAACGAAACAAAGTAAGTAATCATTCCTATTTAGTTTATACTATCGATGTATCTGTCATTCTGAGCGTTGTTCTCCCCCGACAAACGGGGGAGCAAAGAGGGGGTTGAAGCGTAGTCGAAGAATCTCACTACATGCACTGCCCAAGGGAATCGTGTCTTTCGGGAGATGTTTCGACTTCGCTTCACACCCCCTCTTACCTCCCCCGTTTGTCGGGGGAGAACAATGCTCAACATGACAGGCACACATCATATAAATTAATTTTCAACATCTACTTATCTCTTAAAAAAATATGAAACATCGACTTTTGATAATCCCTGTCGTGCTGTTGCTGTGTAGCTGGTGCGGCAGTGCTGTTGCCCAGTCTATGAGCGACCAGCAGGTGCTGGAGTACGTGCAGGAAAGCGTCAAGCAGGGCAAGGAGCAGAAACAGATTGCGGCAGAGTTGGCCCGTCGCGGTGTTACCCGTGAGCAGGCCACACGTGTGAAAGAACAGTATGAGCGTCAGAATGGCGCACAGGCTGCTTCCATGACAGGTACGGAGCAGAACGAGGCCCGTCTCCGTGAGGAGACGCAGGACGAGACGTCGGCCATGCTGGACGAGCAGCCTACCACGGAGGAACTGTTGCAGGAGGACACGGTCTTTGGACGCAACATCTTCAACACGCGCAACCTGACCTTCGAGCCTAACAACAACCTGCCCACTCCTCCCAACTACCGCCTTGGCCCCGGTGACGAGGTGGTGATAGACATCTGGGGGGCTAGCCAGAACACCATCCGGCAGACCATCTCGCCGGACGGCACCATCAACTTGCAGGAGCTTGGCCCTGCCTATCTGAGCGGCATGACGGTGGAAGAAGCCGGCCGCTTCCTGAAAGCCGAATTGGGCAAGATTTACAGCAACGAGAAGAACCAGATCCGGGTGACGCTGGGCAACACCCGCACCATCCAGGTCAACATCATGGGCGAGGTGGTCCAGCCTGGCACGTATGCCCTGTCAGCCTTCTCGACCGTCTTCCACGCCCTGTACCGCGCCGGCGGCGTGAACCCCATCGGCAGCCTCCGCGATGTCCGCCTGGTGCGCAACGGCAAGAAGATAGCTTCGGTGGATGTCTACGAGTTTATCATGGAGGGCCGCATGACGGACGACATCAGCCTTCAGGAAGGCGACGTGGTTATCGTCCCCGCCTATGAGTCGCTGGTGAAGCTGAGCGGCAAGGTGAAGCGCGCGATGAAGTTCGAGATGCGCAAGGACGAAACGCTGGCCACGCTGCTGGAGTATGCCGGCGGCTTCGAGGCGGATGCCTATACGAAGACGCTTCGCATCGTCCGGCAGAACGGCGAGGAATACGAGGTGAAGACAGTCAGCACTTCCGATTATCCGGTGACGGAGCTTCGCGACGGCGACGTGGTGACTGTGGGCGCCATCCTGGACCGCTTCACGAACAAGGTGGAGATCAAGGGTGCCGTCTACCGTCCGGACATCTACGAGCTGGACGGCAAGGTGAACACGGTGCGCGCCCTCATCGACCAGGCGCAGGGCCTGATGGACGACGCCTTCACGAACCGTGCGGTGCTGCAACGCCAGCGTGACGACATGACCTCTGAGGTGCTTGCCGTGGATGTGAAGGCCCTGATGGACGGCCGCATCCCCGATATCCCGCTTCGCAAGAACGACATCCTGTACATCCCGAGCATCCACGACCTGAGCGACCTGGGGAGCGTGAGCATCACGGGCGAGGTGGCCAAGCCTGACACCTATCCTTATGCCGACCACATGACGCTGGAAGACCTGATTATCCAGGCCGGCGGTCTTCGTGAAGCCGCCTCTCTGGTACGTGTGGACGTCTCCCGCCGCATCAAAGACCCGAAGAGCCTGCATACGACGGACAGCATCGGCCAGATGTTCTCGTTCGGTCTGAAAGACGGCTTCGTGATAGACGGTCAGCCCGGTTTCGAGCTCCAGCCTTACGACCAGGTGTTTGTCCGCCGGAGCCCCGGCTACCAGGTCCAGCAGAACGTTTCGATAGGGGGCGAAGTGGTCTTCGGCGGCACATACACGCTGACGAGCCGTGCCGAGCGCCTGAGCGACCTGGTGAAGAAGGCCGGCGGTGTCACTCCCTCGGCCTACGTGCGCGGTGCCAAGCTGACCCGTGTGGCCAATGACGAAGAGAAGCGCCGCATGCAGGACGTTATCAACCTGATGGGCCGTGAGCTGGGTGAAGGAGCGCTCGACTCCCTGGGCATCCGTGTGGAAGATACCTATACGATTGGCATCGACCTGGAAGCCGCCCTTGCCAGTCCCGGCAGTGACGCCGACCTGGTGCTGCGCGAAGGCGATGTGCTCCAGGTACCTGAATATACGAACACGGTGAAAATCAGCGGCGCCGTGATGATGCCCAACACGGTCTCGTACAGCGAGGGTGAAGGGGTGAAGTACTATTTGGGTCAGGCCGGTGGCTACAGCCAGCACGCGAAGAAGAGCAAGAAGTTCATTATCTACATGAACGGTCAGGTGGCGCAAGTGAAGGGTAGTGGCCGCGGCCAGATAGAGCCCGGTTGCGAGATTGTGGTGCCGAACAAGAAGAAGCGGAGCAGTGCCGTCCTCTCCAACGTCCTGGGCTACGCCACATCTTTCGCTTCGTTGGGAACGATGGCTGCCTCCATCGCCAACCTTGTCAAGTAGGCGGGCCGGGCACGGATTGCATGGCATAAAGCAGAAAAGCCGGAGACGCATACGCATCTCCGGCTTTTCTGTTGCCCGTCGGGGGAGTAGTTCTTGTCTGTTTATATGTCTTTTTCTTGTGCTTTGGCTTCTTCCCAAAGCTTGTCCATCTCGGCTAAGGACATGTCGTGCAGGTTTTTGCCTTCTTTGATGGAGTGCGCTTCCACGTAGTTGAAGCGGCGGATGAACTTTTGGTTGGTATGTTCCAGAGCATTGTCCGGATTGATTTTGTAGAGGCGGGCAGCGTTGATGAGGCTGAACAGCACGTCGCCAAACTCGGCTTCGGCCTTCTCCTTGTCCATGTGGGCCACCTCGGTCTGGAACTCTTGTATCTCTTCCTTCACCTTGTCCCATACTTGTTCGCGTTCTTCCCAGTCGAAGCCCACGTTGCGTGCCTTGTCTTGTATGCGGTAGGCTTTGATCAGCGAGGGTAGGGCGGCGGGCACTCCGCTCAGCACGGTCTTGTTTCCGCCTTTTTCTTTCAGTTTCAGTTGTTCCCAGTTCTCAGACACCTGTCCGGCGGTTTCGGCCTTGACGTCGCCAAAGACGTGCGGGTGGCGGAAGATAAGTTTGTCACACAGTCGGTCACAGACATCTTTCATGTCGAAATCGCCCGTTTCGCTACCTATTTTTGCATAAAAGGCTACGTGGAGCAGTACGTCACCCAGTTCTTTGCAGATGTCTGTCTTGTCGTCGCGCATCAGGGCGTCGCACAGTTCATAGGTTTCTTCAATGGTGTTGGGCCGCAGGCTCTCGTTGGTCTGTTTGCGGTCCCAGGGACATTTCTCGCGCAGTTCGTCGAGAATATCGAGGAAGCGTCCAAAGGCTTCCATTTGTTCTTGTCGGGTGTGTAGCATGTCTTTTTATTTAATTCGGTGCAAATGTACGGAAAATACGATTTCATTTCTTATTTTGATGGATAAAGTGTTGGGCAGTTTATCCATCAAAATGATTGATTTGTGTTGTTGCCGGAGAGTCAGTGCAGAGAGCGTCTGACATCACGCGTGAAAGGGTTCTGACATCGCGCGTGTTTTGGTTTGTTAATAGGCGTGATGTCCGGAGGCTTTCACGCGTGATGTCAGAAAGGTAGCTAGCGTGATGCAAATTGGTAACACCCGTGATGCAGGCGGAAAGCTGGCGTGATGCAAATCGGTAACACGCGTGATGCTGGCGGAAAGCTGGCGTGATGCATAAAAAAATCCGGGCTGCGGGGTATCGCATAATCAGCGATTTTCCCATCCCTTGACGCTTTGCCGGATATTCCGTACCTTTGCGGGACTAAACCAATTTATGACTGACTGATTATGAAAGTGCTTTTAGTGAACGGCGGCCCGCACAAGACGGGTTGCACTTATACGGCTTTGGAAGAAGTGGCCTCGACGCTGCGCGAGGCGGGTGTGGAGACGGAAATCGTGTGGTTGGGCGTGAAGCCCCTGGCCGGGTGTATCGGTTGCGGCAGTTGTGCGGAGAAGAAAGCCTGCTTCCGCGATGATGTGGTGAATGAGTTTCTGGACAAGGCGGCCACGGCGGACGGTTTTGTGTTCGGCTCGCCCGTGCACTATGCTTCGGCCAGCGGTGCCATTACCTCTTTCATGGACCGTGCTTTCTATGCGGGCAACCGCCGGGGCGTGTTTGCCGGGAAGCCGGCTGCGGCCATTGCCAGTTGTCGGCGCGGAGGTGCTACGGCCACCTTCGACCAACTGAACAAATACTTCACCATCAGCTCCATGCCCGTGGTATCTTCGCAATACTGGAACATGGTGCACGGCAATACGCCCGACGAGGTACGCCAAGACCTCGAAGGCCTGCAGACCATGCGCACGCTGGGCCGCAACATGGCGTGGCTCCTGCGCTGCATCGAGGCGGGACGGAAGGCAGGCATCGACTTCCCCCGCGGGGTGGAGGAACCGTTGCGCACGAACTTCATCCGCTGAGTATTCTCTGTAAGGTAAGGGCAAAAAAACCGGAAGCTCGCCCGATGGCGGGGTTTCCGGTTCTTTTATGACTGTTGACGGAGTCAGTTGGCGTGGCGGCGCTCTTCCTTCTTGTCTTTGATGTAGAAATAAAGGAAGCCTGTGATGGCTATCAGCATGATGGTGCCGCACATGATGAGAAAGCCAATTTCATTGTTGCTCATATATTTCATTCCTCTTTTTGTTTGTCCCGTATGAGCCATAGGCCCAGACCGACGGTAGCTGTTACGATAATTCCGGCGATGACGTACATCCATATTTCACCCATACCGCTGAAGGCTGTCGAAATAATAACAGCCGTCAGCACGTATTTGGCGATGTCCATCAGCCATTTCCCAAATTCTTTTCTCATTACGCAAAGATACGGTTATTTGCCGGATAATCCATGCGGAGCGGTTCAGAATTCCACCGTCGGTGCCGTCTCCGCTCCGGCTTGTGCCTCGAAGTAGGCGCGCTTCTCGAAGCCGAACAATCCGGCGAGGATATTGCGGGGGAAGCGGCGGATGGCGGTGTTGTATTTGTTTGCTTCGTCATTGAAGTTCTTGCGTGCCACGTTGATGCGGTTCTCCGTGCCTTCCAGTTGGGCCTGCAGTTCCAGGAAGTTTTGGTTGGCCTTCAGGTCGGGATAGTTCTCGGTGATGGCCAGCAGTTTGCCCAGAGCCGAGGCCAGTTGTCCTTGTGCGGCTTGATATTCAGCCAGCTTCTCGGGCGTCAGGTCGGCGGGGTCTACTTTGATTTGCGTGGCCTTGCTGCGGGCTTCGATGACGCCTTCCAGTGTCTCCTGTTCGTGGGCGGCATAGCCCTTGACGGTGTTCACCAGGTTGGGGATGAGGTCGGCGCGACGCTGGTACTGTGTCTCCACGTTGGCCCACTGGTTGCTTACTTTCTCGTCCATTGATA
Organism: Bacteroides sp. ET71; assembly: GCF_023336905.1. Classification (GTDB taxonomy): domain Bacteria; phylum Bacteroidota; class Bacteroidia; order Bacteroidales; family Bacteroidaceae; genus Bacteroides. The sequence continues at coordinate 30,591 of NZ_JAMBLS010000027.1, forward strand.
CCAGTCCGTTGTAACCCGTTACGGCCCAGATGGCCAGTACGGCAATGACGACGATGATGATAATGGTAGATGTCTTCTTCATACTTTATTATTTATTGGGATTATTGTTTAATAATTGCTGTAACACTTCGGGGTTTCGTCGGGTGTCCCATATCAGTTCAATGAAAATACGCTCTTTCCTTATTGAATAGAAAATCTTACAGTGTCTTTTGATAAGGTATCGGTATGGTGTTCCTTCTTCCCGGCTTCCAATCGTAGGAAATATAAGCAGGTATCTGGTTTCTTGGTAAATCTCAGTCCTTATTTTTTCCGCTACTTCCTTTCCTGCGGTAGCTTTGTAAAATTTGTAAATTTCCCGCAAGCTGTCTCTTGCCTGTTGCAACCAATATATTACCATGATTTCATATCTTCTAAGAGTTCTTCGTCCGTGAGATATTGACCGGTTTTGATTTGCTCTTCAGCTATATCCATCAGCTGTTGAAATAATGGTTCTGGTATAGCATGGTATGCTTCAGACTCTTCTTCCTTGCGGATGATGCTGCAAGCCTCAGCCAATTTTTGCAAGGATTCTTCCGTATTGAAGTGATTGATGATTTCCCGTACAAGAATCATCTTGTGGCTGTCCAATTCTGCTGTTGTCATATCGCTATTGTTTTTATTCTCCTGTTGCAAATGTAGTCATTATGGCTGAAAAGAGAAAGATTCCCGTTCCTTAATTCTTCATTTAGAACCTGGAGCCTGCTCCTCCGCCTCCTCCGCTTCCGCCGCCAAAGCTGCCTCCGAATCCTCCGCCACCTCCGAATCCTCCGCCAAATCCTCCGCCGAAGATGACCGGGCCTCCCCAGCCTCCGCCTCGCCCGCGGTTGTTGTCCTGTCCGTGGCGCTCGCGGCGCTTGACGACGTGGCCGCAGTTGCGGCAGATATACGTCACTTCTTCCGTCTTCACGCCGTTGTGGAAGGAGACCACCTGGCTGCTGGCACGCTTCAGCGTATGTTTCTTGCACCGGGGGCAACGTGTCTTGCGTCGGGCTGCTGCAATGCTGATAGCTATGGCAAAGAGGATGAAGGCAAAGATGATGGCAACGGCGGTTCCCAAGTCTCCGTCTTCGGACGTACTGCTGTCGTTTTCCATCGAACCATCCAGACGGGCACACGTGGCGCGGATACCCGCTACCATGCCTTCGCTCCAGCGTTCGTCTTTCAGGTAGGGAATCATGTCTTTCGTCTGGATGCGCTTGCAGATGGCATCGGGCAGCACGCCTTCCAGGCCGTAACCTGTGTAGAACTGTATGCAGCGCTGGTCAGTGACGAGCAGGATGACCAGCCCGTTGTCCTTTCCCTTCTTGCCTACGCCCCACGAATTGAGCAGTTCGTGGCAGAAGTCGAAGCATTCCATGTCACCGATGCAGGGCACTACAACCACTACGGTCTCGATGCCCGTCTGCTGCTCCAGGCGGTAGAGCATGCGGTCGATGCTGTCCGTGGCGGCGGGGCTGATGATGCCTGCGGGGTCGCACAGATAGCGGTATTTGTTCTGGATATGCACCTTGGGCAAGTTGTCGGGCGTATAGATGGTTTGCTGTGCCCGCACACAGAGAGGCAGGCACAGCCATAGGATGAGCAGGGGTATAATTCGTTTCATGCAGTCTCTTCTTGATGTTTCGGCGGCTAAGATACGGCTTTTGCGGGAGTTATCGGATATATCTTTCCACAAAATTCCTTACCCGCCGCGTATATTCCTCTTTATTCTCCTTATAGGACACGGCGTGTTCGGCTCCGGGCACCAGCCACAGTTCTTTTGGGCCGGGCTTGGCCTCGTAGAGCGGATGTACCATCCACGTGGGTACAAAGGTGTCGGCATCGCCGTGGATGAAGAGCATGGGCAGGGTGCATTGCTTGACTTGCTCCAAGGCGGATGCCTCACGGAAATTCCAACCGTATCGCCATTGGCAGAACAGGGAGGCGATGTCGAGCAAAGGGAAGGCGGGCAGGCCGAACCGGTTCTTCAGTTCCCCCTTGAACTCGTCCCACACGGAGGTATAGCCACAGTCTTCCACGAAGCATTGAGGGGGCTGGACGTTCATCCGCTCCACGTCTCCGCTGAACATCATCGTAGTGGCCGCCCCCATCGAGATGCCGTGTACCACAGTTCGTATGCTGTCGCCAAAGAGTTGACGCGCCTCGTTGGCCCAGCGTTGTATGTCCAGCCGGTCGAGCCATCCCATCTGGACGGCATCTCCCTCGCTCAGGCCGTGGGCATGGAGGTCGGGCAGGAGAATATTGTAACCCAGTTGGCGGCTGTACAAATAGCCGATGGGCATCATGCGGATGGCATTGTCGGTATAGCCGTGGATGATGAGGGCGGTGCGCCGCGTGGGGCGTGCGGCAGGAACGTAGAATGCGTGGAGGCGTTCGCCCCGTTCATTTTCTATATAGGTTTCTTTCAGGGCATCGACCGTGCGCAGGCTGTCCAGCCACGGACCGAGTTCGGGATAGTCGTGACGCATCTGCTCCCACGAACCGTTGATGTTACGGCTGCGGGTGGTCAGTTCGCCGGGCTTCAGGGCGTAGTCCACCATGAAGTAGCCTGCGGCAAACAGCACAACAATGAGTATCAGCACCCCGGCGAGGATGCCGACAAGGAGTCTTTTGTGCTTCATACCTGTCTCTGTGGTTAGCGGTGCCAAATCTCCCAGGCAGCAAAGGCTTGCAAGAGTAACATCTCCAGTCCGTTCTTCACCGTGGCGCCCTGGGCGCGGCCTTTCTTCATGAAGAGGGTTTCGTCGGGATTGTATAGCAGGTCGTAGAGTAGGTGCTGGGGCGTCAGCAGTTCGTAGGGGATGTCCGGGCAGAAGTCTACTTTGGGGTACATGCCCACGGGCGTGCAGTTGACGATGATGGTGTGCTCGGCCATCACTTCAGGCGTCAGGTCGGCGTAGGTCAATGTTTCGCTGTCCCGCTTGCTGCGCGAGACATAGGTGCTCTCTATGCCCAGGTTGGCCAGGCCGTGGTAGACGGCTTTCGAGGCGCCGCCCGTGCCCAGCAGCAATGCCTTCTTATGATGGGGTTGCAGCAAGGGTTCGATGGACTGCGTGAAGCCGATGATGTCCGAGTTGTAGCCCACGAGTTTCACCTTGGCTTTGCCTTGGCGGATGATTTTGATGACGTTCACGGCACCTATCTTGGCCGTGTCCGGGTCGAGTTCGTCCAGGTAGGGGATGACCTGTTCCTTGTAGGGGATGGTGACGTTGAGGCCGCAGAGATTGATGTTTTCCGTCACTACCTCGGGGAAGTCCTCGATGCGGGGGATTTCGAAGTTGACATACTCTGCGTCGATGTTTTCCGACTGGAACTTCTCGTTGAAGTAGGTCACTGAGAAGGAGTGGCCCAGCGGATAGCCGATTAAACCGTATTTGTCCATAGTGTGTATGATGAAAGTTAAAGGTGTGATTCTTAGGGTTATTTCGTCGCCATATACAGCGTGCAGACCCCGAACGTCAGCCGCCGGAACCGTACGTCCGAAAAGCCCGCGCGGCGGATGCTCTCGCTCATCACCTCGCCTTGCGGGAAGGCGCGGATGCTCTGCGGCAGGTAGGTGTAGGCGCTGCGGTCGTGCGACACGAGGCGGCCCATCAGCGGGATGAGCCGTGAGTAAATCCGATAGAGTTGCTTCATGGGGAAGCGGTCGGGCGTGGAGAGTTCGAGGATGACGAGGTGACCGCCGGGACGAAGCACGCGGCACATCTCGCGCAGGCCGCGGTCCAGGTGCTCGAAGTTGCGGATGCCGAAGGCCACGGTGACGGCATCGAACGAGGCGTCGGCAAACGTCAGCGCCTCACAGTCTTCGCGGCGGAAGCTGATGCGCTCGTCCAGTCCCGCCTCCCGTGCCTTGCGGCGTGCCACCTGCATCATGCCCTCCGAGATGTCCGTGCCCACCAGCGACTGCGGCCGAAGCATCCGGCAGGCCAGCAGGGCGAAGTCCCCCGTGCCTGTAGCTACGTCCATCATCTGTTGCGGCCGGTGGGGGCGCAACCACTTCAGCGCCGTGCGCCGCCATGAGCGGTCGATGCCCAGCGACATGAGGTGGTTCAGGCGGTCGTAGGCGGGGGCGATGTGGTCGAACATACGCTCCACCTGCTCCACCTTCTTGCCCTCCTGTCCGTAGGGCTTGACTTTCTCTTGAGGATAGTCCATTGCAATAATGATATTTGTTTACAAACTCATGAATCCCGGTATTCGAGGTACAGGCCTCCGACCTCTCCGCATACCCCCCTCCAGAAGTACTTCTGAGCGGGGTTCAAACCCCACGCGTGGGGTATCAGCAAGGGGCACTCGTGGGGCACCATCACACCCCACGCGTGGGGTATAAAGTGGCCCCACGAGTGGGTGTCGGTCACAGCCCGTCCGTGGGATTCGGCCGGGGCTTACTGATGGAGATAATTCGTTACATTCCGTTCGATGCGCGCGGCGATGTCCTCCGTGTCCTGCGGCACGAACTTCTCGCCGGTGATGTGCTCGTACAGCTCCACGTAGCGGTCGCTGATGCCGCGGACGATGTCGTCCGTCATCTCGGGCACCTGCTGTCCCTCCTTGCCTTGGAAGCCGTTCTCCATCAGCCATTCGCGCACGAATTCCTTCGAGAGCTGGCGTTGCGGCTCGCCCTTGGCGAAACGCTCCTCGTAGCCCTCGCTGTAGAAGTAGCGGCTGGAATCGGGCGTGTGTATCTCATCCATCAGGTAGATTTGTCCGTCGTGCTTGCCGAACTCATACTTTGTATCCACCAGGATAAGTCCTCGCTCGGCGGCAATCTTCGTACCGCGCTCGAAGAGGCGCAGGGTGTAGTCCTCCAGCACGGCGTATTCCTCGGGCGTGCAGAGGCCGCGCGCCAGGATTTCCTCTTTGGAGATGTCGGCATCGTGTTCGCCGATTTCGGCCTTCGTCGTCGGGGTGATGATGGGTACGGGGAATTTCTGGTTCTCCTTCATGCCCTCCGGCAGACGCACGCCGCAGATTTCGCGCACGCCACTCTTATAGGCACGCCAGGCCGAGCCGCAGAGGTAGCCGCGCACAATCATTTCCAGGGGGAATCCCTCACAGAACACGCCTACGGTCACCATCGGGTCGGGCGTAGCCAGCTTCCAGTTGGGGCAGATGTCCGTCGTGGCGTCGAGGAACTTTGCGGCAATCTGATTCAGTATCTGTCCCTTGAAGGGGATGCCTTTGGGCAGGATGACGTCAAAGGCCGAGATGCGGTCCGTAGCCACCATGACGAGTTTCTCACCGTTGATGTTGTACACGTCGCGTACTTTCCCGTGGTAGACAGATTGCTGTCCGGGGAAGTTGTAGTCTGTTTTAGTTAATGCTTTCATATCTTGTTGTTTTAGCTATGGTTTCTTCTTTCTTGCGCTCCCGTTCCGCCTTCTGCTCCTTCTCGTACTTGTCGTAGGCCTCAACGATGCGGGTGACTAATTTATGTCGCACGATATCCTTCTGGTTCAGTTCGATGAAGGAGATGCCTTTGACTCCCTTCAATATCTTCATGGCCTGTACCAACCCCGACACCTGCGACGACGGCAAGTCAATCTGTGTCATGTCGCCCGTCACAATCATCTTGGTGTTCATGCCCATGCGGGTGAGGAACATCTTGATTTGGGCAGAGGTCGTGTTCTGCGCTTCGTCCAGAATGACCACGGCGTCATTCAGCGTCCGTCCGCGCATGAAGGCCAGCGGAGCAATCTGTATGACGTTCTGGTCCATGTATTCTTGTAGCTTGGCGGCGGGAATCATGTCCTGCAAGGCGTCGTAAAGAGGTTGCAGGTAGGGGTCAATCTTCTCCTTCATGTCGCCCGGCAGGAAGCCCAGTTTCTCGCCTGCCTCCACGGCGGGGCGGCTCAGGATAATCTTCTTGATCTCCTTGTTCTTCAATGCCCGTACGGCCAGGGCGATGGCGGTGTATGTTTTTCCCGAACCCGCCGGGCCGATGGCAAAAACCATGTCGTGCTCGCGGAAGGCGTCCACCAGGCGTTGCTGGTTCTCGCTGCGGGGGATGATAGGCTTTCCCGTGACGCTGAACACGATGACATTGCCGCTCTTTTCGGCCTGTGGGGCGTTGCCTTTGATGATGTCGATGATGACTTCTTCCTTCAGTTGGTTATATTCAGCGCAATATTTCTCCAGTTTGATGATATTCTCCTCGAAGGCGCACATTTCTTCCTCATCGCCCAGCACCTTGATGACGTTGCCCCGTGCCACGATGCGCAGTTTGGGGTAGAGTGCCTTGATGAGTTGCATGTTGGCGTTATTTACGCCGTAGAAAATGACGGGGTCTATGTCTTCGAGTACAATCAGTTTTTCTATCATTCAGTTCGTTTTCTGTGCTATTTTCCGCAAAGGTAGTGAAAGGTTTGCATACTTCGTGCGGAGGCCTCCCGTTTTTTTATGCGGAGGTTTGGAGAAAAGGATTGCATCTCCTATCTTTGCAAACACTAAGCATTGGAATACAAACAATCTCTAAGCATCTTGCCCTATGACTACCATGACGTTGGAATCCCTGCAAAATGAAGTAATCCGCGACGTGCTCAATGTCAACGACGTCCATATCCTGAAAAAACTGAAGAACTTCTTGCGCCGCGAAGAACGCAAGACGCAGGAGTATGCCACATCCCAGCCAGCCCCTGCCGTGGCCTCCGAAGAAGCGGAACCCTACATGACCAAAGAAGAAATCCTGGCCAACTTCGACCAGGCTTGTAAAGAGTTAAAGCTGAACTTGGAAGGAAAACTGGAGTTTAAGACCTTAGAAGAAGCGCTCAATGAATTGTAAAATTACTGTTACCCCAGATTTCCTTCGGGAACTGAAAAGACTATCTAAGCGTTACAGGTCATTGAAGACAGATTTAACCAAACTGGGAGAAGAACTACGCTTAAATCCTTTTCTGGGCACAGAGTTAGGCCATCGTCTGCGCAAGGTCCGTTTGGCAATCACCTCTAAAGGGAAGGGGAAAAGCGGCGGGGCCCGGGTAATTACCTATACCGTTATTCTTGCCCAAGCAAATACTGAAGTCAAGCTGATTACTATCTATGACAAGTCGGAGCGTGACAACATCAGCGATGCCGAATTGCTGGACATCTTGCGCCGGAACGGTATAGAAGTATAGTTATCCAAATAGCAGCACCTTCCCCCCGTCCGATTCCGCATACTTCCTTAGCAACTCCTGCGTCATCCCGGCCGCCTCGTTCAACCGCTGCTCATCCCCGTCATATCCGTTGATGATAGCCAGTATGCGCCGTGTGCCGACGTCCATTTTGGTACGCTCGTTATCGCTGGTGGGCGTGCCTATGCCCCCCACTGCGTCGCGAAACACTGGCAATCCCTCGATGTTGAGCGTCCCCCGCCCGATGCCTTCGAACGGTTCGCCCGCCCGGCCTACTCCCAGACAGAGGTCCGTGCCCTGAATCTTGTCCGCATCGAAGCCGCCGATGCTGTAACCAGTGCGCAGCGAGACAAGGTTTATCAAGTCCACCAGCGTATCAATTCTGTACAGTTCCAGTCCGCGCAACAGCCGACGCCGCAGGGCTTCAGCCGAGGGACGATAGCGGCTTGGGTCTTTTCCCAGGCGACGATAGGCTTCGCGCGTGGCGGCTATGGCAGGATGCTGTTTAATGCTGTCGGCTGTTTCCGAGACGCGCAAGGTTTGAGTAAAAGCGTCTATCTCCTGCCAAAGTCCTTCGGAATAAGGTGTGTTGGTAACTTCTGCATATACGGCTGCGCCACGATATTCGGGACAGCATGAGTGGAGGTCGGTTGAAAGGGTGAGGTGAAACTTCATAGTTTATAAGTGCTTTTAGTTTTTGTAGCGGCAAAAATACGGCTTTCTTCGGTAACTTTTTTGTATGGCTTTCGTTTTCTTTTCTGTTTTTCTTCTTTTGAGAAAGAGGAGGGGAAGGTTGGTGTAGTGAAAAATGTTGAGGGCATGTTCTTGTTATGTTTGTATCTTGTCCGTACCTCGTCCGTACCTGGTCCGTATCTATGTGTTTGGACGAGGTAGGGAGCAGGTAGGGAGTTGGTACGAAGCTGTTCGTTTCCGTTTCTGTCTTCTGGGTATTCTGGAAGATTATGTTGGTAAATCAGTATGCTTAGGGTGCTTGTGGGTATGACTTATTTTATTGTTCGTGAACCAAAATGAACCATTTTTGAATGTCCTGTTCTTATGTTTTTGTTTTACTTTTGCCTCCGAAAACTAAGAATTATAATTGTAATAAAACCACGTAAATGTGCTGAGAAGAAGTTTAAAAAAATGAGGAAATTGTTGTTACTTTTATTGTTTGTTTCAATGCTACTGATATCTTGTGGGAGTAGAGAACAAGAACCTTCATTTTCTAGGGAAAATGCAATGCAGAAATTTTTGAATATGTCTCCAGAACGAGGAGCCTATTTCTATGCTCAAAATAGAAAGACATATAGTTTCTTAGATTCTTTTTATAGGGATTCTATATTCCCGGCGATTGCAGCTTGTAACTATAAAGAGTTGAAAAATATTAATGCTTCACTCAGATCAACCCCTTTAGAAGGTGTTATGGAAGCTTATTTTCAAGGCGTTCGGAATGAATATTTGCAAGATATTCAAGCCGAAATTGTGAATTATACAGTTTTGCAAAAGCGATTATTTGAGGATGAGATATTTCCTTTGATAGAGTTTGAGTTAGATTCCATGCTTACGGCAGATATAGAAAACTTGATAGATGAATATGCAGGAGGTTTTTTGAATTATAGGAAGTTAGAATTTTTTGTAGGAAAAGATCGTAGTAAATTTGAGAAGTTGTGGAAAGAAAATATTCGTCCGCAATCTTACAATGAGCATTTAAATAAGTATGTTCAGGCTTATTTAGATAGCATTTGTACTTTTCAAAAAGAGTATTTCCATACCGTTACAGGACGAAATGTGGAGAAAGAATTAAATATGGATGTTTCTCAAATCTCCATAAATATATCAACTAATATTTTGAATCAGGTCGATTCTTTTACCTCTGGAGAGAAGATAGCTATGACTACGGAGCTAATAAAAGATTATGCGGCTCCTATTGCTGTAGGTATAGTTACAGGTGGTGTGGGGGCGATTCTTTATGAAATAGGGAATACCACTTATGATGTATATACTATATATAAAGATATAGAAAACCAAGTTGTGGAGCCAGAAGAACTGTTGCTTTCTGTTTGCGTGGAAGAAATGAGTCATAATATAGGTACGGCGTATCTACAAAAAATGAAACAAGATGTTCTGAGCAGAATTGATAGTAGTAATAAAGTCTTATTTAATTTAATAGCATTAGCCTTATGAAGAAGAGTATTCGAGGAATGGTAGTAATCGTAGTATGGTTTTCTTTTGTTTGTTTGCCTGTGTATTCTCAGGTTGGTTCAATAGTAAAGACAGTAGGCAAGAATGTGGCAGAAGAAAGTATGGAAAAAGCTTTCAAAAGAGAAATGAAAAATTATGGTCGCCATTCTGTGGAACAATCTGTTGTGAATCATGCTTTTAAAAAAGAAGTTCGAGAGAAAATGATGGAACATTTTGGGAAAGAAGGCATTGAATCTTTTTTTGAATATGGCAATAAGAAAGTTATGCCTAAAGTATCTCGAACTAGGTTCAGTTTGGCAAAAAAGCGGATGGATAAGTCTGAATATAAGAAGGCTTTAAGAGGAAATAATGCAGAGAAAAAGTCGTTGGAGACGGTTTCAAAAACCAATATAGGTTTATATCGTAATGTGAAAATAATAGCTCGTAAAGAAGGAGATGAAGCTTTGAATTATTTGATGCAAAAGCATCCAGATGTTTATAATTTGATAAAGAAGGAAATGATGGAGAATGGAGGACCTTTGCAAGATCCTTATTGGAATAAATTCGTTTGTGAAATTGGGGATAAAGGAGAGCTTATAATAAGAAATACACGTCCGGAAGCTTCTAATACAGCTATACTTATTAAGGGTAATACGATAAAGGCATATTCAGGTTGTGCGCAAGATGCTGTACAGCAATCCCCCAATATATTTTTAGATTATCTATTGCCTAATAAAACTTATGTAATAGATGATGGAAAATATGTCTTTGAAGTGGATGGATTAAAAAGAACGACATTTGGTAAAGCTGTATATACAAAGGATATGGCGATGAAGACAAATTTGGATAGTGGAAGGCGAAATTATGTTCAACAGTTTAAGCAAGGACGTGGAACAGATGTAGATGATGCAGGACATATTTTTCAGCGGAATAAAGGAGGAATTAATGAGCTAATAAATTTAGTTCCAATGGATAATGCTTGGCAACGTAGTGGTGGTGCTTGGAGAACTTTGGAAAAGCAAGAAGAGGATATAATAGAAACTGCTTTAGCTGCGAATAAAGTAGTAACATCAACAAGACGTTTGCTTTATGAAGGTAATTCTTTAAGACCATCAAAGATTTTGGTAGAGACATTTGTTGATGGAAAGAAAGTCTTGTCAAAGATTTTGGATTGCCCTTAAATTGTAAATGAGGGTGGCTTGTTTTTTTATAAGAGTTTGCAATATGTATTATAGAAAAAATATGGAAAATACGATTAGGAATGGCACTATAAAATATTTTGTGTAAATGGAAATACGGGATTCAAGTTAGAGTCTCGTATTTTTATTTTATACATTTGCAAAATGAAGAAGCTCATGAAAGAAAAGAATCAAGTAGTGCCCGATGAGGTGTTAAGT
>NZ_JAMBLS010000028.1 GCF_023336905.1 Bacteroides sp. ET71
TCCCGGGGCGGAGGATGAGGGTTTGGAAAAGATGGTATCATGGGGGAGAGGATGGAAGAAGGAGGAAAGGCATTTGTGGGGAACATAATTGCTGGAGTGAGGATTTTTTTGAACAAAAAGTGGAGTGTTGAGGGGAAAATAGCTAGAATGGAGCTTAAAAAGTAAATATTTCGTGCTAATTGATGTGTTATGAGGATTATTATTTGTATCTTTGTCGCCCGAATAAATGAAAAGCGTTTTGGGAAGATTGGACAAATATACAATAGACCTGAAGGGGATGCAAGGGGAGTCTGCTGAATATGAGTTCCTGCTTGATGATGTTTTTTTCTCTGAGGTAAATGCGCCTGATGTGCATAAGGGGAAGCTTCGGGTTTCTTTGTTTGTGGAAAGGACTTCTCGTTCTTTTAACTTGCGCTTTCATACGGAAGGAGTGGTGTGTGTGGCGTGTGATCGCTGCTTGGATGATATGGAATTGCCAATCGTTGTGGATAATCAACTCTGTGTTAAATTCGGATCAGAGTATGTTGATGATGGTGATGAACTAATTGTGGTTCCTGAAGATGAAGGTTACATTAATGTGGCATGGTTTATGTATGAGTTTATTGTCTTGTCTATCCCTATACGGCATGTGCATGCTTCTGGTGAATGTAATGAAGCAATGAATACTCAGTTGCATAAATACTTGTGTTCTGCTTCTGGTGATGATTTTGTATCAGATAGTGATTGGGAAGAGGGCGCAGAAGGTGCTAAGGCAGTTATAGATCCTCGCTGGAATGAATTAAAGAAATTATTAGATAACAATTAAAATAGTAAGAAAATGGCACATCCTAAAAGAAGACAGTCTAAAACAAGAACTGCAAAGAGAAGAACCCATGATAAGGCAGTAGCTCCTACGCTGGCTGTTTGCCCTAATTGTGGTGAGTGGCATGTATATCATACTGTATGTAATGCATGCGGTTATTATAGAGGTAAACTGGCAATTCAGAAAGAAACGGCTGTCTGATATTGTCAGCAGAATATTCTGTACTTGAATAGGAGGGGGTCTAAAAAGGTTTGCCAGCTATGCTACAAATCTTTTTAGACTGTTCTCGTTTTTGAATCTATTATAAGTAAAGAAGTTTTTGATGGAAAAGATTAATGCAGTAATCACAGGAGTTGGAGGTTATGTACCTGATTATGTCTTGACAAATGACGAAATCTCAAAAATGGTAGATACCAATGACGAGTGGATTATGACCCGTATCGGTATAAAGGAAAGACATATTCTGAATGAAGAGGGATTGGGGACTTCTTATATGGCGCGTAAGGCTGCCAAGCAATTGATGCAGCGGACAGGAGCCGATCCTGATGATATTGATTTGGTTATTGTCGCAACAACTACTCCTGATTATCATTTCCCCTCTACGGCATCTATTTTGTGTGATAAATTGCGTCTGAAGAATGCCTTTGCTTTTGATATGCAAGCGGCTTGTTCCGGTTTCTTGTATGCTATGGAGACGGGTGCGAATTATATTCGTTCGGGACGCTATAAGAAGGTGATCATTGTCGGTGCTGATAAGATGTCAGCTATCACGGATTATACGGATCGTTCTACGTGCCCCATTTTTGGAGACGGTGCTGCAGCCTTTATGTTGGAACCGACAACGGAAGAAGTTGGCATTATGGATTCCATTTTGCGTACGGACGGTAAAGGTTTGCCTTTCTTGCATATGAAAGCGGGAGGCTCTGTTTGTCCGCCTTCTTATTTTACGATAGATAATCATTGGCATTGCGTTTATCAAGAAGGGCGTACGGTATTCAAGTATGCTGTGTCCAACATGTCGAATGTCAGTGCTGAGATTGCGGAACGGAATGGCTTGAATAAGGACAATATTGATTGGGTAATTCCTCATCAGGCCAATTTACGTATCATTGATGCTGTTGCACACCGCTTGGAGGTTCCTCATGAGAAGGTTATGATTAACATTGAGCGTTATGGAAATACCAGTGCGGGTACATTACCGCTTTGCATTTGGGATTTTGAAGATAAGCTTAAGAAAGGAGACAATCTGATCTTCACTGCATTTGGTGCTGGATTCACGTGGGGAGCTGTATATGTGAAGTGGGGATATGACGGAAAGAAACAGTAATTCTTGAATTTGCATCATATTAAAAAACGCATCCTATTTATAAGATTCGATGCGTTTTTTTGTCTTAAATCAATGTATCTTATTAATCCATCTGAGAATTATGCATAAGGCCGGTTTTGTTAATATTGTAGGAAACCCTAATGTGGGTAAATCCACTTTGATGAACGCTTTGGTAGGCGAACGTATTTCAATCGCTACTTTTAAAGCCCAAACGACCCGTCATCGTATTATGGGGATATACAATACGGACGATATGCAGATTGTTTTTTCGGACACGCCGGGTGTACTGAAACCTGTTTATAAGCTGCAGGAGTCTATGCTCAATTTTTCTACGTCGGCATTGGCAGATGCAGATGTGCTGCTGTATGTGACAGATGTAGTAGAGACTGCAGACAAGCACAGTGATTTTGTAGAAAAGGTTTCGAAGATGGAGGTGCCGGTATTGTTGTTGATTAACAAGATTGACTTGACTAATCAAGAGAAACTGGTGAGCATAGTAGAAGAATGGTCTGCTCTGTTGCCTAAAGCAGAAGTAATTCCTATTTCGGCGAAATCAAAGTTCAATGTGGATTATGTGATGAAGCGGGTAAAGGATTTATTGCCCGATTCACCTCCTTATTTTGATAAAGACCAGTGGACGGATAAGCCTGCCCGTTTCTTTGTGACAGAAATCATACGCGAAAAGATTCTGTTGTATTACGATAAAGAGATTCCTTATTCGGTGGAAGTCGTGGTGGAACAGTTCAAGGAGGATGAGCATAAGATTCTTATCCATGCAGTCATTTATGTGGAGCGTGAATCGCAGAAAGGAATCATCATCGGACGTCAGGGTAGGGCGTTGAAGAAGGTCGCTTCGGAAGCGCGGCGTGATTTGGAGCGTTTCTTTGGCAAGAGTATTTATCTGGAGACTTTCGTGAAGGTGGACAAGGACTGGCGCAGTTCGGACAAAGAGTTGAGGAACTTCGGTTATCAACTGGACTAATGAGTTATACCTATTTTTATATCAATACGGCTGTGATAGTCGTAGACTAAAGAAGACGATTATGGGAAATTTAGTAGCTATCGTGGGACGTCCCAATGTAGGGAAATCCACACTGTTTAACCGCCTGACGAAGACTCGGCAGGCGATTGTGAATGAAGAAGCTGGTACTACCCGTGACCGACAGTATGGGAAAAGCGAGTGGTTGGGACGGGAATTTTCTGTGGTAGATACCGGAGGATGGGTGGTGAACTCGGACGATATCTTTGAAGAAGAGATACGCAAGCAGGTGATGCTGGCTGTGGACGAGGCCGATGTCATTCTCTTTGTGGTAGATGTGGCTAATGGGGTGACCGACTTGGACCAAGAGGTGGCCGGCATCTTGAGGCGTACCCAGAAGCCTGTGCTGATGGTGGCTAATAAGACGGATAATTATGATTTGCAGTACAATGCTGCCGAGTTTTATTCGTTGGGCTTGGGAGACCCTTACTGCATTTCTGCTTTGTCGGGCAGTGGAACGGGGGATTTGCTGGACAAGCTGGTATCCTTGTTCAAGAAGGAGGCGGAGGAGTTGATAGAAGAAGACATCCCCCGTATCGCCGTGGTGGGCCGTCCCAATGCGGGCAAGTCGTCCCTCATCAACGCCTTCATCGGTGAGGACCGGCATATTGTCACCGAGATTGCCGGGACCACGCGCGACTCTATCTACACGCGTTACAATAAGTTCGGTTTCGACTTCTACCTGGTGGATACGGCCGGCATCCGCAAGAAGAACAAGGTCAGTGAGGACCTGGAGTATTATTCCGTTATCCGCTCCATCCGTGCCATTGAGAACTCTGACGTCTGCATCCTCATGCTGGATGCCACACGCGGCATCGAGAGCCAGGACTTGAACATATTCTCGCTGGTGCAGAGGAACCAGAAAGGCCTGGTGGTGGTGGTGAACAAGTGGGACTTGGTGGAGGAGAAGACTTCGAAGGTGATGAACACGTTTGAGAGCGCCATACGCGAACGCTTGGCACCGTTCACGGACTTCCCCATCATTTTTGCCTCGGCTCTGACCAAACAGCGCATCCTGAAGGTGATGGAGACGGCACGCCAGGTGTACAAGAACCGCCACCTGCGTATCCCGACCGCCAAGCTGAACGAGGAGATGCTGCCTCTTATCGAGGCGTATCCGCCCCCTTCCATCAAGGGCAAGTATATCAAGATAAAGTATATCACGCAGTTGCCCAACACGCGTGTGCCGTCTTTTGTATTCTTCGCTAACTTGCCGCAATACGTCAAGGAGCCATATAAGCGCTTCCTGGAGAACAAGATGCGAGAGAAGTGGAACCTGAGCGGGACGCCTATCAATATCTTTATCCGGCAGAAGTAAGTTTAGATCCTGTTTAGGAATCGCTTTCTGTCATGTTGAGTGGAGCGAAGCGGAGTCGAAACATCTCCCTAATCCTTCTCATACGTATAGTGGGATTCCTCGACTTCGCTCGGAATGACAGGGAAAAGGAATTTTAAACTTTAGCTACGAGCCACGAGTAGGCAAGATACTCGTTGGCTCGTAGCTTTTTTTATGTCCATGCCACTCGTAGCTGATGGCTCACCGCCCCGTGGCCTGCAGGTACTCCCGCTTCTTCACCTCATATTGCGCATAGCTCTCGACATACTTGTCGCGGCTCTGCTGGTAGAGGGTCTGCGCTTCGAGCAGGTCGCTCATGGTGCAGGTGCCGGCGTGGTAGTAGTCGGTCTGCAGGCGGAGGTTCTCCGCGGCCTGGCCGATGGACTCGATGGCTATCTGCACCTGCTTGTAGGCGTCGGTCACGGCGTTCCACGTGTTTTGCATGTTGATGACCAGCAGTTCGCTGCCGTCGCGCAGGCTGTTTTCGTCGTTGCGCACGGCCAGGCGGGCACGCTTCATGTCGTGGCTGCCTTCCCACCAGCCGCTGAGGGGGACGCTTACGGTGGCGAAGCCCATCCAGAAGGGTTTGCTGCGGTCGGACAGGTTGTCGTGCATGAAGCCGCCGCCGATGGCCACCGTCGGGAGGTTCCGGCCCACGCTTATCTTCCGCTCTATCCGAGATGCCTTGAGCTGGGCTTGCAGCAGGTTGTATTCCGGCGTGAGTGCGAGCGAGGCTTCCGGCGTGCGGTAGAGTTCGAGGGGCGAAGGGGGCAGCGAGTCGGCCACCTGGAAAGCGACGTCCACGCTGTCGCCGGGCGTGCCGATGTATTGTGCCAGCAGGCGGCGCGAGAGGGCGAGGGCGTTCTCGACGTTGATGCGGGTGCTGCGGGTGTCGTTCTGCCGGAGCTGTACTTGGATCAGGTCGTTGCGGTTGGTGATGCCGGCGCTGACGGCGGCATCCACGTCCTTATGTATCTCGGCCAACTGCGACTCGACCACGCTGAGCGTGCGGAGTTTCTCCTTTAGCATGGCCACCTGCCAGAAGTATTGCTCGGTGGTGAGGCGCACCTCGTTTTCGGCCTGGCGGCCCAGGAGGCGGTATTTCTCTACGTTGACCTTGGCCAGTTGGTTGCCCTGCACAATCTGGCCCCCGGTGAAGAGGGGCAGCGAGGCATTGACGCCGCCCATCAGTCCGTTCTTCAGCATCTTCATGCTCATGCCGGGGGCGACGTCCATCTTCAGCAGGTTCTTGTCGGCCATGAAGCCCATGCCGGTGGCGCTGACGGTGGGGAAGTACTTGGTGAAGGTGCCTTTCCGCTGCTGTTCGGCCATGCCGAGGTCGTTGGCGGCGTTCTTCATGCGTGCGTTGTTGCGCAAGGCTTGTTCCACGCACTCGTCCAGGGTGTAGGTCTGCTGGGCGGCCAGCGGCAGGGCCGTCAGGCTCCAGGCGCAGAGCAGGAGGATGTATTTGCTTCTTGTATGTCTCATTTCTTTCAATGTTATGGCTGTTTGTATTCTGTTTCTTATTCTTATTTGCGGGGGGCATCGCAATTACGTTTGCGGGGGGCATCGCAATTACGTTTGCGGGGGTCATCGCAATTACGTTTGCGGGGGGTACCGCAATTACGTTTGCGGGGGGTAGCGCCCCCTATACCCTGGGGGGTAGCGCCCCCTATACCCCGGGGGGTAGTAACCCCTATACCCCTGGGGGTAGTAACCCCTACCCGCCTAAGGGTGCGTACCCCTACCCGCCTAAGGGTAGGACCCCCACCCGTATTACTGCTGCTCCAGTGCATCCCACTTAGCTCGCCGCTCCGTGCTGCCGCGGAAGGTGAGCAGGTACAGGCACGGCAGGACGGTCAGGATGAACAGCATTGTTATCAGCGTGCCGTAGCAGATGACCGTGCCCATCGGCATCCACAGGCTCGACTTGCCCAGTATCATCGGGATAACGCCCATCGAGGCGGCGGCCGACGTCAGGAAGATGGGGCGCATACGGCGCAGGGCGGAGTGGTAGATGGCTTGCTCGGCAGTCATGTGCTCCATGGCGCGCAGTTCCTCGGCATAGTCTATCATGATGATGCCGTTGCGCACGATGATACCCATCAGTGCGGTGACGCCCAAGATAGCCGTGATGCTGAAGTCCACGCCTTGAATCCATACGCCGAAGACGGTGCCGAACACGCAGAGCGTCATGCTGCTGAAGATGAGCAGGGCGATGCTGATTTTGCGGAAGTGGGCCAGGAGGATGAAGAAGATGATGGCAGCCGCCAGCATCAGCCCGCTCATGATTTGGGGCATCTGCTCGTCGGTCTTCTCTTGCTCGCCGCCGTAGGTAAGCGTTACTCCGTCGGACAAGGCAACGTCTTTTATCACCTCCTGCACACGGGCAGTCATCTTCATAGCGTTCCCACCCCGTGCCAGGTCGGCCTGTATGGTGACGGTGTAGATGCCGTTGCGCCGCACTATCTGGCCTTCTTTCCACGTAGGCACCACGTCGGCCACTTGGCGCAAGGGCACATCGGCCAGTCCGGCGGCCACGGGCACCAGTTCGTCCTTCACCTCCGTGGGCAGGGCGCGGTCGGCCCTCTCGCTCTTCAGCTTGACGGGGATGCCGTAGTCGCCCTCCCACACGTTGGCTATCGCCAGCCCGTCGCCATAGCGCATGGCGAGGGTCGACTCCAGCCCCAGGTTGGTCACGCCCAGGCGGGTGGCCTCGTCTTCCTTCAGGTTGACGGCCACGGCGGGCAACGGCTCGTTGAAGTCGGTCTGCACGAGGATAAGCTCCGGCACCTGCTTTAGGACTTCGAGTACGGTCTCAGCGTCATGCTTCAGCACAGACAGGTCTTCTCCCGACAGACGCACTTCGATGGGGTAGGCGGCATCACTGTAACTCAGTTGCTTGAAGCGCACGCGGGCACCGGGGAAGTAGTCGGTGTACTTCGGGGTGTACTCGTCCAGCAGAGCCTCGGTGTCCCGGATGCCCGTGGTGTTCACGATGAACTGCGCGTAGTTGGTGCCGGGAATCTGGGGTGCATAGGATGTCTGGAAGCGGGGCGAGGCGCATCCCTTGAAGGAGGCGATGCTGACCACGCGCGGGTCTTGGCGCAGGATGTGCTCCAGGCTGTCGGCTACCTGTGCCGTCACGTCCACGTCCGTGCCCGTGGGAAGATATATCTCCACGGCAAACTGGTTGCGGTCGGCCACGGGCAGGATGCGCTGGGGCAGACCGGCCAGCATCACGGCACCCACCACGATAGAGGCCGCGCCGATGGCCACCGTTATCTTGGGATGGGCGAAGCACTTGCCGAACAGCCAGTTGTAGTGCTTCTGCAAGAGGTCGAGGAAAAGCCCCTCCCTTCTCCTCCCCCGTGGGGAGGGGACTGGGGATTGATGTTCCTCCGTGCTCGGATGGGCAGAAAGCCCCTCTTCATGGAGGGGTTGGGGAGGCTTTATGAACCAGAACTGCATGAAGGGCACGAGCAGCGTAGCCACGAGCAACGACGTGCCCAACACGATGCTGACGGCCCACGGGAAATTCAGCACGAACTCGTTCAGCATGCCCGTCATTGTGAACAGGAAGGGGAAGAACGTGATGCTGATGGCCAGCGTGGCCGAGAAGATGGACTTGAGGAAGTGCGTGGTGCTCTCGATGGAGGCGTGCCAGCGCGACATGCCCTCGCCCAACTTCTCCAGGTAACTGTCGATGATGACGATGCTGTTGTCCACAATCATGCCCAGCGTCACAATCAAGGCGGCCAGCGTCACGGTGTTCAGCTCGATGCCGAACGCATAGAACAGCCCGAGGGATATGAATATGGTAATCGGTATGGTCGATGCGGCCACCAAGGCCACGCGCAAGGGCAGCAGGAGCATCACCACAATGACCACGGCCACGATGGCGATGAGCAGCTCGTGCAGGAAGTTGGACACGCTGTCGTCCACCACCTTCGGCTGGTCGGTGATGCGGAACAGGGTGACATCGGCAGGCAGTTCCGGCTGGAACTCGTCCAGCACCTTGTTCACCTCTTCGCCCATCGCCACGATGTTCTGTCCCTTCTTCATCTCGACGGAGAGCAGGAGGCACTTGCGCCCGTTGTTGGTGATGTAGCTGTCGGGGTCGGGATATTCGCGCACCACGCGGGCCACGTCCTTCAGTCGCACCACGTTGCCCTGCGGGTCGGTGTAGACAATCTGTTCCTGCACGTCGTACACCGTGTTGAGCGAACGGCTGACGTAGATGGGCTTTACCATCGTGCCGTCCTTCACCCGTCCGCCGCTGGTGGCGAAGCCCTTCTGCATCAGGCCGAGGGCCAGCGTCTGTTCGTTCAGCCCGTACTTCGACAGGCGGTCGTGGTCCAGGTAGACGGAGATTTGCTCCTGCTGCATCCCGCTCACCGTCATGCGTCCCACGGCGGGGATACGGCGCAGGCGGCCTTGCAGCAGGTCCATGTAGTCGTCCAGCTCGCGATAGGTCTTGTCCTCGCTCTCCATCGTAATCAGCAGGGCGGAGGTGTCGCCGAAGTCGTCCTGCACCACCACGGCCAGCACGTTCGGGGGCAACTGTGCCTTGAACTGCGACACCCCGTGCTTGAACTTGCTCCAGAACTCGTCCTTGTTCGTCAGGTCGTCGTTCAGCTCCACCTGTATGTAGGTGATGCCGTCGCGGCTCTTCGAGAAGGTCTTCTCCTTCTTCACCTCCTTATAAGTAAATATGTATTCTTCCAGAGGCTTGGTCACCTGCTCCACCATCTCCTGTGCCGTGTTGCCGGGAGCCACGGCCACCACGATGCCCTGCCGCACGGTGAAGTCGGGGAACTCGTTCTTCCGCATCTGCGGCAGGCTGTACACGCCGAAGGCCACCAGGCACGTCACCACCAGGATGACTATCTGGCGGTAGTGCATGGCCCATTCGACGAAGTTGCGTTTCTTGTTCTTTTCCATTATGATGAATAGTCTTTGGTTCAGGTCATTTCTTGTCTTCAATGCTTACCGGGGTGCCGTTGCATACCTTGTGCTGGCCCTTCACGATGACGCGGTCGCCGGCTTGCAGGCCTTCTGTCACGACCACGCCGTCGCTCTCGAAGTCGCTGCACGTTATGTAGCACTTCTCTGCCTTTCCTCCGTTATCCTTCCACACAAAGGTGCGGTTCTTCTCGTCAAGCTGTACGATGTGTTCCGGCAGGACGTAGGCAGTGTTCTCTCCTTCCGCTGTCAGGGTGACTTCACACACCATTCCCGGCAGCAGTTCGTTGCCTGCCCCGCTCACGTTCAGCTTTACTTCGTAGGAGCGTGACAAGGCATTGGCCGTGACACCTCGTTCGGTTATCGTGGCCGCGTATGCCTTTCCTCCGAGGGCGGCCACCCGTATTTGTCCGGCCTGTCCCGTACGGATACGTCCAATCTCTGTTTCGGGCACGGAAATCTTTACTTGTACGTTTCCGGTAGACACCAGCTTGGCCACGCTCTGCCCGGGGATGACGTTCTGTCCGGCTTCTCCTGTCTTTTCCGCGATGGTGCCGGCATACGGGGCACGTAGCTGGCAGTCGTCCAACTGTTTGCGTGCTAGGGTCTCCATCGAACGTGCCTGTTCCAGCTTGCTTTGCACCTCTACCCATTTGATTTCGGGCAGGCTTCCCTTGTCGTGCAGTTGCTTCATGCGGCGGTAGGCATCTTCTGCTTGCGTCAGTGCTGCCGCAGCAGCAGCGTGGCTACTGCGCGCAGCGGCGTCGTCCAGCACGCCTATTAGCGTTCCTTCTTGTACGTGGTCACCCAGGCGGACATTCATGCTGCGTATGGTTCCTGCGGTGGAAAAGCTTAGAAGTGTTCCGTTTTTCTCTTCTATGGTCCCGGAGTAGTGTCCTTTTTGGCTCGTGCTGACGGGGGATACTTCGCAGACCTCCACTTTGACAACTTCGTTGCCAGCATCTTTCTCCAGGCTTCCCTGATTACAACCTGTTATGAGCAATAATATTGATAAACAGATTGTTGCATTGATGATTCGTTTCATAAGAAATACTTGTTTGAAAATGATGTTGTTCTTAAATTCGCTGCAAAGGAATGGGCTTTCTGTGAAAAACACGATATCTATTCTTCTTTTCAACTGGTCAATTTAGTCGTAAGAGATGAAGAACGGAAGAATGGAACAGAGAAGTAGTGTTTTTTATTACCTCGAATTGGGAGCAAATGTTTTACTTTGCGACGGAAAAAGAAACACTAAAGCATATAATATGGAATTTGGAAATGAAATGAACGACGCAGCCGTGGCAGATTTGGAGACAGCACGCTCGCGCGGGATGACCGTTTACAGCGATGATCGCATCGCCCTTGTTGAAAACCTGAAAGATGCGAGCAGCTCGGGGCCGATACGTTTGGATGCATTCATCGCTGTGTTGTGTTTGCGGGGAAGGGCTTCTGTCTATATCAATGGCAATCTGCATGAGTTAGGAATCAATCAGCTCTTGGTCTGCCATCCCAACATCATGCTGGAAAAAAGTACCGTGAGCATGGATTTCGAGTTCCGCACAGTCTGCCTCTCCAGGGAATACTTGCAGCAAATGACCGTGGTGGGCGGTACAGACCCTTGGGATGCCATCAACTTCTTTGAGAAGTTCCCGGTGTTACAACTGCAACCGGAAGAAGTGAAGTGCCTCTGTCAATACTACGATTTGATGCGGTCTAAACTGACGGGCACTCCCCATAAGCACTTGAAAGAAGTGATAGACGCTTTGCTAGTGGCGTTTTTGTATGAGTTTCGCGATTCTCTCGAACGCCGGGGCAGCTTTAAGCCACAGACCTTTACGTCGGGCGACCGTGTGTTTCGCGACTTTATCGAACTGCTTACCACGTCCTACCCCAAGTCGCGCAGCGTGTCATTTTATGCCGACAAGTTGTGCCTGACGCCCAAGTACCTCTCAACCGTCTGCAAGGACTGCAGCGGATACACGGCCTCCGACCTCATCAACCGTTACGTGGTGAAAGACATCGACTACTTGCTGAAGAAGCGCGACAAGAGCGTGAAGGAAATCTGCAATGAGCTGGAGTTCCCCAACCTCTCTTTCTTCGGCCGTTACGTCAAGAAGCACTTGGGCCTGTCGCCTAAACAATACCGCGAAAGCATAGCAGGCGAATAACGGTGGGGCGCTATTATCTCCCCTCGTTGGCTCGAATCAGTTCGAGCAGCTTGTCTACGGCTTCCGCTTCGGGAATGTTCTTCTCAATACACTCCTTCTTCTTATAAAGACTCACCTTGCCGCGTCCGGCTCCTACGTAGCCGTAGTCGGCGTCGGCCATCTCGCCCGGCCCGTTGACGATGCAGCCCATGATGCCAATCTTCAGCCCCTTCAGGTGTGCGGTGGCTGCCTTGATGCGGGCAATGGTGCTTTGCAGGTCGTAGAGCGTGCGGCCGCAGCCCGGGCAGGAGATGTATTCCGTCTTGCTGATGCGTGCGCGTCCGGCCTGGAGAATATTGAAGGCAGTGCTGTCGATGGCTTGGGCAGGCAGTTCGCCTTGGTTGAAGAGGAAGATGCCGTCCGTCAGCCCGTCGATGAGCAGGGCGCCCATGTCCGTGGCCGCTTTCAGTTGGAAGTCCTCCAGGTTGTTCTCGGCGTAATGCTGGAAGAAGACGACGGGGTTCTTCAGTCCCTCCTGCATCAGTTGCAGGGCCAGGGCACGCTGTTCGCCCAGACGGTTGGGGTGGTTGCTCTGCGCGATGAGCACCACTTCGGGATGATACTTCAGGCAAGCCAGCACTTCGTCGTTCAGGCCCATGTAGGTGACGAAAAGGAACTTTAGCGGGGCCGTGCAGCCCGATATGAAGAACAGTTGGTCGGACTTGAAAGCGGGCCAGCAATCTGCCTGCCCTTGCCAGAGGTCGGCATCGACGATGTACTGCGGGCCTTGCGGACGGTCGGCGGGTAACTGCCGACCCACGTACACATAGTCGGGCGTGAATTGCGGGTCGAAGTCCAGTTTGCTGTCCAGTCGGGTCGAGAGCACCACGGGCACTTGGTCGCCGCCGATGTTGCGCACGGCGCAGGTTTCGCGGCGCACGGGGCGCAGGAAGTCGAAGGAGGTGTCTTGCGGGCCGGGGATGTAGGGATGGCCTGCTCGTTTTGTGACGTAATCCACCAGCTTGCGGGCCACGGGGATTTCTGCCTCGGGTGCCTCGCTCAGCGACACGCGGATGGTGTCACCCAGCCCGTCGGCCAGCAGGGCACCGATGCCCACGGCCGACTTGATGCGTCCGTCTTCACCGTCACCCGCTTCAGTCACTCCCAGGTGCAGCGGGAAGTGCATGCCCTCGCGCTCCATCGTGTCGGCCAGCAGGCGCACGGTGCGCACCATCACCACGGTGTTGGACGCTTTGATGGAAATGACTACGTCGTGGAAGTCCTCGTCCACGCAGATGCGCAGGAACTCCATGCACGACTCCACCATGCCTTCGGGTGTGTCGCCGTAGCGCGACATGATGCGGTCGGACAGCGAACCGTGGTTCACGCCGATGCGGATGGCCGTGTGATGTTCCTTGCAGATGTTCAGGAAGGGGACGAAACGGTTACGTATCTTCTGTAACTCCAGTGCATACTCCTCGTCCGTGTACTCCAGGTGCTTAAAGGTACGGGCAGCATCCACGTAGTTGCCCGGATTGATGCGTACCTTCTCCACGTAGAGGGCGGCCACGTCGGCCACGTTGGGGTTGAAGTGTATGTCGGCCACCAGCGGCACCATGCAGCCGTCGGCGCGGAGGGCAGCGTTGATGTTGCGCAGGTTCTCCGCCTCGCGGGTGCCTTGCGCTGTGAGGCGCACATACTCGCCTCCGGCTGCAACGATGCGTTCGGTTTGTGCCACGCAGGCTTCGGTGTCCAGCGTGTTGGTGTTCGTCATGCTTTGCACGCGGATGGGGTTGTCGCCACCCAGTGGCGTGGCTCCTATGTTTACGACGGATGTTTCCCGGCGAGAATAGTTGAATAAGTCCACTTTGACAAATGAAAAATTAAGAATGAAGAATTAAGAATGGGAGAGCAGAAAGAGACTGGGCGCGATGCCTGTTTTGCCGGGGTGACCCTTGCAGATGTCGAGGGTCACCTTCGGCCGGTGTGTCAGTTCGTTTTGTATTCGTACTTCACTTCTTTCAGCTCTTCGTTGGCCTTGACGATTTTTTTCTTCAGCCCTTCTTTGTAGGCGGCGAAGGTTTCAGCCAATTGTCCGTCGCTCAGGGCCAGCATTTGCACGGCCAGGATGGCGGCGTTCATGGCGCCGTTGATGGCAACGGTGGCCACGGGGATGCCGGGAGGCATCTGAATGATGGAGTAGAGTGCGTCCACACCGTCCAGCACGCTGCCTTTGACGGGCACGCCGATG
Source organism: Bacteroides sp. ET71 (assembly GCF_023336905.1). Taxonomy (GTDB): domain Bacteria; phylum Bacteroidota; class Bacteroidia; order Bacteroidales; family Bacteroidaceae; genus Bacteroides. The sequence continues at coordinate 13,868 of NZ_JAMBLS010000028.1, forward strand.
ACGGGCAGGGTCGTATTGGCGGCTATCACGCCGGGCAGGGCTGCTGCCATGCCGGCAGCGGCGATAATTACTTTAATACCGCGGTTGCGGGCGTTTTTGGCAAATTCTTCAACGGCTTCGGGCGTGCGGTGAGCCGAGAGGGCATTCATTTCGAAGGGCACGTGCAGGTCGTTGAGCAGTTGGGCGGCTTTCTCCATGACGGGTAGGTCGGAGGTGCTGCCCATGATGATACTTACTAAGGGAGTCATTCTTTTATTGGTTAATAATGAGTGGTTAATGGTAAATGATTGATAGCAAGCGGTTAATGGCTAATACCGGACACGGGTTCCGTAGTCTTTGCATTGAGCCATTAACCATGTGCTGTTAACCGTTAATCAGCGTTTTGTAGGCTTCGGCATCCAGCAGGCTGTCGAAGTCGGCATCGTCGGCAGGTTTCACCTTGATGAGCCAGCCTTCGCCGTAGGGATCCTGGTTCACCAGTTCGGGCTGGTCGGCCAGGGCAGTGTTTTGTTCGAGCACTTCGCCGCCGACGGGCATGAAGAGGTCGGAGATGGTTTTCACAACTTCGATGGTGCCGAACGTGTCGCCTGCTTCCAGCGTTTCGCCTTCGGTCTGGATGTCTACGAATACGATGTCACCCAGTTGCTGTTGTGCGTAGTCAGTGATGCCCACGTAGGCAATGTCGCCTTCCACGCGAATCCATTCATGTTCTTTGGTGTACTTTACGTTAGTCGGATAGTTCATAATAGTTTGTTTTTAATGGGTTATAGTATGAAAGAATATTCGCAACATGACGCCGTAGAACGGGTCGAGCACCAGTATCGAGCAGACCAGGCCCGTGAAGAACCCGCTCAATACTTCGCCCAGGGTGTGGTGTTTCAGGATGATGCGTGCGCTGCCCAGCAGTCCCGAAACAAGGATAAAGAAACACAGCCACCAGACGGGGTTGTAGTTGAACAGCGAGCAGAACACTGTCACCCCGCCAATCACGGCTCCGGCGCCCGCCATGTGTTCGCTGAGTTTCCAGCGCAGGTTGACCACTACGCAGATGACCATGATGACCAGGGCTGTCCAGATGATGTTTATCATGTACCAAGGCAGGTTCATGCGGTACATCATGACCAGCCCGAAAGCATACGAGGTTATGGTGAGCAGGAAGGGTACGTAGCGCCGTCGGCGCTCTACCAGGTCGCGCAGGCTGAAGCCGTTCATCTTTCGGAAGAGGAAGATGGTGAGCGTAGGCAGGAAGATGGTGAAGATGTAGACTATGGCCAGCACCAGCAGTTTGTAGCTGAGGGGCATCATGCGCAGGTAGGTGCAGAAGAAGATGACCAAGAAGGCCAGGAACGGTATGGAGAACGGTGTGAACACCGCCGACACCACGCGCGATGCCTGTAACAGTCGTTTTTCTTCGGTTGCTTCCGTGTATGTTTCTGCTTTCATGGGCGTGGAATTATTTGCGCAGCCGGGCCACAGGGATGTTCATCTGCTGGCGATACTTGGCCACGGTGCGACGGGCTATCGGGTAGCCTTTCTGTTTCAGCATCTCGCACAGTTCGTCGTCGGTGTAAGGTTTGGACTTGTCTTCGTTGTCAATACATTCCTTGAGTATCTTTCGTATCTCGCGCACGGACATTTCTTCGCCGCTTTCGGTGACGTAGCTGTCGCTGAAGAAGAACTTGAGGGGGTAGATGCCGTAGTTGGTTTGCACGTATTTGCTGTTGCTGACGCGCGACACGGTTGAGATGTCCAGCCCGGTACGTTCGGCCACGTCTTTCAGAATCATGGGGCGCAGCAGCGATTCGTCTCCTTCGCGGAAGAAGGGTTGTTGCAGGTCGATGATGGCCTGCATGGTCTTCATCAGCGTGTCTTGCCGTTGTTTGACGGCGTCGATGAAGCCCTGTGCGGCGTCTACCTTTTGTTTGAGGAAGAGCATGGCTTCGCGCGACTCTTTCGACTGGTTGGCCTTGTTTTTGGTGTGTTCTTCCAGCAGGGTGGTGAAGTCGCGGTTCATGCGCAGCTCGGGCATGTTGCGGTTGTTGAGCGAGAGGTTGATGGTGCCGTCGTCTTCTGTCTCTACTATGAAGTCGGGCACAATCTGCTGCATGTTCTTGCCTATGGCTTCGCCCATTGAGGCGCCGGGGCGCGGGTTGAGGCGGCAGATTTCGCGGATGGCGTGGTCGGCCGTATCTTTGTCGATGCCCAGTTTCTGCTGTATCTTGTCCCAGTGTTTGCGGGTGAACTCTTCGTAACATTCCTGCACGATGCGCTCTTCTGTCAGTAGCAGCGGGTCGGGTTCGGTGTGCCGCTGTTGCATCTTCCTGCGGATTTGGATGAGCAGGCACTCTTGCAGGTTGCGTGCTCCGAGTCCGGGCGGGTCGAAGTCTTGGATGATTTTCAGCACCTCTTCCAGTTCTTGCGGGGTGGCTTCGATGCCGGCGTAGATGGCCAGTTCGTCGCTGATGCTGTCCAGTGGCTTGCGCAGCAGGCCGTCGTCGTCCAGCGAGCCGATGAGGTATTCGGCCAGTTCGCGCTGGTGGGGCGTCAGGTCCTGCTCTCCCAACTGTTCTTTCAGTGTCTCGTAGAAAGAGGTGCTGTCCGAGAAGGGGATTTCCTCCGCCTTGTCGTCGCGGCTGCGGTTGTTCTCCTGCAGTTTGTAGTCGGGTATGTCGTCTTCTGTCAGATAGTCGCTCAGCGAGTCGTAGTCCGTGTCTCCTCCGTCTTCGGGGCTTTCGCGGTCTGAGTCGGCCGTGTCGGCATAGTCATCGTTGTGCGTTTCTTCTTTGCCTTCTTCCAGGGCGGGATTTTCCAGCAGTTCGGCGCGCACGCGGTCTTCCAGTTCGACGGCGGGCAGCTCCAACAGTCTCACTACCATGATTTGTTGGGGCGACAGGGTTTGCACCTGTTGCTGCGTCTGCGTCTGTACTTGTCGGGAAGCTTGTGCCATATACGATTTGTTTCGATTGTTGTCGGCTACAAAAGTAGTGAATAGTTTGCGAAAGCGAAACATTGCGGGGCGATATTTCCGTCGGCGGGCTATTTTTGCCGCATGGGATGACACACTTTCCTTTTTTCTTCTTATCTTTGGGAACTTTTCGCGGCGGGAGGGAGAGGCGTGCCGCCGTCCTTTCCGGTTCGGAGAAGCTGTGCTTCTTGTTCGGAAAAGCCGTGCCTCGTGTTCGGACGGGCGGCGGCTCTTGTCCGGCAGGGCCGGGGTTTTCCCGCAGGGTGGCTATCGTTGCTGCGAAAGTTTGAAAATCAGATGGTTAAGAATAGACGTTAAAAAGATAGATTGATTTATGTTTGCAAAAGAGACTTACGTGCAACGCCGTGCCGTGCTGAAGAAGGCTGTGGGCCACGGCGTGCTGCTGTTCCTGGGCAATGACGAACAGGGACTTAACTACGAGGACAATACGTTCCGCTACCGCCAGGATTCTTCTTTCCTGTATTATTTCGGCTTGTCGTTTGCGGGGCTGAATGCGCTGATTGACATCGACGAAGACCGCGAGATTATCTTCGGCGACGAACTCTCCATCGACTACATCGTCTGGATGGGTACGCAGCCTACCCTGCACGAGAAGGCGGCCGCCGTGGGCATCACGGAGACCCGGCCTGCCGCCCAACTGACTGAATACTTGCACAAGGCCGTGCAGCAGGGGCGCACCATCCACTACCTGCCTCCCTACCGCGCCGAGCACAAGCTGAAGCTGATGGACTGGTTGGGCGTGCCCCCTGCGCACCAGGAGGGCTCGGTGTCTTTCATCCGCGCCATCGTGGCCCAGCGAAACGTGAAGACGGACGAGGAGATTGCCGAGATAGAACGCGCGTGCGACATCACTGCCGACATGCACATCGCCGCCACGCGCTTCATCCGTCCCGGCATGTATGAATACGAAGTCGTGGCAGAGATGAACCATGTGGCCGAAAGCCACAACTGCGAGCTTTCGTTCGCCACCATCGCCACCATCAACGGGCAGACGCTGCACAACCATTACCACGGCAACCGCATCGACGAGGGGCAACTCTTCCTTATCGACGCCGGAGCCGAGTTGCCTTCGGGCTACTGCGGCGACATGTCGTCCACCATCCCTGTCAGCAAGACCTTCACCCCGCGCCAGCGCGCTGTCTACGAGATTCAGAACGCCATGCACCTTGAGTCGGTCAAAGCCCTCAGACCGGGCATCCCCTACATGGACGTCTACGACCTCTCTGCCCGCGTCATGGTGGACGGCCTGAAGGAGTTGGGGCTGATGAAGGGGAACACGGAAGATGCCGTGCGCGAATGCGCCCACGCGCTGTTTTACCCCCACGGGCTGGGGCACATGATGGGCCTGGACGTGCACGACATGGAGAACCTGGGCGAAGTCTGGGTGGGATACGACGGCCAGCCGAAGAGCACGCAGTTCGGGCGCAAGAGCCAGCGCCTGGCCATCCCCCTGCGGCCGGGCTTTGTGCACACCGTCGAGCCGGGCATCTACTTTATCCCGGAACTCATCGACCTCTGGCGCAGCCAGGGCAAGTTTACCGACTTCATCAACTACGACAAGGTGGAGGAATACCGTCACTTCGGCGGCATCCGCAACGAAGAGAATTACCTCATCACCGAGACCGGCGCCCGTCGTCTGGGCAAAAAGATACCGCTGACGCCCGACGAGGTTGAGGCGTTGCGTTGACCTGCCTTAAAGAAGAGCGGCCGGTGTCCGAAGGGAAATGCTCCCAAGGACACCGGCCGCTCCTTTGTTTCACGGACAGGCTGATGATGGTCAGTCTTGCGCCAGCTTCTCCTTCAGCGTGGGCACCAGCAGGTTGTGGTCGCGCAGGTCGTTGCGCAGCCGGTAGCTGCCGTCCTTGTCCACCACGACATACGACGGGATGCCGTCAATCTGGAACTTGTCACAAAGGTAAGCCCACTGCTTGTCGTTCAGGCGGAAATGTTTGCCCCGGATGTCGGGAATCATCGTCTTGTATTGGGCGATGGGCGAAGTCTCGTTGGCGATGTATATCCAGACTAAGTTGCCGTCGTTCAACTCCGAGCTCTTCAGCGGCTCTGTTTGCCGGATGGAAGCACGGCACGGACCGCACCACGTGTTCCAGAAGTCCACGAAGACCACCTTCCCCTTGTAGGGCGACACGATGGCATCGAACAACTGTTCTATCGGCACCTCGGGCGTCGGCTCGATGACGGCTTTGCCCTCCACCTCTTTCAGTTTATCCAATGTGGTTTGTTGCATCTTGCGCAGGGCTTCTGCGTAGAACGACTCGTCTTCGGAAAAGACTTTCAGGTCTTCGTCGGCCAGTTCGCCGCCTTTTGCCTTCTGGATTAGACGGGCAAACTTGCGGAGCGAGCCAATCAATCCTCCTTCAATGCCGGCAACCTTCATCCAGGCATCGTCTTCATAAACTACGGGGCCGGTATAATCGTATACCCGTTCACCCATCAGCAGCATGGGGTCATTGATATCAAACAGTTGGCAAATGGCAGCTTGGTCCTTCGGCGTCAGTTTGTCTATACCCTTCACCGGATGCTTGTAGTCCCAGTCTTGCTTGGCGGCCCGGTAGTTCAGTTCTCTGATGTGGTCGCCTTGCAGTATGGCTGCTACTGCTTCTTCCTTCAGTGAGCATAGGTGCAACTCCTTGCCGAGTGGGGGGAGCGTGTCTTGGGCGATGCTGTCCGCAAGCGTCTGATACGTCCTGACGACGTGGGCTACATAGTCTTTTGCACTCATCTTGTAGTCGGCGAATTGTCCACTGTACAGGTTCATGGAGTATCTCCCGTCGTATTGCTCGTTGTTTGACCAATTGTTCAGGTTGGCGTAAGTCCCTTTGGCATACATTTGCCGCAGGGCAGGTCGTTGGAAGCCTGCCCGGCGCGAGATGGCTCTCAACCCTGTTATTCGCATGTCTGTATAGAATTCTGCGTGTTCGCCAGGTGCCAACCAGAATGTTCCTCCTCTTAACTGATGTCCTATAACGGCGAAAGCCTGGGTCGGGCCGTATTGCATAAAGCGGAAGGTTGCCACGCCTGTGACAGAATCAATGGAAGCGATGTACTCATCCTGGCCGCCCAGCAGGGTGTTGACGTATAAGTTGATTTCTTTTCCAAACTCTTTGCGGTAGTTCAGCAGGTGCAGGTCGACCGTCGTCTCCCCGATTTGGAAGATGGGGGCGGGCATCGGTGCGTTTTCGTTTATCGCAAGGGCTTCGGCGGGGATGCCTTGGGGGGCTTCGTATTCTGTCTTTCCGGTCAGGTCGATGCCGAACAGCTTGAAGCAGTCTTCGCAGTCGGACTCGATGAAGTCGAACGACTTGGTGCGGAGTGGGAGCGGTTGGAACGTAAGCCGGAAAGTTGCCTCTCCAGACTCGGGCATCCAGAACAGCGAGTCGGGTGTGATGCCTTCCGCGCGGGTCATGGCGTACTTCCGCCCGTCGGCCCGTAGGTATGTGCGCGAATCAATCCTAATCCACATATGAGGGTTGAAGTACGCATCGACCGTCAGAATGGTCGCTGTGTCCGTCAGTTCTACGCGCGAGATGTCCAGCGTCATCGTGTTGGCGGTTTCAATCAAAGGATTCTCCACCGTGCGGGGGCCGCTGGTGCATGCTGCCCATAGGAAAGGGAGCAGGAGGATGAATAGTTTTCTCATGTTCTTTTTAGTTTTATTTAAATGTGAATAATGTGTTTAGTGTCAGGCGTGCAGTTCCAGAATGAAACGTGCTCCCTTGTTGTAGGACGGGTCAAGCGTCAGGCTACCGTTCATCTTCGTGGCCTCTAAGGAGCAGATGGGAAGCCCCAGACCGTCGCCTTGTGTCAGGTCGCGCACGGCATTGAAGGGCTTGAACAGGTTGGCTCTGCTGTCTTCGACAATGCCACAACCCGTGTCGGTCACAACGAATTGGTGGGTGTGTGCCCCACGTTTTTTGAAGTCCAGCCAGATTTTGCCTTCGGCGGGCGTGTGTTTGGCGGCGTTCAGCAGGAGATGACGCAAGACTTTGGACACGTGTTCTGCATTGATGCGCACGTTCAGCTTGGGCGCGTTGACGGTCAGCGCGACGCCTTCCTGCACTTGGCTGCGCACTTCGTCGGCCACTCTCTCGCAGAAGGTGGCGACGTTCGTTTCCTCCAGTTCGTAAGGCTCGCCCAAGGTGTCTTCCAGTGCCGAAAGCTCTTCGATGTGGGCGGTGAAGGCTTGTAAGGCCTGCACGGCGGGCAGGTTGGCGTCCAGCGTGTCCAGTGTGGGTTGCATCTGTGCGGATATGTGGCTGATGAATTGCGTTTTCAGCGTCAGGTGCTCGTTCAGTGTGCGGATGCTTTTCTGCTGCTTGCGGTTCAGCGCGATGAAGCGCAAGAGCACGATGCCTCCCAATACCAGTGCGCCCGCCAGGATGGCTGCCAGGATGCACAGCCCGACAATGGTGTAGCGGCGGGCTGCCAGGGCATCGTCTTTTTCACCGATGGTTTGCAGGCTGGAGTCGTATTGGGCTTTCAAAGCGTTGTATGCTTGCTGTGCCTTGATGTTGGCAATGGAGTCGTGCCACGCCATGTAGTTGGAGTAGGCACGCGCCATCATGCTGGTATTGCCCGAGCGGCGGCTCATGCCTATCAGTTCTTGGTAGCAGGCCTCGGCCTTGTCGTAATCCGCCTGTTGGGCATATTGCTCGACCAAGTGTTTGAAAGCCTGGTCGCCCTGTGCGTTCATCCCGAAGGTGTAGTAGTAATTGGCCTGCGTGTAGAGCAGGTTGGTGGACAGCGAATCTACCTTGGCAGCCTTAGCCCATCCTTCCAGCTTGGACAGTTGTTCTTTGGCGCTGGCGGTCTTGCGCAGTTTGATATACATCCGCAGGCGCTCGCGTGTCACCGGGTAGCGCAGGGCAGGCATTTCTTTTCCTGTCTTCTGTTCTCCGCCGATGATGGTGCGTTCTACGGAGTAGAGCAGGTCGAAAGCTTCGTTATAATAGTTCTCGCGGTGGTAGAGTGCGGCTGCCTGCACGCCACATTCCGTAGCCTGGGCATATTGTTCGTTTGCCGCAAAGGCGTTGTAGGCTTGCAAGAAGAGGTAGCGTGCCCGGATATAGTCTTTCTGCGACAGGCTTGCCCTGGCTTGCTTTTCGAAGTCATTGCCGCGTTCTTGCGCCCCGGCGGTCAGGCAGAGATGGCAAATAGCCATTAAAAACAGTAAACTGATGACTCTTTTCATATCAAATGATGCTTTGTTCGCCCGTAAAGTTACGACATTCTTTCATAGCTTGTACGTCGGGGCGTCCTTTTTTTGAAAAGTGGCGGGACGCCTGTCACTTCGGCAGGCGAAGAAGTCATTCCTTGTCCGGATGGGCATAGTCGCTCTCGTTCTTCACGCCTGTGATGTCGCGGCTGTTGGGGACAGCGGTCAGCAGTGCCTTCCATTCTTCCCATGTCCAATCGGTTGACGGTGTGAATTGCTCCGACTTCATGTAGCGCAGCAGGGCGGTGCGGAATTGCTGGCCTTCGGGTGTGCCGGCCACGGCGTCCAGATTGACGGTGCACATAAGCAGGCGGCCCGGGCCTATGCAGGCTTCTATCACCAGCCCCAGTTTGTGATTGCGTTCTACGTTGTCTATCACCTGCACCAGCGGACGGTAATCGGCTTCGGTCGTGTTCAGTATGAAGGGGCGGCCGTTGCGGGTGATGCTCCACCATTGCCAGTTACTGTGCGCTTCGGTGGGGAAGTGGCGGAACAGGGGATGCTGGGGGGCGACCAAGACGGACAAGGTGCCGGGCGATATTTCTTTGCCTGCATTTTCCGAGATGGTTTTAAACATGGCGTAGTTCCAATAGTCGGGCGTGAACAGTCCGCCTACGCTTTGCTGCCGGATGCTGTCGTGCGAAGGGAGGAATAGCACCCGTTCGCCCACTGCCAACCTGCTTTTCATCTCTTCGTCGGCCTTGTCGGTGATGTAGATGCCTTCGGTACTTTCCGGCGCTTCGTCGGGATATACCCAGAGATGGTAGTAGTTGTGATAGGTCCCGCTTTTCAGACGTAGCGTCAGCCGTTGGGGAGTTTTCAGGTCGTTCAGTTTCACGGTGATGTGCCCGATGGTGGCTATGTCTCCTTGGGCTACTGAGGCCGGTATCTGTCCGTTCCGTTCCCAATGGCCTGTTTCGTCGGTCAATGTCCAGGACAGTGGTGTGTGCCAGTCGTTTTCTTCGTAGTTGGACAAGGCGATGGGGATGGTGAGTTCCTGGGAATTACGTACGCAAAAGTCCTGAATCAAAGCCAAGGGGACTACCGGTGCGCAGAAGCCGCGGAAGGTCTCCGGGTCGGCCATGCCTTTGCTGTCCATGAAGGCGTCCAGGATGCCCACCAATGCGGAACCTTGTCCGGGGTAATCCTGGAGGTCCAGCATCTGGAACCCGCCGAAGCCGGGGGTGCGGAAAGCGTATTCGATGTCAGCCTTGTAGCAAGCCATGGCAAAGCGTCCGGTGGCTTTGCTGAAGTCGTCGGCCTGGCTGTACAGCCCGTTGGGCTTCAGCCTGTCGCGGAATATTTCGAGGTTGTAGGGGTAGAGGACGCCTTTGTATTTGGCTATCTGCTGGTAGTCCGGATAGATTTGGAACTGGCACGTCTCGTGTCCTACGACTGGCCGCGGACAGGAAGCAATGGCTCGCGCATAGTTGTCTACGGCGTTGGGACGGGTGTTGTTCAGTATCCCTCCTTGTTCGGCGTCTACGAAAGCAAACGAGGTGCGCACGTGGCTTTCGTACAGGGCCGAACCGCCCACCCTGCATGTGACGAAGAAGTCCTCCCCGTCTTGCGGGCCTTTCCAGCCCAGGAAGTTGTTGGCACCAAAGCAGTAGAGGTGGCGGTTGTCCTGCCGTCTGAAGTCTTCTATCCATTCACGCATCACTTCGATGTCGCCGCCCAGTTCATTGCCCAGGCCCAGCATCATGAAAGAGGGGTGGTTGCCCAGTTGCCGCAGCACCATGTCGCCTTCGCGTTTCAGGAAGGTGTTCAGGGCTGTGTTCTGTCGGTCGATGGTGCCCCACAGGGGCAGTTCTATCTGGAAATAAATGCCTTCGATGTCGGCGGCTCGCAGGGCTGCGGCAGGGGGCGTGTAGGAATGGCAGCGGTAATGGTTCACGCCGTATTGTTTGGCGATTTGGAACACCCGCCGCCACGAAGCGACGTCCATCGGGGCATAGCCGGTCAGCGGGAACACGCAGGCATCGTGCTTGCCGCGCAAAAAAGTCTTCTTCCCGTTCAGCACAAATTGAGTCCCTTCTGTCGAGAACTGCCGCATACCAAAATCAGTTTGACAACCGTCTTTCCAACGGCCTTGGCGCAGGCTGATGTCCAGACGGTAGAGTGCCGGGTGGAACTCGCTCCACAGCAGGGGGGCGTCGCCCATGTCGATGGTCAGGTTGATGTCGTTGCGCCCTTCTTGCAACAGAATTTCCCGGGTGAGGGCAGACAGTTCGTGCGACATCGGCGAGTTCCACGCGTGTCCGCCGACGCTTATCCGTGCCTTGCCTTTCTTTCCGCCGATGACAGCCAGTTTCAAGACAGCCTGCTTCCGTTCGACATCCGGATATACTTGGGCGTCTTCTATGTAAGTAGCCTCCCGGGCCTCCAGACAAAAGTCACCCAAGATTCCGTTCCAGTTGGTCTGGGTGGCATCGCTCCAGGCATGCGACCCTTGTATCTCCTTGGGGACCGACGTCGGCGAGTTGTCAATGCGGATGGCAATGCGGTGTGTGCCCGGCGTCAACGGGGGCAAGTCGTAGCAGTGAGGTGCATAGATGTGTCCCTGACTGCCTATGCTGTCGCCGTCCACCCAGAGCGTGCTGGGTTTGGTGCGTTCCATCAGCAGCCTGACTTTCTTCCCTGCCCACGAGTCGGGGATGATGACGTCGCGTTCATACGTTACTTGTCCGGAGTAAGGATAAAGCCGTGTCAGTTGGGAGGTGGTTTGTGTGGAATGGCGTCCGTCGCCCAAGCGATTCTCGTCCGTAGAGCCGGGCAGGCGACATTCGCCTAACGATGACTGCCAGACTCCCGACAAGTTTATCCGTTCGCGTTGCCAGATACCCGTTTCTTGTCCGTTCAACTTGATGGCCAGGCATAGGCAGCAGCTACCGATGAGGAGTGCTTTCAGCAGGCGGCCGTTTCTTGATTCCTTTTTCATGCTCGTATCTTTGGAAAGGTGAAAATGCTTGTCAGGCAAGCAGATGTAGCTTGCTCCGACAAAGGTATCCAAACTTGGGGAACATATCAATAGCTTTCTTGTCTTTTTTGTTACGGTGGAACATTTGCACCCCTTCGAAACGACAAAACATGCCTGTTTATTATCCCTGCCGGTGACCTCGAAGAAGAGCCATGCTTCTTCGAACAAAAGCGACGGCTCTTCCGGCCAAGGAACGAGTCTTTTTCCCTGGGTGTTGCAGTCAGTACTTAAAGCTGCTCCCTCCCAGGAACTCGCGCAGCAGCGACGTGGGCGGAATCTCCTTGTCTTGCACGGGGATGAAGTATTTGATGAACTTCAGCAGGCGGTAGGCCTCGGCATATTCCGGACAGTTGCGCGGTACGCTGTTCAGGATGGGTTCGGCGTGGTAGCGCAACACGGCAAATTCGAACAACAGGGCCGAGTTGAACATGACGTCGGCATTCTCTTGGTACGGGAAAATCCATTTGTCCTCGCCTGCGCGTACGCTGGGCCAGCGCGAAATGGTCTCCTGTGCCGAACAGCCGCGGTAATTATAGTCCCGGATGATGCGCCGCAACAGGCGGTTGTCCGTAGTGGGAATCCAGTTGTGGTCGTCCAGCGAAATCGTGGTCAGCGCCGATACATAGATTTTGAACTTGTTTTCGTCTGGAATTTGCGGCGTCAATTCCGGATTAAGGGCATGGATGCCTTCCAGGATGAGCACCATGTTTTTGTCGATGCGCAGCTTCTCACCGCGGAACTCTTGTTTGCCGGCAGTGAAGTTGAAACGCGGTAGCTCAACTTCTTCGCCCCGCAACAAAGCTTGCAGTTGGTCATTGAACAACTGCAGGTCGAGTGCATAGAGCGATTCGTAGTCGTAATTTCCGTTGGCATCGCGCGGAGTCTTTTCGCGGTCTACGAAGTAGTCGTCCAGCGAGATGGGATAGGGGTGCAACCCATTTGTCATCAACTGAACCGACAGGCGCTTGCTGAAAGTAGTCTTTCCAGACGATGATGGCCCGGCTATCAGCACCAGCCGTCCGTGAGGGCTGTTATCCTGGCAGCGGTTGTAGATTTCGTCAGCAATCTGGGCAATCTTTTTCTCTTGCAGGGCCTCGGCCACTTTGATGAGGTCGGTGGCTGCTCCCTCCTGGCAGGCGCGGTTGAAGTCGCCCACGTTGCTCAGACCCATGATGTGGTTCCAGCGCAGGTGTTCCTTGAAGATGTCTAACATCTTTTCCTGTTTGACCATCTCATCCAGCTTGGTCGGCTCCGTCTTGTTGGGGATGCGGAGCAACAGCCCGTCGTAATATTTCACGAGGTCGAACAGATAGATGAACCCCGTGCTGGGTAACAGATTGCCGTAGTAATAATCTATGGTATCGTCCAGCGTATAATAATAAGTATAAAGCGAACCGGACGTTTCCAGCAGTTTTACTTTGTCGTTCATGCCCTGCTCACTAAAGATACGCACGGCCTCAGTCGTGTGACATTCGGTTCGGTGGAACGGGATGTCTTGTGCAATGATTTCCTGCATGCGTTGCTTAATGGCGGTGACGTCTGCCAGTTCGATGGGGCGGCCAATACGTAAGTTGCAGAAATAGCCTTTTGAAACAGGGTGTTCCACATAGAGTTTTCCTTGCGGAAACAGCTCACGTACGGCTTTATAGAGTATGAAACAGAGTGAACGGACATAGGTGCGCATACCCGAGGGATCGCGCACATCGAGAAACTCTACATCCTTGTTGTTATAAACCCGGAAGTTGAGGCCTTCAGAGCGGTTATTGACTTTGGCACTGACCACTTGATAAGGGAAATCAAGATTTAATCCCTGATAAATTTCCAAAAGTGTGCTCCCAACGGGAAATTCTTTGGAAATATTATTATTTTTGCAACAAATTTGTAACACGTGTTTCATCTTCCTTTCTTTTGAATTTGCACCTTAAAGATAGGGTTTAAAACACAAGCTTCAAAGAAACCCATTAAATAATTATAGATGGAATATTCTTTTTATGATTTGTTAAAGCTGCTCGGCTCCTTGGCCTTGTTTTTGTATGGCATGAAGATCATGAGCGAGGGGCTTCAGAAGTTTGCAGGCGACCGCTTGCGCAAGATTCTCACCGTGATGACAACCAATCGTGTGACGGGAGTACTGACCGGTATGTTAATAACAGCCTTGGTACAATCGTCTTCGGCAACCACTGTGATGGTGGTAAGTTTTGTCAATGCGGGACTGCTCACACTCTCCCAATCTATCAGTGTTATTATGGGAGCCAATATCGGTACCACAGTGACCGCCTGGGTCATTTCGGCATTGGGATTCCAGGTCGATGTCTCTGCTTTTGCTTTACCGTTGCTGGCTTTCGGTATTCCGTTGTTGTTTTCGCAGAAAAGTTCCCGTAAATCGGTGGGTGAGTTCATCTTCGGTTTCTCCTTCCTGTTCATGGGGTTGGCGATGTTGCAGGCCAATGCACCCGACCTGGAGAAGAATCCAGAGATGTTGGCCTTTGTACAGGAATATACGGACATGGGCTTTGCTTCGGTTTTGCTCTTTGTTTTTATCGGTACGCTGCTTACCATGATAGTTCAGGCTTCATCGGCTACGATGGCCATCACGCTCATCATGTGCGCCAATGGCTGGATTAGTTTTGAACTGGGTGCAGCATTGGTGTTGGGTGAAAACATCGGGACCACCATCACAGCAAACTTGGCCGCTTTGACGGGCAACACACAGGCCCGGCGGGCCGCTTTGGCTCATTTGGTATTCAATGTATTTGGTGTTATCTGGGTGCTTTGCGTTTTCCCTTTCTTCACAGGCGCTGTGTCTTGGTTTGTAGAGCATGTAATGGGTGTGACAGAGATGTCGGTAGCTGTTCCTTTCAAGCTTTCGGCTTTCCACACCGCTTTCAACGTGTGCAACGTATTGGTCTTAATCTGGTTCGTTCGTTTTATCGAGCGGACGGTTTGTGCTATTATCCCGCAAAAAGAACAGGACGAAGAATATCGTCTGCGTTTTATTACAGGTGGCATGTTGTCCACTTCCGAGCTTTCAATCTTACAGGCCAGCAAAGAGATTCATTTGTTTGCCGAGCGTATTCACCGTATGTTTGGGATGGTGCGTGACTTGTTGCATACGGAAAAAGACGACGATTTCAACAAACTGTTCAGCCGGGTAGAAAAATATGAAAACATCAGTGACAGTATGGAATTGGAGATCGCCAACTATCTGAATCAGGTTTCAGAAGGCCGTCTGAGTTCAGAAAGTAAGTTGCAGATTCGGGGTATGTTGCGTGAAGTGACAGAGATAGAAAGCATAGGAGACAGTTGTTATAACCTGGCACGTACCATTAACCGCAAGCGACAGGCGAATGAGGACTTTACGGAAGGACAATATGAACATATTCACGAAATGATGAAACTGGTGAACGATGCTCTATTGCAAATGCTGGTAGTTGTGGAGCGCACAGAGCATCAGCAGGTAGACGTAAACCGTTCGTTTAACTTGGAGAATGAGATAAATAACTATCGTAACCAGTTGAAGAATCAGAACCTCATCGACGTAAACAATAAGTCTTACAGCTATCAAATGGGTGTTTATTACATGGACATCATTGCCGAATGTGAGAAGTTGGGCGATTATGTGGTGAATGTAGTGGAAGCCAATACCGATGTGAAAGAAAAGAAATCGGCTTAAGACGATTCTTTGGTGCGAAGTTTGTCACGTTTTACAGTGTCTTCGCATGATATGAAAACGGTTGGCCATGGGAATCTTTTTCCCGGCCAACCGTTTTTTGTTCCTATTTATTCGCTTGCTTCAAAGTCTTCTTTGCCTACTCCACAGAGTGGACATACCCAATCGTCGGGTAAATCATTGAAGGAAGTTCCAGGCGCAACACCGTTTTCGGGGTCGCCTAATGCGGGGTCATAAACATAACCGCATACGTTGCAGACATATTTTTCCATATTCTTTTTCTTATTTGTTTGGGTTGATAGTTTTTCTATAATAAACTGATAACACGTGTATTCAGCTCTTGTTCATTCCGGTTTTGGCATTTAAGTTTCTTTAGCAATATTCCTGTACATTCAGTTCGCCGCGCAGAGCTCCCAAGGCATTGAGCGCTAAAGCCTCCAGCTCGTCTTCGCCAGGATAGACTTGTACAGGTGCCAGAAAAGTGATGCGTTTGGTCAGGCGAGAGATGACGTAATCTGAATGAGCTATCCCGCCTGTTAACAAGATGGCATCCACTTGGCCATAGAGCACAGCCGCAGAAGCACAGATATACTTAGCTATTTGATATATCATAGCATCCAATACCAGTCGGGCATGTTCATCCCCTTTTTCAATCCGTCCGATGATGGCAGGAATGTTTGTGGTTCCCAGATGTGCAGCCAGTCCCGCATGGCCTGAGATACGTTTTTTCAATTCTTCGCGGGTGA
This sequence comes from Bacteroides sp. ET71, assembly GCF_023336905.1. Taxonomy (GTDB): domain Bacteria; phylum Bacteroidota; class Bacteroidia; order Bacteroidales; family Bacteroidaceae; genus Bacteroides. Next base: position 29,483 of record NZ_JAMBLS010000028.1, read on the forward strand.
ATCGTCCGGAATAGCACAGGTCAATGAGTGCGCCGGCGGGCAGAGTCCCGGCTCGTTCGGGAGAAAAAGGGCCTTCGCCGTCAAGAGCATTATTGACATCGATGCAACGCCCGTGGCGGTGTGTACCAATAGATATACCACCACCCAAGTGACAGATGATGAGGTTGAAATCTTCGTATTGTTGTCCTTGCTCGCGGGCAAAACGCCGGGCCACGGCGCGTTGGTTAAGGGCATGCCAAGTGGTGATGCGCGGCATGAGGGGCGAACCGGTGATGCGTGCCACGTCATCCAGCTCGTCCGTTACACCCGGGTCGGCAATGAAAGCGCGGCAGCCACAGATACTTTTGGCCAGGTGTGCGGCGATGAGGCAACCCAGGTTGCAGGCATGAGGGCGGGGAGCATGCAGGGCATCGTGCAGCATCTGTGCATTTATCTCATATACGCCACCGGGAATTGGCTTGAACAGTCCGCCGCGACCGATGACAGCATCAAACTGCAGAGGAATGTTGTCGGCTGCCAGTTCATGCAGTACTACCTCCTTGCGGAAGTCAAACTGGTCGGTGACGTGGGCAAAGGCAGATAGCTCTTCTATGGAATGATGTAGTTTACGGACCAGTCGGGGAGTGGTATCTTCGTAGACGGCTACCTTGGTAGAAGTAGAACCGGGGTTGATGGCAAGTATCTTCATAGTGGCTGATGTTTTGGGTTACGAACCATAATCAAAGTCGGTGGTTTGCGGTATGTATAGGGTATAATACGGTTTATGTATTCTTATAATCTGTGACTTATGACACGTTTCAGTGCAGTGAGCCCATTGTCGGATTATTCCGATGTCAGGCAGGCCATGGCAATGCTGTAATATTTCGACAGCCCCGAATCACTGCGCGAAGGCAGTACGACGGGACACATGGGCCCTTGCAACAGGCCTGCCATGTCGGCGTGGCAGAACAGAGATACAGTCTTGTAGAACGCATTGGCACTTTCGATGTTGGGGAAGATGAGAACGTCGGCTTCTCCTTCGATGGGCGAGACAATGCCTTTGATGTCGCCACTGGTTTTCTCGCATGCCGTCTTCACGTCCAACGGGCCGTCGATAATGACGTTGCCAAACTCGCCGGCTTCGGCCAGTTCTACGATATTTACATAGTCCAGCGAATGAGGGAATTTGGCACTGACTTTCTCCGTGCAGTGGATAAGGGCGATGCGGGGCTGCTGTATGCCAAAATGATGGCAGGTACGGATGGCATACTGAATCATCTCGATGCGCTGTTGCAGGGTGGGGCGGGGGATGACCGCCGCGTCTGAAAAGAACAGCAGCTTGTCATACGTCGGAATCTGTACCACGGACAAGTGTGTCAATACCCGTCCACGAGGAAGCAATCCATGCTCCTTGTCCAAAACGGCATGCAGCAGATTGTCAGTGTTGATAATACCTTTCATCAGGATGTCGGCTTCACCGTCGCGTATAGCCTGCACGGCCCTTCTGGCTGCGGTATCAGGATCATCTTCTGGCAAGACGTGCACATATTGAGGATAATCTTTCAATGTGGGATAATGCTCTAATATGGCAGGATTGCCAATCATCAGGAACTCGGCAATGCCTTCGCGCAAGCAGCGTGCAATGGCATATTCCGTATTGGGGTCATTGGCGCAGACCACGGCAATGCGTTTCCGCTGGTTCAAAGTCTGCAAGTGTGATGTGAGTTGCTTAAAACTGCGTATAGGGTTCATGGTGTCGGATTTTTGGCAAATATACAGCAAAATGTCGAGAAATATAGCCTTGTAGAGCGAAAAAATTGAGCCGTATGCTGACAAAAGTTCATTTTCTCTCTTCGTGTGGAGCTTTTGTTTTGTGCGGATGTCCGGATGCTTTCAGGGAGAAAGGATTATTTTTTCGATACAGATGGGGCCTTTATACGGAAAAGATTTTGTAAGTTTGCGTTTGTCAGCAGGAAGTGTTTCTTTAAGCTGTCATGTAGAACTTTTTATTTGTAAAGATATGAAAGGGCGACTTGTTTTTTGTGCATTTTGGCTTGTATTGTTGGCTATTCCCGGAGTAAATGCCACCAAATTGGTGGAGGTGAAAGTGGTGGATAAAGACTATCTGATGCTGTTCTTTAAAGACGGTGAAGTCTTTTATCGCGATGACGGTAAAGGCCCCAGCGCCTGTCGCGGACATGCTTGGGCGGAAGGCGATGACACGCTGAAAACCTATGGCAGAGAATTGGACGTGCAGTTGGCTGCGCTTGCTTCTTCTTGGTCGGTTGTTTCGCCTGACGATTCTTATTATGAGGCTCCGGGCAGGCAGCCGTTGGCAGTCTATCGCAAGTCGAAGGTGATGAATACAGATGCGAAATTCAACTACAAGCTGAATCATTGGATTTATTTGAAACTGCCTTCGTCCATGAAGGAGGGAAGCACATACGTAGTGAGGCTGAATCCGGCCTTGGGCGCAGACAAGGCGGAAGCGGAGATTGTTTTCGATGTGACCCGTTGCATGTCGGAAGCTGTTCATGTGAACATAATAGGATATACGCCGGAAAGTGCGGTCAAGGCAGCCGACCTTTATCTTTGGATGGGTGACGGGGGACAGCGCGATTACAGTAGCTTTGAAGGGAATAAAGTGTGGCTGTATAATGTGGCGACCGGCAGAAAACAAAGGGTAGGCAAGGTGAATTTTTGGAAGACTTGTCAGACCCATACAGAAGCTTTGGGCAGAAATCTGACCGGTTCTGACGTCTGGAATATTGACTTTACATCGAAGGTCGCTCCCGGGCGTTATCGGCTCGTTGTGGAAGGGGTGGGTTGCAGCATGGATTTCGACATTGATGAAGAGGTCTATTTCGAGCCCTATAAGACGCAGGTGCGAGGCTACTATTATATGCGTTTGGGAGAAGACCGTCCGGACATGACCCCGATTCCCCGGCGTCCCTTGTTTATCCCGGAAACTGACCCCAAGGGATTTACCATCTATCTGACCGATTTGCAGCCTTGGCATCCCGAATGGAAACAGTATCAGGGGGACATTTGGGACGAGCCTCATTTCAAGCCGGCCCTTCAGTCGATGTTCTGGCGTCACCGTTTGCCGGGCAATCCGGTCAATACAGTTGCGCGGGGTGGGCACAGCGATGCTTTCGACTGGGACAGGCATTTGGCGCATGTCAGCAATATTTATGACATGCTTTTGCCTTATTTCCTGACCGGCGGCAAGCTGGATGATGACGACTTGCAGATAGGGGAAAGCGGAAATGGTATTCCCGATGTGATGGATGAAGCGCGCAATGAAGTGGATTTCTGGTTGAGCCTGCGCGACGGAGAGGCTTATTGTCACGGCCTGACAAATCCTTCGGCCGAGCATACGGTCATGTTCCAGGCCGGGGCCACGACGATGGCCGCTTGGGCCAACGCAGCCAATTGCGCCATGATGGCCGACTGTTTCCGCATTTCCGGACATAAGGAATTGGAAGCGTATTATGCGGATGAAGCGGTGAAGGCATTTGATTTCGCTTCACGGCAACCCGACTTGCAGTTGGACGACAAGCAAGACATTGGCGACTGTGTCATGTCTGGACGCGATTTCAAGCATATGGCGGCAGCCTTTCTCTACAATGTCACCGGGGACAAGAAGTGGGAGGACATCATGGCTGCTGAATGTTTGAAGGAAGACGGCAAGCCTTTGGTGCTTGACGCCCGGCGGGGATGCCAGATTTGGGGAACCGCAGCCTACCTGAATACTCCCCGTCCGAGACATTACCCGGAACTATATGCGGCCCTGAAGGCTGCGGTGGCGGAACAGGCCAGGCAGAAACATGTTGTCCACATCGACGAGCGCCCGTCCCGTCGTTCGTCGGACAACAATTACTGGCAGACGGCTCAAAACTTGCATTTGGTTATTCTGGCGCATTTTGTAGCCGGGAAAGACAGCGAAAAGAAACTGTTGGAGAAAACAATGCTGTTAGAAGCCGACTGGGGACTTGGACGCAACCCAAGCAATAGGGTGGAAATGACCGGGCTGGGGCAACGGTGTGTGGAAAATTGCTATACCACCGGACGCAACGACGGCACTCCGGGACTGCATCCGGGACATACTCCCTATAACAACCTGGACACTTGGAACAAGAGCAATGGAAGCGACCCGCAGTGGTTTGTGGAGAAAGGTTATCCGGAGTGGAAGACAGGCGGCTGGCCCCACCAAGAAGCTTATTTCAATTGCCGGTATGTGTGGGCCAATGGCGAGTTCACACCCCGGCAAACGATGCGCGGAAAAATGGCCTTGTACGGCTATTTGCTTGGTATGCAACGGAAGCATTGAGCCTGTGGGCTGTCGGGCGGCTTCCATGCTCCGACACGTCCGTAGACAGCCTGAGCGGCATGTCTATCCCTCGATGTTTTGCACCTCTACTTCTTTCACTTTCTTGAAGAGGTCGGAGGCGAAGATGAAGTTGTTAAGCTGTCCGTTGGTCGAAGTAAATATATCATCTTTCGAGCCTTCCCACTCTTTGCGCCCTTGGTAGATGAAGATGATTTTTTCACCGATGCCCATCACAGAGTTCATGTCGTGGGTATTGATGAGCGTGGTCATGTTATACTCGCGTGTGATGTCGTGGATAAGGTCGTCAATGACGAGCGATGTTTTCGGGTCGAGGCCGGAGTTGGGCTCGTCGCAGAAAAGATATTGGGGATTGAGGGCGATGGCGCGGGCAATGGCCACGCGTTTTTGCATGCCGCCGCTGATTTCGCCGGGATACTTGTTGCCCGCGTCCGTCAGGTTTACTCGGTCCAGGCAGAATTGGGCACGCTTGGTACGGTCGCGCAAGGTGTCGTTGGAAAACATATTGAGAGGGAACATGACATTTTCTAATACGGTCATGGAGTCGAACAAGGCTGCGCTTTGGAAAATCATGCCCATTTCGCGGCGCAGCGATTTCTTTTCTGCTTTTCCCATGGCCAGGAAGTTGCGGCCGTCATACAGCAGTTCGCCCCGTTCGGGGGTCAACAACCCTACGATGCATTTCATCAATACGGTTTTTCCCGAACCACTCTGTCCGATGATGAGGTTGGTCTTTCCGTTTTCAAAAGAAGCGCTGATGTTGCTTAACACCTCTTTACCGTCGAATGACTTATATAGTCCTTTCAGTTCAATCATGGATTAAATGAAAATTAAGAATGAAAGATAAAGAATCCTTTTTTTGTGGAGAATGAAAAATGATGAATGAAGAATCAATTAAATGAAGAATTAAGAATTAAGAATGAAGAATCTCGCCTTTCCTGCATGGTGGCCGTCACGTAAATTCTTCATTCTTAATTCTTCATTCTTCATTTAACTAAGCAGTTGTGTCAGCACCAGGTCGGCAAACAGGATGAGCACGCTGCTGCTCACCACGGCGTCGGTCGACGCCTTGCCCACGGCGATGCTGCCGCCCTCTACGGTGTAGCCGAAGAAAGCCGACACGCTGGAGATGATGAAGGCGAAGACGATGGACTTGATGATGCCCATCCACACGTACCACTCGATGAACATGTATTGCAGGCCATATTCCAGGTCGACGGCGTTCATCATCTGTCCGAACCAACAGGTGCAGAAGGCACCGATGACGCCTGCAAAGATGCTGAAGATGACCAGGATAGGTATCATCGTAATCATGGCTGTTATTTTGGGCAATATCAGGTAGTTGGCCGAGTTGACTCCCATGATTTCCAACGCGTCGATTTGTTGGGTGACGCGCATGGTGCCCAGCTCGGAGGCGATGTTCGACCCCACCTTGCCCGCCAGGATGAGGCACATGATGGAGGACGAAAACTCCAGCAGCATGATTTCGCGGGTCACATAGCCCACCGTCCAGCGCGGCATCCAGGGACTTTCGATGTTCAGTTTGATTTGTATGGTGATGACTGCGCCGATAAAAAACGATATCAGCAAGACAATGCCAATGGAGTCTACCCCCAGTTTGGCCAGTTCTGCGCGGTATTGCCGGAAGAACATGTACATCCGTTCGGGGCGCGTAAACGTGCGTCCCATTAACATAATGTACCGGCCTACGGTTTTTAATGCTTTGTTCATAACCTGTAATTTTGCTTGCAAATGTACGGCTTTTCAGCTTATTTTTGCTACATTTGCCCCGCATTTAATGAAGAATTAAGAATGAAAAATGAGGAATCGCGGGCGGTTTCTTTCCCGCTGTTTCCCATAAGGACTGCCGCCTGTCCATTTCTTCCGATTGGTTCCTCATTCCTCATTCTTCGTTCTTCGTTTTTCATTCTTCATTAAAAAAATAAGCATTTATGGAAGAAGACAATAAAATGGTGCTCCGCACGGAAGATTTGGTGAAAAAGTATGGCAAGCGTACGGTCGTCAGCCATGTGTCTATCGATGTCAAGCAAGGGGAGATTGTAGGTCTGCTCGGCCCTAACGGTGCTGGCAAGACGACTTCTTTCTACATGACTGTCGGACTGATTACGCCCAACGAAGGACGTATTTTCCTGAATGACCTGGACATCACCAAATATCCCGTCTACAAGCGTGCGCAGGCAGGCATCGGATACTTGGCTCAGGAGGCATCTGTTTTCCGCCAGATGAGCGTGGAAGACAACATCATGGCCGTGCTCGAGATGACCGGAAAGCCGCTGGCCTACCGCAAGGAGAAGTTGGAGAGCCTTCTTTCGGAGTTCCGCATCCAGAAGGTGCGCAAGAACAAGGGCAACCAGCTTTCGGGTGGCGAGCGGCGCCGCACCGAGATTGCCCGCTGCCTGGCCATCGACCCCAAGTTCATCATGCTGGACGAGCCTTTTGCCGGCGTCGACCCCATTGCCGTGGAAGACATCCAGCAAATCGTCTGGAAGCTGAAGGACAAGAACATCGGCATCCTCATCACCGACCACAACGTGCAGGAAACGCTTAGCATCACCGACCGCGCCTACCTGCTGTTTGAGGGGAAAATCCTCTTCCAAGGCACGCCCGAAGAACTGGCGGCTAATCAGGTGGTGCGCGAAAAGTACTTAAGCAACAGCTTCGTGTTGCGCCGCAAGGACTTCATGGTCTGAGGCCGGAATGTGTCCTGCAGGCTGGAGGAAGGTCCGCCGCCTGTTGCCTGCAAGGACGCGACAGACCTTCAAAAGTAAAATATCTATATACATCTTGCTTCCAAATTCGTTCTGGATTCGTCTTTTCTTCGTTTCTAAGCACTCGAACTTGGAACGACTTTGGAACGACTTTGGTAGGAATTTGGTAGAACTTCGGGTGGTAAAGGCTGCTGAAAAGAAATTTGTTTACAAGATAATCGGATAAAACGCAGCCGAGAATGAGCCCGGTCGAGCGTAGCCGAGGAATCTCAAGATTGGTCAAGTGAGATGTTTCGACTTCGCTTCGCTCCGCTCAACATGACAGACTATACCTTAATGAAATAGTCAAAAGAGGTTTTGAGCGAAGCTAATGATAGC
>NZ_JAMBLS010000029.1 GCF_023336905.1 Bacteroides sp. ET71
TCTACAATGTTCATGCGCGAAGCCCTCCAGGCAGGGATGCCGGTGCTGAGCAGGTTGAGCACGAAGCAGAACAGCAAGGCCCATCCGAAGGTGGAGGCGTGCAACAGGATAGAGGCATCGACCGTGGGCGGGTTGAGCGTCACGCTGTACTCCTGTGCGAAGAACACCGAGTCGCCCAGATAAGCAAAGAGCACACTCAAGAACAGTCCGACGATGCCCGCCAGGAGGGTGACGATAAGGTTCTCTCCCAATATCTGCCCCATCAGTTCACGGCGGGTGGAGCCGAAGGCACGGCGCACGCCTATCTCGCTGACCCGTTGCCGCAGGCGGCTCTGCGTCATGCTGCTCAGGTTGATGGCCGGCACGATGAGGAGGATGAGAAAGATGACCCATCGCTCGCGGCGGGCGGCCTCTACGTCAGGTTCCCAGTTGGCAGCCGTGGCAAGGACGTGCTTCTCCTGGTCGTAAGGACGGTTACGGCTGATGAACTTCCAGCCGTCCTCGGCCAACGACTGGTTGTAGGCCTCCAGGCGACGGTTACATTCTTCACGGATGGCGGGGAAGTCGGCACGGTCCCTGGCCAGGATGGTGCACGACATCATGCCCATCAGGTCTTTGTTCCAGGTGTTGTCCACCTGGTCGGTCGAGGTGAATGGAATCCATACCTGCGCGTAGGCGCTCTCGGCCAGGGTGCTGACGTCGCGCACCACACCACTCACCCGGTAGGGCGCATGAGCCAGGAGGAACTCGCGCCCGGTGGCCTGCGTGGTGCCAAACAACTGGCGCGCCACACTCTCGGTGATGACGGCCAAGGGTATCCCGGCGTCAAAGGTAGCCCGGTCGTAAGGTTTGCCATCAATGAAGGCAAAGTCAAACACACGCCAGAAGTCATCGTCCGTCTCCTTTACGTCTACCGCCGTAGCTGGCTGATTGGGCAGGCTGACAGGCATCGCCACCGTTATGCAGGTGTAGAGCGTGACGGCCTCGGGCGTCTCCAACGATTTATACAGTTCACGTCCCGTACGCACACTCATGGGACCATTGCTGCTGCTGTCGCCCCAATCCTTGTTGGTGATGCTGCTAAAACGCACGTGCAAGTAGCGGTCGCGGTTCGACTCTGGTGCATAGGGCGACACCTTTACTTGCTGCATCATCACCACCAGCATGATGAGGAAGATGGACAGGGCCGTGCCCGCCACATTCACCATGCTGATGAGCGGCTGTTGCCGCAGTTGTGCCCAGGCTTGTTGTATGTATTGCTTAATCATGATTACAGTTATTTGATAGTTGACAAGGAAACGAGTTAATGAGGCTACAAGGTCTTGTAGGAAGCAAAATGAAAAGGGGTAAGCTCTGTCCTTGTGGTCTTGTTAACTTGTTCCCTAAATTCCTAATTCTTACTCCCCGACCTTCAGCCCGCCACGGTTCAGCTCGCCGATGCCGCTGCGGTGCAGGTCGGCCGTCTTGGCACGACCGCGCAGGGTGACGCTGCCCACGCCGCTCATGGAGGCATCCACGTGGTCGCAATCGACAGTCACCTTGGCATCGCCCACCCCGCTCATGTGCAAGTCGAGGTTGCGGCAGCGCAGGTCGTCGATGACCGCCTCGCCCACTCCGGTGATGCGGATGTCCAGGTCGCCGTCCAGTTTCAGGGTCTCCTCACAACGGAAGCTGCCCACACCTTTGAACTCAATGTCGTCCAGGCCGGGGGCGGTGAGATAGATGGTAACGCCGTTGTTATTGCCCCTGTTCAGGTTCTTCTTCTTGTTCTTGAAACCGATGGACAGGGTGCCGTCCTTGGACACGGTAGTCACGGTGTTGTTCACATACTTCTCCCGCCCCTCGATACGGAGGGAGTAGGCATCATCTTGCGTAAAGATGATGTCGCCCACGGTCGTGATGTCTATGGCGTGGAAAGCTTCCACCTTGCGTGTTTGGGTTACACGTGCATCGCCGTCGTCGGCCGTCACGGATGAAACACAAAAGAAAGCCAGCGTAGCGGCCAGCAACGTATAGATAGTTGTAGTCATCATAATTCTGAGTTGTTTAGTTAAATGATAATTTATGTGCGCGAAGCGCACAATGGTTAATGGTTAATGATAAATGGTTAATAGGCTTGTGCATGGTTCCTTTTGCTACGTATTAACCATTAACCATTTATCATTAATCATTGCGGCCTTCGGCCGCTAAATTCCTATTACCCCACCAGATGCCCGTCGAAGAAGTGCACCGTGCGCTTCGTCAGCCTGGCCTGGGCTTCGTTGTGCGTCACCATGACGATGGTGCGGCCGTCTTCCTGGTTCAGCCGTTGCAGGATGTCCATCACCTCGGCACCCATCTTCGAGTCCAGGTTACCTGTCGGCTCGTCCGCCAGGATTATTTCCGGGTTGCCGATAATGGCGCGGGCTATGGCCACGCGTTGGCACTGTCCGCCGGAGAGCTGTGTGGGCATGTGGCGCATGCGGTGTGTCATGCCCACCTTGGCCAGCACTTCCTCGGCCATGCGGTGCCGTTCCTTGGCACCTACCTTGCGGTAGAGCAGCGGAAGCTCCACGTTGTCTATCACGTTCAGGGAGTTGATGAGATGGAACGACTGGAACACGAATCCCAGGTTGCGGTTGCGGAAGGCAGCCAGTTCCTTGTCTTTCATGCGGGTGGTGTCCGTACCGGCTATCTCTACCGTACCCGTGGTGGGCACGTCCAACAGCCCCATGATGTTCAGCAGGGTGGATTTGCCACAGCCTGAGGGTCCCATGACGCTGAGAAACTCACCCTTCTCTACTTCCATGTTTACGTCCTCCAGTGCGAGGGTTTCTACCTCATCGGTACGGTAAATCTTTGTGATGTTAGTTAGCTTAATCATTGACATAATGCTTAGTGTTTTATGAGTTAATAATATGATTCTATTCTTTAGTCTGTGATGGTCTGCTATTCCGAGCATAGCTGAGGAATCTCAAGAGATTATAAGCATGTAGTGAGTTCCCTCGACTACGCTCGGGATGACAGTGCCATCGGTGATAAACATCCAAATGCCGTGCCAAAACAGCAAGCATCTGATTGTTTGTAGTTTATCTATCTGGCAGGGCGTCCGATATCGGACACCCTGTCCGCTTTTGGTGTCCGTTCACTCATCGCGCAGGGCTTCGGTGGGCGGGATGCGGCTAATCTTGCGGGCGGGGATGTAGACGCCCACCGACACCACCAGCAGCAGGATGGCATAGACGATGAACGACACGAAGAGGAAGTGCGTCCAGAAGTAGTCTGTCCAATACTCCGGCCGCAGGATGTCATTCCACATCGCGCCCTTGGAGAAGCCCTCGCTGATGGCATATTGCAGGTAGATGAAGCAGCCGACAAGGGTGCCCAGCGTGGTCAGCACCGCACCTTCGCCCAGCAGGAGGCGGACGATGTGCCCCGGCGTGGCCCCGAAGGACAGCATCACCCCGACTTCCTCGCGGCGGGTGCGGGTCTGCAGCCAGAAGGTGCCTACCACGCCCAGGCAGAGGTTCACCAGGAAGAAGACGGCCACCAGCAGGTTGCGCCGGTAGATGGGGGTGGAACTCCAGGCCTCCGCCTCGGCAATGCCCTGGCGGTAGGTTTTGAGGTCGCGGGCATAGAGATTGCCTGCCCGCAGGTTCTGGAGCATCCAAGGCTTGAAGTCGTGCAGGAAACGGTCCATGCTGACGCCCTCCTTCAGGCGGATGAGGATGCGGGCATCAGCGGGCATATAGTCGCGGGCCATGTCTTCCTCTTTGCCGGGCAGGAAAGCAAGGGGGATGGGACGCTGGTCGCTATAGAATTTGACGGAGCCTACGGTACCTATTATATTAATGTAGGTAGTGTCCTTCTCGTCGCACTCCCAGAAGCGCTTGTGGCGCGGGTCGTCGGTATGGAACAGATAGTCCAAGGTGTTCTCGTCTATCACCAGGTCGTTCACACCGTAGGCATGGTCGGACAGCTCGGCGGGGGTCAGGCCCTTGCCGGGGCGGAAGCCGTAGGTCTCGAAGAAATGGGTGTGGGGCAGGAACTGGATAACATAGACGTCGGTACCGTTCTGTGCTGTGTCGCCTTCTGCCCGGTAGGAAGACGACATGCTGCCCTGCGAACCGGGATAGCTGAAGCCCATCAGGGGGGTGGCCTGCTCGACGTCGGTGTGTTGGCGTACGCGGTCGATGATATGGAGATAGGATTCCATCAGGGCACCGGGTTCGGCGGATGAGGAATCGTAGCCGGGCGCCGAGGGTTGCAGGGCGTCCATGGAAACGAGACAGAGGCGGTCGGCATCGTAGCCCAGGGGGAGCATACGGTCGTGCGTCACTACGATGACGGGGTCGAAGATGGCCCATGACAGTACGGCCACCAGGATGAGTTCGGCCAGCAGCCAGGCATTGCGACGGCGGCGGGTCCAAAGGGTTTTGAGTATCAAATGAAACATAATGAGCGGCCCCCTCCAACCTCCCCCCGGCGGGGGAGGCTAAAGTTATAGGGGCAATATTTTATCAGTTATACATATTTCTTATTACATACTATCTTAATTACATACTATCTTACTCCCTCCCTACGGGGGAGGGATAGGGAGGGGCTTTTATCTCCTTTCATATAATGAGTGGATGATGGGTTTGCGGAGCGACAGCCATGCCGGCAGCAGGGCGGACAGGAGGTTGAGCAGCACGCAGAGGACAAATGCACAGAGGAAGACCAGTGGGGCGAAGAGCATCTCGCCGCTGACGTAGGCATTGGCGCCCTCGGGGACAGACCTTGTGAAGTCGTCCAGCAAGAAGAACAGCCATTCGCGGCCTGCATAGATGGCCAGCCAGGCAATGAGCAGTCCTAACACACCGCCCAGGAGCGTGAGCAGCAGGTTCTCCCACATCACCTGCCCCAACAGCTTGCCACGTCCTGCGCCGAAGGACTTGCGCACGCCCATCTCTGCCAGGCGGCTCTCCATGCGACTGGCTATCATGCCGCTCAGGTTGAGGGCGGGCACCAGCAGGAGGACGAGGAGCATGAGGCCGAAGTAGCGTACCCGGGACCAGAAGTCGAAGTCTTGGGCGGGGTATTCCTGGAAGACGCTGAGGGCATGTGTGCGTGGCTGTTCCCACAGGTCCATCTGCCACTGACCTTTGTGTTGCTGGTTGAGCCGTCGGGTGACGTCTTTCACCTCGGCCTGCAGGGCCCGGGCCTGGTCGTCGTCTTTCACCAGGAAGGTCAGGCTGAAGGAGCCGACGTAGGGGTAGCGGTCGGTCTGGCTTTTGCGGTAGTTGTCGTCCACTGAATAGGGCAGATAGACCTGGGCATAGGATTGCGGGGTGAGGTAGCTGCCGCCCCGGACGACGCCGCACACGCGGTAGGGGATGTAACTGAGGCTGAACGTCTGCCCCACCACGCCCCGGGTGGTGCCGAAGAGTCGCCGGGCCAGGTCGTCGGTGATGACGGCTGTGCGGATGCCGCTCTGCAGGTCGCTGTCGGTGAAGGGGTTGCCCTCCAGGAAGCGGAAGGTGTATATGCGGAAGAAGGCGGGGTCTACCAGCTTGATGGGTGGGTGGAAGTCGCCGCTACGGTCGGCCGGTTGGATGTAGGCATTGTCCGTAAAGCGCCAGGATGCGTATTGGGCTGAGATGGTTTCTGTGTTCTCGAAGTGCAGCGCCCAGTCCTGCAAGGCTACGTAGGAGAGGGCGGCCTGGTGGGTGTTGTGTCCGTCGGTGAAGCTGGCGTGGGTCAGGTAGAGCGTCCGGCTGCGGTTCGCCTCCGGGTAGACGGGTGCGAGCTTCACGTAGTAAATCTCCGCCACAATCATCGTCATGGCGATGGCCAGCCCGGTGCCTGCGATGTAGAGTCCGCTGAACAGGGGGTTCTGCCGCAGCAGGGTCCAGGCTTGTTTCAAGTAGAGTTTAAGCATAATAGTTGGGTTGTCTGATGCCGGGCGTCACGAAGACGGACGGCGGGTTACACATTATTATATATGTTCTCATCTTTCGGTGTTTGTCCATTTATTTTCCCACTTTCCGGGACTGGGGGCGGGTGTGTGCCGGCAACAGTCCCCACCTTTTCCCTACCCTCTCCACAGGGGGCTGTGGCCGGGGTGGCGGAGATGGTGGGATGAGGTTGGCAGTTTGTCAAATATTCTGACCATCGTTGGCAGGCAGTCCCCCACCCCCTTTTACAATGGCTTCTGACGGGGGGTAGGGAAAGACGCCGCCTTTCCCTGCCTCAGACGCCGCCTTTGGCGGGGAGGGGCGGCGCGGGTCACTGTTTCAGCTTCAGTTTGTTCTTATTTTTGAACATGCTCATGTCGCTGACCACCACCTGCTCGCCGGGCTTCAGTCCGGAGACGACCTCGACATACTCGAAGTTCGAGTCGCCCAGTTGCACCTTGCGTTTCTGCAACTCGTCGGAGGCGGTGCGGACAAAGAGCTCGTATTCGCCGCGGCCCACGTAGTACGAAGCGTTGGCGATGCGCATCACGTCCTCCTTTACGGCGTTCATCACGTAGACATCGGTCTTCAGCCCCGAGCGCAAGCGGCGGTTGCTGTCGTCGTCCAACTGCACGGTGAAGCTGATGACCCCGTTCTTCGAAAGCGGCGTCACACTGCTCACCCGGCCCACAAGCTGCTCCCGTCCTATCTTGACGATGGCCTTGCCACCGGCCGCCACCCGGTCGCCATACGTGTCAGCAATCTCCCCCTCCACCTTGAAATGGCTCAGGTCGGAGATGATGGCAATCTGCGTGCCCTGCGTCACCTGCACGCCAATCTGGTCGTTGATATACGTCAGAATGGCCTTGCGCGGCGAACGCACCTGCGCATCGTCCAGCGTGCGCTTCATCTCGGCCAGGTCCTTCCGGAAGATAGACAGCTCCAGCTCCTTCACCTTGTAGTCGGCCGCCAGCGTCTTCTGCTTGCCCGCATACTGCTGGCGTAGCTGCTCCAGCTCCAGTTCGCTGACGTTCAAGTCCAGCTCAGCCTGGCGCACCTGGTCAGTCGTTCCCGAACCGATACTGTCCAAGTACCGCTCGTTGCGCAGCACCACCCGCTTGCGGTTCAACTGCATCTCACTCACCTTTATCTGATTGGCCATATCATTCAGTGCCACCTCGTTGTTGATACGCAACTGCTCCAGCTCATACTGCTTGGTCTTCTCCTCGTCCAACAACTTCTGATACTCCGTCTCCGTGCTCTGCAAGTCCAGCTTCAGAATAGGCGTGCCCACATCCACGCTGTCGCCACCCTTCTTGTAAACCTCGACGATGCGCGTGTTGATGGGCGAATTGATAATCTCTTCGAAGGCCGGAACCACCTTGCCCGACGCACTCACACTCACCTCGATGGTACCTTGGTCCACGGTGGAGAACACCACATCCTTCTCCCTGACCCCCGTCCGCATCACAGAGACTAGCACACTGATGACCACGATGACTGCCACACCGCCGATGCCATAACGCATCAACCTCTTGTTGCGCTCCCTTCGGCGCACCTCTTTCGGAATTTCTCTATCCATATCTATCTATCCAAATTAATGATACATTCACTTTCCGTCCGCACCCGTGCGGACACCACCCCCCTACAAGCGAAATCTGTGCCAAACATGCAGACCACTGATTATCAGCACCGAGCAAAAACAAGGGGTGTCCGATATCGGACACCCCTGTACATTTTCGGATACACCGGCCGCACAACCGGCTCACCGCAACCGCAACCGCGTCCCCACCTCGGGCACGTAGTCCTCGTCACACTTGTTCATCTTATACAGATTCTTCAGGCGGATACCAAACTTCTGCGAGATAGAGTGCATCGAATCCCCGTCGCGCACCACATACTCCTCATAAGGCTTCTGCGCCTTCTTGTTCTTCTTCTTCAGGTAAATGATGTCGCCCGCCTCCAGCGTATACTCCTTATGCAAGTCATTATACTTCACCAGCTTCTTCCAACTGATGTCGAACTCACCGCCCAACAGCCGGAACGTATCGCCGTCACGTGCCACCACATACACCAACCCGTTGGCCAAGTAAGTCTGGTGCGGATTGGCCAGCCACGGCTTCTTCTTCAACAGCTTGGCCCAACGGCGTGCCTCACGCTTGCTCATCCCCTTGCTGTCATACTTATAAAGGTCATAATCCTCAATGATGGTGATAAGGCGGTTGGCATACGAAGGGTCGGTGGCATACCCCGCCTTCTTGAGCCCCTTGGCCCATCCCTTGTAATCAGTTATCTTCAGCTTGAACAGGAACGCATAGCGGGGCCTCTCCCTCAGAAACTTGGAATGGTCCTCATACGAATCTTCAGCCTTCCGGTATGCACGGAAACACTCATCCTTGGCATCATCATCATGATAGACCTTCCGCCCCCTCCAACCATGACACTTGATGCCGAAATGATTGTTGCTCTTGCGCGCCAGCACACTACGCCCGGCCCCACTCTCCAGCAGCCCCTGTGCCAAAGTAATGCTGGCAGGAATCTTGTATTTCTTCATCTGCTCCACCGCCAGCGGCGCATATGTCTTGATATACTCGTTGTATGCCGAATTACGGCGTTGGGCATAACTCATGGCCGATACACATAGCATGCAAAGCAAGCATACGGCACCCATGCGAATAGTCTGTCTCATGAATGTAATATTTGAATCAGGCACAAAAGTCAGCAAAAGATTCGAGAAAAACAATCGTTTTTACTTATTTTCAACATCTGCCGCACTTATACCACAAACATGCCCCAGCCTTCAAACCACAGACTTCGGCCATTTTATTATTTATTAGGGCATATCCGTATAGAAATATGGCGCAAAATGCCTACTTTTGGCCAGACAAAAGAATACATTACAGAAACCATTCAATAAAACCTCGCCCCATGAGAGAACAAAATATCCACATCTCCCTTCGCCTCTACCAAGAGGAAGAACTGAATACAGATGACCTCGAACTTTTGGAGGCCGCACGTCAAGCCACTTACCGCAGCTATACGCCCTATTCACATTTTTCCGTAGGGGCAGCCGCACGCCTGGCCAATGGAACTATTGTGACTGGCAGCAACCAGGAAAACGCTGCCTATCCATCAGGACTTTGTGCCGAACGTACGGCACTTTTCTATGCCAATGCACAATACCCCGACCAGGCCATTGACACTTTGGCCATTGCCGCACGCAATGAACGCGGAGATTTTCTGTCTGCCCCCATCCCGCCTTGTGGAGCCTGCCGCCAGGTAATGCTAGAAACCGAACAACGTTTCCAACGCCCCATGCGTATCCTGCTTTTCGGTACAAAAGGAATTTATGAAGTAAAGGATGCCGGCAGCTTATTGCCTCTCTCTTTTGACGCATCTGCTATGAAATAAGCCCTCCATCATAGGGTATCTCACTATTTTTTCTTACTTTTGCGCCGAGAAAACAGGTAAAAGAAGAATTTATGGCAAAAGACTACCCTTCCGTCCTGCTGATTTACACGGGCGGCACCATCGGCATGATTGAGAACCCAGAGACTGGTGCGTTGGAGAATTTCGACTTCGACCACTTGCTTCGACATGTACCCGAGCTGAAGAGGTTCAACTACGACATCTCGTCCTATCAATTTGACCCGCCCATTGATTCTTCGGATATGGAACCGGAGTTGTGGGCCAAGATTGTTGGCATCATACATGACAATTATGATAAGTTCGACGGATTCGTCATTTTGCACGGCACGGACACCATGGCTTATACAGCCTCGGCCTTGAGCTTTATGCTGGAGAACTTAGGAAAGCCTGTTATCTTGACCGGGTCACAACTGCCCATAGGAACACTGCGTACGGATGGCAAGGAAAACCTCATTACAGCCATAGAAATTGCAGCCGCGCGTCGTCCGGATGGTTCGCCAATGGTGCCGGAAGTGTGCATTTTCTTTGAAAACGAGCTGATGAGGGGGAATCGCACAACAAAGATCAATGCCGAAAACTTCAATGCTTTCCGTTCATTTAATTATCCGTCATTAGCTAAAGCAGGTATTCACATTCGCTATAATGAACACCTGATCAGGCGCCCGGACCCTGCACGGCCGATGAAACCGCACTACCTGTTTGATACAAATGTGGTGATGCTGACGTTGTTTCCTGGAATACAAGAAAGTATCATCGATTCAGTATTACACGTACCAAGTCTGAAAGCTGTGGTACTGAAAACATATGGTTCAGGAAATGCGCCCCAGAAAGAATGGTTCATCCGGCAACTGAAGGAGGCGACTGAACGTGGCATCATTATCGTCAACATCACGCAATGTCCCAGCGGAGCGGTGGAGATGAACCGTTATGAAACGGGGTTGCAACTGCTGCAGGCGGGCGTTATCAGCGGATATGACAGCACACCGGAGTGTGCGGTGACCAAGCTGATGTTCCTGTTGGGGCACGGTCTGTCATTGCCGGAAATGCGGCGGCTGATGAATTCCGACCTGGCCGGGGAAATCACCAAAGACAGTTAGTCAGGCTTGCCTCTCCCCCTGCCTATCCTTTTGTTGGCCCGCAGCCTGCGACTGTTCAAACCTGTCTCCGACAGTTTCCGCCATGGGTAGCCGATACTGTCGGCAAAGAGCCACTGCATGCCCCCTCCAGATTGTCTTTCCCGAAGTGTCACTTCGGGATGTTTTTCTTTTTGTAAATATCTTTAAATGTCAGCTCAGATGCAAGAGTTTAATCAGGTATTTCCTAATGTCCTCAGCATGAGCGTATTGAAACTTAGCACAAGTATCGGTAACACTTAGCACAAGTGTCAGTAATACTTAGCACAAGTGTCAGTGACACTTAGCACAGGTGTCGGCGACACTTAGCACAGGTGTCAGCCACCTTGCCCAAGGTCGTCGCCCGCCCGTATGGGATGTCAAGATTTATTCAATGGCAGACATCCGGGCACCGCCGCCTGTCGGACCGCTGCCCCAAAGCGTGATGATGCAGGTGTACACCTTGCCTAGTGCGAGGTCCGGGCTGATGGCCGTGCGTTTTCCCAATACTTCAAATGATATTCTTTTGATTAAAGCTTGCAGATTCTCAAATATTATGTTTAAATTTGGCAGATATTTCTGAAACAGACACCATCAAACTCTAAATGCATATGTTATGGAAACATTGAACCTTATTAAAAATGATTCTTGGCTAGAGCCATATTCAGAAGCTATCAACGGCCGTCACCAGCACGCTATTGACAAAGAAAAAGAACTGACAAATAATGGTAAAAAAAGCCTATCCGATTTTGCTACCGGTTATTTATATTTTGGATTACATCGTACAGCAACCGGATGGGTTTTCCGTGAATGGGCACCCAATGCTACACAAATTTTTCTTATTGGCACATTCAACGATTGGAAAGAACTAAAAAAATATAGCCTAAAGCGTAAAAGCAATGGGAATTGGGAAATTACCCTCCCCTTAAATGCCATAAACCACGGTGATTTATATAAATTAAAAATATACTGGGACGGAGGATGTGGTGAGCGTATTCCTGCATGGGCAACACGTGTGGTTCAGGATGAGCAAACTAAAATATTCAGTGCACAAGTTTGGAGTCCGGCAAAGCCATATAAGATGAAAAAACGCACTTTCAAACCTTTTACTGACCCTCTTTTGATATATGAATGTCACATCGGAATGGCCCAACAAGAGGAAAAAGTTGGTACATATCGTGAATTTCAAGAAAAAGTATTGCCACGCATTGTGAAAGATGGTTATAATTGTATCCAAATCATGGCTATACAGGAACATCCCTATTATGGCAGTTTTGGCTATCATGTATCCAGTTTTTTTGCACCGTCATCACGCTTCGGCACTCCAGATGAGCTAAAAGAATTAATCGACACGGCCCATAAAATGGGACTGACAGTCATCATGGATATTGTTCACTCACATGCTGTAAAAAATGAAGTGGAAGGTTTAGGCAATTTTGCAGGAGATCCCAATCAATATTTCTATCCAGGCGATCGTCATGAACATCCTGCATGGGATTCTCTTTGTTTTGATTATGGCAAAAACGAAGTATTACACTTCTTACTCTCAAATTGCAAATATTGGTTAGATGAATTTCATTTTGATGGTTTCCGTTTTGATGGTGTAACATCTATGCTATATTATAGTCATGGCCTAGGAGAAGCATTTTGTAATTATAATGACTATTTCAATGGACATCAAGATGACAATGCCATTTGCTATTTGACCTTAGCCAACCGATTGATTCATGAAGTGAATCCGAATGCTATTACCATTGCAGAAGAAGTATCTGGCATGCCTGGTTTAGCTGTAAAATTTGAAGATGGAGGCTATGGTTTCAACTATCGTATGGCTATGAATATCCCAGATTATTGGATTAAAACCATTAAAGAAAAGATAGATGAAGATTGGAAACCTTCAAGTATGTTTTGGGAAGTAACCAATCGACGTAGTGATGAGAAGACCATTTCATATGTTGAAAGTCATGACCAGGCCTTAGTCGGAGACAAAACTATCATCTTCCGCTTGATAGACGCTGACATGTATTGGCACATGCAAAAGGGAGATGAGAATTATACAGTAAATAGAGGCATTGCTCTGCATAAAATGATAAGACTATTAACAGTTACAACCATCAATGGCGGATATCTAAACTTCATGGGCAATGAGTTCGGACATCCAGAATGGATTGATTTCCCACGCGAAGGAAATGGATGGTCATACAAATATGCTCGTCGTCAATGGGATTTGGTAGATAACCAGAATTTGGATTATCACTACTTAGGAGATTTTGATCAAGCGATGCTTCAAGTAGTAAAAAGTGTTCGTAAATTCCAAGGAACTCCTATTCAAGAGATTTGGCATAATGATGGTGATCAGATTTTAGCTTATATGCGCAAAGATTTAATCTTTGTATTCAATTTCAACCCTAAACAATCATTCACTGATTATGGCTTTTTAGTACCTGAAGGAGCTTACGAAGTCATATTAAATACAGACAGTCCAGCGTATGGTGGTAACGGATTGAATGATGATAGTGTGACGCATTTTACAATGCCTGATCCCTTGTATAAAAAAGACAAGAAAGGATGGATGAAACTGTATATCCCGGCACGTACGGCCATGGTTTTGCGTAAGAAAAAATAAAGTCGATTAGAAGCAGAGGAAGTATATCAAATCAATAAAAGATAAAGATATTGTCCTCTGCTTCTTTTATACTCTTTCGAAATCAACGCCGCGGAGCGCTGTCGCGCAACTGCACCGCTGGATTGTTCTCAATACGGAACTCCATGCGAGGTTGGAGGAACTTCATTTCAAACCCAGGCAGAGGGCACTTACTACGTTGCAACACGAGACTATATTGAGATTTCTGGGGGAGCCGTAAGAAATAAGGATGGTATTATTTATCGTCACATATTGGGAAACCATGCCTACCTTTGCGGAAAAACATCTAACATGAATAAATTCAGGATACTCCGCTTTACCCGCTGGCAATTCTTCAAGAACAAGCTCGCCTACCGGATTGCTGAAGCTTATGAGCTTCACCGTATACACGAATAGATATGCCGGCATATGCCAGGACAGCGGCAAGATTATTTGGCTGACCGCCTGTGCGGGCAAGCTGAAGTATGAAACGCCCTCGTATGTAGAGGAAGGAAGTTAGCCCCCAATCTTTATATTGCAACCAGTAGGTACATAAGCACAAGTATTTGCTTCGAGCAAATCATCCTCTATAGCCTTTCGGAGTTGCTCATCGCTACCCCAACGTACACTTTGGCTGTCCATGATGCCTGCACATGCTTCCGCTTGCTGTCCATTTTTACACGAACTTTTTCCCGTAAATAATTAACGTGAGTTTGATATAAGGAATAAAATTATTCGTTTGATAATTAGGAACATAGCGATAAAAGCATTAAATTTATAGTGTCAAGTTATAACATTTAAGCGATTACCACTATGTTCTCAGAGGATAAAGTTACGGAGATTTATTGTATGGCGGATGATTTTTGCAAAGAATTTGCCAAAGTACAGGAAAAATACATGGTTGAAGCCAAGAATCATAAACATCGGAACAAGCCGAACCGGATGAGCGATGCGGAAATCATGGTCATCCTGATCCTGTTCCACTCGGGAGGTTTCCGATGTTTCAAGCATTATTACAAGGAATATGTCTGCAAGCATCTGCCCCACCTCTTCCCCAGCCGTGTGTCCTACAACCGTTTTGTGGAACTGGAGAAAGAAGTCCTGTTGCAACTTACCGTCTTCATCAAGGAGGTCTTGCTGGGCACTTGTACCGGTATCAGCTTTGTGGATTCCACACCGCTGCGTGTATGCCGGAGACAACGCATATTGATCCATAAAACCTTTGAGGGGCTTGCGGAACGTGGAAAATGCTCCATGGGATGGTTCTTCGGCTTCAAACTGCATTTGATTATCAATGACAAAGGGGAAATCCTTAACTTTATGTTTACACCCGGAAATGTGGATGACCGTGAGCCGTTGAAACAAACCAGGTTCTTGAAAAATATAAAGGGCAAGCTCTGTGCGGACAAAGGGTACATCGGTCAGGCACTATTTGAGAATCTTTTCACGGGCGGCATACAACTGATAACCAAAGTGAAGAACAACATGAAAAATTCCCTGATGAGCGTAGCGGACAGAATCCTGCTGAGAAAACGCGCTTTGATAGAAACGGTCAATGATGAGTTGAAGAATATCGCACAGATTGAACACTCCAGACACCGTTCCTTCAATAACTTCATTGCCAATTCTCTATCTGCCATAGCAGCATACTGTTTCTTTGAAAAGAAGCCCGCCATTGACCTGTGTTTTGTCAAAGACGGGCAACTTACTATGTTTTGAATTATATCGAACTCACGTAATATTAAGTTGAGCTTATTTCAAAGTTAAGGTTACAATGGATTTGGCGGGTAGTGTTACCCGTAATATACCCTTATTTATCTGAGCTTCGTTGAAGGTGTTGGGTTGAACTTTGTCAGGGTGGTCGAAGGTGTTGTGGTCACTGATATCAGCAGATGTCAAAATCTCGCCGCTGACGTGTTTTGCTTTTAGGCTGCCCAGAGGAATTTCTATTTCACACGATTGTTTTAAGTCGATGTTGGCTAATGAAAGATGTACACAACCTTGCTTGTCGCGCGAGGCTGTAGCACTGAGAGTGGGAATGATGCGGTCATCGCGCACGATGCGCCGTTTGCATTGGATGTCTAGCGGCAGGAAGGTAGCATCTTGGTGTACTTTGTACATTTTGAATACGTAGTATGTCGGCGTCAATACCATCTGGTCTTCGCGGGTGAGAATCATTGATTGCAATACGTTGGCAATCTGTGCAATGTTCGCCATGCGTATGCGATCGGTGTATTTGTGGAAAACATTCAATGTAAGTGCTGCTACGAATGCGTCACGCATCGTGTTCTGTTGGAACAAATGTCCGGGGATAGTACCTGGTTCTTGCTCCCACCATGTGCCCCATTCGTCTACCATTAGGCCTACGTTTTTGTCTGGGTCATAGTGGTTCATGATATCGATGTGACGCTGTAAAACCTTTTCTATTTCAAGGCATTTACCTAATGTCCAATAATAGTCATCTTCGGTGAATTGTGTGGCCGATCCTTTCTTATTCCAGTCCATTGCAGTGTAATAGTGCAGCGAAAGCCCATTCATGCGTGTGCCTACGTTTTTCATCAGTACTTCTGTCCAGTTATAGTCATAGTCGCTGGCTCCACTGGCAATCTTGAAGAGCTCGTTTCCATTGTAGTTTCGGCAATAAGTGGAATACCTCCGGTAGAGGTCTGCATAATATTCTGGTCTCATGCTGCCACCGCATCCCCAGCATTCATTGCCTACTCCGAAGAAATGCACTTTCCACGGCTTTTCTCTTCCGTTCTGTTTGCGTAGCTTGGCCATGGGGCCATCCTGTGCGGTCATGTATTCTATCCACTTGGCCATTTCTTCTACTGAACCGCTTCCTACATTGCCGCTGACATAGGGCTCACAGTTCAGCAGCTCGCAGAGGTTGAGAAACTCATGTGTACCAAAGCTGTTGTCTTCTACTGTTCCTCCCCAGTTGTTGTTGACCATACGTGGGCGTTGTTCGCGAGGGCCAATGCCATCCATCCAGTGATATTCGTCGGCAAAGCAGCCTCCGGGCCATCGTAAATTGGGAATGGACAGTGCTTTCAGAGCCTCCAGTACGTCATTCCGGTATCCCTGTGTGTTCGGTATGGATGAATTTTCTCCTACCCAAAGTCCTCCGTAGATGCAAGTGCCCAGGTGTTCGGCAAATTGACCGTAAATGTGTCGGCTGATAATGTTCTTTCCTTGATCGGGATGCAATGTGATGGATATTTTCTCTTGGGCTGTCATTATCATCGGCGTGAAAGCCAAGGCTGTTAAAACGCATGCTTTAAAGTTCCTTTTGTTTATCATAATCTTATTTATTAATAATTGGTAATAATATTTATTGGTAATAATTGGTAATAAGTAGATGCTGAAATTTAGCTTATACTATCATGAAAGAAAACAATGGTAACTGAATTCTCATTCATAAATGTGAACAGTTACTTATAAGTAAATTTGTTTGTAAGTTATTGATGCAAAGTTAACAGTAATTCGGTATATTCACCAGGTTTAAATGTTGCAGATTGATGCCCTATTTGTTGCATGTATGCTTTTTTTGCTGTTGGCAACCTGTCGGTAGGTAGTGTGATTTTCCTTAAATAATGTAAGTTATCTTAAGTGTGTTCTACAACATAGTTTAGTAACACAGTCGGATTAGTTGCATTTTCTTTGATTAATTTCTAATTTGCGCCCCACTTAAGTTAAAGGTGTGCGAAGGCATGCCATATTTATTCATACTAAATCTTGAGGTATCATGAAAGTATATCAAACGAATGAAATTAAAAACATTGCTCTTCTTGGCAATGATGGTTCAGGTAAAACCACTCTCACAGAAGCATTGCTCTATGAGAGTGGTATTATAAAACGTCGCGGCAGAATTACTGCCAAAAATACGGTTAGTGATTATTTTCCTGTGGAACAGGAATATGGTTATTCTGTATTTTCTACGGTTTTTCATGTGGAATGGAATGGAAAGAAACTGAATATCATTGACTGTCCGGGAAGTGATGACTTTGTGGGAGCTGCTATTACGGCACTGAATGTGACGGATACGGCAATCTTGCTGTTGAATGGCCAGTATGGTGTGGAAGTAGGTACGCAAAATCACTTCCGTTATACGGAGAAATTAGGTAAGCCAGTTATTTTCCTGGTAAACCAATTGGATAGCGAGAAGTGTGATTATGACATGGTGCTTGAGCAGTTGCAAAGTATTTATGGACCCAAAGTGGTGCCGGTGCAATACCCGTTGGCTACAGGACCTAATTTCAATTCGTTGATTGATGTACTTTTGATGAAAAAATATTCGTGGGGACCTGAAGGTGGCGCTCCTACCATTGAACCGGTACCTGCTGAAGAGATGGAAAAGGCTACGGCTTTGCATAAGGCATTGGTAGAGGCTGCTGCCGAGCATGACGAAGCGCTGATGGAGAAATTCTTCGAGGCTGACTCTCTTACGGAAGATGAGATGCGTGAAGGCATACGTAAGGGATTGGCTGCGAGAGGAATGTTCCCGGTATTCTGTGTTTGTGCCGGTAAAGACATGGGCGTGCGTCGTTTGATGGAATTTTTAGGTAATGTAGTACCTTTTGTGGATGAGATGCCGCCTGTGCATAATACACGCGGAGAAGTGGTGAAGCCGGATGCCAATGCGCCTACTTCACTTTATTTCTTCAAAACGGCTGTAGAACCTCATATCGGTGATGTGCAGTATTTTAAAGTAATGAGTGGTAAGGTGCATGAAGGCGATGATTTTACCAATGCCGACCGTGGATCGAAGGAGCGTATTGCACAGATTTACGCCTGTGCAGGTGCTAACCGTATCAAGGTGGAGGAAATGGTGGCCGGTGATATAGGTTGTACTGTGAAGCTGAAAGATGTGCATACAGGTAATACGTTGAACGCCAAAGGGGCTGAAAATCGTTTCAATTTCATTAAATATCCTAACTCAAAGTATTCGAGAGCTATTCGTCCAGTGAATGAAGCGGATACGGAAAAGTTGATGGTTGTTTTGAACCGTATGCGTGAGGAAGATCCGACATGGGTGGTTGAACAGTCGAAAGAATTGCGTCAGACCATTGTGCACGGACAGGGCGAGTTCCATCTGCGTACGTTGAAATGGCGTTTGGAAAATAATGAAAAGTTGTCTGTAATATACGAGGAACCCCGTATTCCTTATCGGGAAACGATTACGAAAGCTGCACGCGCAGACTATCGTCATAAGAAACAGTCGGGTGGTGCCGGACAGTTTGGTGAGGTTCACTTGATTGTAGAACCTTATTATGAAGGCATGCCTGCTCCTGATACCTATAAATTCAATGGGCAGGAGTTTAAGATGAATGTGAAGTCAACAGAGGAAATCCCTTTGGAATGGGGTGGTAAGCTGGTGTTCGTGAATAGTGTCGTAGGTGGTGCCATTGATGCACGTTTCATGCCAGCCATCCTGAAAGGTGTCATGTCTCGCATGGAGCAAGGGCCATTGACGGGTTCTTATGCCCGCGATGTGCGTGTCATTGTTTATGACGGTAAGATGCATCCGGTAGATTCCAATGAAATCTCTTTCATGCTGGCCGGACGTCATGCGTTTAGCGATGCTTTCAAAAATGCAGGTCCAAAGATTCTGGAGCCTATTTATGATGTGGAAGTCTTTGTGCCTTCTGATAAGATGGGCGATGTAATGAGCGATTTGCAAGGGCGTCGTGCCATGATTATGGGTATGAGCAGTGAAGCGGGTTACGAGAAACTGGTTGCTAAAGTGCCTTTGAAAGAGATGTCTTCCTATTCTACCGCATTGAGTTCGTTGACGGGTGGACGTGCTTCGTTTATTATGAAGTTTGCAAGTTATGAGCTTGTACCCGGTGATGTGCAAGAGAAGCTGATTAAAGAGTTTGAAGCGAAGAATGCAGATGAATAATCGGGCTTTTTTTTAGAAACTTATTGCTATATTTTGTTTAGGGCCGTCTTTGCTCTTTTGTATAGGGCAAAGACGGTTTCTTTTATTTATACTGCTTGTCGGTGATATGATTATGGCAAGCAAAAGAATATGATTCCTTAATTTTTTATTAATTTCACAAACAAAGAGTCCTTTATTTTGTTATTATGTGCATGAGGATATTTAAAACTTATTCATCGGTTAATTAACGAGAATCCCGGGTTAAAACAGGTTAATGATGTCGGAATGTTAATTAGGGAGTGTTAATTTTGCAGTTATGAAAAAGTCTACTATATGGATATTGGGCGTCGTCATGGGACTGTCTTTTCTAAGTTTGCTGTATTTGCAGATCAGCTACATTGAAAAGATGGCTAAGATGCGCAATGAACAGTTTGATGAATCGGTGAAGCGGGCTTTGATGGCTGCTTCGAAAGATGTGGAGTCTGAGGAAGTGGATCGCTGGTTGCGGGAAGACATTTCTGAAGCAGAAAAGAAAGCATGGGAACAATCACGTAATAAAGGTATTACGCAGAGTATTACCATGGCTCTGCCTGATGGTACGGTACATTCGGCCATCAAATTTAGGAGTTTTAGTAAAGAACCGGCCAATCTGCCTCGGGCAATGATTTCGCGTAAGCATGGGGCTAAAACTATCCCCAAAACGTCGCGTACAATTGCTGATATGATAAAGAACCGTTATTTGTATCAGCGGGCTTTGGTGGATGAAGTTGTCTGGGAAATGGTTTATCACGCGAGTGATAAACCGTTGCAGGAGCGTGTAAACTTCAGAAATCTGGACCGGTATCTCCAGTCGGGATTGATTGATAATGGTATAGATTTGGATTATCATTTTAAAGTGATAGATGGAGAAGGAAGGGAAGTTTATCGGTGTAGCGATTATAGTGGTGTGGGGAGTGAGAAGTCTTACTCGCAGCCGTTGTTTTTAAATGATCCGCCGGCACGGATGAGTGTGGTGAAGATTCACTTCCCGGAGCGGCAGAATTATATTTATGATTCTGTCAGTTTCATGATTCCTTCGATGATTTTCACGTTTGTGTTGTTGATAACATTCATCTTTACGATTTGCATTATTTTCAGGCAAAAGAAGCTGACAGAGATGAAGAATGACTTTATCAATAATATGACGCATGAGTTTAAGACTCCGATTTCGACCATTTCATTGGCTGCTCAGATGTTGAAGGATCCTGCTGTGGGAAAATCGCCGGCCATGTTTCAACATATATCGGGTGTGATTAATGATGAAACGAAACGTTTGCGTTTTCAGGTAGAGAAAGTCTTGCAAATGTCTATGTTTGACCGGCAGAAGGCTACGTTGAAGATGAAGGAGCTGGATATGAACGAGCTGATTGCAGGGGTGGTCAATACGTTTACCCTGAAGGTGGAGCGATATAACGGAAAGATTGAGACGGAACTGGAGGCGGCGGAACCGTTTGTTGAAGCTGATGAGATGCACATTACGAATGTGATATTCAATCTGATGGACAATGCCGTGAAATATAAGCGTCCAGATGAAGACTTGAAGTTGGTGGTAAAAACATGGAATGAACCTGGCAAGGTGATGATATCTGTGCAAGATAATGGTATCGGCATTAAAAAAGAGAATCTGAAGAAGATATTTGATAAGTTTTATCGCGTGCATACGGGTAATCTGCACGATGTGAAAGGTTTCGGCCTGGGCTTGGCTTATGTGAAGAAAATCATTACGGATCATAAGGGAACCATTCGGGCAGAGAGTGAATTGAATGTAGGAACCAAGTTTATTATTGCATTACCTCAAATTAAAATAGATTGATATGGACGAGAAATTGCGTATTTTGTTGTGCGAAGATGACGAGAATCTTGGCATGCTTTTAAGGGAGTATCTGCAGGCAAAGGGTTATGCTGCCGATTTGTGCCCTGATGGTGAGGCTGGTTATAAGGCTTTCTTGAAGAATAAGTATGACATGTGTGTGTTCGACGTGATGATGCCGAAGAAAGACGGGTTCACGTTGGCACAAGAGGTGCGTGCCGCTAATTCGGATATACCTATTATATTCTTGACGGCCAAGACGCTGAAAGAAGATATCTTGGAAGGATTCAAGATAGGGGCGGACGACTACATCACCAAGCCGTTCAGCATGGAAGAGTTGACGTTCCGCATCGAGGCTATCTTGCGTCGTGTGCGTGGCAAGAAGAATAAGGAGAGCAATATTTATAAGATAGGTAAGTTTACGTTTGACACGCAGAAGCAGATTCTGTCCACACCGGAGAAGCAGACGAAGCTGACCACGAAGGAGTCGGAGCTGCTGGGCTTGTTGTGTGCGCATGCCAACGAGATATTGCAGCGTGACTTTGCCCTGAAGACCATCTGGATTGACGACAATTATTTCAATGCCCGCAGCATGGATGTGTACATCACCAAGTTGCGCAAGCATTTGAAAGAGGATGATTCTATTGAGATTATCAACATCCACGGCAAGGGCTATAAACTGATTACGCCGGAACAGGATTGATGCCTGTGCCCGGTATTAGGTGGGGAGCCGTCCTGGCCCGTAAGGGCCGGGGCGGTTTTTTTGTGTCCTTTTCGCGGGAGGGGTGCTTGGGAGAACGAGGATATTGCGTATCTTTGCCGGGACGATTTATTTCTATCTGATGCAACGTATGTCAATGAACAAGTTATTACGGGGATGCCAGTTGGGCGTCGTGCTGCTGGCCGTGTTCGTGGCGAGGGGGCAGGAGAGGGGCTTTGTGCCTCCGTTCGATTTTCCCATCACCTTCAGTGGTAATTTCGGGGAGATACGGGCCAACCACTTCCACGGGGGGCTGGATTTTAAGACGGGCGGCGTGACGGGCAAGCGGGTGCGGGCGCTGGCCGATGGTTATGTGTCGCGCATCCGGGTGACGCACGGGTCGGGTTATGTGCTGCATGTGACGTATGACAATGGTTATACGACCATCAATCGGCACCTCAGCGCTTTTGTGGGCGACATTGCCCGCAGGGTGGAGGAGCGGCAGTATGCCGAGGAGAGCTGGGAGGTGGACATCACGCCCGAGCCGGGCGAGTATCCCGTGCGGGCGGGGCAAGTGATAGCTCTGAGTGGGAACACGGGTTATTCGTTCGGCCCGCACCTGCATCTGGATGTGATGGAGGACGAGACGGGCGACAGTGTGGACCCTCTGCCTCTGTTCCGGCCGTATGTGAAGGACCACACGGCGCCTCGCGCGCTGGGCATCATGCTCTTTCCCCGGCCGGGCAAGGGGGTGGTGAACGGGCGGCAGGAGCCGCAGGCGTTTTCGCTCCAGGCATCGAAGACGGTGGAGGCTTGGGGACAGGTGGGCGCGGCCATCCGGGCGTATGACTACATGGAGGGGGCGGCCAACCGCTACGGCGTGCACACGGTGGTGCTCGAGGTGGACAGCCAGGAGGTGTTCCGCAGTGTGGTCGACCGCTTCAGTCCGGAGGAGAACCGGTATATCAATACGTGGACATACGGGCAGTATATGAAGTCGTTCATCGACCCGGGCAACCGCCTGCGCATGTTGCACGATGGCAACGGGCAGCGGGGCTGGGTGACGATTGACGAGGAAAGGCCCTACCGCTTCCGCTATACGCTGAGCGATGCGCTGGGCAACACGTCGCACGTGTCGTTCACCGTCGTGGGGCGGCGGATGGAGGTACGTCCGGTGGAGCACCGGGAGAAGTACACGCTGCATTGGGACCGGGTGAACGTCTTGCAAGAGCCCGGCCTGCAGGTGGTCATCCCCCGCGGGCGGCTGTACGATGACGTGCGGTTGGACTATGGCGTGCGGGCCGACAGCGGCGACGTGGCCTGGACTTATCGGCTGAACCCGCGGGCCGTCCCCCTGCACCGTGCCTGTGGGCTGAGCATCGCCCTGCGCCGTCGTCCGGTGGAGGATTCGACGAAGTACTACGTGGCGGGCGTGACCGCGCGGGGTAAGAAATACTACGTGGGCGGACGCTACGAGGACGGATGGATGAAGGCCGACGTGCGCGAACTGGGCACGTACACCGTGGCCGTCGACACTGTGCCGCCCGCGCTGACGCCTGTCAACCCCAAAGCCTGGAAGCGCACGGGGCGCATCGTGCTGAAAGTGAGCGACCGGGGGGCAGGCCTCCGTTCGTATCGCGGCACCATCGACGGGCAGTATGCCCTGTTCGGCCGGCCCAATTCCGTGCTGGGCGACCTCGTCTGTCGTCTCGACCCCCGGCACGTGCGGCGGGGCGGGCGGCATGTGTTGCAGATGACCGTAGAAGACCGGTGCGGCAACCGCACCACAGAGCTGTTCGAGTTCACATGGTGAGGCGCGAAAATCTGACATATCCGTTAGCGCATACTCTAACACCCCCGTTAGAGCATAACCTAACACCCCTGTTAGAGCATAACCTAACATACCCGTTAGATTTCTCTCTTCCCCACCCGGGGAAAGCATACGTTCCCCACCCCCCGAACGCATACGTTCACCACCCCATGAACGCATTAGTTCAGTACCCCATGAACGCATTAGTTCAGTACCCCATGAACGCATTAGTTCAGTACCTCATGAACGCATAAGTTCAGTACCCCATGAACAATCACTTACTAATACATATTTATATTATGAACATCAAACGACTGATTCTATCCATCCTGTTGCCGGCGGCCATGGCCTCTTACGCCCCCGCCTGCACCAACCTGATTGTGGGCAAGAACGCTTCGACGGACGGCTCCACCATCGTGTCTTATTCGGCCGACTCCTACGGGTTGTTCGGCGAGTTATACCACTATCCCGCCGGGGTCTATCCGAAGGGGACGATGATTGACATCCACGAGTGGGACACAGGCAAGTACCTGGGCCAGATTGAACAGGCCCGCCAGACGTACAGCGTCATCGGCAACATGAACGAATTTCAACTGACCATCGGCGAGACCACCTTCGGCGGACGCCCCGAGCTGGTTGACACGCTGGGCATCATTGACTACGGCAGCCTCATCTACCTCACCCTCCAGCGCTCGCGCAACGCCCGCGAGGCCATCAAGGTCATGACCGAGCTGGTGCAGGAATATGGCTATTACAGCAGCGGTGAGTCCTTCACCATCGCCGATCCCAACGAAGTGTGGATTATGGAGATGATAGGCAAAGGTCCCGGCGTGCGCGGAGCCGTCTGGGTGGCCGTGCGCGTGCCCGACGACTGCATCGCCGCCCATGCCAACCACAGCCGCATCCACCAGTTCCCCCTCGACGACAAGGACAACTGCCTCTACTCGCCCGACGTCATCTCCTTCGCCCGCGAACGAGGCTATTTCGACGGCGTCAACAGCGACTTCAGCTTCTCCGACGCCTACGCACCCTTGGGCTTTGGCGAACTGCGCTACTGCGAGGCTCGTGTCTGGAGCTACTACAACCTCTTCACCGACCGCGGACAAGAGTTCCTGCCCTACATCCAGGGTAAAGACACCACTCCCATGCCCCTCTACCTCAAGCCCAACCGCAAACTCTCTGTCCAAGACATCAAGAACGCCATGCGCGACCATTACGAAGGAACTCCCCTCGACATCAGCCAGGACTTCGGCGCCGGCCCCTACCACGCACCCTACCGCCTCTCGCCCCTCGACTTCGAGGTCGACGGCCAGAAGTACTTCAACGAACGCCCCATCTCCACCCAGCAGACCGGCTTCGTCTTCGTCGCCCAGATGCGTGCCAACCTACCCGACGCCGTTGGCGGAGTACTCTGGTTCGGCACTGACGACGCCAACATGACCGTCTTCACCCCTGTCTACTGCTGCACCGACCGCGTGCCCCAATGCTACACCCGTGTTGACGGCGCCGACTACATCACCTTCTCCTGGCGCTCCGCCTTCTGGATATTCAACTGGGTCTCCAACATGGTTTACCCCCGCTACGACCTCCTCATCGGCGACCTCCGTGCCACCCAGACCGAGCTTGAGACAGCCTTCAACCAAGCCCAGCCCGGCATCGAGTCCGCCGCCCTTCAGCTCTGGCAGACCGACCCTGACCAGGCCAAGGCCCTGCTGACCAACTACACCAACATGACTGCCCAAAGCACCTTCGACACCTGGAAGCAACTCGGACAATACCTCGTGGTGAAATACGCCGACGGCGTCATTCGCCGCACCAACCCCGACGGAACCTTCCAGCGCAACTCCATCGGTCAGCCCGCCGGCGTCATCCGCCCCGGCTACCCCGAAGACTTCCTGCGCGAATACATCAAACAGACTGGCGACCGATATAAAATGCCCGAATAGTTTGCTGGTTCGTTTTATCTTGCTATCTTTGTAGGGCTAAGTGAAGAAGATACGTAAAGAGAATATGTTATGACATTGGTAACAGTATTTCAGTTTATGTGTGTAGTCTGCGCAGTAGGACTATTTCTTACTGTAGTCACTCAATGGAAGAACTTAGTACATAAGCATTAACTATTTAATTATTATATCATGGAGAATCAAGAACTCATCAAACAAGTAACCGAGAAGGCCGAACAGTGGTTAACCCCTGCCTACAACGCAGAAACCCAGGCCGAAGTAAAGCGTATGCTGGACAGTGACGACAAGACCGAACTGATTGACAGCTTCTACAAGGACCTGGAATTCGGCACAGGCGGCCTGCGCGGCATCATGGGTGCCGGCAGCAACCGCATGAACATCTATACCGTAGGCGCCGCCACCCAAGGCCTGGCCAACTACCTGAACAAGTGCTTCAAGGACCGCGACCAAATCTCCGTCGTCGTAGGCCACGACTGCCGCAACAACAGCCGCAAGTTCGCCGAGATTTCGGCAGCCATCTTCTCGGCCAACGGCATCAAGGTCTACCTCTTCGACGACCTGCGCCCCACGCCCGAAGTATCTTTTGCCATCCGTCACTTGGGCTGTCAGAGCGGTATCAACATCACCGCCAGCCACAACCCGCGCGAGTATAACGGCTACAAAGCCTACTGGGACGACGGCGCACAAGTCCTGGCCCCGCATGACACCGCCATCATCGAAGAAGTCAACAAGGTGAAGGTCAGCGACATCAAGTTCGAAGGCAATCAGGACCTCATCCAAGTCATCGGTGAGGACGTTGACAAAGTCTATCTCGACATGGTACACGGTATCTCCATCGATCCCGCCGTCATCAAGCGCCAGAAAGACCTTTGCATCGTCTACACTCCGCTGCATGGAGCCGGACGCACCCTCATCCCCCGCTCCCTCAAGGAATGGGGCTTCGAAAATGTCCATTGCGTGGAAGAGCAGATGGTGAAAGACGGTAACTTCCCCACCGTTGTCTCTCCCAATCCCGAGAACGCCGAAGCACTGACTTTGGCCATCAAGCTGGCCAAGCAACTGGATGCCGACATCGTCATGGCCAGCGACCCCGACGCAGACCGCGTGGGCATGGCCTGTAAGAACGACAAAGGCGAGTGGGTGCTTATCAACGGTAACCAGACGTGCCTCATCTTCCTTTACTACATTATCCGCAACCGCCTCGCCATGGGCAAGATGAAACCCAACGACTTCATCGTGAAGACCATCGTGACGACGGAACTCATCAAGGCCGTGGCCGACAAGAACCACATCGAGATGCGCGACTGCTACACAGGCTTCAAGTGGATTGCCCGCGAAATCCGCCTAAGCGAAGGCAAGCAGCAATACATCGGCGGCGGCGAAGAGAGCTACGGCTTCCTGGCCGAAGACTTCGTGCGCGACAAAGACGCCGTGTCTGCCTGCTCCCTGCTGGCCGAAATCTGCGCCTGGGCCAAGGACCAAGGCAAGACGCTGTATGACATTCTGATGGAAATCTACGTGGAATACGGCTTCTCGAAAGAGACGACTGTCAACGTGGTGAAGCC
Organism: Bacteroides sp. ET71; assembly: GCF_023336905.1. GTDB lineage: Bacteria > Bacteroidota > Bacteroidia > Bacteroidales > Bacteroidaceae > Bacteroides. The sequence goes on from NZ_JAMBLS010000029.1 coordinate 26,852, forward strand.
CGGAAAGACCGGCGCCGAGGAAATCCAGAAGATGATGAGCGACTTCCGCGCCAATCCCCCGAAGGAAATCGGAGGTTCGCCCGTGGTGCTGACCAAGGATTACAAGGTGTTGAAGGCTACGGACGGGCAGGGCAACGTGAGCGACCTGGTGATGCCGGAAACGTCCAACGTGCTGCAATATTTCACGGAAGACGGCACGAAGATTTCCGTTCGTCCCTCGGGCACAGAGCCTAAGATTAAGTTCTACATCGAGGTGAAGGGCCAGATGAAATGTGCCGGATGCTACGAAAAGGCATGTGCCGAGGCCGAGCAGAAGGTAGAGGCCGTGCGCAAATCGCTGGGCATTTGATAAGTCAGGCCAATAAATAGGCAGAGGGGGTGCGTCTGAATGAAGTGCACCCCCTCTTTTTGTCCGCTTGCGCCCTTGTCCGGAAGGAGCAATTCCTTTGTTCGGGAGGGGCGTCGTGCCTGTCCGTGAGGAAGAAATTCCCTGTCCGGGGTGCATCCGTTGGAGTAGGGGATTAAGTCATTGCCCGGTATTCTTTGGGGGTACACCCCACTTGTTTCTTGAAGAAACGTGAAAAGTGTTGGGGATACTGAAAGCCCAGCATGTCGGCAATCTGTTTAGTGTTTAGGCGAGGATTGAGTATGGCTTCCTTGGCCATTCCCGTAATCTGAGACTGGATACATTCTTGTGCGCTTCTTCCTGCGACCGATTTTATCAGGTCTCCGAAGTAGTTGGGAGAAAGGCATAGCTTGTCTGCAAAATACTTCACCGTAGGAAGCCCGTGGAGCTTTGCTGCGCCAGAGTCCCAGTATCCGTTCAGTAGCTGTTCAAAACGGGCCAGGACATCGTTGTTCAGTTTCTCGCGGCTGGCAAACTGCCGTTCGTAGAAACGCATGCAGTAGTTGAGCAGTACCTCGATGTTGGAAACAAACAATTGGCGGGAGAAGTTGTCGATGAGATGATTCAGTTCCCGTTCTATGTGCTCCATGTAGTTTTGGATGATGCCACATTCGTCCGAAGACAAGTGCAGTGCCTCGTTGGATGTGTAGGAAAAGAAGGTGAACTGCTTTATTCTCTGCGCCAGGGTTGTGCCATATAAAAGGTCGGGATGAAACATCAAACCGATAGCTTCGGGCACCGGGCCGCCTGGCATGCGATGTACCCCGATGGTTTGTCCGGGAGCCAGGCAGATAACGGTTCCATCGTTAAAATCATACTGCGTTTTGCCGTAATCCATGGTTATCCCAACCGTTTTTACCAGGTATAAAGCATAGAACCCAAACGTCATCTTATGCGTCGGCTGGTTTTCCGAACGTTTAAAATGAATGATGCCAACTTGCGGATGCAGAGTCTTCACCCCGAAAAACTGGTTATATTGCTGGATGTTGTCAGCCGTTACTATCTCCATATCTACCTTGTTTTTGAACTGCAAATATAACACTTCCCGTTTGCAGGCTGAGCATAGGACTGCTGTATGCAGGTAATCCGGGTTCGTTTTCCCGTCATTCGGGTATTTTTCCCTCTTCTTGTGGCCGTTTTTTGTGGAAACCGTAATCGAGGTATTTCTGGCAGTTATTCAGGTAGCTGTCGATATTGGTTTGGCGGTTACTTTTGCAATAGAATAAATAACACCAGATATATGAAACGTACAACATTAGCTATGATTGCAGGTTTATTTGCTATGGCTACGGCAGCCATTGCCCAGCCTGTCTTCTACTGACATACTTGCTCTCGACCAGGCGTGTGTCGATTTGATATACGCCATGACTGAAGCCGAACACCACGACCTGGTGGAACATATGGAAAGCCGACACGGGCTGCGTCAGTTATCTTACATGAAAGAACTTGGCATGGGAAACAATCGGTATGTGCTTATAGACTTGGATAATGGAGGAAAGCGCATCACGGCTGCCGAAGCAGTAAAAGGACTCAAACCGTTCGTTCAGGAATAATTATTAAAACAGAACAGATATGAAAATTATGAAAGCATTGACAATTCTTGTTGCAAGTCAGTTGGTTCTTGGCTTATCCGCCTTTGCGCAGGCTGGTCAGGCAGTCGATACTCCAACAGAAAAGCTTGAATTGACGCAGGAATGGGATAAAGTATTTCCTAAAAGCTCTCAAGTGAAACACAGTAAAGTAACCTTCCACAATCGTTATGGCATCACACTTGCCGCTGACCTCTACATCCCCAAGAATGTATCGGGCAAACTTCCGGCCATTGCAGTCAGCGGCCCGTTTGGTGCGGTGAAAGAGCAGTCCTCCGGACTCTATGCACAGACTTTGGCCGAACGTGGTTTTCTGACCATCGCTTTCGACCCTTCTTTTACAGGGGAGAGTGGCGGTCAGCCTCGTAGCGTGGCTTCACCGGACATCAATACGGAAGATTTCAGTGCAGCGGTGGATTATCTGGCAACGCGTGACGACGTAGATGCAGAACGTATCGGTATACTGGGGATTTGTGGATTCGGCGGTTTTGCTATCAATGCGGCTGCCGTGGACACACGCATTAAGGCTACGGTCGCATCTACCATGTACGACATTTGCCGAGGGACGGCCAATGGTTATTTCGATGCTAACGACAATGCCGAAGCTCGTTACCAAATGCGCAAACAACTGAACGCTCAACGTACGGAAGATTACCGGAACGGTACGTACAAGCGTACAGTTATGAATCCTAAACCGGAAGCGGATGCCCCCCAATTCATGAAGGATTATTACGATTACTACAAAACGGAACGAGGCTTTCACCCTCGTTCTATCAACTCAGGTTTGGGCTGGAATGTCACTTCGTCGCTTTCGCTCCTCAATATGCCGATATTGGCTTACAGCGATGAAATACGTAGTGCTGTACTGGTGGTGCACGGCGAAAAGGCTCATTCCCGCTATTTCGGTGAAGATGCGTTCAAGAAATTGAAAGGAGACAACAAGGAACTTCTGATTGTGCCGGGAGCCAATCACACAGACCTTTACGATAATCTGGAAAAAATTCCGTTTGACAAGATTGAACAGTTTTATCGCAAATATCTGAAATAGAATATATGTAAAGACCAGATGGATATGAAACAGATGATTCGATGGATACTGGCAGCTTTATCCTTTATGTTGGCAACCGGACTTGCCGCCTGTGCGGATGATACCCCTTTGCCAGAAACGGAAACTCCTGTGCAACCAGGAAATGAAGGAGATAATTCAGATGAAGAAAGCCCTATGAATAGAAATATTGCCATAGAGATAAACGGTACATCTTTCAGTGCCACACTTACTGAAAATGAGGCGGCGCGAGTTTTTGCATCGATGTTGCCCCTGACGATGCAGATGAGCGAATTGAATGGAAACGAAAAATATTACTACCTCGACAACGACCTACCAACAGACAGCTATCGACCTGGGACTATACAAACCGGCGACCTGATGCTTTATGGCTCATCGTGTGTGGTACTCTTTTATGAGACTTTCTCATCCGGTTATAATTATACCCGGCTTGGGCGGATAGACAATCCCGAAGGACTGGCGGATGTTGTAGGAACTGGGGCTGTGACTGTCAGGTTTGCAGCACAATATTGATACAGGTTGCTTCATAAGGCCATTCTGTTTTCAATATTTTCTCTGTTTATTCAGGAGGATGTAAACCAATAATCCCACGATAATGCTGGTCAGTGCACCGCCTAGGATGGCATTATTTATATGTTGGCTAAATGCGCTGACGATAAGTGTAATTACGCCAGCGACGACAAACAGCAGTCCGAGGTTCTTAAATAATCCATTCATTGTTTTATTCGATTGCATTGGGAGCATATTTCTTCTTGCAAAGTTAATAGCCTTCTCTGTCATTTCCTAACATATCGGAAAGAACGAGCGAGAATGGGGTAATTCTGATATAATATGTCGGGAGAATTGAGGCAAACAGCCTACTTTGTTGAATACAAATAGCAAAAAGAACCTGAGAGTGTTGGTGGTTACAAGTAAAATCCTTACCTTTGCACCGCTTTTTACAAAAAACACTTATTTAATTATTTAAAAGTATGAATCAATACGAAACCGTTTTCATTTTAACTCCCGTTTTGTCTGATGCTCAGATGAAGGAAGCGGTAGAGAAATTCAAAGGCATCCTTACCGCCGAAGGTGCTGAGATTGTGAATGAAGAAAACTGGGGATTGAAGAAACTGGCTTATCCTATCCAGAAGAAATCCACAGGGTTCTATCAACTGATTGAGTTCAATGCAGAGCCTTCTGTCATTGAGAAGCTGGAAGTCAATTTCCGTCGTGACGAGCGTGTTATCCGCTTCCTGACTTTCAAGCAGGACAAGTATGCTGCTGAATATGCTGCAAAGAGAAGAAGTATGAAATCAACTAAAAAGGAGGATTAATCATGGCACAACAAGTTCAATCAGAAATCAGATATTTGACTCCGCCTTCTGTAGACGTGAAGAAAAAGAAATATTGCCGTTTCAAAAAGAGCGGTATCAAGTACATTGACTACAAGGATCCCGAGTTCCTGAAGAAGTTCTTGAACGAACAGGGCAAGATTCTTCCGCGTCGCATCACAGGTACTTCGTTGAAGTATCAGCGTCGTGTGGCTCAGGCCGTTAAGAGAGCGCGTCACTTGGCTTTGCTGCCTTATGTAACAGACTTGATGAAATAAATAGGAGGAGGAAGTATGGAAATCATTTTGAAAGAAGACATCGCGAATTTGGGTTATAAGAACGATATCGTGAACGTTAAGTCGGGTTATGGACGTAACTACCTCATCCCTACGGGCAAGGCTGTCATTGCTTCTCCGGCTGCAAAAAAAATGCTGGCTGAAGAATTAAAGCAACGTGCACACAAACTGGAGAAAATCAAAAAAGATGCTGAAGAACTGGCTGCTAAGCTGGAAGGTGTATCTTTGAAAATTGCTACAAAGGTTAGCTCTACGGGTACCATCTTCGGCTCTGTGGGTAATATTCAGATTGCTGACGAATTGGCCAAGTTGGGTCATAACGTTGACCGCAAGCTCATCACAGTGAAAGACACGGTGAAGGAAGTTGGTAGCTACAAGGCTGTAGTTCGTCTGCACAAGGAAGTTTCTGTAGAGATTCCTTTCGAGGTTGTTGCAGAAGAGGCTTAAAATATTTTTCTAATAAAGTTAGTCTAAAGGGTATATCTCATAGGAGGATATACCCTTCTTTTTTTGTCTTTTTCCCAATACGGTGTTTAGAGTTGTAAAGAGGGATTTGAGCGGGCTAAACATTGATTTGGGAAACGTAAAGTACCTCTTTTGAAAAAGAAAGAAAAGGAAGCAGCCGGGCATAAAAAAAAGTCTGGGTGCTTATGCACGTCAGACTTTCAATTCTCTCTTAAACCTTTCGCTTAGCCGAGTTATTCAGCAACAGCGGCAGAGTCATTTGCTACGCTATCGTTGGCAGCAACAGTGCTGTCATTAGCAGCAACTACTTCTTCAGTAGCGGGAGTAGTTGTTTCAGTAGCTTCAGCGTTAGCTGCTTTGTTACCACCACAAGATGCGAAAGATACGGCCACAAAAGCTACGGCCATCAAAACTAACTTTTTCATTTTCTTTGCTTTTTAAACGTAATACAATCAGTTGCTTTGTTAAAACGCTGCAAAGGTATGGACTTTTTGGATATGTTGTGCTATAAATTGCAATTTTTTTTATGATTTTTTGCCAGTAGTGCGTTTTTGGCATCTTTTTGTCACAGTATTGTAACCGTTTGAAACAAGAAATCCTGGCAACTCTGCCAGATAAACAGATAATAATACGTACCTTTGTACGATTGTTGTATGAATATTTATGATCGATACAAATATATTTCAAGATAAGACAGCGGTTTATTACACATTGGGCTGCAAGCTGAATTTTTCGGAAACTTCTACTATCGCTAAAGCACTGCAAGAATTGGGTGTGCGGAAGGCACGTAAAGGGGAAGAAGCTGATATTTGTGTGATAAATACTTGTTCGGTGACGGAAGTGGCCGATAAGAAATGTCGTCAAGCTATTCATAAGCTGCTCAAGCAACATCCAAATGCCTTTGTCGTGGTAACAGGATGTTATGCACAGTTGAAGCCCGATACGATAGCCGATATTGAAGGAGTGGACATGGTACTGGGGGCTGAACAGAAGAAAGATTTGGCGCATTATTTGGGTAATTTGCAGAAAAAAAAGGTCGGCGAGATACATGCTTCACCTGTGAAGGATATCCGTAGTTTTGCACCTTCTTGTTCGCGAGGCGACCGTACACGTTTTTTCTTGAAAGTGCAAGATGGTTGTGACTATTTCTGTTCTTATTGCACTATCCCATTGGCTCGGGGGCGCAGTCGGAATGGGAGCATTGCTTCTTTAGTAGAACAAGCTAAAAAAGCCGCTGCTGAGGGTGGAAAAGAAATCGTATTGACCGGAGTGAATATTGGTGATTTTGGCCGCTCTACCGGAGAAACTTTTTTTGACTTAGTGAAAGCGCTCGATGAAGTGGAAGGAATAGAACGCTTTCGTATATCTTCTATTGAGCCCAATTTATTGACGGACGAGATTATTGATTATGTAGCTCATTCTCGTCATTTCATGCCTCATTTCCATATTCCTTTGCAATCAGGCTGTGACGAAGTATTGAAATTGATGCGTCGTCGTTATGATACAAATCTGTTTGCTGCCAAGATTGATAGAATCAGGAGTGTGATGCCCGATGCTTTTATTGGTGTGGATGTAATAGTGGGAACCCGAGGTGAAACGGAAGACTATTTCGAACAATCATGCAATTTTTTGCGGCAATTGGATGTAACTCAGCTTCATGTGTTCAGTTATTCGGAACGTCCGGGTACTCAGGCTTTGAAAATTGAGCCTGCAGTTTCTCCTCAAGAAAAACATCGTCGCAGTCAGTGCCTGTTGGAAATATCTGATGAAAAATGGCATGCTTTTTATGCCCGGCATATTGGGCAGATAATGCCCGTATTGTTGGAACGCTCCAAATCCGGTATGCCTATGCATGGTTTTTCGGCTAATTATATTCGGGTGGAAGTCCCTCATGACGATGCTTTGGACAACTGTGTGGTACAAGTTCAATTGGGAAATTTCAATGCAGATTCTACAGCCCTGGAGGGGATGATATTGACAAGATAGACAATAAAACTATGAAATCAAAGATATTTTATTGGTTGACGTATGCGGGCATGTGGATATTGGCATCCTTGCCTTTTGCGGTTCTTTACGTTATTTCTGATGTGCTATGCTTTCTGATGTACAGGGTGGTAGGCTATCGCCGTCGAGTGGTTCGTACCAATCTGCGTAATTCTTTTCCCGAAAAAAGCACCGCGGAATTACGCCGTATAGAGCACGATTTCTATCAATATTTGTGCGATTATTTGTTGGAAGATGTCAAAATGATGCGCATGTCTTTCTCGGAGCTTTGCCGGCGCATGGAGTATAGGAATAAAGAAGAATACTTGTCCATGATAGAAAAGCATGGTGGCATCGTATTGCTTATTCCACATTATGCCAACTTTGAGTGGATTACAGGAATGAGTTCTATCATGCACCCGGATGATGTACCTGTGCAAGTTTATAAGCCTTTGAAGAATAAATACCTGGATAAACTTTTTATCCGGATACGTGCTCGTTTTGGAGGTTATAATATCCCGAAACATAGCACAGCACGTGAACTGATAAAACTTCGTAAAGATGGGAAGAGGATTGCAGTAGGGCTGATTACTGACCAGTCACCCAATCCGAATGAAGCCCATTATTGGACGACCTTTCTGAATCAAGATACGGGATTTATGGATGGTGCGGAACGCATTGCTAAATTAATGGATTTCCCTGTATTTTATTGTGAATTGTATTATGTGAAACGCGGTTACTGTTCTGTACATTTTGATTTAATAACCGAAACGCCTAAGCAAACAGCCGATGGCGAAATCACAGGATGTTTCGCTCGGAGATTGGAAGCAACCATCCGTAGGGCGCCGGCCTATTGGTTCTGGTCACATAAACGTTGGAAATTGAAACGTGAGGACGCAGTGCATCATGGATAAGGTAGCTGTTGTCATATTGAATTGGAATGGCTGCGAGATGCTTCGCCGTTTTTTGCCTTCCGTAGTCCGTTTCTCTGAAGCGGATGGTGGAGTTGTATGGGTAGCAGATAATGCTTCAGAAGATACGTCATGTGAGATGGTAAAGCATGATTTCCCTTCGGTGCGTCTGATATGCTTGGAGAAGAATTATGGTTTTGCTGAAGGCTATAACCGTGCTTTGGCGCAGGTAGAGGCAGAGTATGTGATATTGCTTAATTCAGATGTAGAAGTGCGTGAGCATTGGTTGCTTCCGATGATTATTTATATGGATGCTCATCCGGAAGTAGCGGCTTGCCAACCTAAACTGCTTTCCTATGACCATCGGGATTATTTTGAATATGCGGGTGCGGCAGGTGGTTTCATAGACCGTTACGGTTATCCTTTTTGTCGTGGACGTCTGTTGGGAAATGTAGAGGCCGACAAGGGACAATACGATAGCGTGCAACCTGTTTTTTGGGCTTCAGGTGCTGCCTTGTTTATACGTAGGAAAGATTATTTTGAAGTAGGAGGACTTGATGGGCGATTTTTTGCTCATATGGAAGAAATAGACCTGTGTTGGCGTCTTCGTGCCCGGGGACGTGTTTTGGTTTGCATACCGGAAAGTGAGGTTTATCATGTAGGAGGGGCTACATTGAAACGTGATAATTCGATGAAGACCTTCTTGAATTTCCGGAATAACTTGCTGATGTTGTATAAGAATTTGCCGGAAAAAGAACTTCCTTCTGTAATGCGGGTTCGTACGTTGCTTGATGTCATAGCAGCTTTGCATTTCTTGCTTCAACTTGATTTTTCCAATGCATGGGCTGTTTGGAAAGCCCGCAGGGCTTTTGCACGTTTAAAAGCTTCTTTTAAAGAGGCTCGTTTGGAAAATCTGTCCAAGGCTGTGTGGTCTGATATTCCGGAACGAAAGTCATTTAGCTTGTTGTGGCAATTCTATGTGAGAGGTAAGAAATGTTTCTCACGGTTGCCGGATTGAAGAGATACTTCTCAAGATTTTCCGTATTCAGCGATATAAATCATTTAAATGCTCGCTTGGAAAACAAGACTTATACCCCAAAATCCGTATCTTTGTGATTAGATATAAATAACGTGAGTTCGATATAAGGAATAAAATTATTCGTTTGATAATTAGTAACATAGCGATAAAAGCATTAAATTTATAGTGTCAAGTTATAACATTTAAGCGATTACCACTATGTTCTCAGAGGCTAAAGTTACGGAGATTTTTGCAGGGCGGATGATTTTTGCAAAGAATTTGCCAAAGTACAGGAAAAATACATGGTTGAAGA
>NZ_JAMBLS010000030.1 GCF_023336905.1 Bacteroides sp. ET71
AACTTTTGAATCACCTTGGCTTAAGAAAAATATCGCCTACATCGACGGCCACACTTGGTTCAATGCCATCTTGATGAGAGGATACGTCGAACTGTATCGAATTGATAAGAACCGGAAATACATCGACGCCTACGAGCAGATGTTCTCTAATCTGTGGCTCTCACCACAAGGGCACAACCGCTCTATGCAACTGCTGAATTACAAGGATTTCCGTGGCCTTACGCCACAAGACGATTGGGAAGTCATCTACATAGGAGCTTGTGTAGAAATGTTGGCTCAGTTAGCTATTTTGGAAAGTGAAGGCCTCTAAATCTAGAGGTATGGAGGCAGTTCTCGCCTTTAAAGTTACATTTTCTCTTTAGCCAATACATTCTTTTGGCAGAAATCGTCGTTTATTCGATAAATCTTTATAACTTTAGCCACTGAAAGGCATAGCGGTAATCGTGAACATAATGGGCACCTTTACCGCTATGTTTTAATGATTCAAACCAACAACGTCCATAACACTTAATAAAACTCACGCAAAAAGAAACTCTATAAAACACATCTACATCATGAAAAGAATAACTCTTGCCGCTTTTTGCATGCTCGCCTTGCAAAGCAGTTACGCACAGAAGGTGTACAAACTACTGTCACCCGATCAAAAAATCGAGATGAACATCAGCTTGTCCGACCAAATCCGTTATGACATCATCAGTCAAGGCGACACGCTGCTTACACAATGCAACATGCAAATGACCGTAGACAATGCCTCGCTGGGCAAAAATCCACGTGTGACCAAAGTTTCTCGCAACAGCGTAGACGAAACGCTTACTCCTGTCGTCCCACTCAAATTCTCCAGCGTTGCCAACCAATACAACCAGTTGCTGCTAAAATTCAAAGGCGGCTACTCCGTCGAATTCCGTGCTTTCGACAACGGTGTGGCCTACCGCTTCATCACCAACCTGAAGGACAGCATCGACGTTAAAGACGAATCTTTCTGTATCCATTTCCCCGCCAATTATCTGCTGCACATGCAACAGCCCGGAGGCTTTAAAACCTCTTACGAAGAAGAGTATGCCCACATCGAAAGCGAAGCATGGCTATCTTCCGACAGAATGGCGCTTCTTCCCTTGTTGATAGACACACGCGACAAAGGCTGCAAGATACTGATTAGTGAATCGGACCTGAGCGACTATCCCGCCATGTTCTTGAAAAGCAATCAGAGCAACGGCGCACACTCTATCTTCCCCAAAGTACCCCTTGAATTCGGAGAAGACGGCGACCGCAGTCTCAAAATATTGAAAGAAGCCGACTACATAGCCCGCACCACGGGAAAACGCAATTTCCCATGGCGCTACTTCGTCATTGCCCGGGACGACCGCCAACTCATTGAAAACACCATGACGTTCCAGTTGGCAGAAAAAAACGTGTTAGAAGACGTATCGTGGATCAAACCAGGGCTGGCTTCCTGGGAATGGTGGAACGGTGCCATCCCATACGGCGACGATGTAGACTTCGAAGCCGGCTGCAACCTGAATACCTACAAATACTTCATTGACTTTGCCTCCCGTTTCGGCATCCCCTACATCGTCATGGATGAAGGATGGGCCAAAAGCACACGCGACCCCTATACACCCAATCCGAGCGTAGACTTGCACGAACTCATACGCTACGGCCAAGAAAAAAACGTAGGCATCGTTTTATGGCTAACCTGGCTAACCGTAGAGAATCACTTCGACCTCTTTGAAACATTCGAAAAATGGGGAGTAAAAGGCCTAAAGATAGACTTCATGGACCGCAGCGACCAATGGATGGTCAACTATTATGAACGCGTGGCCCGCGAAGCTGCCAAGCACCACCTCTTCGTCGATTTCCACGGCGCCTTCAAACCCGCCGGGCTGGAATACCAATATCCCAATGTCTTGTCCTACGAAGGCGTGCGGGGCATGGAGCAGATGGGCGGATGCCGTCCCGACAACAGCCTCTACCTGCCCTTCATGCGTAATGCCGTGGGACCCATGGACTACACTCCCGGTGCCATGCTGAGCATGCAACCCGAAGTCTACTGCTCCAACCGGCCCAACTCGGCCAGTATAGGTACCCGTGCCTACCAAATGGCTCTGTTCGTTCTCTTCGAAAGCGGACTTCAGATGATGGCCGACAATCCCACCCTGTATTACCGCAACGAAGACTGTACACGCTTCATCACTTCCGTACCTCAGACTTGGGATGAAACGATAGCTCTCGAAGCCAAAGTTGGCGAATACGCTCTCGTAGCCAAACGCAAAGGAGACACATGGTTCATCGGCGGCATGGCCAACGGCCAACAGCCAATACGTACCTTCAACCTGAAGCTCGATTTTCTGCCTGAAGGGAAGAGCTTCCATATGACTTCTTTCGAAGACGGCCCCAACGCCCAGCGCCAAGCCTTAGACTACAAGAAAAAAGAACGCAACGTACAAAAAAATGACACAATCACCGTACGTATGGCTCGTAATGGTGGCTTTGCAGCCATTATCAAAACCAAATAACCCATAAACAACATTAATAACTTACTTTTATAAACTTACTTTTATGAAAAAACTTATTCTATCCGGCATCATCCTTGCCTCTCTGAGTCCCCATGCCCCCACATGGGCACAACAGGAAAGCGACTTGGAATGGTGCAACCAATTCGTATCAGGCGTCAACAAAGAAGAAGCCTGCCAGATTGCTATCCCCTTTGCCAACGAACAACAATCTCGGCAACTCAGTATGGAGGAATCTCCCTACTACAAGAGTCTCAACGGCACATGGAAGTTCAACTGGGTAGCCGACCCTAAAGACAGGCCCCAAGAGTTCTACAAGCCAGACTATGACGTCAGCCAATGGGACGACATCAAAGTACCCGCTACTTGGCAAATAGAAGCCGTACGCAACAACAAAGAATGGGACAAACCACTTTACTGCAACACTGTTTACCCTTTCTGTGACTGGCGGAATGTGCAATGGCCCAATGTCATCCAACCTCGCCCGGCAGACTATACCTTTGCCAATATGCCCAACCCGGTTGGCAGCTACCGTCGCGAGTTCACCCTGCCTGAATCATGGAAAGGACGCGACATATTTATCCGTTTCAACGGTGTGGAAGCCGGTTTCTACCTCTGGCTGAACGGCAAGAAAGTAGGCTACTCGGAAGACAGCTACCTGCCTGCCGAATTTAACCTGACACCCTACATCAACGAAAAAGGCAGCAACGTATTGGCCGTTGAAGTATACCGTTTCACTGATGGCAGTTACCTGGAATGTCAGGATTTCTGGCGTTTCAGTGGCATCTTCAGAGACGTATTCCTGTGGTCTGCTCCCAAAACACAGATCAGGGACTTCTTCTTCCGCACAGATCTGGACAGCCAATACAAGAACGCTACCGTACAACTGGACGTCCAACTGACCGGTAAGAAGAGCAAAGGCGACCTCCAAATCAAACTGATTGACCCGCAAGGCAAGGTCGTAACCACCCAAACCTTACCCGCTAAGATAGGCCAAAACAGTCTGACGTTTGACGTGGAGAATCCGGACAAGTGGACTGCAGAAACACCCAACCTCTACGACCTGAATATCACACTGATACAGAAAAGAAAGGTAATTGACCTACGCAACATCAAGGTAGGCTTCCGCAAAATTGAGTTCGCCAAAGACGGACGGATGCTAATCAACGGCAAATCGACCCTGCTGAGAGGCGTGGACAGACACGACCACAGCCCTTGGAACGGACGTACCGTTTCTAAAGAAGAGATGGAAAATGACATTAAGGTGATGAAACGCCTGAACGTAAATGCTGTCCGCACCTCCCACTACCCCAACAATCCCTACTGGTATGACCTGTGCGACAAATACGGCATCTATGTCATGGCAGAAGCCAATGTTGAATGTCACGGTCTGATGGAACTGTCCAAAGAACCGACGTGGGAAAAGTCCTTTGTAGAGCGCAACGAGAACCAGGTAAAGCGTTACAAGAACCATCCCTCCATCATCTTCTGGTCAATGGGTAACGAATCTGGCAACGGCAATAACTTCCTTCCGCTTCCAAAGCCATCAAGAAACTGGACTCCAGCCGTCCGATACACTACGAAGGCAACAGTGCCTTCTGCGACGTTACCAGCACCATGTACTCCAGCGTAGACTGGCTGGAAGGCGTAGGTAAAGACCGCTTACAGAAATTCCAAAACGGCGAAACCGTACAACCGCACGTCGTATGCGAATATGTTCTTGCCATGGGTAACGCAGTAGGCAACTTCAAAGAATACTGGGAAACCTACGAACGTTATCCAGCTCTGATAGGCGGTTTCATCTGGCAATGGGTAGACCACAGCATCAAGGTTCCCACTCCCGACGGGAAAGGTTATTTCCTGGCTGTGGGCGGCGACTTCAACGACAAACCCAACGACGGTAACTTCTGTGCCAACGGCCTCATCTTCTCCGACCGTACTTTCGCAGCCAAAGGCTATGAAGTGAAGAAGATGCACCAACCCGTGTGGGTAACCCCGATGGGCAACGGGCAATACAAGATTACCAACAAGCGTTTCCACAACAACATCGACGACTTGTACGGACGTTACGAAATCGTAGAAGACGGCAGAGTCATCTCTTCCGGCAACCTGGACGAACTGAACCTGGATGCTCAGGAAAGCAAAGTAATTACCATCGCCGACCGTCCTGCCCGCAACATCCCCGGTGCAGAATATTTCATCAACTTCAGCTTCCGTCAGAAAGAAGACACCGAATGGGCCGAAGCCGGATATGAAGTAGCCTCCGAACAATTCAAACTGAGCGACAGTGAGAAACCGCTCTTCATTGCCGAAAAAGGCGACATTGAACTGAACGAGACTTCGGAAAGCTTCATCGTGAAAGGCGACAAATTCATCGCCACTTTCTCGAAGAAAGAAGGCACTCTCTCGTCCTATCTGCTGAACGGAGTGGAACTGATCAGCAAAGGACTTGAACTGAACCTGTTCCGCACACCGACGGACAACGACAAGCAGATCAGCCGCGACTGGCAGCAGAAAGGCCTGTACAACATGGCACAGGAAGCCGGCACGTGGAGCGTAGAACAAAAAGACGGTACCATAGCCCTGCAAATCCGGAATACCTACAAAGGCAAACTGGACTTTAACTACCAGACCGACATCCAGTACACCGTATCTGCCGACGGTTCCATTCTGGTGAACAGCACCATCATCCCATCCAAGACAGGAGAAATCATCCCTAAGGTAGGTTACCGCATGGAACTGCCCGAGGGCTTCGAACGGATGCGCTGGTATGGCCGTGGTCCGTGGGAGAACTATGTCGACCGCAAAGAGTCCAGCTACTTCGGACTGTATGAAAGCACCGTGTCCGACCAATGGATCAACTATGTACGCCCCCAAGAAATGGGCAACCACGAAGATACACGCTGGATAACCATTACCAACCCCCAAGGAATGGGCTTTGTATATGTTGCCGGAGACAAAATGTCCGTCTCTGCCCTCCATGTACGGGCACAAGACATGACCTCTGCCGACAATATCCAAAAGATGGTACACGGATACGAAATCACTCCGCGCAAAGAAACCATCCTCTGCCTGGATGCAGCCAACCGTCCTCTGGGCAACGCCAGTTGTGGCCCGGGCCCGCTGAAGAAATACGAACTGACTTCACAGCCCACCGTATTCAGTTTCATCCTGCTGCCTCTGGAACGGAGCTATACCAACGACGAACTCAGCCGGAAAGCACGGGTAAGGATGCCTGTATGTATGCCAGTCCTGATAGAACGCGACAACAACGGCGACCTGCACATGAGCACTCATACCTCGGGAGCTACCATCCACTACCGCATCAATGGCGGCGAATACCAGACTTATTCAAAGCCATTCGCGCTGATAGAAGGAGGTAATGTAGAAGCCTATGCCGTTTCCGATGAGCTGGGACAAAGCCTGAAAACGACGGTACAACTGCCCATCTATGTAGACCGTTCCATCTGGAAAATAGTATCGGTCAGCAGCGAAAACAACGGAGAAGAAGCACGCAATGCCATCGACGGAGACCCGTCATCCATCTGGCACAGCCGTTGGAGCGAGCCCGAAGCCAAACACCCGCACAGCATCGTAGTAGACATGGGTTCCATGCTCGTCATTGACCAATTCATCTACACACCGCGTGATTCAGGCAACGGACGCATCAAAGACTATGAACTCTATTTCAGCAAAGACGGAAAGACTTGGGACAATCCGGTGAAAGGCCGCTTCCCCGACTCATCATCGGCACAAGTAGTCAAATTGGGCAGCCCTGTCACAGCCCGTTACTTCAAGTTCGTGGCACTGTCCGAAATGTACGGCCGTGCCTGGGCTTCAGTCGCCGAACTGAATGTCAACATCGTACAAAACCTGTCGGGTGCCGCTTCCAACAAGCAGAGCATTATCTCCGTAGACAGCGATGCCGACAACAGCATGAAGCTGGCGGCTGACGGCGACATCCAAACCTGCTGGCAGACCGTATTAAACGGTTTCTACCGCGCCCCCTATCCTCACGAAATACAGATAGGGCTGGCCAAGGAAGCAACCATCAAAGGTCTGAAATACACGCCTCGCCAAGACAGCGAAGAAGGCCGGATTGCCGCTTACGAAATCTACGTCAGCAACGACGGAAACAACTGGGGGAAACCGGTAGCCACCGGTACTTTCGCTCCCGGCAAAGACACGCAGACCGTTACCTTCAAGCCCTGCAAGGCACGCTACGTCAAACTGACAGCCCAATCGGCTCATGACAAAGGCAGGAAAGCTGCCATAGCCGAACTGAGTATCATCCTTTCGGATAAGTAACAAAGGCCCAAGCCTATATAAACAAGAAAGATGCCTCCGCTACGGAAAAAAGGTAGCGAAGGCATCTTTTTTTGCGGGTAGCGTCAACGATTCATAGAAATATGTGGGCTAAACCATGCTTTGAATGATATTGGGCTCATGTCAAGTTACATAAAAAGAATCCGATAAGAAGTCCCCAGCAAGCCCATACTCACAATCGCAGCACATATAATAGCCATCCACATACGAATAGATTGTTTTCCCTTCCACAAAGGAATAATGTGATAAATGAATAATACTATCACCGACAACGTCGCGACCGGCATAAATATCTTAATCGCCAAATCATCACGGAAGTCTGTAAAGTAGCACCAAGCAAACAGTGTAAAAATCACTATTGACAACAACAGTTCCCATTTTCCGTCCTTTCTCATCTTACTTCTTGTTTTAATTTAAGTTATATTCTTCCATCAGGCAGTGGCAAAGAAAAAGCCATAGTAGCCCCGCACTAACATCATAAGCAATGCAAGCATAGCTATCGCATACGCCCCTATTCGGTAATATTGCTTTTTGGGAAGCAAATCTCTCCATATACGCACAACGGCAAGAAAGAATAATACTGCCGTCACTACCGTTGTAAACAACAATAATTCAAGGTCCATAAGCTTTGTTCATTTAGCATAAAAGTATAAGAAACTCAACTTTCGGAGCTTCTCTATGGGAAACATGAGTGCCTTTAGGATCAAGGTCGTACATAAATAGTGCACCTCTTTGGATGGTAAACGAATCCGGCTTTGCCAAAATCGCATCTGCCGTCATCTTGGCAGACTCATAGATACTGGCACGTTCTTCAGGGAAACGCTCGTGTTTCAAGAATGAATAATCCACGCAATAAACTTTAGCCACCACTTTCCAAGCGTCATATTCCTCGGTCGTCATCTGCTCCTTGGCCCACTCGGGAACAACACCCATGGGAGCTACATTCTCCACATCTTCCACTCCGCTGACTCTCCATTGCCTTGCCTTTTCTTCCGGCTATGTCCCGGTGGAAACGAGTTCTTGCTTTTGATTGCACGAAAGTAGGCATAGGGAAACCAACAACATCAAACAAACACTTGTTTTCATGCGATTAAGATTTAAACAATTAAACATTGGGCTAATAGTCCTATTTCTCTACAAAGGAAGCCATTCTTCATCATATTTCCAAGAAGCGAGCGTCTACAAATCATTCCTGAACAGTCCAGACACTGCCATACTAACAATGCCTGCCCATGAAGCAGACAATAATATCGACACAACCATTATTCCAGCCATTCCCCATCCGATTAAACGTAGGATTTTTGCCTGCGTATATGCAGGATGCGGTGACGGACTGTTTTGGCAATTCGGCGGGATTTGCCGCTTGTCTTTGTGTCGGGCTTCCGTTTGCAGTGCTCTGGTTGCATGATAAGCGTAAATGAGTACGTTTCCCTGTCATAATGTCGTTTTAACATTATTTAAGTACAATAAAAAGTTCCCCCAACAGAAGCTGTCCATGTTTTCTCTGTTCTCCTTGCCAACTCCCTACCAAAGTCGTACCTCCTCCCTACCTCCTCCCTACCTCGTCCTTGTGTAAGACAAGGACGAGGTAGGGAGGAGAAGCGACCGAAGCAGGACGGAAAAGCCTTTTTGCCCCCTTGCCGCACCTTTCTGGCTGAAAAATTCCTATTTCCCGAAAAATAGCCTTAACTTTGCAACATTTAGCAACCCTTGGATTCAAACATGAGCAACCTTATTTCTACCTGCCGTTTCGTCTGGCTATGCTGTCTATGCCTGCTCCTGCCGGCAAACATACAAGGCCAGCACATCCGACAATTATCCAACAGGGACGGATTGTCCAACAGTGCCATCCTTTCGCTGTACCAAGACGAGAGGGGACTGATTTGGATAGGCTCGTGCGACGGGCTGAACGTGTTTGACGGCACAGACGTGCATCTCTATACCCCAAACAGCCAGGCGTCCAACCTGATTTCGGGCAACCTGATAAACGGAATTTGCAGCACGAGAAAGGATGTGCTTTGGGTACAGACCAATTACGGGCTCGACCGGCTCGATGCCGGGCAGGAGACCAGCCTGCATTTTGCCAACTTCAAAGACAATAACTTCATGGTCGAAAGTCCCGCGAACGGATTCTTTACCTTGAAAGACGATGGCTGTATCTATCATTTCGATGAAAAGGCCCAGACCTTCCGCCAACTGACCGCGCCCATAGCTCCGTTCGGACGGATACTGTCCATGGGCATAGACCGGAAAGACTGCCTGTGGGTGCTGGCCCAAGGCGAACAGCCGGTACAATGTTTCCGGATTGAGCAGACGGGAAACGAAACGAGGCTGACTCCCCAACAGCTTCCGCCGGCTACGCTACGCCTGAAGCACGCATTTGCAGAAGAAGAGCAAATCTACTTCGTCGACACAACTTACGGGTTCTATGAATACGACCTCAACAACCGGAAGGCTTATTTCATTGCCGACCTGTCGGAAGCCATCCGCGAACGAGGCGAAATCTCTTCCATCGCCAAGCAAGGCAACGACTACTACATCGGCTTCAAAAGCAACGGGCTGATGATTTTGCGCTTCATGCCCAACCAGAAAACCAAGTATGAACTGCAAGACACGGAGATACAATGCGGCATCTTTTGCCTGATGAAAGACCGTTTCCAGGACATTGTCTGGATTGGCACCGACGGACAGGGCGTCTACATGTACTTCAACGAATCTGTCTCCATCACCAACACCCTGCTCAATACGCCGCTCCATTCCATCAACAACCCCGTGCGTGCGCTCTACTACGACCACGAGCAGACACTATGGGTGGGCACAAAGGGCGACGGCATATTGCGCATCCCGCATTACGTGCCGGGCAATGGCCTGCCTCTTACCTTCCAGCGCATAACGGCTTCCGGCACGGCTCTGAGCGACAACTCGGTCTATTGCTTCGCGCCCAGTCGCCGGGAACTGTTGTGGATAGGCACAGAGAAGGGGCTGAACTATTATTCATACGCCACCCGCCGCTTGTATCCATTACCCGTCACAGCAGGCGGGAAAAGCCTGAAATACATCCACGACATCAAAGAGCTGAACGATACCACACTCTGGATATCCACCGTAGGCGAAGGGGTTGTAAAAGTGACACTGGACCGTGGAGGCCGGCCCATGCCCCGGGTGGAGTCGGCCATCCGAAAGACCATAGACCAGGACAAAATGCCCTCCAACTATTTCTTCACCTCCTACCAGGAAAACGACTCGCTGCTGTGGTTCGGCAACCGGGGACAGGGGGCTTTCTGCATGAACGTGGCAAGCGAAGAATGGAAAAGTTACCGTTTCGACAACATCGTGGACAGCCGTACGGCCAATGACATCTTCGCCATCTACAAGAACCCTGCGGGCTATTGGATGGGCACCAGTTCGGGCTTGCTGCACTTCCCGCCCGACAGGACGAAAGCCGGAGAAGCCACATTGCTGTCGCACAACACGGTGCATGGTATCTTGGAAGACCAGGAAGGCAACTTGTGGCTGAGCACCAACCAAGGCCTGGTCCGCTTCGACCCGAAGAGCAAGACGCACTATGCCTACAACCATAAGAACGGGCTGGAGGTCTCTGAATTTAGCGACGGGGCTTTCTTCAGAGACCCGCAGAGCGGATTGTTGTTTTTCGGAGGTACCAACGGATTCGTCACGCTCAAACCCGATTTCGCCTCGGAACAGCCTTATATGCCGCCCATCTGGCTGCAAGGCATCAGCATCTTCGGGAAAAAAGAAAACATCAACCGCTTCTTGCACGAAGACAATGGAGAGCTTTTCCTGCAACTGAAACATGACCAGGATTTCTTCCAGCTAACTTTCAAGGCCATCGACTATATCAACGGAAACAACTACACGTATTTCTACAAGATAGACGAAATAAACAGCCAGTGGATAGGAAACGAAGCGTATACCGACATCGTCCTTTCCAACATGACTCCGGGAAAATATACGCTGCAAATCAAATACAGGAACAACAGCAACGGGCAGGAGAGCCGGCCGCAGACAGTCATCATCCGGATACTGCCCCCCTGGTACCTCACCTATTGGGCGTATGCAGCCTATGCCCTGCTGTTCATAGGCTTGGCAGCGGGCATCATCTACCGCGTCATCAGACGTTACCGCCGGAAGCAGCTACGCACCATTGAGAAAATCAACCAGCAGAAGAAAGAAGAAATCTACGAATCGAAGCTGCGCTTCTTCACCAACATCACCCATGAGTTTTGCACGCCGCTGACGCTTATTTACGGGCCCTGTGAGCGCATTTTGTCCTATCAGGGTACAGATACCTATATCCGGAAATATGCCACGATGATACGGCAAAATGCAGAGAAGCTGAACAGCCTTATCCTGGAGCTGCTGGAGTTCCGCCGACTGGAGACGGGGAACAAGGTGCTGGACATACAAGAGGTGCCGGTATCGGAAAGCCTGGAAAACACGGCCAACCTGTTCGGCGAAATGGCGGAGCAACGCGGCATCGGATACAGGCTCAAGATTGCACCCGGCATAAAATGGAATACAGACTTGAGCTGCTTCAACAAGATTGCAGAGAATCTGCTGTCCAATGCCTTCAAATATACACCGGGACAGGGGGAGATTCTTTTGTCGCTGACGGGAGGGCCGATGCTGACCTTGCGTGTATCCAATTCCGGGAAAGGCATCGCCCGCGAAGACCTGCCCAAGATATTCGACCGCTACAAAGTGCTGGATTCTTTCGAAATGAGCGGCAAGGGCTCGCGCACGGGGCTGGGACTGGCCATCTGCAAACACATGGTCACGTTGCTCAAAGGGGAAATCACGGTCGAAAGTGCCGTAGACGGCATGACCACTTTTACGGTCACGCTGCCACCGCTGCCTCCCGGCAAACCACATGCACAGACTCCGGCCTACCAGGAACCGTTCAAACCGGTGCAAGAAGCGGCCATCGTCGAAGAAAAGCACGAAATGCAGGCTTACGACGAAAACAAGCGGACGGTAATGATTATCGACGACGATGCCTCCATGTTATGGCTCGTCTCCGAGATTTTCGCCAGCAAATACAACGTATGTTCTTTCAGCAATGCAGAAGAGGCCATAGCGGAGCTGGAGAGCAGGCAGCCAGATTTGATTATCTCTGATGTGATGATGCCCGGCACAGACGGTCTGTCTTTCGCCCAAAAGCTTAAACAAAACAAGCTGTGGAAACACATCCCGCTGATATTGCTTTCGGCCCTGAACCACGAAGATGACCGCATGAAGGGCATCGAATCGGGTGCCGATGCTTACGTCACCAAGCCCTTCAACATTCATTACCTGGAGAAGATGGCAGACCGGCTCATCCAGCGGGAAAATGAATTGAAAGACTATTACAACTCCGTCTTCAGCTCGTTCCAGGTTGAAAACGGCAAGCTACAAAGCACGGAAGACCGTGAGTTTATGAAGCGGTTGCTTTCGCTCATCGAAGAAAACCTGAGCAGCCCGGAATTGTCTATCGACATGCTGTCACAGAACATGGGCTACAGTCCAAGACAATTTTACAGGAAGTTGAAAGACTGTTCGGGCAAAGCTCCTACCGAACTTATCAAGGAATGTCGCCTGGTCATGGCCGAACGGCTGTTGGTCTCCCAGAACCTGACCATCGAGCAAATCATGCAGCAAACCGGATTCACCAACCGGGGAACATTCTACAAGACGTTCTCGCAACAATATGGCATCCCCCCGCTGCAATACAGGAAACAGCAACGGCAACAAGTGGAGCAGGAGAAGGGTGACAAGCCGGACGAATCGGACGTAGCTCCGGAATAAGCATCATGGCCGGCTGCCCAAGTCTTTCCGCCCCAGTACCAGCAAAGGCAGGAAGAAGAATATCCCGACCAACGACAAAAGCAGCCCACCAATGGTGCCTGCCGCCAAAGGGAACCAGAAAGCTTCCCGCTCAGTCCCCACCATAAAGGGTATGAAGCCTAAGATGGTGGAAACGGATGTCAGGAAAATGGGCACTACCTTGGCATTCCAGGCTTTGGTATAAGCATGCAAGGGACAAAGGCATGGGAAGCGGCGGCGCAGGCTGTTGTACTCGTTCAGAATGTAGATGCTGGCATTGACAGTGATGCCGCACAGCAGGACAAACGAGGCAAAACCTCCCTGGTCGAAATTCAAGCGGAAAAGGTAGAAGGTCAGGAAGACGCCAATGTATGACACGGGGATGACGGAGATAATCGCAAACGGCTGCTTCAATGAATCGAACAAGATGCCTGTGATAAGAAAGATGATGGCAATGACCACTCCTAACAGCAGGTACTGCTTACCACTGTCTCTGCCCCAAAACCAATAGGCGTTCTCCGACTTGGCAGTATAGCCCACAGGCAATTGCCCGTTGAACTCTTCCAAGATATTCTCCAGCAGATGGCGGCCCATTTCGCCCGAACCAATGTATTCATATTGCAGGCACAGGCGGTATTGCTGGTCTTCCTTGGCTATCTGCTGTGGCATGAGGCCTTTCTCCACCTCGGCCAGCCCCGACAGCTTGTACAGCTTGCCGCTGCCCGTCTCGTAAGGGAAATAGCGCATAGCCCAGATGTCATACTCACCGGCCTGGCGCGAAGACAGTTTGATGTTTTCCGTTCCTGTTTCCGTGTTTACCGAACCTATCAGCATGTCACGCCCGAAAATAGGACGCACGGCATCGAAAAGGCTGGCGGCGGCAATGTCTTCCTGCGCCATGCGTTGCTTGTCCAGGTGGAAATAGTATTCCTGATAGTCGTCTTTCCACCACGAAAATTCCGAGTTAATCAGCACTTCCTTGATACGCCGATGGGTCAGCAGACGGGCCTTGAGCCGCTCGGCCCATTCGTAAAGTTCATCGTAATTGTAGCCGTACATCTCCACACGGTAAGAGCCTGCCCCTTCGCGCACATCGTTGTTGAAGCCTTGGTCCTGCAAGCCGTAGATGCTCCAGCTCCCTCCGCCCAACTGCAGCGCTTTGCTTATCATATTGGCTTTGAGCGTATAGGGGAAGCCACTATGCTGGTACTCTTTCTTGAAATAGATGCTGAGCGAGGCACGGCAGGCGTTGTAGACCGAGACATGGAACTGGCGTATCTCCCGGAAACCGCTCAGATAGGCCTCCATGCGCTTCATCAGCGTATTCATCTGCTCCAACGTGCTGCCATTGGGCAAGGTGGCATTGGCATAGAGCACCACTTCTTCGTTACGGGTGAAATAACTGCCTTCGTACACCTTCTCCACAAACAGTCGCAACGTGCCGCCCAATGCTTTGTCCACGATGGGTTTGATGTCCTCTTGATATACCGACGAGCCGAAAGTCTCGTTATACAGTTCCACCCAACGGCCATCCCCCTCCAACTTTTCGGGCAATAAGAAGACGGGCAGGCCGAAAGCCAGTGCCAGCACTGTCCATACCACCCAGCGGCGGCGACGCAGGCCCACAATCATCCGTCCGTAAAGGTGAGTGAAGCAAACTGCCAGACGGCGCCCCCTGTAAGCATAGGTTCCCCTCCCCCCGAACAAACGACGGGCCAAGCAGCCGCGCCATTGGCTCCACACCCGCAGGCGGAACGGGCGGCTCTGCGCCAGCCCTATCTTCTCTATCAGCGAGGGAACAAAGAAGAGCGACACCAGCAGCGACA
Organism: Bacteroides sp. ET71; assembly: GCF_023336905.1. Lineage (GTDB taxonomy): Bacteria > Bacteroidota > Bacteroidia > Bacteroidales > Bacteroidaceae > Bacteroides. Next base: position 14,486 of record NZ_JAMBLS010000030.1, read on the forward strand.
CGCCCAGGTTGATGATGACCACGGCAGCAAAGTCCTGCAGGTTGACGCGTATCTCTTCCTTCAGGAAAAAGATGATGACCAGCGCCCCCATCGTCGTCAGCGTGGCGGCCAGCACAGAGAGATAGGCCTTCAGGTTGTGACGGTGCAAGATATGGTCAGTCATGACGATGGTGGCGTCTATCACCAGGTTGAGCGACACGGTGACACCCGCCAACGAATAGAGCTGCATCTCCAATCCGAACAAGTAGTAGAAGATGACGGCCACACAGATGTTCACCGCCAGGCTGGCTACGATGAGGAATAGATAGCGCAGGCGACGGGTGATGAGCCAGACGAAGGCCAGCAGGATGAGTACGGTCAGCCCCGAGCGCCAGTATATCGTATGCAGTTCGTCGCGGATATAATCGGTGGCGTCGTAGCTGGTGTGCACCTCGTAGCCGGGAGGCAGAAGGGTGCGCAGGGTCTCCATCTCGTCCATCACCCGTGCTGCCAGCCGAAGCTGGTTGGCACTCTCTTCGGCGGTGACGGAGAGGTAGATGGAGTTCAGGCCGTTGATACGGAAATAGCTCTGCGGGGCAGCCTCGACATGGGTGACAGTGACCAGCTCGTCCAACCGGATTATCTTACTGCCGGCAGTGGCCACCGGAATGGCCGATGCATCGAAATGTGAGGCGTCGCCTTCGGGCACCAGTGCCAATCGGAGCCAGCGGTGTGTGCCGTCGTTTCCGTCCACGTCGGCTGTGCCCAGGAACTCGCGACGGTAGTGGTTCTGCACGGCGCGGCTGATGTCATCGATGCTGACGCCCAGGCGGCGCAACTGCTCGCTATCATACTCCAACTGCCACTCCAGGGGGGTGGCCCCCGTTATGTCTACCTGATAGATGCCGTCCAGGCGCGCCAGTCGGGGCTTGATGTGCTCTTCGGCATACTGCTGGATGAGGATGGGTGCAGAGGGGGCGTTGAGGGTGAAGGAGAGGAAGGGGCGCTGTGTCCCGTCGGCAGGCATCTTCATCTGGATGACGGGATAGGAGACACCGGCGGGCAACTGGGGCCAGGTCTGGCGCACGATGGTAGAGGCTTCGAAGCGGACGGCTTCCACGTCGGCGTGCTTGTCCAGGTCGACGGTGATGTTTCCCCAGCCGTTGCCCGAGGTCGAACGCATCTTCTCCACTCCACCGATGCGGGCCAACATGGCTTCGAGGCGGCTGGTGACTTCCATCTCGACGACACGCGACGAGGCTCCCGGCAGGGAGTAGCTGACGGTGAAGCCGGGCAGGCTGCGCGAGGGGTTCAGCTTGACGGGGAGCTGGGGCAGCAGGGCGAGGCCCACCAGAGAGAGGCAGACGAAGCTGACGATGAGCGTGAAGGGCGAGAGGCGAGGGCGTGAGTCGTGGTGCATGGCGGAATCAGTTTAATGTGCCCCAGTCGAACTGGTCGGACAGGGAGAAGCCGGAGGTGAAGTCGAACAGGGTGAGGCGGCGTATCTTGTAGTAGTTTTCCCAATATTGTTGCAGGGCGGAGATGTAGTTGCGCTGTGCTTCCTGGCGGCGGTTGAGCGAGAGGGTGAGGCTGTTGATGTCAGCCTGGCCGATGATGAAGCGCTGGCGGGTCTGCTCGTAGGCCAGGTCGGCCAGGTCGAGGGCGCGGGAGGCGCTCTGGACGAGGGCTTGCTGGAGGTTGAAGTCGTTGACGGTCATGATGACTTCTTCTTCGACGCTGATTTCCTGTTGGCGGGAGGAGATGCGGACGACGTTGAGGTTGTTTCGGGCCATGTTGTACTTGCCTTTGCGCACGCCCCAGTCGACCAAGGGGATGGAGAGGGTGACGGAGACCATGTCTTGCTGGAGGGGCCGGCGGTAGGCGCCGCCCAGGTCTTCGGCCACTTGGTTGAAGCCGATGCTGGCGTTGATGCTGGCGTTGAAGCGGGACTCTTGGCGGGTACGGTCGACTTCTTGCTGGGCTTCGAGGACATCTTGACGGAGCTGGAGGAAGTCGGGGTTGTTCTCACGGGCCATGGCCAGGGCTTTGTCGACGGAGACGGTGAAGCCTCGCGGCGGGCCGGGCAGGATGAGGCGCAGGCGGGTGTCTTTGGGCAGGTCGAGGAAGGAGGCGAGGGCGAACATGGCGCGTCTGAGGCTGCTGGCGGCCGTCTGGAGGGTGTTGGTGGCATTGACGTGGTCCAGCTCGAGGGTGAGCAGGTCGGCTCGGCTGATGGCGGCTATCTTGAAGCGTTCGCGGCCGATGCGGTAGAGGGTGTCCGAGCTGGCCAGTTGGTCGGCTGCCAGGTCGTATTCGGCCTGTGCCATGGCCAGTTGGAAGAAGTAGGTGGTGGCCTGCTCGCTGACCTGCTCGGCGTTGTAGAGGTATTGCTTCTTGACTTTCTCGTACTTCAGGGGCTCGATGCGCCGTTCCCAACGGAAGGGGTTGTAGCCTACGAGGTCTTGCGAGTAGCCCACCTGAAAGGGGACGCTGGTGTATTGCGTGTAGCGGTTGGCGCCGAAGTTGCGCATGTATCCCAGCGAAGTGTTGGCGTAGAAGGTTCCTCCGGTCAGATCGAAGTTCTGGCGGAGGGAGAGGTTACCGTAGGCGTAGAACGACTGCTGGGTGCGGTAGACGTCGATGTCGGCCTCCGAGTCATAACGGCGGGTGATGTCACGGTAATACTGCGCGGGGGTCAGGTCGAGCGTCAGACTGGGCAGGCGGTTGGCACGATAGGTGCGGTACTCCCAGTATCCGCTGAGATACATGTTCTGCGCACGAAAGGCTTCGAGCGAGCTGTCGTTGGCCAGGCGGATGGTCTGCCGCAGGTCAAGCGTCAGGCTGGGCTGAGCCGGGAGGGCCGCCGGAGCGGCCAGCAAGGCGAGTAGGATTAGCTTCTTCATTGTACATTATTCTTTACATCCCGCAGGCAGCCAGGGAAAGGTGGCGTCTGAGGCAGGCAAAGGTGGCGTCTTTCCTTACCAAAGGTGGCACCTTTCCCTACCTTACTCCCCACCTTTTGGGGGTGTCTGTCGGGGCTTCTCATTATCAGATAGTTACAGTTTTCTCTCCTATTTCCATTATTCTTTACAAATCAAGTCCCTTCCGGCATCGGCCCGGCGGTAGACAAACCAGTAGGCCAGCGGGATGAGAAAGAGGCTGACCAGCGTGCCGACCAGCATCGCCCCCATCATGCCGATGACGAACGGGTGTTGCAGTTCCGACCCCATGTCCGAGGCAAACAACAGAGGCACCATGCCGCAGACCGACGTGAGCGCCGTCATCACAATGGGCCTCAGGCGCCTTCGCCCGGCCTCGTGGATGGCCGGCAGCAACGCCCAGCCCGCCCGGCGCAACTCGTTGATGGCGTCCAGCTTCAAAATGGAGTCGTTGATAATGACGCCGCACGTCACGATAAGGCCAATGGCCGACATCAGGTTCAGCGTATGCCCGCAGGCCCAGAGCAGCACCAGGGCGAAAGCCAAGTCAACAGGAATCTCCAGCAAGACGATGAGCGGCTGCAGGAAGCTCTCGAACTGGGCGGCCAGGATGAAATACATCAGCAGGACCGACACACAGAGGATGACCACCAGCGAGTCCAACATCCGGCGGTTCGAGAAGAAACTGCCCGAGAACTGCGTGTCCCACCGCCCGTCCCTGTCGGCCTCCGCCTTCACCCGCCGCATCAGCGCCGGAGCATCCTGCACGTCATGGAAGGCCAAGGGGACATACTCGCCATTCCTCCCCGCCGTCACCGTCTTCAGGTCCTCGCCCGGCGACAGGCGGACGAAATAGCTCAACGGCAACTGCTCCACCCGCCCCTGGTCGTCGGGCTGCGTGCGCACCAACGTCGTGCGCAACACCTCGTCCACCGTCTGCCCCCGCCCCACGATGCCGATGGGCAAATACTGCTGATAGGAGTGGAGCATGGCCACGTCATTCTCCTTGAACGCCGCCCGCAGCGTGCGGTACACCTCATCATAGCTCACCCCGTAGAGCAACAGGCGTTCCTGCCTGACAGCAATCTCCAGTTGCTCCTCGAAAGCCAGCCCCTCGACAGGCATCCCCGCCGCCTCTTGCACACGCCGCTCCAGCCCGCGCAACTCCCCCGGCCTGGGCGCCTCCTGCCGGTTGCGGGCATACAACTCGGCCACCACATCGGCCTCGCCCGTGTCAAACAACTTCTCAAACACCGTCTCCGGCGGCGCAAACGTCACCACCGCCTGCGGATACTCCGCCTTCACCACCCCATATATCTTCTCCTGCAACGGCCCTACCACTTCGGCAGACACCGCCTTCACATACATCTCCGCCTCCGACGACGACAACGGCCTCTCCCTCTCCAACAGATAATCCTGCTGGGCCACCTCGGCCACCTGCTCCACCACATCGTCGCCCGCCAGCCGTTTCATCAGCCCAGACACACGGCGCCGGTTCTCGTCCACATGGATATTCTCGTTCCACTCCACCCGCACCATTAGCTCATGCTGCTCCACCCGGGGCATCCGCTCCTTGTCGATGACATAAAACATCAGCACACACAGCGGCACCGACACCACGCCAAACGTCGCACACCACCCCTTGTGAGCAAACACCCAGTCCACCCCCGCATCATAAAACCTGTCCAACGTGTGCGCCTTCAGCGGATTGTTAATGCGGATACGTCCCCACCACGACCGGCGCCTCCCCATGCCTGCCCGGTACACCAGGTAATACAGCACCGGCAACAGCAAGATGCCCGTGAAGTAAGACGTCACCTGCCCCACCGTCACCGAAAACGCCTGGTCATAAAACAACGCTCCGCCGATGCCGCTCATGAAGATAAGTGGGACAAACACGGCAATAGTCGTCAACGACGAACTAATCATGGGCGTAATCACCTCATCCGTACCCGCCACACAAGCCCTCCGCAAGCTGTAGCCACGCTCCCGATACTGCGAAATGTTCTCCGTCACAATGATGCTGTTGTCTATCATCATCCCCAAAGCCATGATAAGCCCCGACAGCGATATAATGTTCATCGACAAACCGAACAGATAGAAGAACACAAAGCCCGCCACCAGCGACACCAACATGCTCAACCCTATGATGAAAGGAGACTTCAGGTCGCCCAGAAACAGCATGGCCACGATACAGATGAACAAGAAACCCTGCAACAGATTCTCCTGCAAGTTCGTGATGGTATAGTCCAGCAGCTCCGTCTGGTTGCGGCTCACGCAGAAATCAATGTCAGGATACGTCTGCCTGAAGTAGTCCACCGTACCGCTTACAGCCGCCTTCATGTCAGCCATCGTCTCGTCCGCCTGCTTAATGACAGCCAAGGTCACCGCCCTCTTGCCGTTGCTCAACACGACACCCCGCTCCTCAGCCGGCACAATGTTGACATCGCAGAAGTCCCCCAGGCGGATGATACGCCCTTCCTTGCGTAACAAAATGTTGCGCACATCATCCTCTGTGCGCAGCAAGGTAGAGAACTTAATGTTGTATTCGTAATAACCATCGCGCACCGTCATACTGCCCGGCTCTACATTGTTCTGCGCCAACACCTGCTCAATGTCTTCGACAGAAAGCCCCAGCACCGCCAGCTTGTCCGGGTCGGGCACCACCTGCAATTCACGCTCCAGCACACCCGTCACGTCCACCATAGCCACCTCGGGCAATTGTTCGATACGCCGCCTGATGACATTTTCGGCAAACTCGCAAAGCTCCAGAAAAGCCTTTTCGTCCGTCCGTCCGAAAGCACTGTCGGCCTTCAGCGTCAAGTTCAGGTAGAACACCGGGATGTCCGTCGCACTGGCCTTCACCACTTTAGGGCGGTCAATGTCTTTCGGCAAGTAGCTCATAGCCGCATCAATTTTCTCGTTCACCTCAATGAAAGCCAGGTCGATGCGAGTGCCATAATCGAAGCCCAGGCGAATCACCCCCGCGCCGTCACGCGTCTCGCTGTGCAGGTCTTCCAGTTTCGCCACCTGAATGAGCTGCTGCCGCAAAGGCTTGACCACAGCATTCTCCAGCTCGCGTGCCGAAGTGTTCTCTGCCGTCACCTGCACCGTAATCTCCGGGATGGCTATGTCCGGCAACAACGAAACAGGCAGCGAGAAATACGTCACCAGCCCCAAGATGAAGCAAGCAGTGAAAGCCATCAGCACGGCTATGGGACGTTGTATAAGAAACTTTATCATGATGATTGATAGAGAAGATTGATTGAAAATTAATGGTTCATAGACGGGGTCCTTCCTTCTTCATCCACGACAACGACCGGTGACTCGTGTGCCAGGTTTACGTTTCCGGTCACAATGACCGTATCACCTTCTTCCAACCCCTCGGCCAAACTGTAACAGTCCGAGTTTTCCAACGACGTATGCACATAGTTCCACATCGCCTTGCCGTTCTCCAGCGTAAAGACCACCTGCTTACCCGAACGAAGCACCACGGCGCTCTTGGGTATCACCAGTTGCCTGCCCAACGAACGATGCACACTGACCCGCACATTCATCCCGCTAAACAGCCGGCCTTTCCCGTCTACCTCTGCCTTGACGCGCACCATGCCTTTCTCATCCACCAGCGGATTGATTTCCACGACACGCCCCACATAATGCGACACCGCGTCCGAGTAAGGCGTCACCTCCACCCGGTCGCCCGCCTTTACCAGTGGCAGTTCATTTTCCAACACCGTGAAATCGACCTCCATCTGCTGCATCCCGACAATGGTACAGAAAGCCTGCGAGGCATCAGGCTCGTTGTAAGGCTTGGCAAACAAATTGGCCACCACACCGTCAAAAGGAGCTTTCAGCGTCGCCAGCTCCTCTTCACGCCTGGCCAGTTCATAGTCCGCCACACTACGGTCATATCCACTCTTCACACGCGCCAGACGCATGATGTCGGCAGGCACCTTAGCCGAATCGTCGGCAGCATATCCTTGTCCAATCAGTACATCCTGCATCTGCAAACGTGCTTGTTCCACGGCATCGCGGGCTTGCGCCACTTTGCGTGTCAAAGCAAATTTGTCCAGTTCAGCCAACTTTTGGCCTTTGAGTACACGCTCGCCGTTCTTCACATAAATGGCTGCCACCACGCCTTGGGTCTCAAACTTCAGGTCGGCCTGTTGACTGGCCACCAGCTTGCCGTTGCTCACCAATTCATGCTCGAAGTCACGCGCCTTCAGCACTTGCACGCTCACCTCGCTTTCCATGTCCGGCATTACGGTTGTCACCCCGTCCCCGCTCTTTTCTTCGTCTTCGGCCGTCTTTTCTTCTCCACTTCCGGAACAAGACACCACCAACGCCGCCAACGCCAGGCACAGCCATTTCTGCCATTTCTCTGTACATTCAGTCATATCGCTAACTATTTTTTCTATGTCTATAATTAAGAATCTGTTTTAATTTGTTTTTTGTATTGTCATTCACCTCCAAAGCTTTTGCAAAGGAAGGCTTTTTATTTACACCAACCGCGTTCCTTTCCCAATTATTTTCTCACTCCAGCCTTTCCACTTCCTCGCGCATCTCCCGTATAGCCATAGATGGCACTTTCGGTTCCTTACACCTTACGAGATGCTTCATCTCCTCCAGCTTTTCCGGATGCCTATAACCAGCCGACGCATAAAGCTTTGCCAACAAGTAATACGGATAAATCCGCCCAGGCAACAAATGCGTTGCATGCAAGAAACACTGCTCGGCCTCTTTTCCATTGCCCAAAGCCTGATGATTCTTCCCGCGGATATTCCAAATCATCGGATCACAACTATGCTTCGCAGCTTCTTCCAACACCCGGTTCGAGTCCTCGTATTTCCCTTGCTTATGCAGCCCATGCCCGTATTCGAACAAGAAAGAAGCCCTGTCCCTCAGCAACGGGTACAACAGCTTGTATTCTTCTTCCGCCACTCCGTATGCTCCGGCATGGTATAATGTCCGCGCATTGGCCCACTCCCGGCAAGCCTCTACCACAGCCCGGTCGTCAGAAAGACGTCCGCCACCTGCGGCAGCCACACACAGAGCGAATATCCACCAAACTTTCCGGCTTTTTCCCAACAGACAAGCCGCCAACAGGCAAACACCTGTCACCAGAAAGACTGGCAACTGCAACGGATAGGACGAAAAAGCAAATACCCCAAGAGACAACAATGCACCGCAAACGCCATAACGATGTTTCCACCACCCTACATACCCGCAACCCACAAGCAGAGCCACCAGCCCCAGCGTCAACGGGATACCTATCTCCACTGCCGATTGCACATACTCATTGAACGCATATTCCGGACTGCCCGCCACACGCTCTTCCCATTCGGTATAACCGCCCGCGGCAAAATAACCAGCCTGCGCCTCGCCGTAAGCAGCCGAGAAATTTCCTAACCCATACCCACTCCAAGGCTTCTCTGCCACAGCACGGGCGGACATCCGCCACATGAACAAACGCCCTCTGGCCGAATCAGGCTTCAGACTGAACAACAACATTCCGGCCAAACACACCAACAAGCATATTCCAACTGCAGCAGCCAAAAGCCTCCAAGACTTCTTCTCCCACACTTTCTGCAACCTTTTTCCCCAACCGGCCAGACAACCATACACCCACAAACACGACACTCCCGCCGCCAGCCAAGCCGAACGACTCATCGTGGCCGGCAATACACAAAGCAAGAGCAAACCGACACCTCCGGCCACATAGCGTCTCCACGCTCTTTCTCTTTCGATACAGAGATACTCATACAGGCACACCGGCAAGGCCATCGCCAGATAGCCCGCATACGGCCCCGGATTGAAGAAACTGCCCGTCAGCGCATACAGCGCATGTCCCGACGCCTCGAAGCCGAACACCTGCCGCAAGCCGATGACTGCCTGCACCGCCGCCCAGCCCATCAAAGCCCAGGACACCGCCGCCGAGAAGTCCAAAGCCTCTCCCTTCCGGCACAGCAACAGCCCGACGACGATACACGCCGCAGCAGCCAAAGCTGCCCGGTCGAACCACAGCCACTGAAAAGCCATTTCGCCGGAAGGCAATGTCGGACTGACAGCAATAACCATACTCAACAGAAAACATATTCCGCCAAACAAGGATCCTATGGAAACCAATTTCCTCATATCAATCTATCCCCTCCGAAGCAAACACCTGATTTCCATCTTCAATATAAAAAGGCAATTCTTCTTTTCCTCGCGTCCAATCATGCAAATGCAGCAACGCTCCAGCGGGAACATTTTCATAGACCAACCGCATATCAGTTGCCTCTTGCCGTCCCAACGACTGCCAACCGTCATCTCCCCAATAAAACAATTCATACTCATCGCCTATCCGTATGAAATTATCATCATTACGGGGCATGAAAGTCAATTCATCTATCCACACTTCTCTCCCCAGATCGATAGTTATGGACGCTCCTCCTTGCGAAGAGATATAGTAAGTCAAAGGATTATTGTCATACACCTGATAAGCTCCCGTCCCTACGGAAGCCGGCGCATCCGCCCAACTGCCTGTCGGCACCCACTCCTGCCCACCGCCATAAAAGTGCATTTCCGCCACTTCCGCATATTCCCCCGGAGCCGAAACATACCGCACATACCGGCCTTTCAACGGCTTCTCCAATGCCACCCGATTCAAATTTATCTGCGGTGCCTCTTCCACTTGCCACATCAATGCCGACTGTCGGAAATCCCTGTCGCAAGAGAGTTCAAACCGTCCACCCCTCATCCCGGCCATATATTCCTTTATCCGTTCCGAAAGAGGAAACTTCCGATACAACACGACGGAATCCAGCCTATCCATCCTCGCCTCGAATGCCCGTAGCCCGGCCCCATCAAAATAAAACGGGTTGCCTGCCGGAATGCATAAACCATTCCTGCAATCCATTAAAATATAAATCTGTTCCGGCCCCATATTCTTGAAAACAGCTTTCCCATGCTTTACCGAAGCAATGTCCACTTCACGCCAACCATGGATGCCAAACACTCCCAAGCAAACAAACCTTCCTACCGTGTCCTCCGTCTTTACCTCCAAGTCCGAATGGAAATAATTGTCCGAAACTCGTTTGCGGAACTCATTCTTGAACTCTACCGGCACGTCGGCATCCTTCAAAAACCTACGCGATTTATCCCACTGACGGCCAAAACACTGCCGATAAATCACACTGGGACGCTGATTATCTATAAAATAATTTCCACGTTCCGGCCGGGAATAAGGGAAATTGAAGGGAATCCAGCTATCCGTGCTATCTTTCACCACCACCCAAATATGTCCCGAAGGGTTTTCAGCACTTAACGTATAAAAGTCGAAAGCTGCCGGGATGCCCAAAGCACGCAACACATACACAATCAGGTCGCAAGCCTCCCGGCATTTCCCAATGCGCTGCTCCAAAAGGAATTTTCCACCCAGATGCGGATAATTGAACATCCACGACAAACGGAAAGGACGTTCTTGCTCCAAATAGTCCACAACCACCTTCACGGCCTCTACCGGATCACTGCCTGTGTACACCGAATCCAGCAAAAAAGAATAGCGTCTATAGCAAACCTCCCGCCAATTCTCCAAAGCCTCATCCCCCACCCGATACGGCAAAAGGAACTCACAGAACTCTTCCCACGAAAGTTCTGTGTTCCAAGGCCGTTTTTTCCAGACCTCAAATGCCAGATCAATATTCCGTATCAAAAAATCAGCCGTCACTGTCCGCACATCTTCAGTCCGCCGTAAGTTTTCCGGCGAATAGGAAGGCCAATTGGGGTCATACCAAGGCAATCCCGGCACAACACCCAGCGAATCCGCCGAGGCCAACACCCCCTTCAGCGAATCCAGTTTCTCACCTTGCATCGAGTGATAATACGGCATATTCTCTATCAGGAAACGAGCCGCCTTCCGCTTCTCCGGCTCGTCCTCATAATATGCCAGTACCCGCTCCAACTCCGCCCGGTTCTCCCCAGCTGCCTGCAAAGCATATTCCAGACGCATATCATTCCGACATGCCCCCAACAACATCCCCAGTAGCATCCCGAGACAGGTTAGCCTATTCCACGCACTCTTATTCATTGCTTTTTTATTTTATAACTGTTCATTCTATTTTTCTCAATACCCGTTCCCAACGGATGCGTCCGTCTTCATCCACCGACTTCCATATTCGCCAAGCCCTTCCCACTATAAACGGTTCCGGCAACAGCCCCCAATAGCGGGAATCCTGCGAATTCAAAGCATTGTCCCCGCCCACGAAATAATAATTCTCCCGGAATACATACCCTCTTATCAGGCTGTCGCCCAAATACACATCCCCTCGGCTATCGGTCTGCAATTCACGTTTCTGTTCCCATTCCACCAATCTCCCATACAGCAAACCATTCAGCCCATCCATCGTCATCACCATTCCCTTGCGTGGCACCACCAACGGGCCAAACTCTTTAATCGTCCACCCCAACCGCCTGTCCCACGGATAACATTCCATCACCACGTCCCTTCCACTGCCGCTATCCGGCAGCAGTGCTATTTCCCGTTGCGCCGCCACATTTCCCAATCTATCTGTCACTCCCCGGATATGATAATATCCACCGCGGATCTCCAACGTATCGCCCGGCACTGCGATGCACCGCTTCACAAAATACTTCCTTACATCCATTGCGATACTATCCCATCGCCCTTCCTGATAGGGAAAATTGAATACTAGCACATCACCCCGACGGAAATCACGCCAACCCGGCACACGTTTCACATCCACTTCCTGTCCATCAATTGCTGCCCATAGGTTGAACAAACGCGCCCCTCCTGAACACTTATCTACCCATACACAGTCGCCCGGCATAATGGCTGGAAGCATAGAATCAGAAGGTATGCGAAACGACGTCACAACAAACACCTGTATCAACACATAAGCCACCAACAACATACAAAGATAAAAACAAATGTTCAACAACACATCCAGTGAAGAGCAAAGCACAGAAAGCCACCACCTTCCCTTACCTGACAAGGGAGAGGAAACATTCTTCCCTAAAGAATAGCTCTTCCTCATCTTTTTCACATCTAATTCATTTCCATCGCATTCCCGCTCACCCGAAGCTTTATCGGCGAGTTTTCCGCATTGCAATACACCGTCACCACCTTGTTGAAATGCCCCGGATTGTCCGCCTTGTACGTCATGCGCAATACGGCTTCCTTGCCCGGCTGCACCGGCTCTTGGGGATAATCCACCGTCAGGCAACCGCAAGAAGTAATGACATCCTGTATCACCAACGGCTTCTCGCCCGTGTTCTTCAACTTGAATGTGTCCTGCTGCTTTTTTTGCCAGGCAAAATCACCCATAGACAAAACTGTTTCTACTAAAGAAATACTTGTTATCACCTTCTTACCATCCTCTTCTATTAAAGAATTTTCATCACGCATAATCTTCAAATACAGATCTTTAATCATAGGATTAAGTACAGGATTTCCCACTGCCAATACTTTATTGTCCTTATCTAAAAGAAAAGTATGAAAACGTGCATCTTCAGGAAAAAGGTTCAACTTATTCACCACATTCAGTGTATCTATGACAATAGGATAATCAATCGCATTACTTTTTGCCAAATCTCGTATTTCTCTTATTTTCATCGCATTACCTGGGTAGAATACAAACAGAGGCATCACTTGACATTTCCAATCCTGAAACTCCTTCAATAGAATATTCCATTCCCTAAATCTTAAATTACAGCCGAGACACCCTGCCGAATCCACATAGTTTAGAATCGTGTATTCATAAGCAAACACATCCCCCAAGTTTCTACCTCCTAGAATCGTGTACATAGAATCTGGAATAATAATCTCTTTTCCTTGCCAATCTTGCAACAAATCAACAAGTAAATTCTTCTGCCTTGATTGTTTACACGAAACAAGACACAAAACGATACCAATTATAATACATAACTTAGTTTTCATTCAACTTAATTTCTATTAATATAGAATTCGAATCAATGCCTCTTACAAAGTATTTTTTACCTGCTCATACAATACGTTATCGTCCGATATATACTCCGAAAATACCAATGGTTACTGATGCGATTTTCAGTCCGTCAATGGTTTTTCTTTAAAGAATAACAATATGGGATTACCGTCTTCATCCACATTCAACTGCTTCAACTTATCTTTCCATCCTTCCGGACAGACAGAAGCAAATGTTTGTGCATCAAAATTCATAGCTGGCAGAATAAACATCAGACAATCATCATCACCATCATGCGGGTAATATTCACGAGGGCTTAACCTGCCCAACTTTTCCCATAAGAAATTATCTTTAAACAATTTGCCTGTTTTTTTCTCTAAAAACAGAAAATCATTACGGTTGGTACGGAATACCAAATAACGGGTTGTCTCCCGCACAGAATTTATCCCATGAATGATCTTTTCTTTGGAAACCCTTTGAATAAAACGCGCAGGATTCGATTTAGCCTCTTCCGCATAATCATCAGCAAAAGCAAGATCCGGAATATCCACCCGATAAACAGGTTGCAAGCCACCCTCTTCCAACCGATACAAACATCCGTCCAGAGGCGCTGTAATCCACACCTGCTTACTTGCTGCTAATAATCTGCCCCAACTCCTTATCGGAAACTCCACCTTCTTATCACTGCCTATCTCGCTCCATTGCTTCGAAGACAAATCATATACGCCCAAACGATAAGGCAAACAGCCATAACCATCCAACAGACTATGAAAGAAAACTTTTCCATCTTTACAAAAAACATTCTCATAAAAACCTTCCACCGGCATTTCGGAAAGATACTCTCCCTTCGTACTGAAAGTCAACAACTTACCATAATCATTGTAAATGAAGATTTTTCCTGAAAGTTCATCAAAAGCAACATCCAATACCCGGTTAGATTCACCGGGTCCATTCCCTTTCCGCCTGACAACCATTTGTATCTTTCCGGAAGAAGCATCTGCCAATGCCACGATACCCTCCTGAGCGGAAAATAGCAACAAACGATCACCCAAATCTATCACTTTGTTCAACCCCGAAATAAGAAAATCATCCGTTGTTTCAATAGGCACAATTCGCTCCAACATAAAATGGCTTGAAAAATAACCGTCTGAATTTTCCGATGGCAACGGCAATTCATCCACCCTTATTGAATCGTCACTCTTCTTATTCGTACAACTGAAAATCAACACTACCAGAAAAATAAAAACAATATGCTTCATGATATAATAAAATTATCAAAATGGAAGTTCAAAATATTAGACATTATATCGAATAGAGTTTTAGGACGCTGATTTTCAATACACTTGTAGCTTATTCTATATAAACTCTATTATACTTTAATAGTAAGTTCCCATTTTAAACTTCCATTTTGTCCTACTAAGAGATGCTTAATTACAAATGTCATGCGCAACGGCTAGATGTCGGCGTACAATTTCTTATTGTACCTTGCACACAATTCAAGCTTCCACTACCTAAACAGACTGAACTATAATTCTCGCATTCATACCAAACACCGCCTTTACATCTACCAGAAGGTGGCAATTCTGTAACTACTACGCTAGCAAATCCATCTCCATATTCCATATTTGCCAAAGCCTCCACATTTGCCAAAACCAGTTCAGACATAACTTCTTTTGCTTGATTCTGATAAGTAACATATCCTGCAACAGCCGCAACTACAGCAGCCATTGCTATTTTCAATTTCAATTTTTTCATTTTTCTTTGTTTTTAAAATTATAAAATCAGTTTTCTCCGTATCTATCCTTTCAACGGACAGGCAACCACATTCCCCATCAAAAAAATCGCTATCTTTGTCGTTAACCTCCTATTTTAAGGGTGATGGAGCACCCGGTGATTACTTGCTCCAACAAATAAAACGGCCGGGTGTCTCCTTTCAATTCTTGCTTTTTATTATGTTACAAATTTAGGCAGTCAAATAATCTCAAACAAATAAATAAACTCAAATTTCAGCGAACCCAAGGTTACCATTTTCTCACCTTATCTAATATGCCAATTATCAAAGCATTACATTTCCACATCAACATGCGCCACACAAGGTTTCATTCCGCATTCCCGCTCACCCGAAGCTTTATCGGCGAGTTTTCCGCATTGCAATACACCGTCACCGCCTTGTTGAAATGCCCCGGATTGTCCGCCTTGTACGTCATGCGTAGCACGGCCTCCTTGCCCGGCTGCACCGGCTCTCCATTCCTCTACTATATCCGCTATTTGCGGCCTAGTGCTATCCATGCAAGATAAAAACAAAAAAGGCATGAGCACTAAAATCTGTCGAAATCTCATATCTGCTAAATCCAAAATATCATTTCTTTACTAATTCCACACGTTCAAAAGTCATGTAATCATCTGATTGGTTCCCATAAAGCATCTGATAATCACGGCTGATGTACAAACCGTCCTCACGCACAAAAAACACATAAGAATTGTAAATAGATTCAGGGAACAACGTTTCGCCTATAATCTGAAAATCCTTGTCCAATATAATCACAGAAAACTTTTTACGGCCAAAAATCGATTTCCCCCACCAATTCATGTCATTTTCCAAACTGACTTTCGGGTAAGCAAAGCGATAATACACTTCCCTATAAGGATCATAAATCAAGTCTCCATAACGCGCTAACTCCAGATTCTGCTTAGGCCCCCATTCTGTATCTTCCTGCACCCCCGTCACATCGCCCATATAACGGCTTGTCACCTTCACTTGCTTTATCTCACGATAATCCCGTGAAGCTATGATAATATCCTCTTTCACACGAAAGGAATATATGAAATTTTTCCCGTCGAATATGCGGCTGAACGTGCCATAATAATTCGTTTCTTTTTCTTTCTCACTCAATACCCCATAAGTCAATGGCAACGACACAGAACGATGCCGAACCGTATCTATCAAGATTGACAAAGGAGTCTGTCCGATGGGGAAAAGCCGGAATGGAGGTTGCACTATATATATGCTATCGCCCATAATCACAGGAGCAGTATAGGGGGAAGAAGATGGGGTATATGCCTGAAGAACCTCATAACCGTCCTGCGTTGTGCCATAAGGTATCTTCTGCACAATATGCGCCGTCGTATCCACACGGATCAAACCCGGATAAGCATAATTGGTAACATAGATATTATCAAAATCTTTCACATAATAACCGGAGCATAACACAACGCCATCAGGACCTTCGGCATCCAATTCCAGTTTCAATATGCACTCCGTCGTTTCCCAATCATAAAAATAAATCTGATTCGTGCGATAATTCAAGAAAGACAAGTATTCACGTCCATCCCTATCCTTAAAAAGATAAAGGTAAAAACAATTATAACGCACATCCGTATCCAAAACAAATTCCTTTATCTCTCCGGTTGGTCTCAACTGATGCGTATCCAACCGCACTGCCTCTTGCGGGTTCCTGCACGAAAACAGGGTGCAAAGCAATAATAATAACAATATCCTAAGCATAAACTACGACTTTTTCAAGATGAGGATATCGGCATAAAGCAAATATCCTCATCGTTTCACAATATTATCTTAAAATCCACAAGGGCAAAGTGGTCCATTTGCATAATAATTGCAATATTGGGAATAATTCCAATCAATATGACAATCAAAGCCGCTCTCACCAGCTGCCAAAGCTTCCACATTCGCCAAGGCCAGTTCAGACATTGCACTTCCTGTTTGAGTTTCATAAATACCATATCCCGCAACTGCCGCAACCACAGCAACCATTGCAATTCTCATTATTTTCTTCATGTTTCTTACAGTTTAA
>NZ_JAMBLS010000031.1 GCF_023336905.1 Bacteroides sp. ET71
TTATAACATCACAAATTTCAACAAACACAAATAAATCTGTATTTTTGTCGATAGCAACAAGTTTATTTATTTACATAATGAAAAATACGCTTATGAAAACAAAAAACATTTTGGCGACGATGCTGATGCTGTTCGCCACCATCGGATTTACAGCTTGCGGCGATGACGAAGAAAGCCTGCCGCCCCTCAACCCCACCTTCGAAGCGGTCAGCGGGAAATACACCGTCACGACCTCCGGCAGCCCTTACGAAAGCATAGAACTGACCGTGAGCGGCAACTACATCATCACTACCGACAACGCAGCCCCTTGGGCCGCACCTGCTCCACAAGCCGAAAGTAGCACGGTACGCACCAACTTCCTGTACCGCACGGCGGCTGCCGCACAGACACGCGCCACCAACTACAACGGCATCATCTACGGCCGCTACACCGAGCTAGGCAACAACCGTTTCGCCCTCGAAGGCTTCGGCACGCTGGAGATTGTCTACGGCGAAGACGGTACGGAGATTATCGGATTCGAACTGACGCCCGACGGCGAAGGCCCCGTGTCGCTGTCTGTCAGCAAGGAAACTACCATGCCGGACAGCGATGCGACCGACAAGCTCTGCCGCACGTGGCGGGTGGACAAGATGACCTACGTGTACAGCGAAGACGGGCACGTGCTGGGCGAGTTCACCATCACCGCAGACAACTACAAGGAGTTTGACGACGAGATTGATGGCTTCCCCACAGAAGCCTTGTTCTCGAAGTCGGGCACATACATGGTCTATTATACCGACGGGAGCCTCGGCATCTCTTCGTGGAAATGGAAAGACGAAGCAGCCCTCACCTTCCTCTACGCGTGGGACAACCAATGGTATGACGACGATTTCGCCACGGTCAGCTTCTCCGGCAATACGGCCATGGTCTACGAAGTATATGAAGATTATGGCGAAAAAGAAGAAACTTACACTTACATGACTGCCTTGTAGGCATTACGATATTATAGAGAGAGTCAAGAAACCGATGCCGGCAGGACAGCCGGACAAAAAGGTTCCTTATACATCCCACTAAGGGCGATGGCGGACAAAACGCCCATCGCCCTTTCTTTTCATCCGCTCCACCCCCACGATTCCTGACAACAAGTTAGACGGACACAGATATGCCCGACCTATCGGATTTTTTATAATCTTTGCATCCAAATGCCTACATGAGATTATGGACACACCGGAAAACAACTTGACACTGCCATTGGACGAAGAAAACAACCTGCAAGACACGCCTCAACCCGCCGTGGACTATACAGAGGAGAACATCCGACACTTGGACGACATGGAGCAATACCAGAACAAAGGCGTCAACGCCCTGCTCCTCTCAGACCTCATCCCCGTCTACCAGCAACTGGGCTTCGAATACGCCGAAAGCAACGTCGAACTGGAACTGAACGGCAAGGTACAGGCACAGTGGGACTACTTCAAGACCGAGCAGCACAAACGCCGCCGGGCATTTGTGAAGGAAATCGCACCCGCGACATAAGCATCCACCCATCTCATGCTTGCCACATGAGCCACGACATGTAAAACCATTTTACCTTCCGTCTGCGTTTTCTTCTCCTTCATACCAAATTCCTACCAAAGTCGTTCCAAAGTCGTTCCATGTTCGTCTCCTTAGAAACGAACATGGAACGACTTTGGAACATCCCGGAAGACAATAAAAATACGCTTTTTTTACTTTCGGCCGATATCGGACAAACGTCCCGGCATAAACAGGCCAGTCTTCCGGAAAACCTCTGTGCGTTCGACAAACATACCGACGCCCAACCTATCAAAAAAATTATTATCTTTGCAGTCAAATGCCTACATGAGATTATGGACACACCGGAAAACAACTTAACACTGCCATTGGACGAAGAAAACAACCTGCAAGACACGCCTCAACCTGCCGTGGACTATACCGAGGAGAACATCCGACACTTGGACGACATGGAGCATATCCGTGTACGCTCGGGCATGTACATCGGGCGACTGGGCGACGGCTCGCAGAGCGATGACGGCATCTACGTGCTGCTGAAGGAGACGATAGACAACTCGATAGACGAGTTCAAGATGGGGGCGGGCAAGAAGATTGAAGTCACCATCGAGGACAACCGCCGCGTCAGCGTGCGCGACTATGGCCGAGGCATCCCTCAGGGCAAGCTGGTGGAGGCGGTGAGCAAGCTGAACACGGGCGGCAAATACGACTCGAAGGCATTCAAGAAGAGCGTGGGCCTGAACGGCGTGGGCATCAAGGCGGTGAACGCCCTGAGCACGAGGTTTGAGGTGCGCAGCTATCGTGACGGCAAGGTGCGCGACGTCATCTTCGAACGGGGTGTACTGCAAAGCGACACGACCGAAGATTCTTCCGAAGAGACAGGCACCTACATCTATTTCGAGCCGGACGACACGCTGTTCACGGGCTTCAGCTTCCAGAACCAGTTCGTAGAGAACCTGCTGCGCAACTACACCTATCTCAACACGGGGCTGACCTTCGTCTACAACGGGCAGCGCATCGTCTCGCGCCACGGGCTGGAGGACTTGCTGAAGGACAACATGACCAGCGAGGGCCTGTACGACATCATCCACCTCAAGGGCGAGGACATCGAGATAGCCTTCACCCATACCAACCAATACGGCGAGGAGTATTACTCCTTTGTCAATGGACAACATACCACACAGGGGGGCACACACCAGTCGGCCCTGAAAGAGCACCTGGCGCGCACCATCAAGGAGTTCTACAACAAGAATTTCGACTACTCCGACATCCGCAACGGGCTGGTGGCCGCCATCGCCATCAACGTGGAAGAGCCGATGTTCGAAAGCCAGACCAAGACGAAGCTGGGCAGTAACAACATGTGGCCCGCCATTCCGCAGGAAAACAAACCCGCCGGACCCAGTATCAACAAATACGTAGGCGACTTCGTCAAGACCGAGGTGGACAACTACCTGCACAAGAACCCGCTGGTGGCCGAAGTGATGCTCCAGAAGATACAAGATTCGGAGAAGGAGCGCAAAGCCATAGCCGGCGTCACGAAACTGGCCCGCGAACGCGCCAAGAAGGCCAACCTGCACAACCGCAAGCTGCGCGATTGCCGCTATCACCTGAGCGACGGCAAGGGCAAGGAACAGGAAGCGGAGTCGTGCATCTTCATCACCGAGGGCGACTCGGCCAGCGGCTCCATTACCAAGAGCCGCGACGTCAACACGCAGGCCGTATTCTCCCTGCGCGGCAAGCCGCTGAACAGCTACGGGCTGACCAAAAAGGTGGTGTACGAAAACGAAGAGTTCAACCTCCTGCAAGCCGCCCTCAACATCGAAGACGGCATGGAGGGACTGCGCTACAACAAGGTCATCGTGGCTACGGATGCCGACGTGGACGGCATGCACATCCGCCTGCTGATGATTACGTTCTTCCTCCAGTTCTTCCCCGACCTTATCAAGAAAGGACACGTATATATCCTGCAAACGCCCCTGTTCCGCGTGCGCAACAAGAAGAAGACCACCTATTGCTACACCGAAGAGGAACGCATCCGCGCCATCAACGAGCTGGGTCCCAACCCGGAAATCACCCGTTTCAAGGGACTGGGAGAAATCTCGCCCGACGAGTTCCGCCACTTCATCGGCAAGGACATGCGTCTGGAGCCGGTCAGCCTGCGCAAGACAGACTCGGTGAAGGACATGCTGGAGTTCTACATGGGCAAGAACACGATGGAGCGCCAGAACTTCATCATCGACAACCTGGTGATTGAGGAAGACTTGGTGGAGGAGGAGAATGCCTGACCAACCATCAGCCAACTACAACGACCGGAATCATGGAAGAACTGAATGAAATCATCCTATACCAGCCCGACGAAACCGTCAAACTGGAAGTCCGCATAGAGAATGAAACGGTGTGGCTGACGCAAGCCCAGCTTGTAGAGCTTTTCCAATCCAGCAAAGCCAACATCAGCGAGCACATCAAGCATATCTACGAACAAGAGGAACTGACCGAGGCTGCAACTGTTCGGAAATTCCGAACAGTTCAAAACGAGGGAGGAAGGCAAATCATGCGCAACCGCACGTATTACAACCTGGATGTCATCATCTCCGTAGGTTACCGGGTAAATACCCGCCGGGGCATCGAGTTCCGCCAGTGGGCCAACAAAATCCTGAAAGAATACCTGCTGAAAGGCTATTCATTCAATACGCGCATGGAAAGGTTGGAACAGCGGGTAAGCAAGACAGAGGAACAAATAGCTTTCTTCATACACACGGCACTTCCGCCGGTGGAAGGAGTCTTCTTCGACGGACAGATATTCGACGCCTACGTCTTTGCCGCTAACCTGATTAAATCGGCCAAGCGGTCCGTCGTCCTGATAGACAATTATGTGGATGAATCGGTACTGACTTTGCTCGACAAACGGAAGGGCGGAGTCACTGCCGCCATATATACAGGGAGAATGAACAAAGAACTGCGACTTGACCTGGAACGCCACAATACACAATATGCCCCCATTGATGTGCACATCTGCACAAAGGCACACGACCGTTTCCTGCTGATTGACGACGAAGTGTATCATATCGGGGCATCCTTGAAGGATTTGGGCAAGAAACTGTTTGCCTTCTCCAAAATGCGCCTGACTTCCAACGAATTACTTCAGAAAACAACCGAAAACATATGACCCGAGCCATCTTCCCCGGCACGTTCGACCCCTTCACCGCCGGACATGCCTCCATCGTCCGCCGCGCGCTGACGTTCATCGACGAAATCATCATCGCCATCGGCATCAACGAAAGCAAGCACACGCACTTCCCCCTGGAGCAGCGCAAACGCATGATTGCCGACTATTACAGGCACGAACCGCGCATCACGGTCGAGGCCTACGACGGGCTGACCACCGACTTCGCACGCCAGGCGGGGGCCAACCTCATCGTACGCGGCATACGCACGGTGCGCGACTTTGAATACGAGGAGACCATTGCCGACGTCAACCGGCGACTGACGGGCATCGAGACCATCCTGCTCTTCACCGAGCCGGAACTAACGTGCGTCAGCTCCACCATCGTGCGCGAACTGTTAAGTTTTCAGAAAGACATCACCTCCTTCCTGCCCGAAGGGATGCAAATCGGCCCAACCCCGCCACAGGCACCCGTAGAGGGGGATAAGACCCCGTCAAGGGGAAGGCATTGACACTTGTGCTAAGTGTCGCGAACACCTGTGCTAAGTGTCACCGACACTTGTGCTAAGTGTCACCGACACCTGTGCTAAGTGTCACCGACACCTGTGCTAAGTGTCAGCACCCCCCAAGGAACTCCTGAACAATGTAAAAACAAATAACCTCATGAAAAGAAAAAGAAACATCGCGACCCTTGCCGCCCTCCTGCTGGCCTTCCTCCTCACGGGACAGGCCGGGGCACAAGGCAACATGCCCCTGCGCAAACTCCAGATGGCCGAGTTCGCCATCAGCCGCCTGTACGTAGACTCCGTGGACGAGAACCGGATGGTGGAAAGCGCCATCATCGAGATGCTGGCCCAACTGGACCCGCACTCGACGTACAACAACGCCGAAGAAGTGAAAGCCATGAACGAACCGCTGCAAGGCAACTTCGACGGCATCGGCATCCAGTTCCAGATGATAGAAGACACCCTGCTGGTCATCCAGCCCGTCAGCGGAGGACCCTCGGAAAAGGTAGGCATCCTGGCGGGCGACCGCATCACGGCGGTGAACGATACCGCCATTGCCGGCGTCAAGATGAGCACCGATGACATCATGAAGCGCCTCCGCGGCCCCAAAGGCACGAAGGTGCGCCTCACCGTCGTGCGTCGCGGCGTGGCAGACCCGCTGTCCTTCACCGTGAAGCGCGACAAGATACCCATCTTCAGCCTCGATGCCGCCTACATCATACAGCCCGGCACGGGATACATACGCATCAACCGCTTTGCCGCCACCACGGGCGACGAATTTGCCCAAGCCCTGGAGAAACTCCAGGCACAAGGCATGAAAGACCTCATCCTCGACCTGCAAGGCAACGGCGGAGGCTACCTCAACGCCGCCATCGACCTGGCCAACCAGTTCCTGGGACAGAAAGAACTTATTGTCTACACCGAAGGACGCGCCGAACGGCGACGCGACTTCCTGGCACAAGGCAACGGACGCCTCACCGACGGACGCCTCGTCGTATTGGTAGACGAATACTCGGCCTCGGCCAGCGAAATCGTCACCGGAGCCATCCAGGACTGGGACCGCGGCGTAGTCGTCGGCCGCCGCACCTTCGGCAAGGGACTCGTGCAACGCCCCATCGACCTGCCCGACGGCTCGATGATACGCCTCACCGTGGCACGCTACTACACCCCCGCAGGGCGCTGCATACAGAAGCCCTACGACAAAGACGGCACGGGCGAAGACATGCTCGAACAATATCACCGCGACCTGCTGGACCGCTTCAACCACGGTGAACTGATGCATGCCGACAGCATCCACTTCCCTGACTCACTGAAATACCGCACCCAGCGCCTGCGCCGCACCGTCTACGGCGGTGGAGGCATCATGCCCGACTTCTTTGTGCCTATCGACACCACCCTCTACACCGACTGGCACCGCAACCTCGTGGCCAAAGGAGTCGTCATCCGCAGTACCACGGGCTACATCGAACAGCACCGCCAGGAACTGAAGAAGAAATACAAAGACTTCAAAGCCTTCGACAAGAAATTCGAAATAGACGATGCCTTCATGGCCGACGTCCTGGCCCTGGCCGAGAAAGAAAAAGTCACCTTCGACGAAGCACAGTACAAACGCTCCCTGCCTCTGGTGAAAACCCAGTTGAAAGCCCTCATCGCCCGCGACCTGTGGGACATGAGCGAATATTTCCAGGTGATGAACACCACCGACCGCACCGTGCAGCAAGCCCTGAAAGTGCTGAACGAAGGAGAATACGAACGCATCATGAGCCGGCCCGTACTCCAGCCCCTGCCCGCAGAATAAGACAAGGGGTGTCAAAACAGAGGATTTCACCCTCTCTTTTGACACCCCTTATTTTATGTCAGTCTATTCTTATTTTCTGCTGCTACCTATGGCGTTCCACACCAAAGCACTGACCGCAGCCCCTACCAACGGAGCCACAATGAACAACCATAACTGAGACAAAGCTGCCCCGCCCTCGAACAAAGCCGGACCAATGCTGCGCGCCGGATTGACCGACGTACCGGTAATGGGAATACAAACAATGTGCACAATGACCAACGTCAGACCAATGGCCAGTCCAGCCAGATTTCCTGCTCCTTTCTTGGCATCTGTCGTGCCCAGCACTACCAAAACAAAGATAAACGTAAACACCGCCTCGGCAATGAAAGCCTGCAACATCATGCCATCGGCGTAAGAGTTACAACCAGTAGCCGTCGGCCCGTTATGCGTCCCCACAGCCACCAACAGCCAAAGAATGGCCGAACCGATAATGGCGCCAATCACCTGGAACAACATGTACATGCCTGCATCCTTACCTGTCATACGGCCAGATAGCCAGACTCCCAGCGTGATGGCGGGATTAATGTGGCATCCGGAAATGCCGCCAATAGTATAAGCCATAGCCACTACAGCCAATCCGAAAGCCAAAGCTACTCCCAATGTTCCTACACCTGCGCTCACTGCGCCTGCTGCGTTGCCCGCAAAGATGGCACTGCCACAACCCACCAATACAAGGACCATAGTCCCCACCATTTCAGCTAAATACTTTTTCATAAGCCTGATGATTTTAAAGTTTATACGTCCCAAATATACGGATTTATCAGAAAAGTTATGCTTCCTGCCACAAAAAAAATAGCCTTATTTATGGTTTATCACCGGTACTTCGGCAGAAGTGGAAGGCACACCCCTTCCCATGACCGGCCATCCGTCTACCCAGTCCACACGGTCCAGGCTGACACTGCGTCCATCGTTACCATCCTCCCGCGGCTTGTAATATGCGTGATACAGCATCCACGTCTGGTGCGCATCGTCTTCCTGCAAAATGGAGTTATGCCCGGTGCCGCGGAAAGAATTGTCTTCGGTACCATGCAGCAGCAGTTCATCGCCATTCTCCAACATCGGTTTGCCGGCCTTGTTCACATAAGGCCCGAATAGACTTTTCGAACGGCCTACCACGGTAGTATAAGTGCTCCGGATACCTTCGCAACAGGAACCTCGTGAAGCAAACAGATAATAGTATCCGCCACGTTTCCACAGGTTGACACCTTCATAGGCATTGCCTGCAATCTTTTGCTTCGTCTCGAGCTTCGGTGTGATGGTCAGGTCATCCGAGACATTCAGTTCTATGATATAAAGGCCACTGAAGCTACCCCACAACATGTAGTACTTGCCATCCTCTTCCCAGAAGAATTGGTCAATGGAGTTTTGCACATTCACATCACGGCTGCTGAATACATAGCCTTTGGGCGTGAACGGGCCTTCTGGCTTATCGGCTATTGCATAGCCTACTGTGCTAAGCCATTCTTCCCCCCAACGGGCCAAGGAATAAAACAACACGTACTTCCCCTTGACGTATCGTATCTCGGGCGCCCACAGGCTGGCAGGTTTGTCCGTAACCTCGGGCGGGAAAGCCGGACGAGTAGCTTCCGTAAAAACAGTGCCCACAAAAGTCCAATGCACCAAATCGTCAGACTTATAGATGGGCATATTGCGCGTGTCTTCCGTCCCATACAAATAATACGTCCCGTCTGCCACCCTGATACAAGTAGGGTCGGGAGCCGAATACGCAATAACAGGGTTATGATATACCTCTCGGTTTTCTCCGAAGGCAGAAAGACTTTCACCAGCCTCAATCTTTCCCTTTGCTGGTGATGCCGTTGATACTGAAAAGGCTATCGCTGTCAGACAGACCATTCTAATTCCAAGTTTCATACTCTAAATCTATTTAAAAAATGAATAATATAAGTCAGAAAACATTCGGCCCATTCGGGTCAGTTCTTCTCCAGTCTCAGCATTTTTTCCTGGAAAGGAATCGGATAAGCACTCAACCAAACCTCCGGACGAATAGACTGTCCGGAAATGACGCCTTCACGCACACCGTCATCCGGCCTGTCCGTGTTCGTATAATTCAGGTTCCGGTTCAGTGCAAGAACATAAGCTTCAATCTTTTTGCCAACCATGTCTTGCGTCAAAGGCAAATAGTACGTATAATTCCTGTCGCGATTGGCACTTCTGTATTCCCATGTGTTTGAAGTGAAAGAAGGCGCCCGGTCGGGACAGCCCACGTACTTGCCGTCTATCTTGAAGGAAGCCCAAGCCCCCTCTTCGCCGTGATAACCATTGACAGCTACACACAAATAGCCTCCTTCGGGAACTTCGTCCAAGACGAACTCTGTCTTCCATGCCTTCATGGCCTGGCACGTAGCACTGCCATAAGGGCGGAACAGATTGGAAGCACGCCAACTGCCATTGTCCACTTTCCTGCCATCTTTATACCCCGTCACTTCAGACAAACGGAACGGACAGGGGGAGAAGCGCACATAGCGGATGCTGTCCATACCCCGCAAATCAATCCGCATCTTCGGAGACGCCATGAAAACCACCTGCTTCCAATGCTTCAGGTCGGAAGACACGTATGCCTCTACACCTTCATACGACTTCAGAGGAGTGATGGAATATTCGTCAAAAGACTCAATGACCAAGCTATCCAATTCCCGACTCTCTCCCATGTCCAAGTGAAAACCCGATTCGCCAAAGGGCCGTATGTCGCCCCAGCGCATGGCAATGGAAAAGCCCGTGGAAGTATCGCCGTCAAACAGATAACGGTCCCAAATCTCACGCTCTTTAAACAACCGCTGACCAAAGAACGCGTCACGGGCGGCCTTCACCTGAGGAACAGCCGTCTCTCCCGAGCGTTTCAGCGAACGTACTTCCAATGCATTATTGTCGGCTGCAAAGCAAGTGGCATAGTACAAAGCTTCCGCGTCATCGGGAACCTCCTGGCAGACCTCCAAATCAGCCAACTTGCGATAAGGCGGCAACGCCAGGCGTGCCCCCTCGAAACGAACCGCCACCTCGCGCCCGTTCAGTAACCGGCGAGCCTGCTCCCCGTCAATCTGCGCAGACTTGAACAGGTCTTTGCCCTTCTCCAACCTAACCTTATATCGTTCGCCGGGCTTGCCCAACAAGCGCACCTCGGTCACCCGACCAGCCCGGTCGTTTATTATCTGATAAGGAATTCCACTTAGAGCCACCACATCTTTCTCCGGTTCCGTAGTCAACTTAACCATCGCCACCCGGAAAGGCAAAACTTCTACTTCCAGTTCCGAACCATAAGCATGTTTGCCCAAATCATAAATATAAGGATGATACAAACGTGCCTGAACCTCCTTGCCCTGCTCCATCAATCCGGTTTCTTCCGACAAGCTGAGCCGATAAGTCACCTTTTCCCACGACAAGTTGCGCAAGGTGACGAACTGAGTCTTTCCGTCCCCTCTTGCCACAGCCCCTTCACCATACCTTTCCGACGGCAGTTCCTTACCATCCACCAAGATATTTCGATAATCGCGGTGCAGATTATAAATATAAGCCAGATAAGGAAATTCTTCATCTTTCAGCAACCAAGGATTGGCATAGATTTGCGGAGCCAGTATCAAATTACGGTTAAAAGCCTGCAACACCAAATCATCTTCCCAATAATCCAGACAAGAAGACAAACAAACACCATGATCTTCCGTCAGGCGCGTCAATCCGTCAGGCGCTTTTCTGGCCAAAGCCCGAGCCCGGTGATGAGGCGCCGTCACTTCATTGGTCATAAACACATCTACATACGTCTCCTCGCCACCCAGCAAGAAAGTAGTTGAATATTTGTTCGCCGGGCCTAAGTCCAGACGATGATTCAGCAAAATAAACGAAGGGTCTAAAGCCCGGATACCTTTCATCATACGTTCGAAATAGCCATACTTCTCTGGCCGCAACTGCCCACAAACGGCGTCCATCTTGAAAAGCCCGAAGTCATATTTCCCCACCAGCTCTGTCATCATATCAATACGTTCTTCTGCTTCTGCGGGCGAATAGCCAAAACCATCGGGGCCACACCACACCCCGAAACGTGTACCCATGGCCGAAGCCTGAGCACAGACAGCACCCAAACCGTTTGGAAACTGCTCCGCAAAACGCGTCGACCGCGTACTGCCATAACGCTTGGCTCCATCCAAAGCTCCGGCATCGAAAGCATAAATGTCCAACTGCATACCGTAACGGTCGTGCAGCCACTGAAAGAAATCCAGATTGATACGCGTCTGCTCTTCCGTAGGGCCTTCATTGGTATTGTTTATCCAAGAGAAATACTCCGAACGCGAAGGCGTACTTTCATCAGCTCCCCCCACAGGGAAAGACTGTCCTTGCACAGCAAACGAAGATGCACAGAGCATCACACTCAGCAGTGCTACCTTTTTCTTATGTGTCGTGTTCATGCGATAATGTTGTTATCAAAAAAGCAAAAATAAACATTTTCCTCCAAAAAAACGGAAACACACCCGAACAAAATCTATTTATTATGGATAACAGGCACTTCTGCCGATACAGAAGGAGTACCAGTATTTACAGAAGGCCACCCTTCATAATTCCAGCGAACCATGTCAAGGCTGATGCTACGCCCGTTGTCACCACTCGGCGTAGGCTGATAATAAGCATGATAAAGCATCCAGGTCTGCCCCGCATCGTCCAACTGCAGGATAGAGTTATGTCCAGTACCTTTGAATGTATTGTCAGAAGTGCCGGACAAGATAACTTCATCCTGATTATCCAACATCTGTCCGCCCGACTTGTTAAGGTAAGGGCCCTTCAAACTCTCCGAACGGCATACCACCGTCTGATACGTACTGTTGATACCCTCACAACAAGAACCACGCGAAGCGAACAGGTAATAATAACCGCCACGTTTCCATACATTCACACCTTCATAGGCATTGCCCGCCACCTGCAACTGAGTCTCCATTTTAGGAGTGATGATTGACAAATCATCCGCCACGTTCAATTCCACGATATAAATCCCGTGGAAACTGCCCCAAAGCATATAGTACTTGCCATCTTCTTCCCAGAAGAACTGGTCGATGGAGTTCTGAACCCCCATTTGTTCACTGGTAAACACATAACCCTGAGGAATAAAAGGGCCTTCGGGACTGTCGGACAAAGCATAGCCCACCGTGCTGAGCCACTCTTGTCCCCACTTGGCCAACGAATAGAACAGCACATACTTGCCTTTGATGTAGCGAATCTCGGGTGCCCACAAGCTAGGATCATCGTAACTGACAGACGTAGGAAAATCGGGGCGGGTAGCCTCCGTAAACGCCGTCCCCACAAAAGTCCAGTTCACCAAATCGTCTGACTTGTAAATTGGCATATTACGCGTATCTTCCGTCCCATACAAATAATAAGTGCCATCGGCTGCACGGATACAAGTGGGATCTGGAGCCGAGTATTTAATCACAGGGTTCCAATAGAGCTCCTCAGTCTCTTCGCCCCCTCCACCGCCGCCGGGAGGATCGACCGCCGAATCATCGGAAGAATCGCCACAGCCGGCCAATGAAGACAGGAAAAACACAGCGCACAATAACGAGAAAATCTTTTTCATATTAAGCATTATATTGAATATGGTTTTATGGTACTTCTAATATTTCTCAACTATTTCAGGCCTCATCCGGTTGAGATATTCTAATTCTCAATAACATCATCACCCTTTCCCAAACACTAAAAAACAACTCCCGGATGTACCAATCCAAAATAAACAACGCCAAACAACGCGGCGTTCCATCCCTGAATATGGAATCCCAGATTTTCACCGGTCAAGCTGTTGATATGCTCATTGGCCGACCAATCGCCCGAAGCGACAATATCGGCATATCCCACCCGCTTGATAATATCAATGGCCTCATCGCGCTTACCCAAACAGATACGCGCCCAGCAATCCATAAAATTGACCCAAGGCCACACGGCCCCATTGTGATAAGTCGCCGGTTCATACCCAAACTCCTTCGGATAATAAGGGGAAGTCTCGGCTACCCCATAAGGAGTCAGGCTCATCTCGTTCAAAGAATGGATGATCGAAAAGGCCCGTTCTTCCGGCACCACATCCCAAAGGATGCCTATGGTCTGGTCTTCCAACAACCTGTCGTTCACACTCCCGTCTTTCCATAACTGGCAATAATACTGACCATTCCACAAACCTCCATTCTTAGTATCCTTGTTAATAGTTTCAAATCCCTTGGTGTAAGCCTCCTCAAAACGTTTTACTGCTGCCGGATCGCCACATTCTTTACCCAAATAAATCATCTGCTTCAAAGCTGCCAAATAAATCAGGCATGAAAAAGGCGAGTAGGCACGGTCACTTACTCCAGACACATCTTTCCAATCGCCCCAATACGACACCTGCTTAGGCAAGCCTATGCCATCCTTGTCACGCGATATCAACCATTCCATCACCCTCTTCAAGACCGGCCAATAATCCTTCAATTCATCTTTCTCATGATAAAACTGGTAGAAACGGGCTACACGCAAAATCAGGAAAGCGTTGATGTCCAAATCGTCTTCTCGATCAATCAAAGGTAATATCGTGGTGGGCATCTTTCCGGAAGATATCACAGATGCCAAGCATTCTTCAATCATCTTGCGCTCGGCTTCCTTGAAAAACGCCAGGTGCACCCAAGTCGTCCAATAGCTGTCACGCGGATTCAGCTCCCTATATCCCAACGTCAGCAACTCGCCTTTCTTGTTGTAACGGGTCAACGAAATGGCAGGAACCATATACCAGCGCAGATAGGTATCCACTTCTTCATCTCCACTGCGCGGGATTGCATCAGAGAACTCTGCTGTTTTCGTCTCCAGAACATCCCACATCCTAAAGGCATAATCCACAACCTCATCCACCGTTGCAAATTGATTGGCCGATATCCAATTCTCATCGTACAAGGACAATACGATACGGAACCTCTTTCCCTCTTTTCCCTCCAAACAAACAGGGATACGAATCATATTCCCTTGCCTGTCTAATTCTGCATCGACAGCAACCATAAACTTTTTATTCCCGACAGCACAAAATCCGTCTGAAGCTTTGGATTCCAAAGAGTCGCACACCTCGTTAGCCCAATCCAACGTCAAGAAGAAAGCATCCTGTTTCTTACCGGGATTCTCGCACTCTACTTCCAACATCAAGACAGGCAACGAGGACAATTCCAAATCATTCAAACCTAAAGGACAGAACGTTTTAAACCTGACGGAAGAAGCAATCAAATCGGATTCCTGATACTTCGCTTCTACCATCGGGAAACAACGGTTCACCTCCTTTTTTCTAAAATGCGAAAGCTTTTCCGACCTGCCATCTTTCTCAACCCGGACTTTAAATTCGCCACGATTGACAAGCCAACCGCCCAACTTTCCTTCATTCTGAAGAATCTGCCCAAACATATCGCCTTGCTCAGACACATTGGTCGTTAAAGCAAAATTCGCAATAGGATATCCGCCGGCCACCGGCTTGCGTTCTGCATAGACATTCATACAGACCACAAACAGGATCAACGTCATCAGATATCTTATATTCATTGGTTCTTGCATACGCTATGATTCTTTTAATACCTTTGTTTCTTCTATATAAACTCTATTCATCATTATCAAATCTAACTCAGCATTACATGTTTCGTTACGTTATGACTTTCTAAACAAGCCGGGGAACCTACTTGTTCAGTCTACGGGCCGGTGCCCGCCAAACAAAGATTTCAGTAACCTGTGCGTAAAAAAGGCGGCCTTACGAAGCAGAACCCGCAAAGCCGCCCCCTCTCACACTATTTGTCCTCAATCTTCGCCATAGAAGTAAGCCTCAGCCACGGCTATGGCATTGCCCGTACCGTTATCACGCCAGGAGTTGACAAACTCCAGCTTCACGTAACGGCCTCGGGTGGGTGTCACATCGAAAATTTGTTCACCATCCTTCGCTTCAACGGTGAAAGAAGCAGTGGGCTGCCCCCAGTCTTCGCCGTCCGAGCTGACGTAAACATTCACGTCACGCACGTCCTTATACGATGACGACGCACGTTGCACGATGCCCACCTGCGTGAATTCACGTTCTGTCTGCGAATCCACTATGAACCAATGGGGCAACGTATTGTCCGGCGAACTTTGCCAACTGGCGTGCCAATAGGTATTGATATCGCCGTCAATGGCATCCAGGAACCTTCCGTTAGCATCGCCTTCGCCGGTCAGTTCTTCCGAGCAGCCTGTGGCGGTCCATCCCGAGCGGTCAAAGCGTTTGCCGACGAGGCGCACCACCGGCGCCCACAAAGAAGCGTCGGCCGAAAGCTCAAAGCGGCTCACGTCGCTCAAGCGCAAAGGCAACATAAAGTAACCCGACTTGGCGTCGCCAAAGTCTGTGATGCTGATGTCAACGGTCGCATCTTGCGCGTCGGCCGTCAAAGTAACATTTCCGGGAATGCTGTACGTTCCCTCCGCAGGTATCTGATAATTTGTGTTGTGTTCTTCATTGTATGCTGCTACGTAATCTTTATCCAAGGTGACGGCGGCCGACACTTCCCAAGAGTTCTGCACGGTCAGCAGGCCGAAGGCATTAGAAGCGCTGAATGCCCCGCTCGTGAAGTCATGGTTATAGACTTGCACGCCCGCCGTGCGGAATCCCACAGGCGGCGTCACCACGCCGTCGAAAAGCATGATATACGAATCTTTCTCGCTGTTGACGGAATCGTTCTCGCTCACAGCACGCAGCGGCAGGAGCCAGCGCGTGTCTTCCGTCTCGGCCTCCATCGCCTCTTTCACTAAGGCGGCGTCCACCGAAACCGTCACCTGCTTGCTCGTTTCCGAGCCGCCGAAAGCCAGTTCCAGCTGGTCGATGGAGTAGCAGTCCGAAGGGATAATCCGGTAAGGGATTCCCTCGTTAAGACTGTACATCTCGTCCACTTCAGCCTGCGAGATGGTTTCGATGCTCACCTCGGCGCCCAGCGAAGGGTCGCTGCCAGCCTTGCACACCGAGAAAGTGTAATCGGCCGGCTCGCCTGTATTATAGAGCGTGACATTCTGCTCGCCGCTCTCCAAGATATAGAGAATCTTGTGATATTCGGCGGGAAACATATCCTGTATGTCGTCTTCGGCGCAGCCCGACAACAGCGGGGCCAGCGACAAAGAGAACAGTGCGGTATAAACTAATTTCTTCATGGTCGTTCTTTTATTATGTTATACGTTCGTTCCTCAATAACCCGGCGCCTGCACCAAGTTCGGGTCGGAATAGATTTCTTCGTTGTGAATGGGATAGAGATACATGCGGTCGTCCCAGGAGAAGGTCTGGTCGACAACGACCGGCGTGTTGAACGATTCGAACGAAGGATTGCTCTGCATGGAGTTCAGGCCCCGGTAATGGTTCTTC
This sequence comes from Bacteroides sp. ET71, assembly GCF_023336905.1. Classification (GTDB taxonomy): domain Bacteria; phylum Bacteroidota; class Bacteroidia; order Bacteroidales; family Bacteroidaceae; genus Bacteroides. The sequence goes on from NZ_JAMBLS010000031.1 coordinate 16,383, forward strand.
ATCATGGTCTGGTCTCCCCACACGTTGCGGCGGATTTCCAACTGACGATGTACTTCGAAGTAGAACTCGTTGGACCATTCGTCCAGCACCACTTCCAGCAACTGCCCGTCGCCGCTCACTTCGTCCACGCTGACGGCCGGCACGCCTGCACGCTCGCGCACCCGGTTCAGGTAGCTCACGCCCTCGTCCAAGTGTTGGTTCAGGCGGGCGTCGCACTCCGCCAGCATCAGGTAAAGGTCGGCCAGGCGGAACAGAGCCCACGTGTGGTTGTAGCCTTCGCTCGTGTTATTGCCCTCGTCGATGCCGGTAAAGCGGACGTTGGGGTGCACCATCTTGATGTTGTAGAAGCCCGTCTGCGACTGGTTGTTGGCGCCGAAGTTCGGATTATACCCGTTCTCTCCGGATTCGCGCATACGCAGGATCAGGTTCTTGCCGTTCTTCATGACCGGCGAATACTCGCCCCCGTCGAAGCCAATCCACGCATAGAAGCGGGGTTCGCGGTTGACGCACAGGTTGATCACCTCGGGCGTGTCGCGCCCGTCGTCGTCGCGGAGCTTGATGCCGGACGACTGGAACCACTGCGATTCGGGCGTAAAGTCCGCATCGTCGGCCGGCTGCTTCCCGTTTTCCGTATAGAAGCTCTCCACCGCATGGAGCGTCGGGCTGATCCATCCCCAGCCGCCGCGCAACACGCCGTTCTGGTCAGTAATGACATAGTGGGGCATACTGGAATAATCCACGTCGGGAGCGATGTTCAACATGCCCCAAATGGCCTCGTTGTTGCCCTGGTCGGGGCCGGTGGTCACCACGTAGCGCATCAGCATCACCCGCTTCGCAAACTCCTCGCCTTCCGGTGTCGTGGTATCCACGCCCGGTATCTGCGGCAGGGGAATGCCGTTGGCCTCGCGGCGCGCCTCCGAACCGTCCACGTCGAACAAGGCATGTCCGGCAGCCTCGGCCTCCTGGATGGCTTCCAAGCAAGCCTGGCGGGCCACTTCCCATTTCTGAGCATCGTAGGTGCGGCTAATCAGTTCCTTGCCATAGCCCGGCGTCTCGTAGTCCTCGTTCTCCCAGTCGGGGAAGGGGAACTCGCCGTTGAACAGGGGCGAAGCGGCCAGCCAGCGCACGCGGGCCTTCAGGAACTTGGCGGCAGCCTTCGTGGCGCGGCCGTAATACTGCTGGGTGGAATGTACCGCAGGCAGGTTTTGATAGGCCTCGTCGCACAGATTGGCCACGTAGTCCGCGCAATAGTCGAAGTGCGAGCGTCCCGGCATGTCGGCCGGCGCCACGTTCGTGGGAATCACCTCGTCCGTGATGGGAATGGGGCCATAATATATCATCGCCTCGCAATGCAGGTAGGCCTTCAGGAACTGCGCCTCGGCAATGTATTGCGCCTTGGTCTCCGGGCTCAATCCCGGCACCTCTTTCTCGTTGATGTCGCGGATGAACATGTTGCAGTAGCCGATGGAGTTGTAATATTCTTGGAACGCCCCGTAATACGTGTTCATGCCCGTCGGCTGGTTCCACTGGTAACGCTGCGCGTCGCAATTCTGCGGCGAGAGGGCCACCCACTCGTCGCTGCCCTGGCGCAGGTTGTACGGGCGGAAGTTCCTTATCAAGTCGGCGCTCTGTATGGGTCCGTAGCAACCGTACAGATATTCCAAGGCGTCCACCTGCGTCTTCAGGATGTCGTCGCGGTCCACCGTCTCGGGCGGAGCCACGTCGAGGTAATCGCAAGACACTACTCCTGCCATCAACGCGAACGAAGCGGCAAGCGTATAAAATTTCGATTTCATATTGTGATACATAGTTCTAATCTATTTATAAAAAAATCAGTCTGTTCTATCTCTTTTTCTTTCCATTTCTTCCGGTCCCGGAGCCTGCTGCGGACGTCCCTTCGGCTCTTGTCCGCAACGGATGCGCCTCGTGTCCGCCAAAGCCGCGCCCCGTAGCCGGGACGGCGGAAGCAGCCGCGCTGCCGGCACCGGTTCCCCGGTCATCAGAAGTTCACCTGCACGCCGATGTTGAACGTGCGGCTCAGCGGATAACTGTTGTAGTCCAACTCCGGATCCCACAGTTTGAAGGGCGACCATACGGCCAGGTTGTCCCCGCTGAAGTACACGCGGCAGTAGGGGAAGCGGTAACCGATTTCCAATGTCTTGAAGCGGATAAAGTCGGCCTTGCGCATCCACCACGTGCTGGGCTGGATATTGTTCTGAATCTCGGCCTGCGAGATACCCATGCGCGGATAGGCCACGTTGCTGTTGTCGCCGCCCTCCGTCCAGTGGCTGTCGGCAATCCATTGCATCAGGTTCAGGCGTCCGTGCCCGGAGGTCTGCACGAAGGGATAAATCTTCTCGCTGCCGTCCATCAGCATGATGCGCCGCTTGGCCGAGCCGTTGAAGAATACGTTGAAGTCGAAGTTCTTCCACACCACGCTCAGGCCCAGACCGTACTGGATGCGGGGCGTGTTGCCGTAGGGCGAGATGACCACCTTGTCCTCTTCCGTGATGCGTCCGTCGCCGTTCACGTCGCGATACTTGATATCGCCCGGCATCACCTCGCTACCCAAATCCTGCACGGCGTGCGAATCGATGTCCGCCTGGTCCTCAAACAGCCCTTCGGCAATGAAACCACGCATACAGTCCAACGGCTTGCCGGTTTGCGTCTGCCACACGTAAGGATAATTCGGCTCGTCCAAGGAGACATACTTGTTTTTCGTATAAGTATAGTTCGCACGCAGGTCCACGCTCAAATCCTTGGTAAGCTGCTTGCGCCAGTTGACGCTCAGCTCGACGCCCTGGCTGTCCACCTTGCCCATGTTGGCCCAAGGAACGGCCACCTCGTAACCCAGAATCTTGGGGAAAGAAGCACGGTGCAGCAAGATGCGGTCGCGTTTGTACTTAAAGTAGTCGAACGTCACGTCCACCTGGTCGAAGAAGCGGGCGTCGATACCGAAGTCAAACTGCTTGGAGCGTTCCCAGTGAGCATCTTCCACGGGGAATTGCTTGATACGCAAACCCTGGTAATACTGCTGCGTGGCGCCGTTGATACCGGAAGTAAAGCCGTAACTGCCGTTCAGGGCAATGTCCCACAAATAGAGGAAGTGGGGCGCGCCGGCCGACGAACCGGTCTCGTCGCTACCTACCAGACCGTAAGAAGCGCGCAGCTTGAAGTTGTTCACATACGGACGTATCGGCTCCCAGAAATCTTCGCTGCTGACCACCCAGCCCAACGAAACGGCCGGGAAGAACTCGAAGCGGTCGCCCTTCTGGAGGCGTTCCGTGCCGTTGTAACCGAAGTTGAACTCCAGCAGGTACTTGTGGTCGTAGTCATACGTGAAGCGGCCGGACAAGCCCTGGTTGCGGTTGGGCAGCACGTCGGTACGATATTCGCGCATCATGTACATCAACATACCCGTCACGTTGTGCTTGCCGAAGGAGTTGGCGTAGTTCAGGCGGGCGTCGAAATAGAACGTCTGGTCGCTCCAGCGGTTGATGCCGCTCTGATTGATATATTCCTCGCCCTCCCGGATGTTCTGCACCTCGTAGTATTCCGGGTTCGAAGGATCCCAACTGCCGTCCACCAGCATGTAATAGAACGGATTGATAGAGCGGTCGTAGTAACTCTGCGAATAGTTGTTGAAGTTGACCAATGCCGTCAGCGACAAGCCCTTGGTGATGAAATCCAGCTTCTGGTCCAGGTTCAACGACACATTCAGCTTGTTGCTGTTGTCTTCCTTAAACGTGTTCATCATGGCCGCATAGGGATTGGGGAAGATGTCGCGCCCCTGCAAGAAGCCGCTGCCAAAGCGGATGTGCTCCACGCCTTCGGCTGCCGGATACATCACGGGGAACTGCACGGGGTTGTTCAGGTAAACGCTCTTGAACAAATCGGCCGATGCCGTGTTGGGCGATTTGGAATTGATAATCTGGGCGTTCATGCGCAACCCCAGCTTCGTGCTGGAAGTCACCTTATAGTCGATGTTGTTCTGGAACGTGTACATCCAGCGGTTGTAATTGCTGTTCATCGAATAATTATCCAGGACGTTCAGCATACCGCTGTCATGATTGGCCTGAAGGCTCATGTAGTAAGTCACGCGCGAACCGCCGCCCGACACGTTGATATTGGCGCGCTGGCTCTGCGTCATGTCCTTGAACATGGTGTCATACCAATCCACGTTGGGAAACACATACGGGTTGATGCCGCTGGCCGTATATTCTATCTGCTCCTGCGAGTAGGCAGGCATGGCGGAAGGAGTCCGGCCCAACAGCGCCTCGTTGTACAACTGCATATAGGTCACGCCGTCGGCATATTCCACCACGTTCGTCGGCTTCATGAACGAATGTTCGTAAGTAACGTTCACGCGTGCTTTCGAGTTTTCCGTACCCGTCTTGGTCGTCACCAGCATCACGCCGTTGGCGCCCCGGGCGCCATAGATGGCCGTTGCCGACGCATCCTTCAAGATAGAGAAGCTCTCAATGGTCTCGGCCGGAATGTTGTTCAGGTCGTCGGTACTTATTTCCACACCGTCCAGCAGGATAAGCGGGGTGGCACGTCCGCCGAAAGTATTGATACCACGGATGTAGAACTCGCCCGACGAGCCCGGCTCGCCACTGTTGGTCATGGCAATCACGCCGGACAACTGGCCCGCCAAATTGTTTGTCAGCGAAGAACTGGGCACGCGCAGCGTGGTTCCCTTCACCGACGTAATGGCGCCCGTCACCGAAATCTTCTTCTGCGTACCGGCGCCCACCACGACGACCTCGCTCAGCATTTCGTCGTCCGGCGCCAACTGCACGTTCACAAACGCTTGGTCCGTCACATACACCTCCTGCGTCTTATAGCCTACGTAGCTGACCTCGATTGTGAAAGATTTGCCGGAGACCGACAAGGTGAAGTGCCCGTCCATGTCAGTGATAACACCCGTCTTCGTTCCTTTCACCAAGACGCTGGCCCCAATCAGGGGGCTGCCGTCGTTGGCATCCACTACTGTGCCTTCCAACGTACGTTTCGCCTGGTCAACGCCGGCATCCACGGCCGTAGCACTGGTTACAACACTCCTTTCACCCTCCGGTGGAAGAGACTCTGCCGTTTGTCGCCCTTCTGCATGGACGCCCGCCAGCGGGACGGGCAACAGGGACATGAGCAACAAACATCTGCAAAAGTTAGCTTTCATTCTCATGTTTCGAGTATGGTATTATGGTTAAACAATGTGCACAACTCCCGGCCGGACGAGAAGTCGCCGCGCGGCGAATCTCACTGGCCGGATTGCTTGTTGCAAAAGTCCCCATAAAAAACTAACCAATGCTTAAAAATCGGGTCAAAATATGCAAATATCGGGTCAAAGCGGGGGAAAACACGCTTTTTTCAGGAGCAAGCCTCGTCATTCTTCTGCAAATCCTTGGGCGAAATGCCGAATTGCTGCTGGAAGCAACGCGCAAAATACGAAGGCGTATTGAAGCCCACCATCAGACAGGCCTCGTTGCTGCGGTATCCCTCCTTCAGCAACCGGTAAGCTTTGCGCAGACGTTCCTGCCGGATGTAATCGTTAGGCGTCATGTCCAGCACTCCCCTGAGCTTGCGGTTCAAGCTGGAACGGCTCATGTGCATATCGCTTGCCAAAGCATCGATGTTGAAATCCACATCACCCATATTTTCCTCGGTCACTGCGGCCAGCTTCTGCAGGAAATGCTTGTCCGTTTCAGTGACACCAATGGAAGAAACTGGCAAGAAGGGCGAAGCTGAAAAGATTTTCCGCAACTGTTCGCGGGTCTTCAGCAACGAAGAAATAGTACTGAGCAACAAATCAACCGAAAAAGGCTTCTCGATATACGCATCGGCGCCATAACGAATACCCTCTATTTTAGACTGCAAGGTTGACTTGGCCGTCAGCAAAATGAAAGGAATGTGGCAATACTCCGCTCCATCCTTCACCCGCCGGCACAGCTCCATACCGTCCATCACGGGCATCATGATGTCCGACACAATCAGATGGACAGGATGCGCCTTCAGATGCTCCAAAGCCTCCTCGCCGTTGGAAGCCGTCAACAACCGGTAAAGAGGACGCAACAGCCCGGCAATGAAAGCCATCATGTCTTCGTTGTCTTCCACCAGCAACAACGTATAATCAGTCTTCACAGGCTTTCCCTCCTCCGAAGGCACAGCCCCGACCTGTCGGGGAAGAAGTTGCTCCAACCCCTCCTCTCCCTTCACAGATACTTCTGCCGACGAAGCCGGTACCGAACGGATGGGTATTTCGAGTATGAAACAATTCACCGTTTTGTCTTCATCCATATAGATGCGCCCGCCCAACTGTGCCGCCAGCGCACAAGCCAGCGGCAGCCCGATGCCTGTCCCCGAAATGTAACGGCGGATACCCTTACGGTATTGCACGAAAGGCTTGAATATCTCCTCACGAACCTCCGGAGGAATGATTTGCCCGTCGTTGCAGACGGACAACCTGAACACATCCTGTTCCTGCCACAAGCGGACGTTCACAAAATGCTCGGAATATTTCAAGGCATTGTTCAGCAAATTGCTGAAAATCTTCTGCAAAGCCTCACTGTCTGTCAGCGTATGTATATCTTCGTCGGCATGCAGCGTGAATTGCAAATTACGGTAATCAGCCAACGCACTGAAACGCTGCACCATCCCCTTCAACAGCTCCGTTACCGCGCAAGGCGACAAATTCAGCACAAACCCAGGCTGCTCCACCTTGCGGAAATCCAGCAACTGATTCACCAGACTCAGCAATCTGTCAACATTCAGCGCCATCATCTGCAAGTTGTCGCGCACCCGTCCGGGCAACTGGTCCTTATCTTGCAACACCCGCTCCAGCGGTCCGCGAATCAGCGTCAGAGGGGTACGGATTTCATGCGTCACGTTCGTAAAGAAATCTATCTTTATGTCATACAGTTCCTTCTCCTTACGCTGTTCGGTCTCCCGAATCAGAAGCAACTGCCGTTCCCGATAGCGCTTCCGCAAATAAAGGACAAGACACGTGAGGGACAACAGAAACAGGAAGGCATAAAGCACAAAGGCCCAGGACGACAAATAAAAAGGAGGCAAAATACGGATATCCAACACCCTCTCGGCCGTCTCTGAGACAGTCTTGTCCGCAAAACGAATCCGCAACTTATAATCACCGAAAGGCAAATGCGCAAAAGTGATGGCATTGGACCGGTTGTCTATCCCGTACCACTCATCGCTAAGCCCCTCCAACTGATACTGCAAATGGTAGCGGCTGGAAGAATGGTAGGACAGAGCCGCCACGTGCAACGAAAAAAAGCCCATGTCCGAAGGCAACGTCAGCCGGCGCGCAAACAGGATGTTTTCTGTCAGAGACGAACCGGGCGAACCGACAGGCACTTCTTTGTCAAACATCTGAAGAGCAGTAAAGACAATGGGAGGCACGTAGCTGCTTTCGCTGAACGTGGCAGGATTGAACAGGATAAAGCCATTGAGTGTGCCGAAATACAAGTTCCCATCGGCATCCCTGTAACCGGATTGATAGTTGAAGCTGTTGTCTATCAAACCGTCGGACTCGGTATAGACCTTCCGGTAACCCGTATCGGGATTGAAGCAAAGCAAGCCTTTTCCGGTCGATACCCACAGATTGCCCGCACGGTCTTCCTCCATGCGAAAGGCATCATTGCTGGGCATCCCCTGCTCCACATCGTAGACAACGAAGCCGTCTTTCTGCCTGTCGTAACGGCAGATTCCCCCGCCTTGCGTCGTGAACCACAACCTGCCGCAATCATCTTCGTGGATACTGGTCACCTTGTCGCACGGCAACGAACCTTCCACCCCTTCCTGATAAGTATATTGCTTCCACGTCTCTGTCCGGGGGTCATGGCAGAACACCCCGTTGGCAAACGTAGAAACCCACAACAGCCCCTCCTGGTCTTCGTGGAAACAAAGCACATTGATGTTGTTCAAATGAGAGATGCGGGTAAAATCGTCCGTATCACGGTTGTAGCGCAACACGCCGTGCGCAGTGCCTATCCACAGCACGCCCCGGCTGTCCTTGTACAAAGACACCACATCGTTCGAATCCAACGAGCGGGGCGAATCACCCTTCCGGTACACCTTCACCCGCCCGCTGGGCAGATGGATGCGGTGCAATCCGCCGGAATAGACGCCGACCCACAGATAGTCGCCGTCCGCACACAAGCCATGCACGTTGGCTGACTGGCTCAGAAAACGACAAGGACGTATCTCCTTGGTCCGGGGATTGAAATTATACAAGCCGAGGTCTTCGGTGCCAAACCACAGGGTGCCATCGGCAGCCCCGCAAAACTCGCGTATCCGCTTCCCGAACAACTGCACCGCATTGGGGATGTACTTCTCAAAACGCGCATAAGGATAGGGATAATAATTCACCCCGCCAAAATAAGAGCCTATCCACATCCCATTTTCCGCATCGCGGTAAATGGCATAGATGGCACTGTCTGACAACACATAAGGGGCAGGCACCAACGGAGCCGTCAGATGGATGAAACTGCCCGTGCTGAGCCGGTAGATATAAATCCCGTCTTCCGTGCCCACCCACAATTCATCGTCGGAATAATAACACAAAGCCCGCACATAACCCTCCAGCAGCATCCTGGCCTCTCCACCCGGCCCGTTCACCTGCCTCAACCCTTTGGAGGAACCGATGAACCGGCTGCCATCCTTGCTTGCCAGAGTGGCCTGGATGTTTTCGCCCCGAAAGACTTCCCGCCCCGACTTGTCCTTGAAAGGAAGCAGCGAGCCGGCCCCGTCTGTCGTGTAATACAAGTTATCGCCATACAGTCCCACCCAGCAGGTATCGTTCTCAAACCAAAAATCGGACACATTGGCCAACTGCCCCTCTTCTATCCCCGTGGCCATGCAGCGGACCAGCCGCCCCGTGGCAGGCTCGTAACGGAAGAATCCCTGGAAATCGACCGAAATCCAGATGTTTCCCGACCCATCCTCGCGGATGCGCGTCACCGTATGCTCCAGGCGCTCGCCCGAATCAGCCACCACATCAAAAAAAGTGAAAGCGTCCTGCCGGGGCGAATAAATATAAACTCCCGCATCGGTGCCCACCCACAGCTCGCCATCGGCGGCTTCGAAAAGATAAGTGATGAAGTTATTGCCCAAAGATGAGTTTTCCGTATTGAACACACGGAACTCCTGGCTGTCATAACGGTTCAGCCCGTTCCGCGTGGCAAACCACATGAAGCCGTGACTGTCTTGCAGAATACAACTGACGGAATTCTGCGACAGCCCGTCCTGCATATCCAACGACTCAAAATAATACTGATAAGAGCCCTTCGCGGCGACATCCACCGTCGCCACCAGAAAAGCCATCAGGCATACGCATCTTATAATAATAAATGTACGAAAATCCTTCAAACTATTTATCTTCATAGGGAAAAAAACCTATTCGTTATATCCGCCTGCAACATCGGCTCTGTTTTTCCACCTCAAATATACATATTAATCCGGGAAAAATCCAAGAAAAACAGCAGATTAACGCAATAGAAATTGATATTTAAGCAGTTAGGGAAAAATCAGGGAAGTTGAGCAGGAGGATAGCAAGTTTGTGTGTTGGGCAGACTCAAACCGCTTGCAACCATACCGTTATTTATAATCAGCAAAACTTTCCGCAAAAAATTGTATCCCTGATTTTACTTTCATTCCTTTGTCGGGTCTTTTATGTAGAACATCCGTTCAAACGAGCTCACGAACAGGAACGTAAGAAAGGTATAACATAAACATTTGAAGATTATGAGACCAACAGGGAAACTGAAAATAGCGATGATGGCGATAGTCATTCTCCTTTCATGCGGAACTGCCAATGCACAGCGTTGGCGTTGGCACTCCCGGCCTTACCGGGTAGTAACCGTAGTCACCCGACCGGATGTAACCGTCCATGTCGGCAACCGTTTTACCCAAAAGGAGCGTTTCAGAATGGCCATAGCTTATCTGAAAGACCACGATTATCTTACGGTAAAGAGATATGCGAAGATAACGGAATTGTCGAAAGCGGCGGCCAAGGCTGAACTTGACGCTTTTGCAGCCGATAAGGACAGACCCATCGAAGCCGTAATACGAGGGAAAAAGAAAGTGTATATATTAAAAAAGTAGAACATAAGAAATTAGGATTATGAAGGAATAATGACGATGCGCAGGATGCCGCCCAAGAGACGTTTGTCCGCATATTCCGTTCTTTCCGTCACTTCAAAGGCGAATGTTCATTGAGTGCATGGATTTACCGGATTGCCACCCACGAGGCTCTGCGCATATGGGAACGCAGGAAGGACGAGCGGCTTTCCTTGGATGACCCGGAGGCAGGAGCAAACGCTCTGATGGCTGACGAATATGTGGATTACAGCGATTTGGAAGCAGTGAAACTGCAAAAGGCCATCCTGTCGTTGCCCACCAAGCAACAACTGGCTTTCAACCTGCGCTACTACGATGAACTGGGGTATGACGAGATAGCCGCAAGCATCGCCTTGCTGCTTGTGTTCCATCCTTTCTCCCCCAAGGAGGAAACCGATAGCTTCTCCCATGTGGAGCGGGCATTTGCCAACCTGAGCCAAGAAGACCAAGCTTACCTGCTTGCTGTTTATCAAGAAGATATATTTATGAACGAATAAAAAGAGTAACGATGAAAGGTATTATCAGAATCTTGTTTGGGGTTGTCGCTTTGACAACCTTCTGCGGCACAGTTTCAGCGCAAACAGGCAAGCAACGCCTCACCCGCGAGCAGTTGGCCGAGGTGCAGGCCAAGCATATCGCCAAGAAAATGGCGATGGACGATGCGACAAGCCAACGATTTATTGACACCTTCTGCCAGTTTCAACGGGACATTTGGGCGCTCGGTCCACGCCCGAAGCACCCCAACGACCAAATGACCGATGAAGAAACGGAACAGGCATTGAAAGCCCGTTTCGCCCACAGCCAGAAGATACTGGACTTACGGCAAAAGTACTACGTCGTCTACAGCGAGTTCCTGACGCAAAAACAAATCCGGCGTGTCTATGAATTGGAACGGCAGATGATGAACCGCCTGTCCAAACGCGACAGGAGAGTAAACCGATAAAAACTATTCACTTAAGTAAGTGCACAGAATTAACTTATACCATGGCACACAGATGATATGAAAAAATAATCTGTGAAAATCAGTCCCATCTGTGGCATCTGCGTGCTATAAGATCATTTTGATTAGTTACTTATCATCAAAGGTGGCAATTGGGATTCCGACCGTGACGATTGCCGCAGCGAGAAATCGGATGTCGTGAGGGATGGTGCACAAGGCTATGCCAATGTCGGTTTCAGGGTAGTAAGAGTGAACAGCCATTGAAGCACCATGCATATTTCCATATATTAAGAGCCTGTCGGAAAAACTTCCCGAAGGAAACAGATTATTGTCAAAATTTCCGATTTGCCCTCCCGACATTCAGCCCTGCTCCACCCGGTTCTGACCAAAGTCCTACCAAAGTCGTTCCAAGTTCGAGTGCATAGAAACGAACAAAATACGATGCAGGAACGAAGATGGAACGAAGATGAATCACGTTTTTTTACTGAAAGAAGGAGGCACGCTTCCGCCCCGCCATCAGGCATCCACACGCAACCCGGGTTTCAACGGCGAAAACAATGGCTGCGTAAACCATTTCTTGAACATCCACGTCGCAACCCAATAGAGCAAGAATGCAGAGAAAAAGCCGGCTATGGAATCGATGAGATAGTGCGCCTGGATGTAGACCGTGGCTGCGCAAAGCAACAAGTAGAAGGGCAAGAGCCAGCCGAACAGCCGCTTGCTGCCCCGCCAGGCCATAATCATCAGGATGGTCGACACACCCACGTGCGAACTGGGGAAGGCGGCCGTGGGACGTTCGCCTACCTGCTGCGAGCTTTCCACCAGGCTGTAGAAGAAGCCGTGCTCGTAGCCCGGACTGGGAAGAAGTTCCTGGTGGTAGTTAAAATAATCGCCGATGGGCGGAAAGTGGCCTTGCGCCACCTGGTCGAAGCCGATGGCAGGGAAATAGAACTGAGGGCCGGCCACCGGGACGAAAATATAGATAAGGTAGTAGATGAAAAACGAAGTGATGATGACGAAAGACACTTTCTCCAGCAGGTCGTAGCGATGGATGAAGTACCACAAGATAATGATGAGCATCATGGGGTAATAGAAGAAATAGCCCAGGTTGAGAGGCTCGCTGACCCACATCTGAGGCAGACAACGGCTGAACCAGATGGAGGGCTGGCCGCCAAACAAACTTTGCTCGGCCGAAGCAAACACATGGTCGAGGTTCAGAAACAAGCGGTTGAACTCGAAGGTATCCGGATACCAATAGGAAAGCAGCGACATCTGTATCACCACCCGCACGAAGGCACTGAACTTGCAGGGCGCCAGCCGATAGAGATACATCAGCAGGAAGGTGACAAAGGCTATGAGCGCACGGTCCCACAACATCTGGGCGGGATGGTCCATCAGGTCGTAAAGGATTACGACCAGAACGGAAGTCAGCAGATTGTATATCAGTGAAATCTTTTCTATTGCGAACAGCCCCTTGTAGGTTTCCACTCGCTTGAATATGTCTAAAGCCATCGGTTCTCCTTGTACCACGCAATGGTCAGGCGGACACCCTTGTCCAAGTCGTAAGCGGGAGCATATCCCAACTCTTCGACCGCAGGGGTGATGTCGCACCGCCAGTTGCGCTGTTTCATAATGTTATACTTGTCTCGGTTGAGCGTACTGGTCTTTCCCCGGCGTTTCGCCCACCATTCCGCGCACAAAGATACGGTTTTTAACGCAAACAAAGGAAATTTCAGGCGAATAACCCACGGTCGGCCCAATTCGCGGATGATAAGGTCGGAAAAAGTGCGGCTGGCATACACCTGTCCGTCGGACAGGAAATAGGCACGTCCGGTCACCCCCCGGTCGATGGCACGAAAGACGGCTTGCACCACATCGGCCACATAGACAAAGGTCAGGTCCTGGCGGCGGAAGCCGGCGGCCACGTCCACATGCCGGGCAATGCTCTGCGCCATGACGTAGTAATCACGCTCGCGGGGCCCGTAGACCCCGGTGGGGCGGAAAATGACGTAAGGGAAGCCCTGGAGGCTCTGCAAATATTGCTCCGTCTTCAGCTTGCTGCGCCCGTAGGCCGTGTTGGGGCAGGGCGTGTCGGTTTCCACAATGGGTTGGTAAGTACGTTCGTGCACGGGACCGAAGACACTGAGCGTGCTGATGAAGATGAACTGCCGGGGCACCAACTCCAGCTCGCGCAAGGCATCGACAAAATCGCAGGTCTGCACATGGTTCACACGGTCGAAGTCCGCCGGGTCGATGCACTTGGTGACACCCGCGCAGTGCACGATGTAGTCGAAACGGCCGTGACGGGACAACTGACGGCGTAAGGCGTCGGGATGCGCGAAGTCCAGTTCCAGGAAACGGATGCGCGGGTCTTGCAGATAGGCCCTGCTGCTCGTGGCACGGATGCCCGCCCACGTGTCGAAACCCCGGCGAAGGGCTTCTTCTACCAGAAAGCTGCCGATAAATCCGCTGGCGCCGGTGATGAGGATGCTGCCCGATTTTTCATTCTTCATTCTTCATTCTTCATTTAATAGGTTCCACATGAATACTGATGTAAGTGCCCTGCCCGAACTCCTGCCGCAGCCGTTGCTCGATGATGGTGGTGCAATGATGGGCCTCTTCCAAAGACAGATGACCATCCATGCGCACATGCAGGTCGATGGAATAGCGGGTGCCGATGCGGCGGGTGCGCAAGTGGTGCGGCGAAGTGACGCCGGGATAGGACAGGACAATTTCATAGATTTTATTCTCCACCTCGGCAGGCAAGGATTTTTCCAGCAGTTCGTTCATGGAAGGCACCAGCAGCTTGACAGACACTTTGAGGATGAAGAAGCTGACCACGACGGCGGCAATGGGGTCGAGCACGCACCAGGCATCGCCCAACAGGATGGCACCGCCAATGCCGACCAGGGTACCGATGGACGAAAAGGCGTCACTGCGGTGGTGCCAGGCATTGGCCACCACGGCTTGTGAATCGAGTTTACGGCCTTTGAAGACGGTGTATTGGTAGAGCACTTCTTTAGAAACAATGGAGACAATGGCAGCCACCAGCGCCAGTATTCCCGGCCGGGGCAAGATACCGCCACGGAGGACATGCCAAATAGATTGGCCCCCGTTCCACAAGATGCCCAGTCCCACGACGAACAGGCAAAGGCCGATGATGGCCGTGGCCAGGGTCTCGTATTTGCCGTGCCCATAATCGTGGTCGGCATCTTCGGGTTTCGACGAAAGACGCACGAAAACCAATACGATGATGTCTGTCACAAAGTCCGACAAAGAATGTACGGCATCGGCCAGCATGGCAGCACTGTGACCCACGATGCCCGCAAAAAACTTGAAGAGCAGCAGCAGGAAGTTCACCACACTGCCCACGATGGTCACTTTGTAAATTTCCCTTTCGCGTCGGGCTGTCTCTTTGTCCTTGTTTTCCATAATCTGCTTCCTTTTGATTTATAAAACGATGCAAAGATAGTACTATCGGCGGAAAGGAAGCATGTGCAGCCGGACAAATTACCTTGTTTTTTTTCGGACAGCATAGGCCAGAACACCTGCCGGGATTCGTTTTTTGCCTTTCTGCCTCCAGAAATGAGTGTATAAATTA